>NZ_JBMDJU010000001.1:0-691097 GCF_057809355.1 Pseudomonas sp. FG29 | reverse complement strand
CATCCGGGTGCCTTGTGCTCAAGAGCGACTTGAGCAAAAACAAAATACAAGGGTGGATCGGAACGCCGACCGCTCGTAGGGCCAGCGAACAGTCCACCAATCCAGACTCAAAACAGCGCTACAACCTATCATTTAGCACTCCAAAAGCCGCCATATCCTCCAGCTTGGCAATTCGTGCTTTATAAACTACATTCAGCCCATGCAAAAAATCGAATCCGCCACCTTCAGAAACTGGCTGAAGAAGCTCAAGGACGACACCGGCAAGGCGCGCATCGTGGCCCGGATAAACCGGCTGATGGAAGGCCTGCCAGGCGACGTGGCGCCGGTCGGCCATGGCGTCAGCGAACTGCGGATTCACTATGGCCCCGGCTACCGGGTGTATTTCCACCAGCAAGGCGACACGCTGGTGATCCTGCTCTGCGCAGGCGACAAGGGCAGCCAACGCCGTGACATAGAGGCCGCCCAGCAGATCCTGCAGACGTGGAGAAAACGAGATGACTGAAACCTTTAGCGACTTCGATCCCGCCGAATACCTCACCAGCCCCACAGCCATTGCCGAGTTCATGAGCGACGCTCTGGAAACCGGCGATGCCGGCTATATCGCCAAAGCCCTGGGCGTGGTGGCACGCGCCAAAGGTATGACCGAACTGGCCAGAGAAACCGGCCTGTCCCGCGAGCAGCTTTATCGCTCATTCAGCGAACACGGCAACCCGACACTAAAAACCATGCTTGCGGTGATGAAGGCGCTGGGGGTTGATATGGCGGCACGGCCGCATGGTGCGCGGTAAGGGTGTTAGTGTACACAGGGATTACAAGCAAACTTATTATTTAAAAGACACAAGCAGAAAAATAAATACCCCCTCTTTTTGCTGTACACATGAAAATCATAATCACGACATTGCTCTTCACTGAAACTAACCTTAAAAATTAGCGCTGAGAAAAAACATGACACTTGATATTCGAGGAAGTATAAAAAAACACCAAACTCAGCACTAATCCGTACGTCGTATTTGAAGAACTAATCTCGAATGCAATTGACTCATACCTAATCCGAAGATCTCGTGACCCGCAAGTCCCGGACATGCAAATCGAGATAGATGTTACCTTCATCCCGGCAGGGCTTGATGAAAACCAAGAAGACATGATTATTTCCTGCCAGGATAATGGCTGCGGCTTAGGTGAAGAACAACTCAAAGCCTTTCTAACTAAAGACACATCATACAAAGACGACCTTTCAATCCCGGGAATTGGCCAATGTAAAGGTGCTGGCCGAATCCAATATTTCCACCACTTCGCAGAGCTTATTCTTGAGAGCACATATCAAGACGGCGATACATTTATCGATCGAAAGCTTCATTATCTGGAACCCCAAAAGCAAATTGAAGCTGAAAATTTCATTTCAACCCCGACAAACAAAGCAACAACAGGAACGCGAGTCACACTAAAACAACTCAAACCGTTAGTGCACTCCAAAATAATGCGAAGCGAAGAACTAAGCACCCTATTCTCCGCCTCAGACTTAAAAAAGAATGTCCTTGTAACATTCCTTCAAAGATTAATTGGACTTGATAGCCGCCTAGGTGAATTTAGCATTATTTTTAGCAGCCAACATTGGAGTAAAGAACCTCAGCATTCGTCTCTGAAGCGCAGTGACCTACCGAGTGTCACAAGCGTAAAAATAGTAACTGCCGAAGAGTTCAATCCCACAACTAACGAGAGAGTAGCTGAACCTCAAGAAATAAAGATATCCCACTACAAACTAGACACCAAACATTACGACCTCCCTAAAAACTCTATTGCATTATGCGCCAAGTCTTCCCCTGTCAAAGACATTACATCAAGATATCTGAGATCCAAAACCGAGCAGAATAATCCAGTAGGCAACCACCATCATATAGTTCTTATCGAAAGCAGCTACCTAGATCAACGCGTTAATGAACAGCGGGATGACTTTGACTGTATACCTGCTGAGTTCATACCAGACGACATGTTCTCGCCAGATGGTATTTCATATGCCGCCATCTACGACGCCATTGATCCTGTAATCCAAGAAATGGTCACCCCCGCAGACTGGAAAAAAGAAACAGTTCTAAGTTTAGTTTCAAATCAATTCGGCATAAGCGAAGATATGCTAAAAGACACCTCAACGCGTATTGTTTATGGCGATACGCCCCTAGCCGTTGCAGAGCGTGTCTTAAAGAAATATCAAGAGCGCGTCATTGAAGAAACTGCGGAAATCATGACCCTCAAAGACGAGATCACCAAGTCCGAACCAGACTCGGTAGACTTTAGAGAAAAGGTCAATGAGTTATCTTGGAAATACACTGCCTCGCTCAAGAATATCGACATGGCAAACTTATCTCAACTTATTGTGAGACGCGCCGCGGTCGTACAAATACTTGACTTAGCATGCAGAAAAAGGCTGGCGATACAAAAGATCAATAGCGAAGCAAAGCGCAAGGACGAAAGAATTATTCACAGCATTTTCTTTCCTATGCGAAAAGACAGTTCGGATGTTACTGATCATGACATCTGGCTTCTAAGCGAAGAGTACCACTACTATGACTATATCGCCTCTGATCTTCCGCTATCAAAACTAAAATGGGATAACGGCAACAAAATATTTTCCGAGGACATAGACCAACAACTTCAAAAAGTTCTAGACAAGCGATCTAATGAAAACAGCAGCAAACGCCCCGACATAGCCATCTTCAGTAAAGAAGGCTCGGTTATTATTGTAGAATTTAAAGCACCCGGAGTGCAGATGGACGAGCATATAGGTGATCTGCAGGAGTACGCCTATCTGCTAAACGCCAAATCAGGCGGAAAGCTAAAGAAATTTTATGGATACTTGATAGGCGATACAGTCAACACTCTTCGCCTAGGCGGCTGGACTAAATTTCCGACAGGCAATGGTTGGTTTCAATCGAATGCTCTGATTGACCCTGAGAATAATACAAAGCTAGGCGAGACATACTTCGAGATACTACATTTTGAGGATGTCATTGATAGAGCAAAAAAAAGAATTGGCGTTTATCAAGACAAATTAAACCTAAAACTAGATTTTCAAGACTCCGACTACTGACTCGCTCAACCACTCAAGGCGTAGGGTGGACTCGGGAGCGTCAGCGAGCAGTCCACCGGCCCAACAAAAGGCGTACTGCTCCGCGAGTACGCCCTACAAGGCTTCTGACCGATAGCAGCCGCTCCAAAACCTTGCCCTGTCCTTCATCCCGCGCTACAGTCCGCCCCGTCACGGTCAATCCCGTGACCGGGTGTGGTAACCCGTTTTGTCCGGGCGCGGTAGCGCCATAGTCGAGAGCAGGCGCTTTTTTTGTGCCTGCTGTTTTCTCGTGCATTTATGGCGGGCCGTGTGAGGCAGGCTTCGGCCTGGCCGGTTCCCTCGGACGCCGGTTTACCACCCTTGCACGGTCCGCCTCCATTCCGTGTGGTAACGGGTGGAACGCGGCTCCTTAAACGTTCGAGGAGCATAAGGAAAATGCACTATCCCCCTTTTACCCAAGGGCTCCGCCCTGGGCTGCTGGCTGTCGTGTCGACTTCCGTTTTGGAGGTGCTGCATGACCAAGTCTGAATCCGTCGTTATCCCCTTCCCTTCACCACGCAATCCGTTGCACAGCTTTGTCGCGGACGAGTGCCCGTTGCAGGCAGCGGCCGAGTACCGGGCAGCGTTGCTGACCAAGCTGTTGCGGCGAATGCCAGAGCCGGAGTTGGCCAATAGCACCAGTGCGCTGCTGAGCGAGCTGATCGTGCTCTACCGCCGAGCCATCGCCCAGGCAGCCGGGAGGGCCAAGCATGATTGAAGTGCAACGGTACCTCATCCACCTGCCCGGCCATGATGGGCAACCACCTGCCGAATTCGGCTGGAACGTAGATTGCCAGGTGAGCTTCGATCATGGCGTAAAGACCGCGCAGGTCTGGCTGGACAACGCCAATAGCGGCTGGGCGGCGGGCATCAGGCATTGCGGACGGAATTACGGCTGTAACGACTCAGGCGAGGGCATGCCCTCGCCTTTTCATTTGGCAACGAATTTTCTATGTACCGTTCACAAAGCTGAACAATTCTCGCAACGGTGGATGAAAAAAGCGTCATCCACCCTACGGTGAAACCACGGCGTAGGGTGGACAACGCGCAGCTTGTCCACCGCGTCTTCAAGCGCCATCGGTGCTCGAAAATACGCCCCAGGCCCATAGTGTTTGAAGCTACCGCCGCCCGGCCAAATACCTACATCGCCTTGCAAGCATCCAACTCATCTTGAGTCTTCAGCTCGGTCTCGATACCCAGCCGGTGCTTGCAGTAAGCGATCACCACGCTGCGCTCTTCATCACTGAGTTGTGCGAGGGGTTTGTCATCTCGATCAGACAGAAAGATGTTGTCGAATCGAACCTGCAACGTCGGATAATTTTTTATGAAAAAAACAGTGCGATTATCCTCAGCAAAGTGTGTTTCATAAAACCCCATATTCAACCATGACACCAACAAGGAAAAAGCCATCAAAGCAAAGAGTACAGTTCTTTTCATGGTGAAGTCCGCGTAGGCAAAAAGCCTGCCCCCTCATGCTCCTTACAAATTCGATCCCGACATTACCCGTACAGATCCTGTCGTCTACCGTCTGCTATGAAAATTCGCGATACCCTCACAGTTGCTTGATCCCAAAATGCGCTTTGAGCGTGTTTATCAAACTGGTAGCAGCATGATCCCCAAGGGAATCGATTTAGCCCTCACCCTTTTCACTACCGACGATCTTCACGCCACCGCAGCCGCCACCGCCCTGGAACGCCAGGCAAACCCCAGCACCATCAGCAGTCCCAGCCCCGCCATCGCTGCACCGGCCAGGGAGATCGCCGGGTAGCCCAGCCCCGCGTTGATCACTGCACCGCCCAGTGCTGCGCCAATCGCATTACCGAGATTGAAGGCGCCGATATTCACCGCCGAGGCCAGGTTGGGTGCGGCCTTGGCGGCTTCCATCACGCGCATCTGCAGCGGCGGCACGATGGCGAAGCTGGCGATACCCCAGATCAGGATGGCCACGGCGGCCGGCAGCGGCCAGCGCATCAGTACAGTGAAGGCCAGCAAGACCAGGATCAGCGCACTGAGCGAGACGATCAGGGTGCGGTCGACGGAGCGATCCGCTGCCTTGCCACCCCACACGTTGCCCAACGTCAGGCCGATGCCATACAGCACCAGCATGGCGGTGATGAAGGCGGTGGATGCCTGAGTCTCGCTGCTGAGGATCGGTGCGATATAGGTGAACACGGTGAACATCGCGCTGGAGCCGATCACGGTCAGGGCCAGGGCCGCCAGTACCGGACCACGGCCCAGTACGCGGATTTCCGCCAGCACGCCATCGCTCTTCGGCAGCGGCACGTTGGGCAGCGCGAACCACAACGCGAACATCGCCAATACGCCCAGGCCGGTAATGCCCGCAAAAGCCGTACGCCAGCCCAACACCTCGCCGAACCAGGTCGCCAGCGGCACACCGCCGATGGTCGCCAATGTCAGCCCCATGAACATCGCCGCAACTGCCCCGGCGCGTTTGTCCGGCGCCACCACGCTGGCGGCGACGATGGAGCCGACGCCGAAGAAAGCACCGTGGTTCAGCGAGGTCACCACCCGCGCGATCAACAGGCTGGTGTAGTCAGTCGCCAGGGCCGACATCAGGTTGCCCAAGGTGAAGATGGCCATCAGCCCGATCAGCAGGTAGCGTCGGGGAATCTTGCCGGTGGTCAGGGTCATCAGTGGCGCGCCGAGCAGCACGCCCAGCGCGTATGCGCTAACCAGAAGGCCGGCCGCCGGAATGGAAACGCCGAGATCGCTGGCGATGCCCGGCAACATGCCCATGGGGGCGAACTCGGTGACACCGATGCCGAAGGCACCGATGGCGAGTGCAACGAGTGGTGGATTGATACGCATGGAAAGGCTCCTCATCTATGCCGCGAATGCTAGGATCCAAACCTTGACGGCGGTAGATGGCATTTCTGGCAAACACCTTTGCTTGCGGAGCACAAATGGACATAGGCGGCCGATCAGGTGATATGGCGGTGTTCGCCACCGTGGCGGAGCAAGGCAGCCTGTCGGCCGCCGCACGTGCGCTTGGGCTGACGCCCTCTGCGGTCAGCCGGATCATCGCGCGCACCGAGCAGCGTCTCGGCACCCGCCTGCTACTCCGCACCACCCGCGCGATCACCTTTACCGCGGAGGGCGAGGCGTACTTGCGCGGCGCCCGGCGCATCCTTGCCGATATGGCGGAGGTCGAAGACGCCATCGCCGATCAAGGCGTGCCACGGGGCCGCTTGCGTGTGAGTGCTGCGCTCGGCCATGGGCGGATGACCATCGTGCCGCTGGTGGCGGCGTTCAGCGCGCGCTACCCGAACATCACCGTCGACCTCAGCCTGGGCGACGAAGTGGTCGACATTCTCGGCGGCCAGGCCGACGTGGCGATACGCTTCGGCCATCTGCCGGACAGCCCGTTGACCGCACGCAAAGTCGGCGAAACCGGTCAGGTGGTGGTGGCCTCCCCCGACTATCTACAACGCCATGGCACGCCGCAGCAGCCGGAAGACCTGCTGCAGCACAACTGCCTGCGCTTCAACTTCCGCCGCGCCGAACCCAACTGGCCATTCATCCGTGATGACCAGGCGTTCTCACTCAAGGTCTGCGGCAATATCGAATGCAGCAGCGGCGAAGCACTGGCGCAGTTCGCCAGGGTCGGCGCCGGCATCGCGCGCATCGGCGAATTCACCGTGGCCGAGGACATCCAGCGCGGCGATCTGGTGCCGCTGCTGCAAGTCTTCAACCCCGGTGATCGAGAGCCGATTCATGCGGTGTTCGTGGGTGGCTCGGCGATGCCGGCACGGGTGCGGGTGTTCGTGGATTTCCTGCTGGAACAGCATCGCATGTAAGCACCCGCGAGACCTCGTAGGGCGGCCTCACGAGCGCAGCGAGTAGCCCGCCAGGCCATGCCAAGCCTGGCAGCACGACCATCGCTCGAAATCCCATTGGCGTACTGCTTCTGAGTGGCCAGCGCCCCGTTACGCTCTACGTTCGCTTCTAACGCAGCGGCACGTAGATATCCGTTTGCCATTGATCCTTGGGCGTCTCGGGGTAAACGCTCAGGTATTCAAAGAACAGCGGCTGGTCGCGCAGTTCCTCGCCGCTGTTCGGCAGCCAATCGCGGTAGATCGGATAGATCGTTTCGCCGATATGATCCGGGGAGCCCGCATGCCGAACCACGGCATAACGCCCGCCGGGAATGGTCAGCTCGCGAACGTTGAATTCGTTCGCGGCCACGGCCTGTTGAATCTCGCCGCAAATGGCGAAGCGGAACTCGTGCGCGGGCGTGGTATCGGGGTTGCCGTATGGAATGCCGAAGGAGCGGCTCGATGCTATCGGTGATTGCCCGCTTTGCATGCGCCATTGGATGAAGGTGTTGACGCTTTGATCAACCAGTTCGGGTGGGCCGCAGTGCTCCAATGCAGCGACGCGGACGGGAGAGAAATCGACGATTTTTACGTGCATGGCGACAGTCCTTGAAAAGTGAGGGATGGCAAATACCGTATTCCACACCTGCCAATTGGGGGCCTTTCTGAATTCGCTCGGAGATACACCAAACGCTCGCCTGAACGCCCGGCTGAACGCCTCAGGACTTTCAAAACCAGCCTGGAGCGCGGCGTTCAATACCGAGAGCTCGGCCCGAGCCACCAGCCCATGCGCAGCGCGCCGCAGTCGCATCAGTTGCACATAGCGTGAAACCGGTACGCCAATGAATGCGCCGAACTGCCGATGGAAGTGAAAGGGCGAAAAGCTGGCCACCTGACTCAGCGCCTTGACCGACAGATCACCATCGAGATTGGCCTCGATATAGGCGAGCACAGCATCGAAACGCTGCGTGTAGGCAGAGGAAGATGATCGAACAGACACGCTGCAGGAACTCCAGGAATACGGTGATCACTAGCGTAGGCAATCGCGCTGCCCCGCCGCCTAGCCGCATTTGCTCAATTGGGCCTGTTGATCACTCCCACTTGCAGCGCAGTGAGTAAGATGCTGCTGCCCCGATTACCGGCGACATCCAGTAGGGCGGCCTCACGCGCGCAGCGAGTAGCCCGCCAGTCCATGCCAAGCCTGGCAGCACGAGCATCGCTCGAAACGCCATTGGCGTAATGCTTCGAGAACAGATAGCCGCCCGATCTGCCCTACGCCCTCCCCGTCGCGAGCACGGGCATCTTCGTCAATTACTCTGCGACCTGCTGCGCCAAGCCCGCCAACAACTTGCCATTCAATTCATGCAACGTGCGCTGCTCGTCAGCGGTCAATCCTGAAAGCACGCGCTGCAGGTTGGCCACATGGCCTTCGAGCATGCCGTCGATCAGTTCGAACCCAGCCGGGGTCAGCGCCACCAGCACGCCACGGCGGTCGCTGGGGTGTTTACGCCGTTCGATCAGCCCGGCCTTTTCCAGACGGTCGATACGGCTGGTCATACCGCCCGAGGAGATCATCGCGCTTTCATACAAGGCGGTGGGCATGAGGGCGTAGGGCTCGCCCGAACGACGCAGGGTGGCGAGCAGGTCGAACTCGCCGGCCTGCAGGCCGTGTTCGGCGAACAATGGCAGCAGGTGATCGCGGCTGATCACATGGCTCAGCTCACCCAGGCGGCCAATGATGGCCATGGCCAAGCCGTCCAGATCCGGTCGTTGCTGCTGCCACTGTTCGGCAGCCAGTTGTGCGCGGTCTTGCATGTCGCCCTCGATTTATCTTGCCATCAAGATACTTTTCAAAAAGAATGTCGCCATCGTAACGTATTCATGCCAAGGAGGCATCCGCATGCCAGGCTCCAATTTTCGCCCTCTTCTGGCCCTCTCACTGCTGCTGGTGATCGGCACGCTGATGGGGCTCACCAGCAATCTGGTCAAACTGGCCGGCAGCGTTGGCTGGCAGCCGATGGCCTATCTGCTGTGGAGTTTGCTCGGTGGCGGTGTGTTGCTGTTGCTGTTCGCCTGGTGGCGCGGCGAGCGGCCCGGCATGAGCCTGCCAGCGCTGCGCTACTACCTGGCGTCCGGCTTGCTCAGCATCGCGGTGCCGAATGCGCTGTTGTTCAGCTCCATCGGCCATGTTGGCGCCGGTTTCGCCTCGATGTGCCTGGCCTTCCCGCCCTTGTTCACCTACCTGCTGGCGCTGGCACTGCGCATGGAGGGGCTGAGCCGCATCCGTCTGCTGGGCATTTGCGTGGGCCTGTCCGGCAGCCTGATCCTGGCGCTGGGCAAGTTGCATGGCGGCGATAGCCCGACATTGTGGGTTCTGGCTGCGCTGAGCGTGCCGGTGTTCCTGGCACTGGGCAATATCTACCGTGCGCGCTACTGGCCGAGCGGTGCCACACCGCTGTCGCTGGCACCCGGCATGTTGCTCGGTGGCGCCTTGCTGCTGATGGCCACGGCCCTGCTCGGCGTCGACTTCTCTGCGCGCCTGGACAGCCCGCTGGCGGTCGGACTGCTGGTGCTGCAGATGCTGCTGTTCGCGGCGGTCTATGCGTTGTTCTTCATCCTGCAAAACCTGGCCGGCACGGTATTCCTCAGCCAGATCGGTTCGGTGGCGGCGATCACCGGCGCGGCGATGGCCATTGGCCTATTCGGTGAACCGGGCAGCCTGAGCCTGTTGCTGGCAGCGTTGTGCATCGTCGGCGGTGTGCTGCTGGTGGCCTGGCGCGGCGCGAAGGGGGCTCAAGCATGAAGCGCCAGAGCCTGTTGTTGATCGCCATCGTCCTGCTCGGTCTGAACCTGCGCCCGGTGCTGGCCGCCATCGGCCCGCTGCTCGACCGTATCCAGCGCGATACGGGCCTGGATCATGTCGGCGCCAGCCTGTTGACCAGCCTGCCAGTGGTGATCATGGGCCTTGGCGCCCTCAGCGCCGCCCTGCTGCGCCAGCGTCTCGGCGAACGCAACGGGATACTTCTCGGGGTGTTGCTGATCGCCCTCGCCTGTCTGCTGCGTGGCCTGCTACCAGAGGCCTCCACCTTGATCGCGACGGCCTTGCTGGCTGGTGCCGGGATCGCCTTCGTGCAGGCGCTGCTACCCGGCCTGATCAAGTCACGCTTTGCCGCTGACAGCGGGCCCCTGATCGGTTTCTACAGTTGCGCGATCATGGGTGGCGCGGCCTTCGGTGCAGCACTGACGCCCTGGCTGGCGCAGTCGATAGGCTGGTCATGGGCGCTGGCGAGCTGGACGCTGCCGGCCCTGCTGGCCGCAGCGTTCTGGCAACGCGCTGCGCCAGGGCAAGCACTGGCAGCAGCGGCCGATGCGCCTCAGTTGAACGTCTGGCGTTCACCCAGAGCCTGGCTGCTGATGAGCTTCTTCGGTGTCGGTACCGCCGGCTACACGCTGGTGCTGGCCTGGTTGCCGCCCTACTACACCGCGCTGGGCTGGAGCGCGCAGTCGAGCGGCTTGCTGCTGGCGGCGCTGACGCTGTGCGAGGTGTTCGCCGGCCTGCTGGTATCGAGCCTGCTGCCGCGCTATTCGGATCGGCGTGTGCTGCTGGCGGTGGTACTGGTTGCGCTGCTGGTCGGCCTGCTTGGCCTGATCTGCGCGCCGCTGCAGTTGGTGGTGCCGATCTGCTTCCTGCTGGGTATCGGCATCGGTGCGCTGTTCCCGCTGTCGCTGGTGGTGGCCCAGGATCATCTGGACGATCCGCGCCAGACCGGCGACCTGCTGGCCTTCGTGCAAGGCGGCGGCTACCTGATCGCGGCTACGGCGCCATTTCTGGCCGGCCTGCTGCGCCAGTACACCGCCGACCTACGCCTGAGCTGGCTGGCGATGGCCGTCGCCACCCTGGTGCTGATGGCTATGGCAATGCAGTTCAAGCCAGGCAGCGGACGCTTCCATACACGGCCCACCGAACCCAATGCGTAGGGCAGCCTCACGAGCGAAGCGAGTAGCCCGCCGGGCAAGGCACCACGGCGTTCCAACGAGCCCCTGACGGCGTACTGCTTCGCGAGTACGCCCTACTCGCTGATGGCCATGGCAACAAGTTTTACACCGGGCAGCGGGCGGATCCACACCCGCCCCATTCGCGGCATGTAAGCAGAACCGGAACGCCGACCACGTAGGGCGGACTCAGGAGCGAAGCGAACAGTCCGCCGGGCAATGCCAAATCTGGCACCACGAGAATGCTCACAACTCCAGGGGCGTACTGCTTCGCAAGTACGCGCTACGCGTCAGCCCTAGCACGCTCAATCGTCATAGAGTTCCACATCCGTCTGCGGATCTCCCGCCCAATCCAGAGGATAGAGCCCGTCCTCGACGTCTCGGTGAAAAGTGGAATAGGGCCAGTCGCTTACCCGCTGCACCAAGCCATGCTTGAGCGGGTTGATGTGGATGTAATCGAGATGACGGCGGAAGTCCTCGTCGTCACGAATCAGGTGCTCCCAGTAACGACGCTGCCAGATATCGCGTTCACGCCGGCGTAGCAGGATCTTGGAGCGCCACTCGTCAGCCGGCACATCACGGGAGAAGAGCATCTTGATGAGGCGCCAGCGCAGTGCAAAATCTGCCTCGCCGGGCGGAAGCTCGATCAGGCAATGGAGATGATCGGGTAATACCACCCAACCATGTATTAGGAACGGATGGCTGCGTCGGACAGTACGCACGGAATCGCGCAGAACGTCGATATGGCGGACAAGCAGGTCGTTACCGTGGCGAACACGCAGGGCGTGCGTAAAGAAGTAGGTGCCACCCTGACACCAAATGCGGCGGTAGTTGGGCATGAGACGTCGTCCTTGACGGTCTTGGTAGGGAAAAGTCTAGACGACAGATTGTGCAAATATCTCAATCCATAACGGCGTACTGCTTCCGAGCGGCCGGCGTCCCGGTACGCCCTACTCGGTAGCCTGGAGGTTTAGCCTGAGCGTAGGGCGGACTCAGGAGCGCCAGCGAACAGTCCGCCAAGCACCACAACGATCCGGCGAAACCCTGACAGCGCACCGCTTCGCGACGACTGCATGGACGCAGGAAACCAAAGCCAAATACGCCCTACCGTCCAGATCGCCAGGCAACAAAAAACCCGCCGTAGCGGGTTTTCGTTTTAGCAGGCTCGAATCACTTCTTACCCAGTTTCTTCAGCTCTTCGTCGCGCAGTTCGCGGCGCAGGATCTTGCCAACGTTGGTGGTCGGCAGCACGTCGCGGAACTCGACGGCCTTGGGCACCTTGTAGCCGGTGAGGTTGGCGCGCATGTGCTCCATCACCTGCTCTTTGGTCAGGCTCTCGCCGGGTTTGACCACGATGAACACCTTGATCGCCTCGCCGGATTTCTCGTCCGGAATACCAATGGCGGCGCATTGCAGCACGCCCGGCAGGGTCGCCAGCACGTCTTCCAGTTCGTTCGGGTAGACGTTGAAGCCGGACACCAGAATCATGTCCTTCTTGCGGTCGACGATGCGCAGGTAGCCATCTTCCTGGATCAGGCCGATATCGCCGGTCTTCAGCCAACCATCGGCGTCGAGGATTTCATCGGTGGCGTCCTGGCGCTGCCAGTAGCCTTTCATCACCTGCGGGCCCTTCACGCACAGCTCGCCGATCTCGCCGATGGCCAGTTCCTGGCCGTCGTCGTTGATGATGCGGCACAGGGTCGAAGGCACCGGAATACCGATGGTGCCGAGCTGGATGGCGCTGAACGGGTTGACCGTGGCCACCGGGCTGGTCTCGGTCATGCCGAAGCCTTCGCAGATGGCACAGCCGGTAACGTCCTTCCAGCGCTCGGCGGTGGCCAGTTGCAGGGCCATGCCACCAGACACCGTGAGCTTCAGACGGGAGAAGTCCAGCTTGCGGAAGTCCTCGTTGTTGCACAGGGCGACGAACAGGGTGTTGAGGCCGACGAAGCCGGTGAAGGGATACTTGGCCAGATCCTTGACCACGGACGGCAGGTCGCGCGGGTTGGTGATCAGGATGTTGTGCCCGCCGATCAGCATCATCGCCATGCAGTGAAAGGTGAAGGCGTAGATGTGGTACAGCGGCAGCGGCGCGATCAGCACCTCGCAGCCCTCGTTGAGGTTAGCCCCCATCAGCGCCTTGACCTGCAGCATGTTGGCCACGAGGTTGCGGTGGGTGAGCATGGCGCCCTTGGCCACGCCGGTGGTACCACCGGTGTACTGCAGTACGGCGATGTCGCCATTGCTCGGGTTGGCATCGTTGACGCGCTGGCCACGGCCTTTGGCCAGGGCATCGGTGAGCTTGACCGCCTGCGGCAGGTGGTAAGCCGGCACCATCTTCTTCACGTGCTTGATCACGAAATTGACCAGCAGACGCTTGAAGGTCGGCAGCATGTCGCCAACTTCGGTGACGATCACCGTCTTCACGCCAGTCTTGGGTACGACCTGTTCGGCCAGATGGGCCATGTTGGCCAGGCAGATCAGCGCCTTGGCACCGGAATCGTTGAACTGGTGCTCCATTTCCCGCGCGGTGTACAGCGGGTTGGTGTTGACCACGATCAGCCCGGCACGCAGGGCACCGAAGACCACGACGGGGTATTGCAGGACGTTGGGCAGTTGCACGGCGATGCGGTCGCCGGGCTTGAGATCGGTGTGCTGCTGCAGGTAGGCCGCGAAGTCACCGGACAGCTTGTAGATCTCGCCGTAGGTGAGGGTCTTGCCCAGGTTGCTGAAAGCAGGCTTGTCGGCGAAGCGTTGGCAGGACTCTTTCAGTACCGCGAGGATGTTCGGGTACTGGTCGGGATTGATTTCGGCAGCGACCCCAACGGGATACTTGTCCTTCCAGAAATTTTCGGTCATGGAAGCCCACTCCTAAGCTACAGCTGATCATTACCGCGCCGAGGCGGCTATTTGTTGTGTTTAGCTCGCCAGCCCACTGGCCTTGGGCTCGGAAGCGCGCCGAGAGTAGCAGCTTTGCCAGAGGCTCACCAGCACCACACCCCGGCTACACAGTCATTAAAATGACCGAAAAACACAATTCAGTCACAAGCCATCTACTGCAACACAGAGCATCGAAAAGCCTCTATCTCGCTAGTTACAGCGGATAGAGCCTAGCTTGAATCGAATCAGGGCGCAGTGTCGAGTTCGGCATTCGAGCGCAAAGCGCAGGCGTGCAGTTACCAAATCACAACAATTGGTCGGGCGACCGATGAGGCGGGACAGCCCCACCTTCCGAGCGGAAGATGGGGCTGCGGGTCAGGCGATGTCGCGCAGTTCGCGACGCAGGATCTTGCCGACCGGGGTCATCGGCAACGAATCCTTGAACACGATCTGCTTGGGTACCTTGTAGCCGGTGAAGTTTTCCTTGCAGTAAGCCTTGAGCTCTTCCACGGTCACGCCACCATCGCGCGGCACGACGAACAGCTTGACCACCTCGCCGGATTTCTCGTCCGGTACGCCGATGGCCGCGCAGTTGGCCACCTTCGGGTGAGCCATGACCACGTCTTCGATCTCGTTGGGGTACACGTTGAAGCCGGAGACGATGATCATGTCCTTCTTGCGGTCTACGATGCGCACGTAGCCGTCCGGGTCGATCACCGCGATGTCGCCGGTCTTGAACCAGCCCTCGGCATCGAGCACTTCGTCGGTGGCTTCGGGTCGCTGCCAGTAGCCCTTCATCACCTGCGGGCCCTTGATGCACAACTCGCCGCGCTCGCCCAGGGCCAGCTCATTGCCGTCGTCGTCGATCACCTTGAAGTTGGTGCCCGGCACCGGAATGCCGACGGTGCCCAGGCGCGCCAGACGGCCATAGGCGTTGGCACTGGCGATCGGCGAGGTCTCGGTGAGGCCATAACCTTCCACCACGGAGCAGCCGGTCATGGCCTGCCAGCGCTCGGCCGTGGCCTTGACCAGCGCGGTGCCGCCGGAGTTGGTGACCTTGAAGTTGGAGAAGTCGAGGTTCTTGAACTCGGGGTGATCCATCAGCGCGACGAACAGGGTGTTCAGCCCCAGCAGCGCGGAGAACTTCCACTTGCCCAGTTCCTTGACGAAGCCGGGAATGTCGCGCGGGTTGGTGATCAGCACGTTGTGGTTGCCGTTGACCATCATGCACATGCAGCACACGGTAAAGGCATAGATGTGGTACAGCGGCAGCGGCGCGATCATGATTTCCTGGCCCTGCTTCATCAGCGGCGTGCCGTCGTCGCCGAGCTGGGACAGGCAGGCGTCGGCCTGCAGCATGTTGGCGATCAGGTTGCCGTGGGTGAGCATCGCGCCCTTGGCCACACCGGTGGTGCCGCCGGTGTATTGCAGCACGGCAACGTCCTCCTGGCTGGCCTTGACCGGCGTCAGTGCCTGGCCCTGGCCCTGCTTGAGCAGTTGCTTGAAGGCGATGGCCTGCGGCAGATGGTAGTCGGGCACCATCTTCTTGACCTTCTTCACCACGGTGTTGACCAGCCAACCTTTCAGGCTTGGCAGCAGGTCACCCATCTTGGCTTCGATCAGGTAGTCGATCTCGGTGTCCGGCAGCACTTCCTGCACCAGCTTGCCGAACATGTTCAGGTACACCAGCGCACGCACGCCGGCATCCTTGAACTGGTGCTTCATCTCGCGGGCGGTGTACAGCGGGTTGGTGTTGACCACGATCAGCCCGGCGCGCATGGCACCGAACACGGCGATCGGATACTGCAGCACGTTGGGCATCTGCACGGCGATGCGCTCGCCCGGCTTGAGATCGGTGTGCTTCTGCAGGTAGGCGGCGAAGGCAGCGGAGAGGCGATCCAGCTCGGCATAGGTCAGCGTGACACCGAGGTTGCTGAAGGCCGGACGATCGGCGAAGCGCTTGCATGAGCGCTCGAACACTTCGATGACCGACTTGTAGCTGGCCAGGTCGATATCGCTAGGCACGCCAGGGGCGCGTTTGTCGTTCCAGAAATCAGGTTGCATTGTTCTTGTCCTCTTCCCCTGAAGTGATCTGACTGCCCGGAAAGTAGCAGTTCAAAGGCGCTGCGCCTATAGCGCGGAGGCGTCATTGATGGGCTGAATCTCGGTTTAAATGCGGCGATTCGTTACCGATCTTTACCGCAACCGGAAAAACACCATGCAGTGCGCAGCCCTTTGCGCAACGCTGGCCAGGGTGCACAATGCCGCCAGTTTCCGGCACAAGGATTCGCCATGCGCCACAATGCCTTCCCGATGGCCACCAGCGACGGCCTGCACCTGCACGTCAATCACTGGCACGGCGACACAGCCCCGCGTGCGGTGGTCATGCTCGCTCACGGCATGGCCGAGCACAGCCTGCGTTATGCGCGCCTGGCCGAGCGCCTGGTCGCTGCCGGCTTCGACCTCTATGCCCATGACCAGCGCGGCCACGGCCGCAGCGCCGAACACGGCACCCTGGGCCACTACGCCGACGAAGACGGCTGGCACAAGGTGGTGGGCGATCTTGCGACCCTCAACCACCATATCCGCCAGCAGCATCCGCAGGCGCCGATCTTCCTGCTCGGCCACAGCATGGGCAGCTACATCGGCATGGCCTACCTGCTCGGCCACAGCTGCAGCCTGCAGGGCGCCATCCTCTCCGGCTCCAACTACCAGCCGGTGGCGCTGTACAAGGCCGCGCGGCTGATCGCCGGCTTCGAGCGCTGGCGCCTCGGGCCCAAGGGCCGCAGCAAGGTCATCGACTACCTGTCCTTCGGCTCCTTCAACAAGGCCTTCAAGCCCAACCGTACGGCGTTCGACTGGCTCAGCCGCGACGCCGCCGAAGTGGACAAATACGTGACCGACCCGCTGTGCGGCTTCGTCTGCACCACGCAGTTGTGGTGCGACCTGCTCGAAGGCCTGCAACAGATCACCCCGGTGGAAAACCTGGCGCAGATCGACGCCGACCTGCCGCTGCTGGTAATCGGCGGCGACCGCGACCCGGTCAGCGACGGCACGCGCCTGCAGCACCTGGCCGAAGCCCTGAGCGCAGCCGGCATGCACGACGTGCAGTTGAAACTCTACCCAGAGGCCCGTCACGAGTTGCTCAACGAACTCAACCGCGACGAGGTCAGCGAACATTTGGTCGGCTGGCTCGAGCAAGTGCTCGGCCGCAGCCGGCAATGCCCTACCGATACAAGGAGCGAAGCATGACCCAGGTAACCAACATCCCCTACGAGGCCCTCGAAGTCGGCCAGCAGGCGAGTTTCGAGAAGCAGGTAGAGGAACGCGACGTGCAGCTGTTCGCCGCCGTATCCGGCGACAACAACCCGGTGCACCTGGACGCCGCCTTCGCCGCCGAGACCATGTTCAAGGAGCGCATCGCCCACGGCATGTTCACCGGCGCACTGATCAGCGCCGCCATCGCCTGCAACCTGCCCGGCCCAGGCACCATCTACCTCGGCCAGCAGCTCAAGTTCACCCGCCCGGTGAAACTCGGCGACACCCTCACCGTTAAGCTGGAAGTGTTGGAAAAACTGCCGAAGAACCGCGTGCGTATCGCCACCCGTGTGTTCAACCAGGACGGCAAGCAGGTAGTGGACGGCGAAGCCGAAGTGCTTGCCCCAAGCGCCGAGCAGACCGTAACCATGCCGCCGATGCCACAGGTCACCGTCAACTGAGGCGCTGCAAGCTGGTGCGCGACCGCAGCGTCGCGCACCACTTTTGTTCTACACTCACAAACCTTGAGCGATCTGGCGCTCCATAAGCGTATTTCGTTGTGCATATCGCACAAAACCTTTTGATCACTCTGCCAAGCAGCCTGCTGTTCTGCTTTCTGGCACGTCCCCTGCTATCGCCAAGGCCTCACCCTCTTACCGGAGCCAGGTCCATGAGCAACGTCACCCCCGATAGCGATTACCCCCTGAGCGAGGTGCCCAACGGCGCGCGCAAGGGGCTGTTCTCCACCGCCATCCTGCTGTTCGGTTTCACCTTCTTCACCGCAACCATGTTCGCCGGCGGCAAGATCGGCATGGCCTTCGATTTCACCACCCTGCTCTGGGCGGCGGTGATCGGTAACCTGCTGCTCGGCCTGTATGCCGCTGTGCTGGGGCTGATCGCCTGCCGCAGTGGGCTGAATTCGGTGCTGATGGGCCGCTTCTGCTTCGGCGAGGTGGGCAGCAAGCTGTCCGACATGCTGCTCGGCTTCACCCAGATCGGCTGGTACGCCTGGGGTACGGCGACCATCGCCATCGTCCTGGTGAAGATCCTTGGCCTGCCCGAAAGCCTCACCATCCCGCTGATGGTGCTGTTCGGCTTCGGTTTCTGCCTCACTGCCTTCGTCGGCTACAAGGGCCTGGATCTGCTCTCGCGCGTCGCCGTGCCGGCCATGCTGGTGCTGCTGGTGGTGTCGCTGTGGATCGCCACCCGTGATATCGGCGGCCTGGCCGGCCTGCTCGCAGTGGAGCCCAAGGAGAGCATGAGCCTGAGCGTGGCCATCACCCTGGTGTTTGGCACCTTCGTCAGCGGCGCCACCCAGGCCACCAACTGGACACGCTTCGCCAAGAGCGGCCGCGTCGCGGTGCTGGCCAGTCTGTTCGGCTTCTTCATTGGCAACGGCCTGATGATCGTTGCCGGCGCCTATGGCGCCATCGTCTACCAGCAGCCGGACGTAGTCGAAGTGCTGGTGCTGCAGGGTCTGTCCATGGCCGCCGTGATCATGCTGTTCCTCAACCTGTGGACGACCCAGGACAACACCATCTACAACTTCGCCGCAGCCGGCTGCAACCTGCTGCGCACCGGCAAGCGCAAGACCGTGACCCTGGTCGGCGCCGGCATCGGCACCCTGCTGGCCATCGGTGGCATGTACGAGATGCTGATTCCCTTCCTGATCCTGCTCGGCTCGGTCATCCCGCCGATTGGCGGCGTGATCATGGCCGACTACTTCTACGGCCACCGTGCGCGCTACCCGAAACTGGCCGATGTGCGCCTGCCCGCATTCAACTGGGTCGGCCTGGGCGCCTACCTGATCGGTGCGCTGAGCGCCTACTTTTCGCCCTGGGTCGCGCCATTGGTGGGCATCGCCGTGGCTGCCGTAGCCTACGTCGTGCTGTTCGAATTGAACAAAGCCCTGGCCGGCCGCCAGCAGGTCGCCGGCGCGTGAGTCTGACCGTCGCCGACGTACTCGCCCTACCCGACCTGGCCAGCATGCGCCTGCGTGCCGGCCAGGCCGGGCGCGAGAATGCCGTGCGCTGGCCCTACGTGGCGGAGAACGAAGGCATCGCCGACTGGGTGATGGGCGGCGAGCTGATCTTCGTCACCGGCATCAACCACCCGCGCGACGAAGCCAACCTGCTGCGCCTGGTGCGCGAGGGCCATGAGCGCGTGGTCGCCGGCATGGTCATCCTCACCGGCGCCGAGTTCATCCAGGCCATCCCGCCAAGCGTGATCGCAGAAGCCGAGCGCCTAAATCTGCCGCTGATCGAGCAGCCCTACGCGCTGAAGATGGTGGTGGTCACCCAGGCCATCGGCACCGCCCTGGTTCACGCACAGCAGCTCGGCCGCTCGCGCCAGCACGTGCTGGAGCAGGTGCTCGACGGCGATTACCAGTCGCTCGAGGTGCTGCTGCAACGTGGTGACAGCCTTGGCCTGGCACTGCATGTGCCGCGTCAGGTGGCACTGCTGCGCCTCGACGGCAGCGAGCAACTGTTCGGTGATCTGCCCGACGAAGACGCCGAGCGCCAGCTGCAGAGTCGCCAACAACTGCTGCAACGGCGCCTGGAGCAGAGCCTCGGCGAACTCGGTGACGCGCTGCCGCTGGTCAGCCAGGGCCGCCACTGGATCGCCCTGCTGCCCTGCCCCGATGCCCACGCCGAAGCGCGCAACCGCCAGGCCATGACCACGCTGCTCGATGAACTGCGCCCACAGCTCGGTCCGCTACGCCTGTTCCTTGGCCTGGGTAGCGCCGGCTGCGAGGCGCCACGTTTCGCCCAGGGCCTGGGTGAAGCACGCCAGGCCCTGGCCGTGGCACAGCGCTTTCCCGAGCGCCTGGGCCTGTGCAGTTTCAATGAGTTGGGCGTGCTGGAGTTGCTCGGCGCGATCCGCGACCGCAGCCTGCTCGACCGCTTCGTCGAGCGTGTGGTCGGCCCGCTGATCGGCGACGACTCACGCCACCAACCGGTGCTGATGCCGACACTGGAGGCCTGGTTCGCCGAGAACGGCAACCTGGCCCTGGCCGCACAGCGCCTGAACGTTCACCGCAATACCCTGAGCTACCGTCTACAGCGCATCGAAGCGCTGACCGGCTGCTCGTTCGAAGACCCGCACGACCGCCTGAACATCAGCGTTGCGCTGTTGATCCGGCGCCTGTCGTCGCCTGCCTGAGAGGAAATCTGATGATCATCCACAATGCCCGCCTGCGCGGCCGCGACGGCCTGCATCGCATCACCCTGGACGGCGAGCGCATCGCCGCCATCGACGCCCAGCACGCCCTGCATCCCATCGCCGAGGGCGATCTGGACGCCGCCGGCAATCTCGTGGTGCCACCCTTCGTCGAGCCGCACATCCACCTCGACGCCACGCTGACCGCCGGCGAGCCAGCCTGGAACATGAGCGGCACGCTGTTCGAGGGCATCGAGCGCTGGGCCGAGCGCAAGGCGCTGGTCACCCATGAAGACACCAAGACCCGCGCCAAGAAGACCATCGACATGCTGGTCGACCATGGCATCCAGCACGTGCGCACCCACGTCGACGTCACCGACCCGACCCTGGCCGCGCTCAGGGCGATGCTCGAAGTGCGCGAGGAAACCCGCCATCTGATCGACCTGCAGATCGTCGCCTTCCCGCAGGAGGGCATCGAGTCCTATGCCAATGGTCGCGCGCTGATGGAACAGGCCATCGAGCTAGGTGCCGATGTGGTGGGCGGCATCCCCCACTTCGAGAACACCCGTGACCAGGGTGTGTCGTCGATCCAGTTCCTCATGGATCTGGCAGAACGCACAGGCTGCCTGGTGGACGTGCACTGCGACGAAACCGACGACCCGCAATCACGCTTTCTCGAAGTGCTGGCCGAGGAAGCCCGCGTGCGCGGCATGGGCGCACGCGTCACCGCCAGCCACACCACGGCCATGGGCTCCTACGACAACGCCTACTGCTCCAAGCTGTTCCGCCTGCTGAAGATGAGCGGCATCAGCTTCATCTCCTGCCCCACCGAGAGCATCCACCTGCAGGGCCGCTTCGACACCTACCCGAAACGCCGCGGCCTGACCCGCGTGGCGGAGATCGACCGCGCCGGGATGAACGTCTGCTTCGGCCAGGATTCCATCGTCGACCCCTGGTATCCGCTGGGCAACGGCAACATCCTGCGCATCCTCGAAGCCGGCCTGCACATCTGCCACATGCTCGGCTACGAGGATCTCAAGCGCAGCCTGGATCTGATCACCGACAATTCGGCGCGCGCGCTGAACCTGGGTGAAGGTTACGGCCTGGAAGTGGGTCGCCCGGCCAACCTGCTGATCCTCTCGGCGCCGGACGATTACGAGATGGTGCGCAGCCAGGGCCACGCGCTGGTGTCGGTGCGCCATGGCAAGGTGCTGATGCGTCGTACCCCGGCACAGATCGAGCGTGCCTGAAGGCACGCAGGGCACGCCCGACCTTTATTCGCGATAGTTGTTGCTCAGTGCCCGGCATGATCGCGAATGAATTCGCTCCTACAAAAGGCGAACGGTCGTGTAGGAGCGGATTTATCCGCGAATGGGTTGGCGCCGTAGCCTCCTGCATCACGAATAAATTCGCGCCTACAACGCTAGCCTGGCCTTATTCGAGCACTTCCACCGGCATGCCGACCTGCAACTCGCCGACGCCGCGCGGCAAGAGGTTCTGGCCGAAGTACACATCGCCTTCGCGCTCACGGTAAGTCTTGAGGGTGGTCAGGGGCTCACGGTCGGCGCTGCGTTCGCCGCTCTGCGGGTCGACCGTGGTGAGGATGCACCGGGTGCACCCCTTGGCCACCTCGAACTCCACCTCGCCGATACGGATGCGTTTCCAGCTGTCCTCGGCGTAAGGCTCGCTGCCGACCACCACCAGGTTGGGACGAAAGCGCAGCATCGACAGCGGCCGACCGACACGCTGCGCCAGGTCATCCAGCGAAGCCTGGCCGATCAGCAGCAGGGGGAAACCATCGGCGAAGGCCACACGATCACCCGGCAGGGCATAAGCCGTGTCGACCTGACGGGTGCGCGCTTCGGGCACCTGCACCAGACGGCACGACCGACCCAGCAGCTCGCTGAGCCAGGCCGCCGCTTCATCACCCGCATCCGGCACTTGCAGGCTGTCCTGCCAGACGGTTACGCCGCGAAGATCCTGCTCGGGATCGGGCACCGCCACCTCCAGCTCACCGTGCCCGGCAGCGCTCAGGGTCAGGCCACCACGCAGGTTGTACAGCGCGGATAGTTGGCTCATCTGCGGCAAAAGACGCTGGGTGATGAAACGCCCGTTGGCAGCATCGACCACCATCCAGCGGCGATCGCCGCTCAGCCCGAGGCCGTCGACGGCGCAGCGCTGCAGCACCTCCCCGCGACCGGACTTGAGTGGATAGCGATATAACTGCGAAAGACTCAACATGACGCGATTCCCTTGCCGGCAAAACGTCCTTATACGAATTGCCGGCGGGCATCACAAGCGATCAAGCAGGCTCGTCGAGTGTGAGGCGGGTACGAATGACCTCGACCAGCTTGTCCGGCTGGAATTTGGAGAGGAAGCCGTCGCAGCCAACCTTTTTCACCATGGCTTCGTTGAAGCTGCCGGACAACGAGGTATGCAGCACCACGTAGAGATCCTTCAGGCGTGGGTCGCTGCGGATCTCGCTGGTCAGCCGATAGCCGTCCATTTCCGGCATCTCGGCATCAGTGAAGATCATCAACAGTTTGTCAGTCATCACTTCGCCGGTGTCGGCCCACTTCTTCAACAGGTTGAGGGCCTTGAGGCCGTCGCTGGCCATGTGCAGGCGAATGCCGAGCTGGGTCAGGGTGTCGCGCAACTGGCTGAGCGCCACGCTGGAGTCGTCGACCAGCAGCACTTCACGGCCACGAGCCTTTTCCAGCAACGGGTCGGCAAGCTTCTCGGCCGAAACCTTGGTGCTCATGGGGACGATTTCGGCCAGCACCTTCTCGACGTCGATCACCTCGACGATCTGGTCGTCGACCTTGGTGATCGCGGTCAGGTAGTGCTGACGACCAGCCCCACCGGGCGGCGGCTGGATCGACTCCCAGTTGAGGTTGAGGATGCGATCGACGCTGCCGACCAGGAAGGCCTGCACCGAACGGTTGTACTCGGTGACGATGATGGTGCTGCGCTCATCCGGCACCAGCGGGCGCATGCCAATGGCTTGCGACAGGTCGATCACCGGCAGCGTATGACCGCGCAGGTTGACCACGCCACAGACATAGCGATGCCGCTGAGGCATGAGCGTCAGCTTGGGTAGTTGCAGCACCTCTTGCACCTTGAACACGTTGATCGCGAACAACTGGCGTCCGGCCAGGCGGAACATGAGGATTTCCAGACGGTTTTCACCGACCAGTTGTGTACGTTGATCTACTGAATCAAGGATGCCGGCCATCATGCGCTCCCGTGGTGTTTAGTGAGTCTAGCCTGCCTTTCGCGTTATCGGCAGACTGCCGGCGGACTAAAGATTGCTGGCGCGCAGCCATCATGCCTCAGCCCCGTGCGCCTGACCAGTGATGCAACAGCGGCGACCGTTCCGGCAAATGCAGGCGCAGCGCAGCGGGTTTGACGGCGAAACGCAGGCTGCTGCTTTCCAGCGGTTCGCCATCGAGGTTGAGATCCAGCCCTTCCGGCGCGTCCACCTCCAGCCAGGGTAGGCGCGCGCTGACAGCCACGCTCTGCAGACCATGAATACCACCGGAGAGCAGCGTTCCAAGCGTACCGACCGCATCCTGCGCCGCCGGCACGATGCACACGTCCAACAGGCCATCGTCGACCGTCGCCTCGGGGCACAGCAGGTGCCCGCCACCGGCCTGACGACCATTGCCGATGCCCAGCGCGAGAAACTCTCCCTCCCACTGGAAATCAGGCCCGCGAAAACGCCCGACAGCCGGACGCACTTCGGAAAAGCGAGTGAGCCCGGTGAGCAGATAGGCGGCGCCGCCGAGAACTTTCTTAAGCTCCTCCGGCGTATTGGCGGTCACGTTCGAGCCGAAGCCGCCCGTGGCCATGTTGAGGAAGGCACGCTCGCCCGCCAGACCGATATCCACCGCGACCGGCTCGACCTCGAGCAACGCCAGCGCTTCAGCCGGCACCAGAGAAATACCGGCGGCATGGGCGAAGTCATTGGCGGTGCCCAGTGGCAGCAGTACCAGGCTGGCCTGGCTATCGGCCTTGATCATCGCCTCGACCACATCGCGCAGGGTTCCATCGCCACCGCCGGCGATCAGGGTCGGGTAGCCCGCCGCCAGGCCTTCTTCCACCAGGCGTTCGGCATCGCCGGCCTCCCAGGTCAGGCGTACCGCCAAGTCCCAGCCACGCTCACGCAAGGCCTGCACTGCAGCCCTTACCTCGCCATTCAGCGCCTGCTTGCCATGCAGTATCAGCCAGGCCTTGCGTTCGTTCATCGTGGTTCTCCTTGATTCACCCGCGCAAGCCTAGTGCTTCGACCCGCCGCTAATTGATCAATTATTTAGATATTTATGTGAATAAATTTGCGCTTTTAAATCAGTTGATACGAAACGATCATTCACCCATCGACACTGCACGGGACTCCGCCCGTGCGTGACTGGAGGATTGACCATGATCGATGTACGTCCGTTCGAACAACTCGGTGGTGCTCACCACGGCTGGCTGAATGCCCGTCACCACTTTTCCTTCGCCGAATACTATGACGCCGAGCGGATGAACTGGGGCCGCCTGCGGGTCTGGAATGACGACGAGATCGCACCGCATTCGGGGTTCCCGCCGCACCCGCACCGCGACATGGAGATCATCACCTACGTTCGCGAAGGCGCCATCAGCCATGAGGACAACCTGGGCAACAAGGGCCGCACCGAAGCCGGCGACGTGCAGGTAATGAGTGCCGGCACCGGCATCGCCCACAGCGAGTACAACCTGGAGGATGAAACCACCAAGATCTTCCAGATCTGGATTCAGCCGAATCAGGCCGGCCTGCCGCCCTCCTGGGGCGCCAAGCCGTTCCCCAAAGGCGACCGCGCCGGGGCCTTCGTCACCCTGGCCAGCGGTTACGAGGAGGATGTCGACGCCCTACGCATCCGTACCGACGCTCGCCTGGTAGCTGCCACGGTCAAGGCCGGACAGAGCGCCGAGTACAGCCTGCAGCCAGGTCGCAAGGCTTATCTGGTCGGCGCTACCGGTGCCTTCAAGGTCAACGGCGTGGCGGCCAAGGCACGTGATGGCGTGGCCATTGCGGATGTCGAGGTGATCCGCGTCGAAGCGCAGGAAGACAGCGAGATCGTACTGGTGGATGTCGCCTGACCCCCATCGCCCTCCACTGCGGAGGGCGATCTTTTTTGTAGGAGCCAGCTTGCTGGCGATCATTGATTAACGGCATCGCCAGTGACGTAGGGCGTACTCGGCTTTGGCTTCCTGCGTCGCTCTACCTCCTGCATCCATGCAGTCGTCGCGAAGCAGTACGCCGCTGAGTTGGTATAGCACCAAAGAATGGCGGACTGTTCGCTTCGCTCCTGAGTCCGCCCTACGCCGGGTAACCAGTGATCTTGCGAATGCGCTGGTACAGCGGTTTGAGCTGACGGTACATGCGCTGGTAAACCTGCCCATAGAGCTGCTGATAAACGCGCTGGGCCTCCGGGTTCGGCTGGAACACCTGGCCGACGCGGGTCATGGCGGCGATGGCGCTCGGGTAATCCGGGTGCAAGCCCAGGCCCACCGCACAGTTGATCGCCGCGCCCAGGCCGCTGGTCTCATACAGATGCGGGCGCTCGGCCGGCAAGCCGAAGATATCGGCGGTCAGTTGCATCGCCGCATCGCTCTGCGAACCGCCGCCAGACACGCGCAGGCGCTCGATACGCGTGCCGGAACGTTTTTCGATACGTTCCTTGCCCTGACGCAGGGCGTAGGCCAATCCCTCCAGAATCGCCCGATACAGATGCGCGCGGGTGTGCACGTCACCAAAACCGATGATCGAGCCCTTGGCCTCCAGCCCCGGCTCACGAATGCCCGGCGTCCAGTACGGCTGCAGCATCAGGCCCATGGAGCCCGGCGGCACGGCGTTGACCAACTCGTCGAACAGCACCTCGGGCGTTACGCCCAACGCCTCGGCGCGCTGCATTTCACGCAGGCCGAACTCGCGCTTGAACCAGCTGACCATCCAGAAACCGCGATAGATCATCACCTCGGTGTTGAAATGATCCGGCAGCGCCGCCGGATAGGGCGGGATCAGCGGGATGGTTTCCATATAACGGCTGCGCGTGGTGTTGATGGTCGCGGTGGTGCCGTATGAGAGGCACGCCGTGCTGGGCTGCAGCGCACCGGAACCCAGCACCTCGCAGGCCTTGTCGGCCCCGGCGGCTATCAGCGGCAAGCCCTCGGGAATACCGGTATGGCGGCTGGCCTCGGCGCTGATCTGACCCAGTCGCTCCCCCGGCTTGAACAATTCGGGCAGTTGCTCACGGCGTACCTTCAGCGCCTGCCACTTCCAATCACCGGGCGCGGCCCAGCGCAGGCGCTTGTAGTCGAACGGCAGGTAGGCAACGCAACTGCTGGTGGAATCGACGAAGCGACCGCAAAGGCGATGGGTGAGAAACCCTGAAAGCAACAGCACCTTGTGCGTGCGTGCCGCAATCTCCGGCTGATGTTGGGCGACCCAGTTGACCTCGGCCTGGCCACGAAAGTGATCGACCGCCTCCTCGGCGCGCACCAGTTTGAATAGCCAACCCCACAGCCCCTTGATCCGCCCCTGCACCTCGGCACGACGCTGGTCGAGCCAGAGAATCGCCGGGCGCAGCGGCGCGCCCTGCTCATCGACGTGAATGATGCTGCCGCGCTGGGTGGTGACGGCGACGCCCTTGATCTGCCTGCGGTCGATAGTGACCTGCTGCCACAGCTGGCGGCAGGCCTCGCCGAGGCTGGCCCAGTAATACTCCGGATCCTGCTCGGCCCAGCCCGGCTGGCTGGAGAAATAGGGATCGAGCTCGACCTTGCCCTTGGCGAGCAGGTTGCCGTTGGTATCGAACAGCAGCGCGCGCACGCTCTGGGTGCCGTTGTCGATGCTCAGCAGGTAGCTTGGTTCGCTCAAGGTGTGACCTCTGCTTGGAATGCACGGTATTGCCGTAGGAGCGAACTCTGCTCGCGAACGGGGATAGCGCAAAAGCTTCGCGAGCAGAGCTCGCTCCTACGGAAAGTCGGCAGCGCCATCATTAAGTCTCTGGCAGGCTGTAGCAGCGTTGCCACAACGCCAGGTAATCCGTCTCTTCCTGCTGCCAACGCGCATCGCTCCAGCCAAGCCGTGGTTGGCACAGCGCGCGGATACGCGGCAGCTCGGCGCGGCCGCCTTCAGCCAGCAACAGGCCCAGGCGCGTGCGGCGTAGCAGCAGATCATCCAGATGCAGCACCAGCTCACCTTCGGCAGCCCAGGCCAGCTCGGCCCACAAGGTGTCGGTAGCAGCGACACAGTCAGCGCCGATTTGCTCGATCAGCCGCAGCACATCCTTCAGTTGTCGGCCATGGCGGCCAAGCAGCCGGCGTTGCTGCGCCGGGCTCAGGTGCGGCATGGCTGGCGGCATGCCGTCACGGAATACGGCGCAGCCACGATCATCCACCGGCTTGCCGACGAATCCGGCACAGGCACGCAGCACCTCCAGCGCCAGCAGACGGAAGGTGGTGAGCTTGCCGCCGGCCAGGGTCACACTGCCCGGCTCGATCCACAGCGCATGTTCGCGCTTCTCGTCCGAGGGTTTCAGCCCGGCGCTGCCATCGCCCACCACCGGACGCACGCCCGCCCAGGTCGACAGCACATCAGTGCGGCTCACCTGCGCAACCGGGAACTGCTGGGCGCAGGCGGTCAGCAGGTAATCGACCTCGTCGGCACTGATCGCCGCCTCGGCGTCCAGATCGTCCGCATGATCCAGATCGGTGGTGCCGATCACCGTCGCGCCTTCCCAGGGGAAAACGAATACCGGGCGCCTATCGCTCTCGTGCATAAAGCTAAAAGCATGCGCAACCGGCAGGCGCCAGCTCGGCAGCAGCAGGTGGCTGCCGCGCAGCGGGCGGATGCGACCATTGCCTGGCTGGCGCAGGCGATCGGCCCAGGCCCCGGTGGCTTGCGCCACGGCGCGGCTGCGCAGGCGGTATTGCTCGCCCGTTTCCACATCCTCGGCCAGCACGCCGACCACCTGCCCCGCCTCGCGCAACAACTCGACCACGCGCATGCCATTGAGCGCCTCGCCGCCTTCGGCGCGCGCCTCGCCCAGCACGCGCTGCACCAGGCGGGCATCGTCGGTCACTGCATCGAAGAAGCGCGTGCCACCGAGCAGGCCGTCCTCGCGAATGCCCGGCGCCAGGTAACGCAGTTGCTGCAGCGGGTAGAACAGATGATTGCGTTTGCCGGCCAGGGCGTCGTACAGGCTGAGCAGGCCACCGAATACCTTCGGCCCAGGAAAGCCGCCACGGTAGTGCGGCATGACGAAGCTCAGCGGCTCCACCAACCCCGGCGCCTCACCGAGCAGGCGCTGGCGCTCGCGCACCGAGTCGCGAGTCAGCCCCAGTTGGCCCTTGGCAACGTAACGCAAGCCACCGTGCACCATCTTCGACGAGCGACTGGAGGTACCCCAGGCGAAATCGCGTTGCTCCAGCAACAGGCAGCGCCAGCCACGCCTCGCCGCCTCACGCAGGATGCCGGCGCCGCAAATGCCGCCGCCGATTACCAGCAGATCCCAGTCGCGTATGGCCAGTTCAGGCAGCGCGCGCGTGCGCCAGGTGGCGTTCCAGGGTTCCATGCTCAGTCCTGCAGCAACACGCCAGGCGCCAGGCGCTGGTCGGGGTCGAAATGCGTGGCCAGGCTGCGCAGTGTGGCCATGCCCAGCTCGCCCTTCTCTGCGCCCAAATAGGGTGCGTGGTCGCGACCGACGCCGTGCTGGTGGCTGATGGTGCCGCGATTCTCGGCGATGGTGCGGCTGGCCGCTGCTTTCAAGCGCTGCCAGCGCGACATGGCTTCGGCGTAGTCGCTGCCGGGGCGGAACACGTAAGTGGTGTAGATGCTCGAACCTTCGCCATAGACGTGCGACAGGTGGGTGAACACGTGCACCCGTTCGCCCTCCCCGGTCAGCTCGTCACGCAGGCTGGCCTCGACCTTGTTCAGCAGGTTGTCGACGTTCGACCAGTCGGTGGCGGTTTCCAGAGTGTCCACCAGGTAGCCGCGCTCCCACAGACCATGACGCAGGTAGGGGAAGCGGAAACGGTTCTGCTCCCACTTCTTGCCCAGCAAGGTGCCGGTGAACACGCCGCCAAAGCCTTTCAGCAAGCGCCGCGCCTGTTTCAGCGAGGCAGCGTTCTGCACCCGGCTGCCGGTGACGCCGAAAGTCAGCATGCACTTGCCGTCACGGGCGCCGCGCAAGGCCAGGTATTTTTCCAGCAGCGCGATCTGCTGCGGGTGACCGGCCAGGGCCAGTTGGGTACGGGTTTCGATGGCGTTGGACAGGCGCAGCATGGACAGCGGCACGCGCGCCTGGGCCAGGCTGCGAATGGCGCTCAGCGCCTGCTGCCAGTTGGGCAGAAACACCGCGTAGAAACGCTCCTGCTCGGCCAGGCGACTGATGCGCACACGCACCTCGGAGATCACCCCGAAGCGTCCTTCCGAGCCCATCACCAGCTCGCGCAGATCGGGCCCGGCCGCCGAGGCCGGGAAGGTGGGAATCTCCAGGGTGCCGGCGAAAGTTTCCAGCTTGCCGCCCGCGAACAATTGCTCGATCCGCCCGTAGCGCAGCGACTGCTGACCGCTGGAGCGACTGGCGACCCAACCACCAAGCGTCGACAGCTCCCAGGACTGCGGAAAATGCCCCAGGGTGTAGCCACGTGCGCGTAGTTGGCTCTCGACTTGCGGGCCATTGGCGCCGGGACCAAAGGTGGCGATCAGGCTGTCCTCATCGATATCCAGCAGGCGCGTCATGCGCTCCAGCGACAGGGTCAGCACCGGGCGCAAGCCGGCCTGCGGGTTGATATGGCCGGCCACCGAGGTGCCGCCGCCGTAGGGAATCAGGGTGACGTCATGCTGCTGCGCCCAGGCCAGCAAATCACGAATCTGCTCGGCACTTTCCGGGCAGGCGACGCCATCGGGAAACAGGCCGAAGTCACCGGAGCGCATCGCCAGCCAGTCCGGCAGGCTCTGGCCACGGGCGTGGCGCACGCGCACTTCGGCATCGACGCTGATCAGCGGATGCGGCGCCAGGCGCGAGGCCGGCACGCGCGCCAGCACATCCTGCAGGCTGGCATCGGCCAGACACTGGCCCGGCCCGACCAGTTCGGCGAGAAAAGCCTCGCCATGGGCCGGCAGTTCCACTTCGGTCGCCTCGTCACCCCATCCGTTCCAGCGTCGCATCGCATCCCCCATTCCGATCAGCACTTATGGCTGCCTATACTAGCCAGCCGCCGCCGGCCGTCACTGTCGGATGGTGACAGCCGTTGTCGCCAATCAAGCCAGGCGTCGCGTCGCTTCCACTGCAGAACAAGAAGAATCCATGGAAAACCTCGGCTACACCTCGGTTCCCGCCCTGCTCAAGTACCTGCGCCAGGCCGAACAGCTCGGCCTGGACATCGACCGCGCCCTGGCCGCTGCCGGCATTGGCGCGCAGGATCTGGCCGACAATGGCAAGCGCATGCCCGGCGAGGTGCACGAACGCCTGCTGGCGCATCTGGTCGAGGTGTCCGGCGATCCCCTGTTCGGCCTGCACTCGGCGCGTTTCGTCCAGCCCGGTTCGTGGAGCGTGCTCGGCTACATCGCCATGAACTGCGCGACTCTTGGCGAAGCCATGAGCCGCATCGTGCCCTACGAAAAGCTGGTGGGCGACATGGGCACCAGCCGTATCGAGGCGGCCGAGGATCATGTGCGGCTGATCTGGAGCTGCCGCCATCAGGCACCGGACGTGCGCCGTCACATGGTCGAGAACGTGCTCGCCTCCTGGCTGCTGTACGCCCGCTGGATCGCCGACTCCGAACATTCGCCGCGCCAGGTGTGGTTCGAACACGCACAACCGGGCGCCACCGAGCTGGCCGAATACCAGCAACTGTTCGGCTGCCCGGTGCTGTTCGAACAACCCTGCAACGCCCTGCTGGTGCCGCTGGACTACCTCGGCGTGCCACTGCGCCAGGCCGACGCCAACCTGCTACGCACGCTGGAGGAACATGCCCTGGCGCTGATGGCCGGACTGGACGACGACGAGCCACTGCCACGCCGGGTGAAGAATGCGCTGCGCCTGTTGCTCAAGGACGGCCTGCCGCGCAAGGAACGGGTGGCGGAGAAGTTCGACATGACCGTGCGCACCCTGCAACGTCATCTGCAGCAGGCCGGCACCAGCTACCAGCAGATCCTCGACGAGCTGCGCCAGGAGTTGGCCGAGCACTACCTGCTGCGCAGCGACCTGGCGATCCAGGACATCGCCTGCTACCTGGGCTTTACCGAGGCGCGCTCGTTCCACCGCAGCTTCAAGGCCTGGACGGGGCAGACACCGGGCGAGTTTCGCGAGGCGCGGCGCAGCCGCGAAGGTTTGCTGTCGTAGCCGAAGTTGCATCCACTGTGGGAGGGGCTTTAGCCGCGATGGCTAGCAATAAGAGTCGCTGCTAAATCGCCTCCCACCGCTACTCAATGATTGACCGTATGCGCCAGCATCACCGATAGCTGGCACAGTGGTCGGCCGCTTTCCGCGTGCCACTGATTGAAGGCAGCCTGCACAGCGGCCAGGTCTTTCAGGCTGGTCGGTGCCTTGTCGATCACATCCTGCGCCTTTAGCGCGGCGACCATGTCATCGGTCGGGATGAAGGTGTCCTTACCCGCCATACGCAGGAAACGCGGCGCCGACAGACCACCGAGCTGATTGCCGTGCTTGGCCAGGTACTTCCACAAGCCGACGATATCGGTCACCGGCCAGTCGGCGATCAGTGCACCAAAGCTACCTTTCTCGCGGCGTACGTCGAGAACGAACTGCGCGTTGCGCGGCACGCTCTTGAGCTTGCCCAGGTGGCGGATCAGCCGCGCGTCCTGCATCAGGTTCTCCAGGCGCTCGGCGCCCATCAGCACCACCTTTTCCGGGTCGAAGCCGAAGAACACCTGCTCGAACGCCGGCCATTTGGCGTCCACCAGGCTGTGCTTGAGCCCGGCGCGGAAGATGCGCAGGCTGATCAGCGACAGGTAGCGGTCATCGCTCAGCGCGCGCAGCTCGGCCTCGCTGCGCGGCTGCGGCAGCATGGCCTCCAGCGCCTTGGCCGAGCCGAAGCGATTGAGGCAGAACTCGTGCAGCCACTTGTAATCACGCATGAATCGAATCCTTCATAAAACGGACGACAGAGCCTGCACGCAGCGCGTCGAACACTCAAGTCCCACAGCGATGGCTCTCCCGTAGGGCGGGTGAAACCCGCCAAACTCGAACCGGCGGGTTGCACCCGCCCTACCCGCGCAAACGCTCAGCGGCGTGGCGCAGTGCCGCTTCGGTGCTGCTCCAGCCCAGGCAGCCGTCGGTGATCGACACACCGTAACGCAGCTCACCGAACACAGCCCGTAGGGCGGGTGAAACCCGCCAAGCTCGAACCGGCGGGATTGCACCCACCCTACCCGCGCAAACGCTCGGCGGCCTGGCGCAGTGCTGCCTCGGTGCCGCTCCAGCCCAGGCAGCCGTCGGTGATCGACACGCCGTAACGCAGCTCGCCGGACAGCGCCTGGCAGCCGTCGAACAGGTGGCTCTCCAGCATCACCCCGCGCAGGCTGTCATCGCCAGCCAGGCGCTGGTCGATCACGCTGTCCAGCACCGCCGGCTGGCGCAGCGGATCCTTGCCACTGTTCGCGTGGCTGCAGTCGACCATGATGCGTGGGGCGATACCCTGACGCTGCAATGCCTCCCGTGCAGCGGCGACGCTTGCCGCATCATGATTCGGCGCGCCGTGGCCACCGCGCAGCACCAGATGAGTGTCCGGGTTGCCGGCGGTGTGTAGCAGGGCCGGATGGCCGAGGTCGTCGATACCGAAGTGCTGGTGCGGGTGCGCCGCCGAGCGCATGGCGTCACAGGCGATGCCGACGCTGCCATCGGTGCCGTTCTTGAAACCGACCGGCAGATCCAGGCCACTGACCATCTCGCGGTGCACCTGCGACTCGCTGGTGCGCGCGCCGATGGCCGCCCAACCGAGCAGATCGTCGAAGTAGCCGGCGGCCATCGGCTGCAGCAACTCGGTAGCCAGCGGCAGGCCGCGCTCGAGGATATCCAGCATCAATTGTCGCGACTGGCGCAGCCCTTCAGCCATGTCACCACTGCCATCCAGGTGTGGGTCGTACAGCAGCCCTTTCCAACCGACGGTGGTGCGCGGTTTTTCCATGTAGGCGCGCATCACCAGCAACAGTTGGTCATCGACATGCGGCGCCAGCTCGGCCAGGCGTTCGGCGTATTCGAGCGCCGAAGCGCGGTCATGCAGGGAACAGGGGCCGACCACCACCAGCAGGCGCGGATCGACGCCATCGAGCACGGCGCGAATGGCGTCACGATCAGCGGCGATACGTTCGGCAAGGGCGGCGGATAACGGCAGGCGCTGGCGCAGTACGGCGGGACTGGGCAGCGGCTGGGCGCTGCGACGGGTGATGGTGGTGACGGTAGAGACGAGTTGAGCGGAGCTGTTCATGATCTGGCGGTTCCTTGGCCGGCGCGGTCGATGCCGCGGCGGCGCTAACTGAGTGTTCGTGGCAAAGGTGTCAGGGCGGTGGTGACGCTGCTAAATCGCCAGTCGTAGCGGTAGTTGCGGTAATAACGGTTCATCTGTGAGTCCTCGATTTGTGGCCGTTTTCGGCCGGAAAAAACAAAACCCCCGGTCGGGTTGCCGACCGGGGGTTTTCTGGAAAACGTCTCTGGTGGCGACCCTGGTGCTCAGGCCGCCTGTGGGGTATCAGGCGCGCCTGTGGCTAAACCAATACCCAAAGAAGTAATACGCCGCGGCCACAAGCGACTGCGCACGCGCCAACGCAGCGCGCGAGGCACCGGCTTGCAGCATGGACAGGAGGTTGAGGCTGGCGGACATGGAATTCTCCAAAGCGATGGCCGAAACATACTCCAGGCCTTTGCGGCCTGGCAAGCGTCGCGGCTAAAGCCCCTCCCAAAAGCAAGACACATCGTGGGGGGGCGTAGGGTGGATGTCGCTTTTTACATCCACCACCCCGCGGCACGGTGGATCGGTGAAGCGTGATCCACCCTACAGGCTCATCACATCAAGAAAGCGCGGCGTGGCGCTGTCGTCGATCTTCAGGCTCTTGAAGTCGAACAGGTTGCGATCCGCCAGTTGCGAGGGATGCACGTTCTGCAACGCGCGGAACATAATCTCGACGCGGCCCGGGCTCTTGCGCTCCCAGTCCTGCAGCATCTCCTTGACCACCTGGCGCTGCAGGTTCTCCTGCGAACCGCAGAGGTTGCACGGGATGATGGGGAATTCCTTGAGCTGGCTGTAGGCCTCGATATCGGCCTCGGCGCAGTAGGCCAGCGGGCGGATCACCACGTTGCGGCCGTCGTCGGAGAGCAGCTTGGGCGGCATGGCCTTGAGCGTGCCGCCGTAGAACATGTTGAGGAAGAAGGTTTCCAGGATGTCGTCGCGGTGGTGCCCCAGGGCCATCTTGGTCGCGCCGATCTCGTCGGCGTAGGTGTACAGGGTGCCACGACGCAGACGCGAGCACAGCGAGCAGGTGGTCTTGCCCTCGGGGATCTTCTCCTTGACCACCGAGTAGGTGTCCTTCTCGATGATGTGGTACTGCACACCGATGGATTCGAGGTAGGCCGGCAGCACGTGCTCGGGGAAGCCGGGCTGCTTCTGATCCATGTTCACCGCGACGATCTCGAATTTGATAGGCGCCACCTTCTGCAGGTACAGCAGCACGTCGAGCATGGTGTAGCTGTCCTTGCCGCCGGACAGGCAGACCATCACCTTGTCGCCATCCTCGATCATGTTGAAGTCGGTGATAGCTTCGCCGGCCAGGCGGCGGATGCGCTTCTGCAGTTTGTTCTGGTTGACCGAGAGGGTGCCCATGGTGCGTCGAAATCCGAGGGGTGGGAACGAAAGCGCGACATTTTACGCACAATGGCGCCGCGCCCCTACCCCACTGGCAACTAAATGATAGGCTCGGCCGATGAATGACGACCTCGACCCCAGCCAGGATCTCGCCGACCAGGTGCTGCAGCTACTGCAGGCAGCCCCCGACGGCCTGGCCGAATACGCCCTGATCCAGCAGCTCAAGACCCACCACAGCGGCCACCTGCCCAACCTGCCGCTGACCGACAAACTGGTGCTGTTTCGTACCCACTTTCTGCTGTTCAACGCCCTCTACCGCCTGCGTGATCGGCTTTGGCAGGCGCAGACGCACCTGCTCGAGATCAGCCCCCTGTGCATCCGTCTGCTGCCCTATCAGGCCGGCAGTGCAGCACTGAGCGAACGCGACGCGCTGCGTGATTACTACCTGGACATGAGCCAACTGAGCGACACCGATGAGCGCGACGTCGAGCGCCTGCTGACCAGTTTCTGGACGCGCATGCAGGGCGGCGAGGAAAAGCTCGCCGCCCTGCAACTGTTCGAACTGGACGACGACGCCCCGCTCGACCTGGCGCGCATCAAGCAGCGCTACCGGCAACTGGTGAGCCTGCATCACCCGGATCGCGGCGGCAGCACTCAGCGGCTGCAGTCGATCAACAAGGCCATGGAAATTCTGAGCCGCTATTACAACTGAGGCCGAGAGAGCGATTCACTCTAAAGCCAGGCAACACGCGGCCTCCAGACCCGTCCTATACTGCGACACAAGGTCGCAGATGTTCGGCCTTGGCACCTGGTGGCGCTGGTCATGCGCGCCAGGCGCTGCTGGGGGCGACCGCCATAACAAGAGGAGGTGTCTGGCATGATCCATCACGTCTGGGGGCTCTTCACCCATCCCGATCAGGAGTGGCAGGAAATCCGTGGCGAGGAAGAAAGCATCAGCCACATGTATCTGACCCACGTACTGCTGCTTGCAGCCATCCCGGCCATTTCGGCCTTCATCGGTACCACACAGGTCGGCTGGGCCATCGGCGACCGACCGCCCGTCATGCTCACCGAAGCCAGTGCGATGAGTATGGCGATCATGTCCTACCTGGCGATGCTGGCCGGCGTTGCCGTGATGGGCGCCTTCATCCACTGGATGGCGCGCACCTACGACGCCAACCCCAACCTGACGCAATGCGTGGTATTCGCTGCTTACACCGCCACCCCGCTGTTCATCGGCGGCCTGGCGGCGCTGTATCCACACCTGTGGCTGGGCATGATCATCGGTACGGTGGCGATCTGCTACACGGTGTACCTGCTGTATGTGGGCATCCCGACCTTCATGAACATCCCCGAGGACGAGGGTTTCATGTTCTCCAGCTCGGTGCTGGCAGTAGGACTGGTGGTGCTGGTGGCGATGATCGCCAGCTCGGTGATCCTCTGGGGGCTGGGAGTTGGGCCGGTTTATACCAGTTGACTCACGCAACATGCGCAAAGGCCGTCTTCACAGACGGCCTTTTCGTTAACAAAACCCTGATCGAGGCCCAAGGTGAAGCGCTGCGCGGCTTGCGGCATAATCGGCAAACCGCAATATTCCGACAGCGATCATGCCCGAACAGCTCCACGCCCGTGTCGAGGCCTGCTACCAACTGGCCGAGACTTTCTTCAAGCAGCGTTTCCCTCGCCCCGAAGTCAGCTTCAAGCTGCGTGGGCAGAAGGCCGGTGTCGCGCACCTGACGGAAAACAAGCTGCGCTTCAACCTGCAGCTGTATCGCGACAACCGTGAGGATTTCCTGCGCCAGACCGTGCCACATGAGGTGGCTCATATGGTCGCCCACCAGCTGTTCGGCCCATGCATCCAGCCGCATGGCGAGGAATGGCAACTGATCATGCGTGGCGTCTACGAACTACCACCGCATCGCTGCCATAACTACGAGGTCGAACGGCGCCAGATCAGCCGCTTCATCTACCGCTGCAGTTGCCCGGACGGCGAGTTTCCCTTCTCCGCCCAGCGCCACGCCCTGGTGGCCAAAGGCAGGCGCTATTACTGCCGGCGCTGCAAGGCGACGCTGCACTTCACCGGCCAGCAACGCCTGGCGTGACCGGCTAGCAGGCCGTTGAAAAACGTAGGCGAGGCGGCCAGTGCAAGGCAAAAACAGCCGAAAAAGCGCAGTTTACGCGTTGTAAATGAGCATTTTGAGGCTGTTTTAAACGCAGCAATGGCAACGTAGGTAGTTTTTCAACAGCCTGCTAGCTGCCGGCCCGCAAACCTAGGCGGGCCACTACTCGATTGTCTTCGCCACGATCAAGGCCGGCCTCCTGCACGCTCACGCCCTGCGCCTCCAGGCTCTGAATCCAGCGCAACAATTGCTCGAATGGTAATGCCTGCAGACCGACCTGCACCGCGCCATCGCCGTCGGAATCCATCCGTTCGATGACCACGCCCTGCTCTGCAGCCGAGGCCGTCACCACCCCTTGCAGCCGCGCTGGGTCGATATTGCTGCGCGGTTGCAGGTCACGCCCGCGCAACTCGGGCGCGCGGCTCTGCAGGTAGGCATACAGCGCACGCTGCTCCTCGAATGCGGCACGGGCCGCTTGCGCCTGACGCTGCGCCGGCTGCCAGAGCAGCAGATAACCCAGCACCAGCAGCAGAAAGCCGCCGAGCACCAGCAGCGCCAGACGGTCACGCGGTGGCAGCGTGTGCCAGCGCTGCGCCAGGGGCGAGCGCTGCCAGTGCAGATAAACGCTTTGTTGGAGTACTCGCCAGGCCGTCATGCTCATCCTCCTATCACCAGGCGCGCACTGACGCCGTCGGCCTCGCGGCTGGCCGAGCCCATCTGCACGGCTCGGCCAGTCTGTTCCAGGCGCTCACGCAGGTGTTCGAGCTCGGCGAAACCCGGCGCCTGCAGCTGCAGCGCCAGGTCGCCACGGGTGGCGCTGTAGTCCAATTGGTTGATCTGCACCTGCGCGGCGCCGTCGGCATGCAGGGCAGCCGCCACATCCCCGAGCAGCCCAAGCAATGGGCTGTCGCCCTGTGTAGCTTCGGCCAGGTGCTGATCGAGTTGCGCACGCAGGTTGATCAGCTTGCTGTCCTGCGGGAACAGTTCGCGGTACAGCGCGGCGCTGGCCTCAGCATAGGCATCGGCCTCGCGCTGCAGATACCAGCCCTGGGCCAGGTTGAAGCCCCATTGCAGCAGCAGGCACAGCGCGACGACACCGACCAGTGGCTGCCAACGCCGCCCACCTGAACCCACCTCACGCAAGGCGAATTCGCCCTGGGCGAGATCCACGCCGCCACCCTGCTGCACCAGCCAGGACTCAGGCTGTTCCAGCACCTGCGCCTCGTCGACCGGCTCGGGCAGCGCCTGCCCAGACATGGCACTTGCCCGGTGCGGCATTGGGCAGCGCGAGGCCAGCAGCGGCCAGTCCTCAGCCTGCATGGCCAGGCGGGCGATGCCCTCGCCGCCCAGCAGCCAGCGACCGTGCAGCCAGAGCAGTTGGCTGCCCTGGCGCGGCAGTAGGTCGGCGTCCATGCGGATCGCCTGCGGCGGCTTGGCGGTAAACAGCGCCAGGCACTCGCGCAGCCAGGCGGCACGCATGGCATAAACACGGTGGCGACCGTCACCCAGCACCTCGCCCAGCGCCAGGTGCATCTGCTCGACATCCTCGGCCAGCAGTTCCTCTACTGCGAACGGCAGCGCCTGACGCAGCCAGCGCGCACGCTGAGTGGGCAACTGCACTGCGCAGGCGCTGACGGCCTCGACCGGCAACACCAGCTCCCAGGGGCCATCCAGCGTAGCCAGCGCCTCGTTCAACGGCAGCGTCCGTGCGCCATCGCCTGCCAGCAGGCGTACCGGTAGCTCAGGCCCCAGCGCCTGGCAGCCCTCGGGCGGCAGAAATATCCATCGTCGATTCATCGTTGCGGTTCCTCGCGGGGCGGTGCCGGCATGGCGCCGCCCTGCCCCAGATCACGGGCCAGTACGCTGACCTGGCCATCATTGCTGCGCTGCAGCAGGCTGCGCAACAGCGCACGACGCTCGCCAAGGCTGACCTCGCTGAACACCTCGAAATACTGGCTGCCCACTGCCACGCCTTGCGCCACCTGCGTCCCCAGTCCGGCCAGCATGGGCTGCGCAGAGAAGGCTGCCGTGCTGGCATAGCCCTCGCGCCCGCGCGCGGCGACCAATGCCTGGGCGGTGTTGAGGTCGAGGCCATCGGCCAGGCTGGAGAGCACCACGGCGCTGGCGGTGTTGGCGTTGAGCAGCACCTCGCTTGGCAGCGCGCTGACGAAGGGCAACAGGCGCCGGTAATCGGCATCGTCCATTTCCAGCAGCAGGTGCAGCTCGGAGACGTCGGCGACCTGCCGGTTGGCCGTACGGTAAGGCGGGCTGGCCAGTAGGTACTGGTTGTCTTCCGCGCCCAGGCTACCGCGGGGTTCGCTGTCGCCATCGAGCCAGTCGACCAGGCGCTCCGCATAGGGTTTGTCGATCTGCAGGCGCAGCAACAGACGACGAAAGCGTTGCAGCGCCAACGTATCGACCTGACCGCGACGCACCAGGCTGTTGAGGTTGAAGCGGCCGCTGGGATCGACGATGCGCACGCGCAGCTCGCCGCCTTCGTCCAGCGGGAAGATCATGGGCTGCGCCCAGGGCTCGCCGAGATGGTCCACTGGCAGGCGCGGATCACCCTGGCGCAGGTCACGCTGCAGGATCGCCTTGGCCAGGGTCTCGCCACCCAGGGCGTACTGCCAGGCCTGGTTGACGTGTAGCTGATTGGCGCTGCTGCGGATCGACAGTTGCTGGCGGGCGATCAGCCCGGCGCACATCACCGTGACCACGGCGACCACCAGCAGCACGGTGATCAGCGCAACACCTCGCTGACGGCTCATGGCTGCACCTGCGGATCGGCTGGCGCGGTTTCCGGTGGCAAATCCGGCAGGCGTATCAGCCGGCGCAATTCACCGTAATGGCGATGTTGCAGGCGCAATTCCACGGCACGCGGCAAGCCGGTGAGCTGGGCATCACCACTGACGCTGCTGGGTGGCCAATCGGGCTGCCACTGGCCGTCCTTGTCCAGATAACGGAGGCTCAGGCTGGTCACACCCTCGAGTGCTTGCTGCACCTGTGGTTGGCTGTCCTGGGCACGGTCGAGCACGCGCCAGTAACGGCGCTGCCATTGCTCGCCGCTCAGTTGCCAACGCACCCGCTGCAGCTCGGCGCGCGACTGGCCGAGCGGGTTGCGCCAGCCAGCGCGGGTCAGCTCCAGTGCCGTGGCATCGGTCAGGTCGCTGTGCAGAGCCGGCTGCGGATCGCCGAAACCATCGCGAATGGGGCGTACCGCCACCTGCCGCAGATCGCGCTCGAAGGCGGAGATGGCGCGGGTCAGCTCGCGCAACTGGCGTTCGTGCTCACGGGTGACGGCATCGGCACTGAGCACGCTGTCGAGCATGCGGTAGGTGGCCAGGCCCAGCAGGGCGAAGATGGCGATGGCGATCAGCAACTCGAGCAGGGTGAAGCCACGTTGCAATGACGCTGCATCGCGGCCATTTCGCGAGCAGAGCTCGCTCCTACCGGACAGACGGATCACTGCAGCGCCCCGAGAAAACCGCTGAGGCTGACCACCGCGCGCTCACGCAGATCGCCGCTGGCGCCGCGTTGCTCAGGTGCGACCCACAGGGTGACACGGCGCATGGCCGGCTCGCTGGTGGCCTCGATCTCGCTCTGCCACACCCAACGGCGCCCGGCGAACTCCACCTGGCCCTGGTCGCGACCATCGGCCGGCGGAGTGTCAGCCAGTTGCAGTTCCGTCAGGCGGTTGTCGGCCACCCACATGGCCAGGGTCTTGTCTTCCAGCTGGCTGGCGGCGCGCACGCTACGGGCGCTGGCGGTCAGCACGCTGGCGGCGACCAGGGCGAAGATGGCCAAGGCCACCAGCACTTCGAGCAGGGTGAAGCCGCGCACCGACCTCATCCGGCACGCCTCGCGTCCAGGCGCTCGACACGCGGCAGTGCGAAGCCGTCGCTGGACAGTTGCAGGCGCAAGCCATCACGGCCACGCTCGCTCAGGCGCAGGCGAAAGGGCGTCAGCTCGCCACTGGAGAGGATCAGCAGTTGCGGCGCCGTGGCCTCGGCATCGGTCGGCAAACGCAGCGGTTCGCCTTCCACCTCGAACACCAGCTCAGCCCAAGCCGGCAGGCGATGTGCCTGGCTATCGAGCACCTGCCATTCGGCACGTTGCGGCTCGTAACGCAGCACCCGGTAGCCGTCCTGGGTAAAGCTCAGGCCGTATTCGCGGTTATCCAGTACCGCTTCATCGGCCAGCACGCCAATCAGCCCGCTAAGGCGCTCGGCCTCGCTGCGCAGCTCGCGCGCCGGCCCGGCGATACCGGTGCTGAACACCGCCAGGCCGATCAGGCAGCCGAGGATGACCAGCACCACCAGCAGCTCGATCAGGGTGAAGCCACACTGCGCCGTCACTGTAGGAGCGAGCTCTGCTCGCGAACGGTTTCTACAGCAAAGGATTCGCGAGCAGAGCTCGCTCCTACCCAGACACGCCGGCACGCGCCTCACGACTGTCAGAGATCCCAGTTGCCGATATCGGCGTTCAGGTCGCTGCCGCCCTGCTTGCCATCGGCGCCGAGCGAATAGAGGTCATAGGCACCGCCCTTGGTGCCGGGTGCAAGGAATTGATAAGGATTGCCCCAAGGGTCGATGGGCAGGCGCTTGAGGTAACCGTCCTTGTTCCAGTTCTTCGCTGGCGGGTTGCCGCTCGGCTTGCTCACCAGCGCCTCCAGGCCCTGCTGGGTGCTGGGGTAGTTGTGGTTGTCGAGCTTGTACATGTCCAGCGCCGCACCGATGGCACGAATGTCGTTCTGAGCGGCGGTGACCTTGGCCTGATCCGGCCGGCTCATCACCTGCGGCACCACCAGGGCGGCGAGGATACCGAGGATCACCACCACCACCATGATTTCAATCAGGGTGAAACCCGCTTGTCTGCTATTCACCTAACTACCCCACCATTTGGTTCAACGAAAGAATCGGCAGCAGGATGGCCAGCACGATCACCAGCACCACTGCCCCCATGAACACCAGCATGAACGGCTCGAACAATCCGACCAGCAAGGCGATCTGTGCGCTCAGGTCGTTTTCCTGATTCTTCGCCGTGCGCGCCAGCATCTGATCCAGCTCGCCGGAGCGTTCACCGCTGGCGATCATGTGCAGCATCATCGGCGGAAACTGCCCGGTGGCCTCCAGCGAACGGGTCAGGCTGCCGCCCTCGCGCACCTTCTGCGCCGCCACCAGTACTTCGCCACGGATCACCCGGTTGCCGATCACCTCGCCGGCAATCGCCAGCGCCTCCACCAGCGGCACGCCGCTGCGGGTGAGAATGGCCAGGGTCGAGGCGAAGCGCGCACAATCGGTGGCGCGACCCAGCCGGCCGATCAGCGGCACACGCAGCAGAAAGCGGTGCCAACGCAGGCGGAAGGTCTCGTCACGCAGCGCGGCGCGCAAGGCGATCACCGCCAGCACCAGCACCACCAATGCGACCAGGCCCCAAGCCTTGACCCAGTCGCTGAGAGCGATCAGCCCACGCGTCAGCATCGGCAAGGTCTGTCCGGAGTCGACGAATACCTTGACCACGTCCGGCACCACATAACCCAGCAGAAAGCCCACGATCAGCAGGGACGCGCACATCAGGATCACTGGATAAAGCAGTGCAAGCTGTACCTTCTGCCGCGACTGCTGGCGCTGCTCGGTGTAATCGGCCAACTGCTCCAGCACCGGGCCGAGGTGCCCGGCATGCTCACCCGCTGCCACCGTGGCGCGGTACAGCTCGGGAAAGGCGGCGGGAAATTCCTTGAGGCTGGCCGCCAGGCTGTGGCCCTCCAGCACGCGGGCGCGCACCGCCAGCAGCATGCCCTGGATACGCGAGTGAGTGGATTGCGCGGCAGCCGCACGCAGCGCCTCCTCGATGGGCAGCGCCGCCTGGATCAGCGTCGCCAACTGGCGGGTAACCAGGGCCAGATCACGTGCCGACAGGCCACGGGCAAACCCAAGGCGTGCCCCACCGCTGCCCTGCTCACGGCTGCGCGTGGCCTTGACCTCCAGCGGCGCCAACTGACGCTCGCGCAACAGCTGACGCACCTGGCGCGCACTGTCGGCTTCCAGCACACCCTTGTGTTGGCGACCGCGCCCATCCAGGGCGATGTATTCAAAGGCCGCCATTTATTCCTCCCGCGTCACGCGCAGCACTTCTTCTACCGTGGTCACCCCTTCCAGCACCTTGCGCCGCCCATCGTCGCGGATGCTCGGGCCCAACGTGCGGGCGTGGCGGGTCATGTCCTGCTCGGAAGCCCGGCTGTGCACCAGGGTGCGCATGGTTTCATCGAACACCACCAGCTCGTAGATGCCGGTGCGCCCGCGGTAACCCTGCTGATGGCACTGAGCACAACCACGCGCATGGTAGAGCGTCGGCGCCGGGCTGGCCGGTACGCCGAGCAGCACGCATTCGGCTGCATCCGCCGTGTAGGCTTCCTTGCAGGCCGGACACAGCACGCGCACCAGACGCTGGGCTAGTACGCCTAGCAAGGAGGACGACAGCAGAAAGGGCTCCACGCCCATATCCACCAATCGAGTAATGGCGCCAATGGCGCTGTTGGTGTGCAACGTCGACAGCACCAGGTGGCCGGTGAGCGAGGCCTGCACGGCGATTTCGGCGGTTTCCTTGTCACGGATCTCGCCGACCATCACCACATCCGGATCCTGACGCAGGATGGCGCGCAGGCCACGGGCGAAGGTCATGTCCACCTTGGTGTTGACCTGGGTCTGGCCAATGCCTTCGAGGTGATATTCGATGGGGTCTTCGACGGTGAGGATGTTGCGCGTGTGGTCGTTGAGGCTGACCAGACTGGCGTACAAAGTGGTGGTCTTGCCCGAACCGGTGGGCCCGGTGACCAGCAGGATGCCGTGTGGCTTGCGCACGGTTTCTTCCATCAGCGCGCGATCCTCGCCGCGCATGCCCAGATGCTGCAATGACAGGCGTCCGGCCTGCTTGTCGAGCAGGCGCAGCACCACCCGCTCGCCGTTGGCCGAGGGCAAGGTGGACACGCGAATGTCCACCTCGCGCCCGCCCACCTTGAGCGAGATGCGCCCATCCTGCGGCACGCGCTTCTCGGCGATGTCCAGGCGCGCCATGACCTTGACCCGCGAGACCAGCAGCGCGGCCAGCTCGCGCTTGGGTTCGAGCACCTCGCGCAGGATGCCATCCACACGAAAGCGCACCACCAGGCGTTTCTCGAAGGTTTCCAGGTGGATGTCGGAAGCGTTTTCCTTGATCGCTTCGCCGAGGATGGCGTTGATCAGACGGATGATCGGCGCGTCGTCTTCCTGCTCCAGCAGGTCTTCGGTTTCCGGCACCTGCTCGGCCAGCGAGGCCAGGTCGAGGCTGCCACCGATGTCCTCGGCCAATTGCATGGAAGCGGAGTCATGTTGATAGGCCGCGCCCAGCACCTGAGCGAAGGCAGCGGCGTCCAGCGCCTGCAACGGCAGGCTGCGCCCGGCAAAACGCTGCGCCTCGGCCAGGGCCACCAGCTCGCAATCGGCGCGATGGGCCAGGCATAGCTGCCCCTCGTGCATGACGAAGGCCACACCGTGGCGCTTGGCGAAGCTGAAAGGCAGGCGACGGAGCACATTATCGAGCGCAGAAGCATTCATGCAGCGAACCTTGAACCGGGACCTTGGTCTTGAATAACCCAGCCGCACGCGGCTACCGATACCTGTGAAACAGGGTGTCAGCGCTCAAGAGAGTCCGAGGTTGGCTATCGGTTCCCCTGGTACGCACAACCACCACACCGGCAAGAAAGGTCTTTTTAGAATGATTATGGCGGCTATCTTTAGCACATTGCCCGGTGTGGTACACCCATCCTATTTTTCCGCTGCGAACTGCGCACGGGCTGCTATGATCGCCCCGCGACACCCCGCCGATAAGAAAAAGAATTAGAGCAATGTCTTCGGAGTGATGCATTTGGCCCTTCCCCTGCACCTCAAGGAAAAAGCCCCGGGTCTGATCGGCAGTGTGCTGCTGATCGCCCTGTGCCTCGCGCTCGCCTGGCAGAGCGCCGATCTGCTGCGCCTGGTGCGTGGCCCGCTGCCAGAGCAGCACACCGAGGGTGCGACGAACCTAACACCCGCCAACCAGGCGCTGATCGCCCAACTGTTCGGCAGCCCGTCGCGCGGCGACACTGGCCCTGCACCAGCCACCAACCTGCAACTGACGTTGCTCGGCAGCTTCGTGCACAGCGATGCAAAACGCTCCAGCGCGCTGATCCAGCGCCAGGGCGAGCCTGCGCAACGCTATGCCGTCGGCAGCGAAGTCGCCCCCGGTGTACGCCTCGACGCGGTGTATGCGGATCGCGTCGAGCTGCTGCGTAACGGTCGCCGTGAAAGCCTCGCCTTCCCCCGCGCCAACAGTGGCCAGTACAGCGCTTACGCACCGCCCGCAGCGCCTACCGAAGACGCCCTCGACCAGCTCGACCAATTGCAGCAGGACAACGTCGAAGACCTGCGCCAGCGCATGCAGACGCTACGCGAACACATGCAAGCCACCGGCGAACCGGAGCCGGATACCCCCACCGATCAGCCCCAGGAAAGTGACTGAACCGATGCACGTTCTCCGTAGCCACCTGACCTGCACCCTGCTTCTTGCCAGCCTCGCCAGCGCCTCGCTGCCGCTGCACGCCGAAATCACCGCGGTAGCGGGCAGCGCCAACCAGCAGGACGAAAGCTGGACCATCAACCTCAAGGGCGCGGACATCCGCGAATTCATCGACCAGGTCGCGTCCATCACCGGGCAGACCTTCGTCGTCGACCCGCGCGTCAAGGGCCAGGTCAACGTGGTCTCCAGCTCACCGCTAGGGCTATCCGAGGTCTACCAGCTGTTTCTCTCGGTGATGGCGACCCACGGGTTCAGCGTGATCACCCAGGGCGACCAGGCGCGCATCGTGCCCAATGCCGAGGCCAAGGCCGAAGCCGACAACAGCCGCCCTGCGCCGGATCGCCTGGAAACCCGCCTGATCCAGGTGCAGCAGGTGCCGGTGTCCGAACTGATTCCGCTGATTCGGCCCTTGATTCCGCAGTACGGCCATCTGGCCGCCGTCACCTCGGCCAATGCCCTGATCATCAGCGACCGCAGCGCCAACATCGCCCGTATCGAAGACCTGATGCGCCAGCTCGACCGCAGCGGCGCGCAGGATTTCAGCGTGGTCACCCTGCAACACGCCTGGGTGATGGACGCTGCCGAAGTCCTCAACACCGCCATCGCCCGTGGCCAGGCCAAGGGCACCAGCGCCACCCAGGTGGTGGCCGATGCGCGCACCAACCGCCTGATCCTCCTCGGCCCGCCGGAAGCCCGCGCCAAGCTGGCCGACCTCGCCCGCTCGCTGGACAGCCCCAGCAGCCGCTCGACCAATACCCGCGTCATCCGCCTGCGCCACAACGACGCCAAAGCCCTGGCCGAAACCCTCGGCGAACTCACCGACGGGCTGAAGAACCAACAGACCGGTGAAACCACCGGCAAGCCGTCGAACATCCTCATCCGTGCCGACGAGAGCCTCAACGCCCTGGTGTTGCTGGCCGAACCCGACGTGGTGGCGACCCTCGAAGACATCGTGCGCCAACTCGATGTGCCGCGCGCTCAGGTGATGGTGGAAGCAGCCATCGTCGAAATCTCCGGCGACATCACCGACGCCCTTGGTGTGCAGTGGGCGGTCGACGGTCGCGGAAAAAGTGGTGGCCTGGGCGGCGTCAACTTCGCCGGTACCGGCCTGTCGGTCGGCACCGTGCTGCAGATCCTGCAGGATGGCGACATTCCAGACGGCACCACCCTGCCCGACGGCGCCATCATCGGTGTTGGCAGTGATCGCTTCGGCGCGCTGATCACTGCCCTGTCGGCCAACAGCAAGAGCAACCTGCTGTCCACGCCGAGCCTGCTCACCCTGGACAATCAGAAGGCGGAAATCCTCGTCGGGCAGAACGTGCCCTTCCAGACCGGCTCCTACACCACCGATGCAGCAGGTTCGAGCAACCCCTTCACCACCATCGAGCGCAAGGACATCGGCGTCACCCTCAAGGTCACCCCGCATATCAACGAAGGCGCCACCCTGCGCCTGGAGATCGAGCAGGAAATCTCCTCCATCGCCCCCAGCACCGGCCTCAACGCGCAGGCAGTCGATCTGGTGACCAACAAGCGCTCGATCAAGAGCACCATCCTCGCCGACGACGGCCAGGTCATCGTGCTCGGCGGGCTGATTCAGGACGACATCACCGAATCCGTTTCCAAGGTGCCGCTGCTGGGCGACATGCCCTTGATCGGCGGGCTGTTCCGCTCCACCCGCGAGTCGCACATCAAGCGCAACCTGATGGTCTTCCTGCGCCCCACCATCGTTCGTGATGGGGCTGGTCTGGCGGCGCTGTCCGGCAAGAAATACGGCGACATCCGCATTCTCGGTAACGGTGGCAGCGCAGACGGCCGCCCGAGCATCCTGCCGCGCCAACCGGCGCAGCTGTTCGACGGCCAGGGCGCACCGGCAGTGGATTTGCGCGAGTAATTCAGGGTTCGTAGGGCGGGTGTAACCCGCCACAAGGGCAATACCGGGTTGCACCCGCCCTACCTACTGCCAGGCAAGCAATACATTTTCAGCAACGGTCGCAGCGCAGACGGCCAGGGCGCACCGGCAGTGGATTTGCGCGAGTCACTCAGGACTCGTAGGGCGGGTGCACCCCGCCACAAGGGCAATGGCGGGTTGCACCCGCCCTACGTACGGAGTCGTGGAGAGCTTCGCGCCGTGGGAGGCGCTTTCGCGGCGACTCCCCGAGCGATCCGAATCACGCCAACGGCGGCGTACGCGGCGGTACCAGGCGTTTACTGCCGGTCGACTCGTAGGCCGAGGCCAGTTGCAGCAGCGTCGAGTCATCGTAGGCACGACCGGCGAAGGTCAGCCCCACCGGCATGCCGATATCAGCCATCACGCCCATCGGCACGGTGACGGTCGGCACGCCGAGGTGGCGGATCGCCAGGTTACCGTTGGCCACCCACACCCCGTTGCTCCAGGCGATATCCGCAGAGGCCGGGTTCACATCGGCATCCGCCGGGCCGACATCGGCCACGGTGGGGAACAGCACCGCGTCCAGCCCGAGCTGATCCATCCAGTCCTCCAGATCGATCCTGCGCGTGTGTTCCAGGCCTCGCAGGCCATCAGGCAGCGTGGCGATCTGATCCCAAGGTTTGATGCCGCGCTTGGCCATGTTGACGTACTCGTCCATGCCCGCCGCCAGATCGCCCTCGCGGTTCGGCAGCGTGCCGGGGTCGTGCGGGAAGATCTGCGGGCCATCCACATCGGCCAGGCGATTGAGCTTGGGATCACCATTGGCCCGCAGGAAATCGTCGAAGGCCCAGCCGGAAAGCTCCCACAGCTCGTCATGCAGGAACTCCGGCGTAACGATGCCGCGATTGAACACGGTCGGCGCTCCAGGACGGTCGCCTTCGCAGTTGGAAACCAGCGGGAAGTCCACTTCCACCATCTCGGCGCCGGCCGCTTCCAGAGCCTGGCGCGCAGCTTCCCACAAGGCGATCACGCTCGGCCGGGTATGAATGCGCTGGCCGGTCGGGCCGCCAATACCGGGCGACTCGCTGGTGCCGGCCAACTCGTCCTTGTTGATGAACATGCGCGGCACACCCAGGCGCTTGCCGGCCAGAGCATCGGCCTTGGCCGCCAGTGCCAGGTAGGATTCAGGGCGTACATCGGACGGGCGCGGGATCGGCACCCAGGGCTGCAGGCGCCACAGGTCGCCACGCGTGTCTGCATCCTCGGCCACCACCACATCGAGCACTTCCAGCAGGTCGGCCATGCTGCGGGCGTAGGGCACCACCACATCCATGGTCGGCGTCAGCGGCCAGTTGCCACGCACCGAGATCACCCCGCGCGACGGCGTATAGGCGCACAGCCCGTTATTCGAGGCTGGGCCACGCCCGCTCGACCAGGTTTCTTCGGCCAGGCCGAAGGCACAGAAGCTGGCGGCGGTCGCCGTGCCGGCACCGTTGGACGAGCCCGAAGCGAAGGGCGCGGTCAGGTAGTCGGCGTTGTAGGGGCTTTCGGCGCGACCATAGATGCCACGCTGCATACCGCCATTGGCCATCGGCGGCATGTTGGTCTTGCCCAGGCAGATGGCCCCGGCCGCGCGCAGGCGTTCGATGGTGAAGGCGTCACGCTGCGCCACCAGATCCTTGAACGCCGGGCTGCCGGAGGCCGCCGTCAATCCCTTGACCAGGTAGCTGTCCTTGGCCGTGTAGGGAATGCCATCGAGCGGGCTCAGCGTCTCGCCACGGGCACGGCGCGCATCGGAAGCCTCGGCTTCCTTGAGCGCATCGGGGTTATGCACCACCACCGCGTTGAGCTGGGTCGGCGTATTCGGCCCGTCATAGGCCTCGATGCGCGCCAAATAGGCCTTGACCAGCTCGACCGCCGTGGTGCGGCCAGACTCCAGCGCGGCACGCAGCTCGGCAATGGAAACTTCGGTTACCTCGATCATGGTGTCATCACTCGCAGAGGGAAGACCGCCTGAAGCGGCCCGGATACGAAACAGGCTTAGCGCAATCGCGGCGCCCACAAGCGCCCGATGATACATCCGCCGAAGTTTCACAGCAGCCCGAGGCGGATGGTCAGGCTGCACGCCAGCCATTACAGTCTCGCCATTTCCTGCAAGCGGATGAAGGCCCATGACTCGCGAAGAACGCATCCAGCTGTGGTCGGCCTTGTCAGAGGTCTTCGTCGATAACGAGGTTGACTACGGATACATCGCTCGACAGTTGCAGGGATTCGACCACGCCACGGCGCAAGCCGCCCTCTACGAGGATGTCGGCCCCGCCTGTTACGGCAACCTGCTCGCGCCCATCCCGCCGATCTGGACTGGCTTCGACAGCACCTGGCTCGCTGAAACCATCGAACGCAACCAGGTCGCCCGGCAACGCTGGCCGCTGCGCCGTCTACGCGATCAGCTATTCATCGCCTACCTGCGTCGCGCCTTGAAATCGGAATGGGCGAAGATCGAAGCGGAACTGGATCGTCTCTGAGCCAAGCGCAAGGCTAACTCTTACCCCTGGCCCATCTCCCGCAACCAGGCCAGCAGTTGTCCATGCAGGCTCTCGGTGCCAGGCACACCGGGTGAAAGCAGGCAGTAACGCGAGCCATCCTCGACGAAACCAAGCGGTGCGACCAGCAACCCACTCTCAATGTCGTCGCATACCAGGTGCCAGGGCCCAATGGCCACCCCCAGGCCAGCGACGGCGGCCTGCAAGCTGAAGTAAAAGTGCTCGAAAGTCTGCCCTGGCCCACCCTGCGCTACCCGCCCAGCGGCGGCCGCCCACTCGGCCCAAGCACCGGGACGCGTACGGGTGTGCAGTTGCGGCGCATCGGCGCGCAAGCCCTGGGCATCGAACCATTGTTCAACCTTGTCCGCCCGGCAGACCGGCCCTACCCGCTCGGCAAACAAAGGGTCGACGTGATAGTCAGCAGGCCAGGAAAAATCATCGCGGCGGATGGCCAGATCGATGCCCACCTCGAAGGTGAACGGCCCACCACCGGCCAGCAGATGAATCTCCTGCCCTGAGTGGGCGGCCTGAAACTCCCCCCAGCGCGGAATCAGCCAGCGCATCAGCAAGGTCGGTTCACATGACAGTGTCAGGGGGCGCGCCAGCCGAGTGCTGGCGCGCAACTCACCGCAGGCCTGACGCATCAGCCCCAGCCCATCACCCACCGCGCGCGCCAGCTTGCGCCCTGCCTCGTTGAGAAATACCCGCCGCTTGCGCCGCTCGAACAATGCAACGCCCAAGTCCTCTTCCAGCAAACGCACTGCGCGGCTGACCGCCCCATGGGTCAGGTGCAACTCGTCCGCTGCCCGACTGAAATTCTCCAGCCGCGCCGCTGCCTCGAAGCAACGCAGCGCCAGAAGCGAGGGCAGACGCGATCCGTTCGATTGTGAGTCAAGCTCACCATCCATGTCAGAACTCATCGTTATTCATCGCCGCTGATTATCGAAATAATTGGCTCAACTTCAAACAACGCAAGAATACGCCATGACCGAATGGATAGCTGTAATCACCATTACTCTGCTTGCAGTGATCAGCCCTGGGGCAGATTTCGCCCTGGTCACTCGCAACAGCCTGCTGCTGTCGCGCCGCGCTGGCATGCTCACGGCGCTGGGCATCGGCCTGGGTGTACTGATCCACGTCGCCTACACCCTGCTCGGCGTCGGCCTGCTGCTACAGCAATCGATCTGGCTGTTCGATGCCCTCAAGCTGGCGGGAGCGACCTACCTGATTTATCTCGGTGTGAAGATGCTGCTGAGCAAAGCTGGCAGCGCAGCACCCAACCCCGCGCAGATGCCGCCAACAGACCGTGCTGCGCTGCGCACCGGCCTGCTGACCAACGCCCTCAATCCCAAGACGGCCGTGTTCATCGTCAGCCTGTTCATGCAGGTGGTGCAGCCTGACACGGGCCTGGTCACGCAACTGGGTTACGGCGCCTTCATCGCCCTGGCTCATATCGGCTGGTTCGCGCTGGTCGCCCTGTGCTTTTCCGCCGGTGCCGTGCGAGACCGGCTGCTGGCCGCCAGATTGTGGATCGACCGCCTGTTCGGCGGACTGCTGATCGGTTTCGGCACCCTCCTTGCGCTTGCCAGTCAGCGTCAGTAGCACAGCAATACTTTGCTAGGCTGGCGGAACACGTGGCACAAGAGGACAAGGCAATGGAACGACACAGCGGCGGCTGTCTATGCGGCCAGGTACGCTTGGAAGCCCAAGGCCAGCCTTATCGCGTGGGGGTTTGCCACTGCCTGGACTGCCGCAAGTACCACGGTGCACTCTTCCACGCGTCGGCGATCTTTGCGCAGGAGGCGGTGACGATCCTGGGCGAAACCAGCCACTACGCCGGGCGCCATTTCTGCCCGCGCTGCGGCTCGTCGGTGTTCTCGCGCTCGGCGGATGAAATCGAGGTGAACCTCGGCTCGCTGGATGAACCGGATCGTTTCATGCCCACTTATGAGCTGTGGACGATCCGTCGCGAAGCCTGGCTACCGCCCTTCCCCTTCACCCGGCACTACCTGCGCGACCGCGAAAACGACGCACGCCACGAGTAGCGTGCGTCCCTCACGCCGTTGCCTCGCGCGAGCACAGCCAGGCGTGCATCCATCCCATCTGGAGGAACTGCGTGGGCGCAGCAAAGCCCGTGGGTCGAACAGCGCCTGGGTTCCCCGTCACGCATGGCAAACCTCCATCGGAGGATCGTGCTCATGTCATCCATCATCCCAGGGCCGTCAAGCCACTCTTGCGCGGATCGAGCGACTGCAGTTCAGCCCAGGGAAACGACGCCCTGACAACTTAGCGGGCACTTTGCCCAAAATCTGGGGGACTAACGGGCACACCCTTTCCCGGCGAACCCGATATGCAGAGCCCGACCTTCGAACAGAAAGCCTTCATCCTCCTGCTCGCCCTGGTGACGGTCGCCTTCTTCTGGATCTTGCTGCCGTTCTACGGCGCCGTGTTCTGGGCGATAGTGCTGGCGGTGGTGTTCGCTCCGCTGCAGCAACGCCTGTTGCAGCGCCTGGGCGGCAAGGGCAACCTGGCCGCCCTGCTGACCCTGACCACCTGCCTGCTGGTGGCAATCCTGCCGGTGATCTTCATCACCTCAGCCGTGGTGGCCGAAGGCACTGCGCTGTATCAGAAACTGGAATCGGGCGAGCTGGACATCGGCGCCTACGTCACCGAAACCGTGCAGATGCTGCCCCCTTCGCTGCAGCAACAACTCGACCGCGTTGGCGCAAGCGACCTCGACGGTCTGCGCGAAAAGGTCTCGCAGGCCGCGATGGCCGGAAGCCAGTACCTGGCCACCAAGGTCTTCGCCATCGGCCAGGGCACCTTCGAGTTCTTCGTCATGCTCTACCTGCTGTTCTTCCTGCTGCGCGATGGCCGCAAGCTGGCGCATGACATCCGCGCCACCGTCCCTCTGGGGGACACCACCAAACGCCGCCTGCAGCTCAAGTTCACTCGCGTGGTGCGCGCCACCGTCAAGGGCAACGTCGTCGTTGCAGCGGTACAGGGTGCGCTCGGCGGCCTGATCTTCTGGGTGCTGGGCATCTACAGCCCGCTGCTGTGGGGCGTGCTGATGGCCTTTCTGTCGCTGCTACCCGCCGCTGGCGCCGGCATCATCTGGGCGCCCGTGGCCCTATACCTGATGCTCAGCGGCAGCCTGGTACAAGGCATCATTCTTACTGCCTTCGGCGTGCTGGTGATCGGCCTGGTGGACAACATCCTGCGCCCCATCCTGGTCGGCAAGGACACCCGCATGCCCGACTACCTGATCCTGATTTCCACCCTCGGCGGCCTGGCCCTGCTCGGGCTCAACGGTTTCGTCATCGGGCCGCTGGTAGCGGCGCTGTTCGTGGCCAGCTGGAATCTGTTCGGGACGAAGGGCCAGGTGGAGCGTTTGCCGAAGCCGTGACGCCCCTGGGCATCGTCATGCCCGCAGGCCAAATAGACTGAAGCGGCTCTGCCCGGCACGACGGGCAGCCTCGATCAACGCCGTACAGGCCGGCGTATCCTCGCAGGTGAACGCGTAGAAACGCGCGACTGGCAATTGCGGCAACCCCTGCTCGCTGCCGAGCACGCGCAAGCCTTCACCACGCTGACTGTCGGCGATGACCGTTACGGCAAAACCGGCACGCGCCGCCGCCAGGCAGCCGGCCATGCTGCTGCTTTCAAAAACGATGTGCCAGGTGCACGCGGATTTGCCCAGCGCCGTGACTGCCGCCTCCCGATACACGCAAGGCTCTGGAAAAACCGCCAATGCCAGCGGCTCACTGGCCGACAGCGGCTGATCCGCCGCATAAGCCCAGACCAGCGGCTCCTCCCACAACAGGATGCCGCTACCCTCGACCTGGCTGCATTGCTTGCCGAACACCAGATCCAGACGTCCACGTGCCTGCTGCCGCAGCAGATCGGCGGTGATACCGACCTTCAGCTCGATCGTCGCCTCGGGGTGCCACTGCCGAAATCCTTGCAGCACCTGCCGCAACCAGGCGCTCGCGAAATCCTCCGAGGCACCGATACGCAAGCGCCCGCGCAGTGACGTACCGCGTAACTTGGCGCGCGCTTCGCGCTCCAAAGCCAGGATGTTGCGGGCATATGCGTACAGGGTATCGCCCGCCTGCGTCAGCGCCAGGTGGCGTGTGGTGCGCGCCATCAGGCTGACGCCTGCGAGTTGCTCGAGCCTGCGCATGTGCCCGCTGACCGCCGAAGGCGTCAGCGCCAGCCGCTCGGCGGCCGTGGCGAAACTGCCGCAGTCCGCGATTTCGAGAAAGGTGCGTAAGAGCACGGTGTCCAGCAGCGGGCCGTCAATGTTGGGAAGCATGTTGCCTCGATCACTCAACACAAAAAATCATCAATGCCTGGCGATTATTCGCCAATCAAACCGAACCGTCTAACTACTCTGAGGCACCGTCATGATGAGAGACCGTCCATGCCCAACTACCAGTTCATCGCGACCGAGCGGCTCGACATCGCCTACCTCGAATGGAACCCGCAAGGCGCCCGAACAGCCATTCTCCTGCATGGCTGGCCGGACAGCCCGGAATGCTGGAAGGAGGTGGCGCCTCTCCTTGCAGAAGCGGGTTACCGCATCCTGGCACCGGCATTGCGCGGCTTCGCGCCCACCCGTTTTCACGATCCGCTCACCCCGCGCAGTGGCCAGCTATCAGCCCTGGGCCGCGATCTGCTGGAGTTCATCAATTCCCTAGACCTGAGCCAACCTGCACTGATCGGTCATGACTGGGGGGCCCGCGCCGCTGCCAATGCCTGCGGCCTGCGCGAGGGAGTGGCCGCGCATCTGGTGATGCTATCGGTGGGCTATGGCACCAACGACCCTAGCCAGCCCCTGCCGCTGCTACAGGCGCGCAACTACTGGTATCACTGGTACATGGCCACCGCACGCGGCGTGCAGGCGCTGCACAACGAGCGCGAGAATTTCACCCGCATGATGTGGGACACCTGGGCCCCCGCTGGTTGGTATGAGCCAGCCGACTTCGATGAGGCTGCAAAGGCCTTTCAATGCAACGACTGGGCCGAGATTGTCCTGCACTCCTACCGCCACCGCTGGGGCTTCGCCGAAGGCGATCCAGCCTATGCCGCCGACGAGGCACGTCTGCATCCTGCGCCCGTGCTGTCAGTACCCACCTTGGTCTTGCACGGTGGCGCCGACACCTGTAACCACCCCGACAGCTCCATGGGACGTGAAGCCTTCTTCACAGGACGGTATGAACGACAGGTGCTCGATGGCATCGGCCACTTCCCGCAACGCGAAGCGGCGCAGCCCATCGCCGCAGCCATTCTGCGGTTTTGCCAAGCGATGTAGCCCCCAGCGCTCGGCTGCAACGCCTGCAGATGGTCGAGCACAATCGCTGCTCCGCCCCGTCCAATAGTCACTGCGGCGATGAGCTATTGCTATGTAAATCAGAGCCACCACTGGACACCACGCGCCGAAACGCTGCAAATCGCGGCAAGGGCACAGATAGATATCGCCGAAGAAGCCACAAGGTCTGTCACTTGCGCTTTCAAAAGCCCGGTCTACGCTTGCCAGATGTCTCAAGGCCATCGCATGGATGGCGCTTTGCCGATTCATGGAGGAGTGTGAAATGCAACGCGACTCAAAGGCCTGCTTGTATGCTCATTGCACAACGTTAGCAGCCTGCTGCCTACTTCTGGCAAGTTGTATTTCTGTTCCCACAGGTACAGCCCACCTCTATCGCCAGGTAGAGTCTTCCAAGAGACAGCAGACCACTGATGGACTCGCACCCTCTCTATTCACCAATGCACTTGACCCCAAACTGACCATCCGCAAATCGGATGTCGATAAAACCGGCGCTGATGTATTTGCCATCTACTTGAGCGATGCCTACTTCAAGTATCTGAAAGACATCGGCGGCGTTAACGAAGTGGTCGTGATCGCTCAGTTCACCGAAACTAATGCTGGCAACGAGTCGGATACCGTGACCCGAGTTCTAGGCCCCTATTTCGGTGTATCCGACAAGGCTGGAGCGCCGTTTCTCAACAAGCTGCTTTATGGCCCCAAGACACTCGACTCCGACCATCTCAACATGAAACTGACGGTGTTGGAGTATGACCAGGGCGAAAATGAAAATTCTGCCGCATTCTTGGACTTTATCCATTCAGTCACTCAAACCCTGTCGCTGGCTAATCCTGTCACGCTGTCGGAACAAACCTTCACCAAGGAAATAGCCAAAAGCTTGCTCAGCTTGAACAAGGATGATGTGGTGATGGAAATCGACGTCAACTTCACGGGTAATGCCGGTGAGCTGGCAAGCATCTCCAACAATGGTTCCTACCTTCCCTTACAGGTTGGCGATTATGTGCTGATCAACCAGGAGCACTGTGTACCGGCCAATTGCTTCATGCAGATGACCGACGAAGGGAAATCATGGAACCCCTTTGCCTGGATCGGCGATATCGTCATGCTGGTTCCAACAGCCATACGCCGTGGCTGGACTGATACGCCTGATGGCGCTGCACTTGAAGAAATCAGCGTAAACAATCTGCAGTACGTTGATCATCGAGTCATGTCGAAAGACGGGAATGCCCTCACCCCCTTTGCCGACAAAACCTGGCTGGCTCTCTCAATCGTCAAGGGTGGTGACGCCTCGCTCTGGCAGAAGCGTAAGCTGCTGACTCAGGCAGAAGCCGCCATTCAGAACCTGATCAAGGTGCGCGGAGAATCTCTTGCATTCAGTCAAAACTATGAGACGGCCAGGCAAGCACTGGAAGCTGCCAAAACAGCTGCGGCACTGAGCAGTTCCGGCATAACTTTCGTATCCCCCGTATCCAGCGAGGGTCTATTCACGCCCACCACAACGGATGGCGAATATTGCATGCATCACTCACGCAATGTCACCAACGTAGTCGCCAGCTTCTATCGCCTGGATGCCAATGCTGTTCCCCAGCAATTGGCCCCGGCAGATATCACCAAGAATGCCGCCAAAGTTACGCCCAACAATACCTGCTTCACCGTAAGTAGCACAGCACGCACGCTTGGCACATACGACATGATTGCAACCTACAAGGTCGGCAAAGAAATCCTGACGCAGAAGGTTCGCTACAAAATAGAAAAATAGCATGCACGAGGAATATCCCGTCTTCTCGTGCCTGACGGTAACTATCTCGATTAGCTCGCTTGCTTCCTGACCTGGAAATATCGACCGAGTAGGCGCCCCCTATCGATTCATTCCCCACATACGCCACAAGAGGTCTGGTTCATGAAACCCAGCATACTCATGCTGCTCTTTGCTGTTGCTCTATGCACTGGTTGTAGCGTCTGGTCGCAAAAGGAAGGCACCGTACTCACCAGGGAAGCCCGCCAATCGAGTTACACCCTGTCCACTGACGTCAGCGAGACGGCAAAAACGTATTGGCAATATACAGCGCTTGCCGCCAATGCCTATCACTTGGCGTGGCCAGACTATAAACAAACACTTTCAAGCACCAAGAAAGAAGCTCACCAACTGTCACTCGAAGAACAATTCGCACACGCTTGTCAGCCTGACAGCAACAAGCTGATCCCAACACCAGGCTGGTTCGCATGGAAAAACTTTCCATCGCAAGCGATAGCGGATCGAGCTGAAAAGGCCAAACTGTTCTTCAGCGTTTGGGAACGACGCCCCAAGGGTTCTGTTGATGTCACGGAGGTGGCGATCGTCTTTCGCGGCACCGAGGCAGACCAACGACAAGATTGGTTCTCCAATCTCCGCTGGTTCATCCCCACCAGGCTCCGCGGCGAAGACCAATACGACATTACACGTGACCTGGTTTCCCGCATATTCGAAGCAGAGCTTCAAGACCGTATACGCCAAGGCACACTTCCAGCCCAAGTAAAAATACTGGCCATCGGTCATTCTCTGGGCGGCGGGCTTGCCCAGCAGCTCGCTTATGCAATGCCACGAACGTCACCGCATCCGCTCAAGGTCAGCACTGTCATTGCATTCAACTCATCGCCTGTGACAGGTTGGTTCTCAACCGCCAACCCACCCCGCGACGAAAACACCAGAGGGCTCGAGATTGATCGAATTTTCGAGCATGGCGAGGCTTTAGCCTATATTCGCCTACCGATAAACCTCATCGTCCCGCCTTACAAACGAGAATCGGCCGTACGAGATATCCGGCTCAATCTGGACACCACCACCGGGGGCATCAAGAACCATGGCAGTCAGTTCTTTGCCTGTCGATTGGCAGAGGCGTCAGGTGCAACGAAAGGCGTGACTCATACGGAGAGCTTCATACCCGATAAGCCACTAGACGAGCCTATATGAAAGTAGCGCCAGGCCAGGGGAAGTCGGCAGGTTCGAAGCGCTCGCGACAATCCATACCTACAGCGCGCAGGGCTTTGGTCTGCAGATGTGAGGCGTACAGGGGTTCAGCAAAGTAGCTGATGAGGATCGAGCGCCGCCGGGCGCCGCTGCGATTGAGGCTGCCGGCGTGTACCAGGTCGGCATCGAACACCAGGATGTCACCTGCACAGCCCGATAGCTGCACGACCTGGGATTCGTCGTTGCCGTCGAGCGGCGGCGCGTCTGGCCTGGGCCGATGGCTGCCGGGCACAAGACGCGTGGCGCCATTCCCCGGGCCATAGTCGTCGAAAAAAGCCAATGCAATAGCGGTGTCGCCCGGTCGCTGGGCTGACAGATCGCGGTGTAGCAACTGCATCCCACCACCGTGCAGCGGCTCACGTCCTTCCACCTGCGCCAAAAAGAAGCGCTCGCCCACCAGTTCGGCAACCACTGCGAGCAGATGTGGCAAACGGCAAACGGCCTGCACCAAGGGCTGGTGGTCAAGACGAGCATGGCGGTATTCGCGGCTGCGCGGCACTGGCCATTTATCGCCTGACAGGATGCCTGTCTCGAAGGCGGCACGCAGCTCGTCCAGCCAAGCGGGCGGGATGGCGTTGCGCAGCAGCAGATAGCCTTCGCGGTGCAGCGAGTCGGGCTCTGTCATGGCGTAAGACTCCTTTCCCTCGCACTTAGATTGCAGGGCTTTCTGCGTTCCTGAGCGACGCAGAAGCAATACTTGTAATAGCAAAAGAACGTAATTCGTAAGCGTCTGGCCAACACACCTCCCCTATTCCTCCAGCTAGCGGCATGGTGTCCACCTGTTTTTGGTGGACACCATTCCAAGCCCCTTGCGGAGGATCTCCCGTGCCAGGCCAACGCCGCTCCTATCCCAAAACCTTCAAGGCCCAGGTCGTCGATGAGTGTATCCAGCCCGGCGCCATTCAATTGGCAACTCATCGAATACATGGACGAAAAAGAAAGCACCGCTTCAGCATCAAGGCTCAAAGCGACCAATCCATGTAATGGATAGGTCGTATAGAGCCTGACCATCTAGATGGATACCTGCTCATTTCCTACGATGCTGCCTTTCTGTAAAGGAGGCCTATCATCATGCCCGCAATGAAAATACGCATCGCAACAGGGCTGCTGGCTGCAGCTCTGTTCCAACTTCCCCTGGCGCATGCCCAAGCAACACCAGTGCCCTTACATGCCGTGCAACAGCAGGCAGGCGGCTACCACGTACGTGTCGGCGATGTTCGGGTGACCGCGCTGAGCGACGGAACAATCGATATCGACCTGCACAAACTGCTGAAGGGAGCCGCGCCGGAAGATATCGACAAGCTGCTGATGAAGAGCTTCCAGCGCAACCCCATGGAGACCTCGATCAATGTTTTTCTGCTGACTCTGCCTGGGCACCAGATACTGGTCGATACCGGCGCCGGCCAGTTGTTCGGCCCAGGCAAAGGTGGACGTCTGATCGAAAGCCTGGCCACGCAAGGCCTGCGCCCGGAGGATGTGACGGACGTATTGCTCACCCATGCTCACTCGGATCACTCTGGTGGGCTGGTCAAGGATGGCCAGCGCGTATTTCCGAATGCCATGGTGTATGTCGGCAAGCCGGACGTGGACTTCTTCTTCGATGAAAGTAACCAGAAGAGAACCGGATACGCGCAAAGTTACTTCGACATTGCCCGGCTGACTCTCAAGCCTTACCTGGATGCAGGCAAGGTGCGGACGTTCTCGGCAACCGAGGAAATCCTGCCGGGGATCACGGCGACCCTGCATCCCGGCCATACCCCAGGCTCGGCCTTCTATCGACTGACCAGCCAAGGCGAGAGCCTGACCTTCGTCGGCGACATCATCCATGCCGCAGCTGTGCAGTTTCCCATGCCTGGGGTGACCATCACGTTCGACCAGAGTCAGGCGCAAGCGGCAGCCGTGCGCAAGGCGCAGTTTGCCTCATTCGCCCGTGAGCGAGCCTTCATCGCCGCGCCCCACCTGCCCTTCCCCGGCATGGGCTACCTACGCCCGCGTGCTGCCGGTGGTTATGATTGGGTTCCCGTCACCTATACCAATCGTGAGGGTAACTAGGAGGTCATTGGCATGAAGTTGCCATCGGGCATCGACATGGATCTGCTGCTGACGCTGGACGCCTTGCTGACCGAGCAGAACATCACCCATGCCGCGCTGCGCCTTGGCATCAGCCAGCCCGCAATGTCCGCGCGGCTGGCGCGCCTGCGCCAGATATTCGGCGAGCGCCTGTTCGTTACCGCGCCCAGCGGCCGTGGCGTCCTGCCCACGCCACGCGCCCTGGCACTGCGGCCTGCCTTGCAGCAGGTGCTCAATGGCATGTCGGCACTGCTGGAGCCAACGCAGTTCGACCCGGCCACCAGCGAGCGGACGTTCGTTGTAGCCTTGCATGAGAACCCGGCCTTGATGCTCGGCTCCGATCTGCTCAATCGTATGCGTGAGCAGGCCCCCAGAGTGCGCTTGCGCTTCGCTCTACCCGATCCAGACATGCTGCATCGACAGATGGAGCAAGGCGAAGTCGACCTATTCATCGGTATTGGCGAGGCCGCCAACGAAGCCTGGGTGGGGCGTCAGCTGTTCACCGATGATTTCGTCACCGCACAGCGCAAGGGCCATCCACGCGGGCAGCGTGAACTGGATCTGCCGACGTTCTGCTCCGCGCAGCATTTATTGGTTTCGTCGGCAGGCGATCCCTTTGCCGGCACCGTAGATCGCGCCCTGGCCAAGCTGGGAAAGAGCCGCCAGGTGGTGATGTCGACGCAGAGTTACGCCATGGCACCGCCACTGGTAGCAGGCACCGATCTTCTGTGCACCTTGCCACGCCGCCTGCTGCAGCGATTCACCACCTCACTGGATCTCTTCGAGCCGCCACTGGCTCTGCCATCGCTGTCGCTCAATACCTATTGGCATCCGCGCAATCACGAAGATGCCGCCAGCCTCTGGTTGCGCGAACAGATATTCAGTGTCGCCGGCCTGGCAGGCCGATAAATGCCCCTGCGTGCATGAACGACAGAAGCCCTTCCTGAGCCAGATAGCGATATGAGAAAAACCCTTACCATCGTCGGCTGCCTTGTCACCGTACTTGCTTCATGCCTGGGCTGGGTTGTGCACGATGCGCTCAACGCACCAGCATCGGTCTCTGAGATCAGCCCACTGGGCGGTTATCTGATCGAAAGCGTGCCAGTCGGCGGCATGCTTGCACCTCTGAGCGGGCTCGCGTACCTGCGCATCATCGACCGCCAGAATCCTGACCACGTGTTTCGCAGCCCGCTCTACCTGCGCCAGTCCGTCGATATGCGCATTACAGAGGATGAACGGAGTCTGGGCGTAACCTGGATCGAGTTCGACAAGCACCAGCGCCGATTCACCCTCAGCATTCCCCAATGGCGTCCGGATTGGCGCAACACCTTCATCAGCAACACGCCTTACGACGTGCTGCCGAACGGCTGACGACTCAGGCGCCAGGCCAGGGAAAATCGGCAGGCTCGAAGCGTTCCTGACAGTCCATGCTCACGCCGCGCAGCGTCCGGGTCTGCAGGTGCGAGGCATACAAGGGTTCGGCCAGGTAGCTGATGAGGATGGAACGCCTTCGTGCACCGCTGTGGTTGAGGCTGCCGGCGTGCACCAGATCGGCATCGAACACCAGGATGTCACCCGCCGCGCCTGATAGTTGCACGGCCCGCGACTCGTCGTTGCCATCGAGCGGCGGCGCATCCGGTTCGGGGCGATGGCTGCCTGGCACGAGACGTGTCGCGCCGTTCTCGGCGCCATAGTCATCGAAGAATGCCAAGGCGAGGGCCGTGTCACCCGGCCGCTGGGCCGACAGGTCACGGTGCAGTAACTGCATTCCGCCCCCACGCAACGGCTCTCGCCCTTCAACCTGAGCCAGAAAGAAGCGCTCACCGATAAGTTCGGCAATCCCTGCGAGCAGAAGCGGCAGGCGACATAGCGCCTGCACCACTGGCTGGTGGTCGAGCAGAGAGTGGTGATAGTCGGTGCTGCGCGGCACCGGCCAGCGATCACCGGGCAGGATGCCGCTGTCGAAAGCTGCACGCAGTTCATCTAACCATTCAGGCGCAATGGCGTTACGCAGCAGCAGGTAACCATCGCGCTGCAATTGCTCGGCTTCTGTCATGGCGTATTCGGCTTCCTTCCTTGTTTTCATGCTGCCCCTTGGCTTATCGCGGCAAGCAGCCCGGTGCCGCCAGGGTCGTTGCAGTTACCGGCGGCATCATCACTGATCTCGCCCAACCGATAAGCCACTGCGTAATCCCTGGCAATCCACTCTATCGCGATTGCTGCACTGCATCGAGAAAGGTGCGCGCACACGGGTCATGGTGCAGACAGGACGGCCGCCCGCATCAACGACGCGATCAATAGCGGCCCAGGCCTCGGCAAGATCCTGCTGCGCCCTTGAGACGCCAACCTCCACATGCGAATCAGCGAGACGCCCGCAGCCGGCTGCCGGGCGACAGAATATGCAGACAAATTGTTATGGTATAACATATTTATCATCCACCCTGGATCCGCCCCAGAGGCCGAGCCAGAGCCCTGCAACTCCAATCCATAACAACATCGCTCAATCGCGAAGCCTTCTGCCCACCGCCAGCACGACAACTAGGAATACCCATGAAAGCCACTTCGGCCTCCCTCGCCGTCCTGACTGCACTGTTCACTGCCGACCTGCATGCCGAATCGTCCGGCACCTCCACTCTCTCGCTGGGCGCAATCACCGTGACGCCCAAGGATAACGGCCCGCTGCTCACCGACAGCATCCTGACTTCGGTCGACATCATGGGCAGCGACAAGATCGAAGATAAGACCGTGAGCAACAGCTGGGAGCTGCTGGGCCAGATGCCCGGCATCCAGCTCACCGAAACACGCATGGGCGCCGAATCCGGCAAGGTCACCTTCCGCGCCTTCAATGGCGAGGGCTACATCAACGGCATCAAGACCCTGATCGATGGCATCCCGAGTAACGTCAACAGCGGTAACCAGCGCTTCATCGACATGATCTTCCCGCTGGACATCGATTACATCGAGGTGGTGCGTGGCACCAATGACCCGCGTTACGGCCTGCACAACATCGGCGGCAATATCAACTTCGCCACTCGCCAGGGCGGCAACTACACCGATGGCCGCCTGACCTACGGCAGCTTCGACACCCGCGAAGTGCAACTGGCCGTCGGCCACGAAGAAGGCAACTTCGCGCAGAACTACTTCATGGCCAAACAGGACTCGCAGGGGGTTCGCGATCACAGCGAGTCGAACAAGTACTCCCTGGGCGGCAAGTGGTTCGTCAGCGACGACGAGCAAACCATGAAGCTCGGCCTGATCGCCCGCCTCTACCATCACCAGGCCGAGGAACCGGGCTTTCTCACCGCGCAGCAACTGGCCGCCAGCCGCACTCAGTCGCCGGAAAAGAACGCCAATGACGGCGACGACCGCGACATGAAGCACCTCAGCGCGCATGCCGACTTCCAGCTCAACGACGACCTCAGCCTGAGCAACAAGCTGTACTTCAACAGCTACGACGATGACCGCACCGTGACCTTCACCGATTACCCGGTCGGCAACGCCCCACGCCAGCGCCGCCAATGGCAGGAACGCCAGACCGGCATGCTCAGCAACCTGACCTGGCGCGCCCACGAGATGCTCACCCTCGACGGCGGCATCAACTACGAGCAGCAGAACAACGAGTACCGCCGCTACCGCTACAGCTTCGGCATCCCCACCGACTTCGACGCCACGCCGGCGCGTACGCAGAACGACGACAGCTACACGCTCTACAACACCGGGGCTTACGTCCAGGCGATCATCCAGCCCATCGAGCAGTTGAAGATCATTCCGGCCTACCGAGTGGATCAGTTCTCGGGTAATACCGAGCTGATGAATGGCGTGAAGGCCAAACTGCAGGACTACGGCTGGATCGAGCAGCCCAAGCTCAGCGTGGTGTACAGCGTCACGCCCGACATCGATGTCTACGCCAACTGGGGGCGTACCTTCCAGGTTCTCACCGGTTCTGAGCAGGGCTATATGAGAGCTGGCCAGGCTTCGTACAAACCGTCGATCAACACCGGCAAGGAAGTGGGCATGAAGTTCAAGCCGTTCGCCGACTCGGAAGCTCGCATTGCCGTATGGCAGCAGAAGGCCTCCGACGAAGTGGCCAACATGCCCAGCACCGGCACCACCGTCGGCCTGGGTGAAACTCGCCGACGTGGCGTCGACATGCAGCTTACCGTTCAGGTCAACGAGCAATGGACGGTCTGGGGCTCACACTCCATCCAGGAAGCCAAGGTGGTCAGCGCCTTTACGGCTGACGGTAAATCGCTGGCCGGCAAGGAAGTATTCTCCACCCCGCGCTACATCAGTAATGCTGGCGTCGACTATATGCTCAACGACGACTGGCGCTTCGGCCTGTCTGCACGTGCACAGGGCGACTACTACATCGATACGCTCAACGAACAGGGCAAATACGGCGGCTTCGCAGTACTCGATGCCAACGTGCGCTACCAGCTGTCCGCCAGCACCAGCCTCGATCTGCAACTGAAGAACCTGACCGACCGCGACTACGAGTACGTCTGGTTCGACAACTTCTTCTGGCCAACCGGCCAGGAGCAGCCGATGTTCTCGCCGGCACCAGGCCGCTCGGCCTATCTCTCGGTCAACATGAAGCTGTAACCCATGCACCCAATGAAAAGGCCAGGTCAAACCTGGCCTTTTCGTCTGCGTAAGACGACCTGTCAGAGATACTTCAACCAGGCGATGTCACGACGTCGCGCCTTGAGCCGGGCGAACCACTGCGTCGGCGGGAACAGCAGCACCGCCAGCACCAGCATCGTCAGCCAGACCCAGGCCATTGAAGCAAAACCGAAGTAATGCCCCTGATTCGCGCCCCAGATGGCGAAGGCAGCGATATAGAGCAGCTTGAGCACATACAGGTGCAGCAGATAGAAAAACATCGGCGCACTGCCGAATACCGCCAGAGTGCGTACCACACGCCCCGCATTGCGCCGCTCGAAGTAGGCCAGCAGCAACAGGCCGATGCCCAGCGTCAGTGCCAGGAACAACAATGACGGCGGGTACTTGGTGACATTGAACAGGCCCATCAGGGTGTGCTGCCAGGTGTCCTCGACCGCCCAGGGCTTCTCGCCATAGACGTTGGCCAGCCGCAACACGACGAACAGCCCCAACGCCCCCAGACCGCACCGGCGCAGTGCTTGCAGTCGCGACTGCGCTGGGCTCGACCAGCGAAACCATGGCCCGATCACGTAGCCCAGGGCGATCACACCGATCCACGGCAACACCGGGTAAGACGTGCGCAGGCGCAGCGTATCGGAGAATACGAGCCAGCCACGATCGTGCAGCACTGCCCAGGGAATGTGCATGGCCGACTCGGGCGCAAAATGCAGCCCATCGAGCAGGTTGTGCCCGGCTACCAGCACCAGCCCCAGCAGCGCCAACAACGCACGCGGCAACCACAGCAGCAGTGACAGCGCCAGCATGCTCAAGCCGATGGCCCAGATCACCTGCAGGTAGATCACCGTGGGCGGAAACTGGAACGTCCAGGCGAAATTCACCAGGGTTATCTCCAGCACCACGAGGAACAGGCCACGCTTGAACAGGAAGGCACTAGTCGCCGCCCGGCTCATCTGCTTCTCGCCATAGAGAAACGCCGACAGACCGGTCAGCAGGATGAACACCGGCGCACACAAGTGCGCCAGGGTGCGGCTGAAGAACAGCGCCGGATCGGTGGCCGTCACATCCATCGGATCTCCCACCTGCATATGCAGGTAGAAGGTTTCGCGAACGTGATCGAGCAGCATGAAGAGGATGACCAAGCCGCGCAGGGCATCGATCGAAAGTAGACGATTGGAGGACATGGATCGCTTCGACAGTGGGCTAAAAAGAAACGTAATACTATAACTTTTATTGATTGAAACGGAGTGACTGACCGCTACATAAGCGAACATCGGCAAGAAGCCCCCGCCTGAACGAAGCATGGCGCCAGCAGTCGGAAAGCAGAACAGCCGCCACGGAGCCTCGCCCCATGCAGCCGAACCGCGCCCTGCTCTGCGCTTTTTTCATGGCCTTGCTCAGCCCACTGGCAGACGCCGCAGAAGCCCTGCGTATCAAGAGCCTGCAGCGCTGCGGCGACCTGCTCGACAACCAGCACCAGGACTGGTGCCTACAGGTACGCGGGCTCGGCAGCACGCTACCGAAACTGCATCTCGGCGAAAGCACTCTGCCCGCCTCGCTCGTACGCCGCAGCGAAGGCGGCCTGCGCCTGCAGTTGAGCACGGCTCAATACCGCAGCGCAGCACTTTGGCTGGAGGATGGTGAACGGGTCAGCAACCCGGTATGGCTGTCGCTCAACAGCAGCCACGTGCTCGCTGCCACGCCCGATGAGGTGGCGAAGAACATGGATGGGCTGACCACTTATGTCGACCTGGTCAGCGTTCTGATCGAGGAGAGCCACGAAGGCCGCGATGAGGCCACCCGTCTGGCGAAGAAATACGGCGCCGAGGTGGTCGGCGCCATCCCACCGCTGAACACCTACCAGTTGCGCTTGCCAGTGAAGAACCTCACCGAACGCGATGCCCTGGTGCTGCGCATCGGCAGCGAAACCAGCGTCGACGCCGTGGTGGTCGAGGAAAGCGCCCCGGAACGTGGCCAGGAAGCCGAAGCAGCGCGCGCGCCAAGGCCGCAGAGGAACTCGGAAGAATGGGCGGCGAACCGTTTCGCCGATGCGGTGAACTACTACCGGCGGCGCCTTCCTGCTGGCGACGCCCCCATCGAGCCCCAGCCAATTCGCGTCGGGGTGATCGAACGTGACGTCGATTTCGACGCGCCAGACTTTGCCGACTACCTGGGCGCCTGCCCCGACGGCAAACCGCGCACCTGCCTCTACGCCCGTGATGCCGAGCAACCGGACGGCCACGGCAGTACGGTCGCCGGTATTCTCGCCGCGCACTGGGACAAGGGCGGCAATACCGGCTTCCTACGTGGGCTGGACAAGGCCAGCAACGGCTTCGAAGTGATCGTCGAACGCAACTCCGATGCCGGCATCACCGCCAATATCGCCGCCTCGGTCAACCTGGTCGAAGATGGCGTGCGCGTACTCAACTGGAGCTGGGGCATCCACCGCGTCGGCACGCGCAATGTCGAGGGCGACGAGATCGACTCACTGGTGCGTTCGGGCATCGCCATGAGCGGCTACGAGGAACTGCTGGAGGAGTTCTTCCTGTGGCTGCGCAAGGAGCACCCGGACGTGCTGGTGGTCAACTCCGCGGGCAACGGCTCGTCCTTCTCCGGGCGCGACGAATACCGCCTGCCCTCCTCCTTCATCACCGAGCAGTTGCTGGTGGTCGGCGGGCACCAGCGCAGCGAAAGGCCGGACGTCACCGTGGACGACCCGGCCTACGTGGTCAAACGCAACTCGTCGAACGTCGACATGCGCGTCGACATCACTGCTGCGGCATGCGCCCGTGCCTCCACCCGCGAAGCCGATGCGACCGGCGAGGTGCATTGCGGCACGTCCTACGCCACGCCGATGGTCACCGGTATCGTCGCCGCCATGCTGTCGATCAACCCGCGCCTGCAGCCCGAACAACTGCGCATGCTGCTGCGACGCAGCGCCATGACCATCGGCGGCGACTACGACTTCGAACCAATGGATGCCGAAGACCTCACCGCCCCCATCCTGCCATCGGAACGCAACTACCAACTGAGCGACAAGGACGTCGGCCGCTCGGCGCGGCTGGATATGCAGAAGGCACTGGATCTGGCAGTGCAGAGTCGGGATCGGGTGCGTTGAGCACGCGGCTCAAGCCTCGGACACCCGCTCATACAGCTCGACCGGTTCAACCTTGCCCTGGTGGCCGCATGGGCTGTGGCCCAGACCCAGATGGCGGAAACCGGCCTTGAACAACACGCGCCCGGATTGCGGATTGCGCGCCAGATGGCTGGCATGCAGGCGGCGCAGGCGCAATTGCTGGAAGGCGAAGTCGACCAGCGCATTGCACGCCTCGCTGGCATAGCCACGACTCCAGTACGGCACACCGATCCAGTAACCCACCTCGGCCTCGCCTCGGGTGATGTTCTGGAGCGACATGCTGCCAACCAGCTGGCCACTGGCCGATTCGGTGATAACGAAGCTGGCCGCCGCACCACTGGCCCAATCCTGCGCGCAGCGTTCGATCCACTGCTGCGCCAATTCTTCCGGATAAGGGTGGGGAATGCTGCGGGTGACATCGGCAATACGAAAATCCCCCGCCAGGCGCTGCACCTCGGCGGCATCCTGCGGCTGCGGCGGGCGCAGCGTCAGACGCTGCGTTTCGATGCGATGCTCATCCATTTGCGCCTCCTGTCATAACCCTGGCCCATCGAACCAGCCGGCAATAACCACGATGCCTCAAACCGGCATTGGGCCTATGGGATAGAACTGCCCGGCACTCCAGACACCCAGCCAGGATTCGCCGTTGATCTCACGCTCCACCGCCAACTCGACGAGTTGATAGAACACGTTGCGGTGAATCAGCGCTTCGAGGTTACGCCGCACCAGCACGTAGGGCGAGGGTTCCTGTGTCGCAGGGTCGATGACCACACGAATCGGATGCTCCTCGCCAGCGCTGACCTCGTCCTCGACATTGGTGGTGAAACGTAGCACCTGCGCCTCGCCCTCGCCTTCGACCTGCAGGGTCACCGCCACGAAGGGCGCATCCTCGACCTGAATACCGACCTTCTCCACCGGGGTGATCAGGAAGTAGTCATCGCCATCGCGACGAATGATGGTGGAGAACAGCCGCACCATGGGTTTGCGGCCGATGGGCGTGCCCAGGTAATACCAGGTGCCGTCGCGGGCGATGCGCATGTCGATATCGCCACAGAAATCCGGATTCCACAAATGCACGGGAGGCAACCCCTTGCCTTCACCTTTGGGAATCTGCGCCAGCAGGTCGCCGGCCTTGCCTGGATCGCTCATGCTCTGTCCTCGTCAGCCTTGCTGCAGGCGGCAAAGGATACACCGTGGGAGGGGCTTTAGCCGCGACCGGCAGTGCTACCCAGCTCAGCGCGCCACGCCCAACAAGCTGCGCGCGTAGTCCTCCAGCGCCGGGCCGATGATGTCCTGTGGCTGCACGTCATAGAACGTCAGGAATCCGCCACGGCTACGGATCCGAGCCGTATCCACGAGAAAGCGTGTGTTGGTCTCGATCAGCATGAGCTGGATCACCGCGCGGTCAGTACCCAGACGATCCAGGGCTTCCTGATCCTCCCACTCCTCGACGGTACCGATTCGGTCGTCGCTGTAGGCGAAACGGGTGTAGAGCAGGTAATGGGCGCCGGCTTCGCGCGCCTGTCCCATCGCCTCCTCCAACCCCAGCGGCTGCTTGGCCCGACGCACCAGCGGGAAATACTGAACGAAGCCCTTGAAAGCCTCCTCGGCCACCACGTTGGGCCGTGGATAGCCATGTCCAGGCGGCACGAAATGCCCCTGGGCAATGTAGATGAAGGAGTCCTGCTGCAAACGCCGCGAGGCCATGCGCTCGGTACGACCATGGTCGAGAACCCCGGCGTCGCCCAGGTAATACTCGGTACTGCTGGCCATGTCGCTGACCTTCATGCAGCCGGTCAGGCTCAGTAGCGCCAGCAATAGAAGCAGGTTACGCATCAATCGATCCTCCACGGGCCGGCGACGGAAAACCGGCAGATATGCCAGGGATGCAGTTTCTGCGCCAGCCGTGTGCAAGATACATCGGGCTCACACCATCGCTTTGACGATTTTTTCATGCCTTTTTGACGAGGCTTCGACACGCACCGGCCTAGTCTGCCAACACCTGCCAAACCCCTTGGCACTCAAGAGTGCGCGCCTATGAACAAGCTTCCTCAGATCACCCTGGCCTTCTGGGTCATGAAAATATGTGCCACCACGCTAGGCGAAACGGCAGGTGATCTGCTGTCGATGACCCTGGATATCGGCTATGCACTCAGCTCGCTGCTGCTGATCAGCCTGTTCTTCGTCTCACTGTTCGGCCAACTGCGCGCACGTAGCTATCAGCCAGCGCTGTACTGGACGGTGATTCTCACCACCAGCACCGCCGGCACGACGATATCGGACTTCATGGATCGCTCGCTGGGGCTGGGCTACGCCTCCGGCGCGCTGGTACTGATCAGCCTGCTGGTGGGCGTGCTGGCGGCCTGGCGGCTCAGTGAGAAATCACTGTCGGTGGATCACATCAACAGCCGCCGTGGCGAGCTGTTCTACTGGGGCGCCATCCTGGTCTCCAATACCCTGGGCACTGCACTGGGCGACTACCTGGCGGACGACTCGGGCCTGGGCTTCGCCGGTGGCGCCCTGCTGATCGGCAGCCTGCTGGCCGTGGTCGCCATGGCCTACTACCGCACGAAGCTGTCGCGCGTAGCCCTGTTCTGGATCGCCTTCGTGCTTACCCGCCCCTTCGGCGCCACCCTTGGCGACGTGCTGACCAAGAGCACGGAAAAAGGCGGCCTGGACCTGGGCACCATCGGCTCATCGGCCGTGCTGGCGAGCGTGCTGGCGGTCATGGTGTGCATGGCCATCTGGGCACAGCGGATGACACCGGTCGCCATCCGCAACGACTGACGCCTGCGCCAGCGCCGCCAATGGCGGCGCTGGCGACATCAGCCACCGATGATCTTCATCACCGTGGCACCGCCCGAGAAAGCCAGATCCTGCTTGTCCCCCAGCGCCTTGATCAGCAAGCGCTGCAGTGCTGGCAACGCCTGGTGGCGTGGTTTGTCCAGCAGATCGCCCACGTAGTGGCGGTTGCTCGACGACAGGCAGCCATGCAGCCAGCCGGTCGACGACAGCCGCAGACGCGAACAGGTGCGGCAGAACGGCACGCTCTCGTTGGCGATCACGCCGAAATGGCCGACGCCGGGAATGGCATAGCGCATCGCTGTGGCGTCCACCGGGGCGCTGGCCTGCACGTACTGGTGGCGCTCACCAATCAGTTCGAGCAACTCGGGCAGGCCGACGAACTGCTGGTTGAAGGCATTGGCGTCGCGCGCCAGATGGCCCATGCGCATCAGCTCGATGAAACGCAACTCGAAGCCACGCTCCAGACAGTAATCCAGCAGGGGCAATACCTGGTCGAGGTTCTGCCCACGCAGCGGCACCATGTTGACCTTGATCTTGACTCCCGCCTCACGCGCCGCCTCCATGCCAGCCAGCACGGTGGCCAGATCGCCGCCACGCGCGATGCTGCGGAAAGCAGCGGCATCGAGGGTGTCGAGGGACACGTTGAGACGACGGATGCCACAGTCGATCAGCAACGGCAGCTTGCGTTCGAGCAACTGGCCGTTGGTGGTCAGGCTGATGTCGTCCAGGCCCATCTGGCTGACCTGACGCAGGAAAGATTCGAGTCGCGTACTGACCAGCGGCTCGCCACCGGTGATGCGCAGGCGCTCAATGCCCGCCGCCTCGATCAGATAGGCCACGCCGCGCGCCATGGCGTCGGCGGACAGTTCGTCCTGGGCAGCGACCAGGCGCTTGCCGTCCGGCACGCAATAGGTACAGGCGTAGTTACAGGCGGCAGTGAGGCTGATACGCAGGTTGCGGAAACGTCTGCCCTGGCGGTCGACGATCATGAAAGGCTCCGGTGGCTCGATGCCCCGGAGTATATCGCGAGGCCAGCTGCGGCAAAGGTGCCGGCCGGCCTCGGAGGCGGCGAGGTCGCAATCGCAGTGTCGCGAGGTCGTGCTCAGTCGCGCTTGCGCTTGTTGCCCATACGCACGCCGATATCCATGAGGAACTGGAAGAAGCCTTCCTGATCTTCCAGCACGTTGCTCCAGAACGGCGAGTGGTACAGCGCCACGGCACCGTGTACCAACGCCCAGGCGGCGCAATAGTGGAAGTACGGCGGCACGTCTTCCAGCTTGCCCTCGGCGATACGCCCCTTGATCAACTGGGTCAGACGCTCGAAGTTGGAGGCGCGGATCTTGTGCAGTTGCTCGACCATCTCCGGCACCTGATTGCCCTTGACCACCTTCTCTTCCAGGCGGTCGAACAGGCGGTAACGCTGCGGATCGCGCATGCGGAACTCGAAGTAGGCGCGCGACAGCGCTTCCTTGTCCCGATCCACATCGGCCGAGTGCAGCAGCTCGTTCAGGTCGCGCTCGTAGTCGAGCATCAGGCGCAGGTAGATCTCCGCCTTCGACTTGAAGTGCTTGTAGATGGTGCCTTTGCCGATGCCCACCGCGTCGGCGATCATTTCGACGGTGACGCTGTCTTCCCCTTCATCGAGGAAGAGTTTCAGTGCGGTGTCGAGAATCTCTTGTTCGCGGCGACGAAATTCGCGGACCTTACGGGGTTCTTTCTGCATAAAGGGACTGCGGAGTCAAAATTTGAAGCCGCACATTATGCCTAAATGTAGCCAAATTGCACGGATCATCCGACCATGTACGAGTTTCATGATGAGTTCCCGCAGGAACCCGGCCTGCGTTATCTGAACCACGCAGCCGTGGCACCCTGGCCCAAACGCAGCGCTGAAGCGGTGCGGCGCTTCTGCGAAACGAACGTAAGCTGCGGCGCACGTGACTATCCGGACTGGTTGAAGCTCGAGCGAACCCTACGCGAACGCCTTGCACGCCTGCTGAATGCACCGAGCACGGGTGACATCGCCCTGGTCAAGAACACCTCCGAGGCGCTCTCGTTCGTCGCCTTCGGTCTGGACTGGCGCCCCGGCGACCAGGTGATCATCAGCGACGAGGAATTCCCGTCCAACCGCGTCGTCTGGCTGGCACTGGCCGCGCAGGGCGTGGAAGTGGTCGAAGTCAGCCTCAAGGGCGCAGACCCCGAGGGCAACCTGCTCGCCGCCTTTACCCCGCGTACACGCCTGCTGGCGATCAGCGCCGTACAGTTCGCCAGCGGCTTGCGCCTGGATCTGCAACGTCTCGGCCAGGGCTGCCGTCAACGGGGCGTGCTGTTCTGCATCGACGCCATCCAGCAACTCGGTGCCCTGCCCTTCGACGTGCAAGCCTATGACTGCGACTTCGCCATGGCCGACGGCCACAAATGGATGCTAGGGCCGGAAGGGCTTGGGGTCTTCTACTGCCGCAGCGACAGGCGCGCCCAGCTCAAGCTGCATGAATACGGCTGGCACATGCTCGAACATGCCGGCGACTACAGCCGCCAGGACTGGCAACCGGCGCGCAGCGCGCGGCGCTTCGAGTGCGGCAGTCCGAACATGCTCGGCGCCTTCGCCCTGGAAGCGAGCCTGTCGCTGCTCGAAGAGGTCGGCATGGTACGAGTCGGCGAGTTACTGGAAGAACGAGTGCAACGCCTGACCGAGGGCATTCGCGCGCTACCCGGAGCCAGCCTGCACAGTCCGCGTTCACCCGAGCGACGTGCCGGTATCGTCAACTTCAGTCTGGCGGGCTGGGATAACACGGCACTGCAGCAACGCCTGCGCGAAGAGAAGATCATCTGCATCCAGCGCGGTGCCGGTGTCCGCCTGTCGCCTCATTTTTACACCCGTGAACAGGTCATCGAGCAAACTCTGGACGTCCTAACCCAGGTGGCAAAAGGGTGAGCACTCAGCAGCGTCCGCGGTATTCCAAATCTGTTTAAAAAACGCTCGATTCGGCCTGGACGCTCGCCCAGCCTGGCCAATACTGAAACGTACTGGCGTGCGGCGTCTCCCCCCAAGTGCCCCGCCAGCCAGGGCACCGTGGATTGCGTGCCTTGCTTTACTCCTAATGGTCTTGACCCGGATTCACTCCCCCAGAGTCCGGGTTTTTTTTGCCTGCCCGAAACCGGGGTCAGGCCACGCTGGCGAGCGGGAACAAGCGCTTGAAGTTACTGGAGGTCTGTTCGGCCAGCGTCTCGTAGCTGACACCCCGCAGCACCGCCAGGTACTCGGCCACTTCGCGCACGTACTGCGGCAGGTTGGGCTTGCCGCGATACGGCACTGGCGCCAGGTACGGCGAGTCGGTTTCCACCAGCAGGCGATCGGCCGGCACCTGGCGCGCTACCTCACGCAGCGCCTCGGCATTGCGGAAGGTGACGATGCCCGAGAGCGAGATGTAGAAGCCGATATCCAGCGCGGCCTTGGCCATTTCCCAGTCTTCGGTGAAGCAGTGCAGCACCCCGGCTTGCGGCAGCGCCGCTTCGCGCAACAGGGCCAGGGTATCGGCACGTGCCTCACGGGTGTGCACGATCACGGGCTTGCCGGTGATACGAGCGGCGTCTAGATGGAGACGGAACGAGGCTTGCTGCAGCTCGGCAGATTCGGGCTCGTAGTGATAATCCAGGCCAGTTTCACCGATGGCCACCACCTTCGGATGGGCCAGCTCGCCCAGCAACCAATCCAGCGCAGGCTCTGCGCCCGGCTGTAGATCCAGCGGATGCACGCCCACCGAGCAGTCGACGTCGACATAGCGCTCGGCCAGGCTCTTGACGGTGGCGGCATTGTCGGCACTCACGCCGATGCACAGGAAGTGGCCAACACCGGCCGCACGCGCCGCCTCCAGGGCAGCATCCAGGGAACCACCATGGGCAGCGAGGTCAAGACGATCAAGGTGGCAGTGGGAGTCGATCAACATCAGGGAAAGCCTCAAGCGGCAAGCTTCAAGCCGCAAGTAAAAGCGAGCGGAAACACTGCCGCTGTCTTGTCGCTTGAGGCCTGCAGCTTGCCGCTGCAGTTACATGGTGTGGGTCGGGCGGTCAGACTTGAGTGCACCGGCCAGGTAGGTTTCGATCTTGTTGCGCGCGGTGTTGTCGCCCTCATTGAACTGCACCCCGACACCGGCGGCACGGTTGCCCTGGGCGCCTTTCGGGGTGATCCACACCACCTTGCCGGCGACCGGAATCTTTTCCGGCTCGTCCATCAGGTTGAGCAACATGAACACTTCGTCACCGAGCTTGTAGCTCTTGTTGGTGGGAATGAACAGACCGCCGTTCTTGATGAAAGGCATATACGCCGCGTAGAGCACGGACTTGTCCTTGATGGTCAGGGACAGGATTCCGTTACGGGGGCCCAGATTGGGTGGCAGGCTCATCAGCGTATTTCCCGGCTGCTATTGCGTAATGGCCGATTCTAGGGCCTGTTCAGGGCTGCGTGCAAACCACTGCTGGCACGCAGCCAGCGGAATGTGACGCCCCGCAGAAAGCATCGAGGCTCTGCGCTCAGCGTCGCTCTCCTGCCGGCAGCGCGGCCCACTGCACCAGCAGCGCCTCTAGCAGCAGCGCCGGGTTGAGATTGGCCTTGCCGATGACCTTCTGGCGCTGCTCGAGCAGCCAGCTCTGCATGGCCAGCAGTTGCCCCTGAGGGGTCTTGTCAGCCATGTACTGCACCACCTTGCGCATGTCCTCCAGGCCCAGCCCGGCTTCGTCCCGGGTCAACTGATAACGCAGCATCAGCTGCGCCCAGTCGCAGAACCAATCGAACAGCAGTTTCAGTGGCAGCGCTTTCCAGCTTTCGGCCAGGTGGCTCGGCGCGACCTGCTGCTTGAGCAACTTCTTCACGCCGTCGACCGCCTGGGCGCGCTGCTCGCGCACACCCTGCTCCTCCAGGCGCAGGGCAGCCAGTGGCGAGCCGGCAGCCAGGGCCAGTAGCTCGTCACGCGCCTCGGCGCTCATCTCCGGCAGCGCCTTGGCCAACCACTCGAGGCTGACGGCCTGCCCTGGCAGCGGACAGGCCTGCTGCACGCAGCGACTCTTGATAGTCGGTAGCAGGCGACTGGGTTGGTGGCTGATCAACAGCAACACGGTATTGCCGGACGGCTCTTCCAGGCTCTTCAGCAAGGCATTGGCGGCATTGAGGTTCATCGCCTCGGCCGGCTCCAGCAGTACCACCTTGCGCCCGCCGAGCTGCGCGGTCTGCACCACGAACTCAACCAGCTCGCGCACCTGATCGACCTTGATCGGCTTGTCCGCTTCCTCGGGCTCGAGGACGAAGTTATCCGGATGCGTACCCGCTGCCAGCAGGTGGCAGGACTTGCAGCTACCGCAGGCATCCAGCCCTGCCGGGCTCTGACAGAGCAGACGCGCCATCAGGCGCTCGGCCAGGGCGCGCTTGCCGATGCCGGCCGGGCCATGCAGCAGATAGGCGTGCGCATGCTGGCTGCGGCCAGCGAGCTGTTGCCAGAGGCCGACCTGCCAGGGGTAGACGTCAGCCACGGCAGGCCTCCAGCAGACGCGGCAGCAAGGCGTCGAGATCGGCCTGCACCTGCTCCAGGGTCTGCGCCGCATTCAGCACGTGATAACGCTGCGGTGCCTGTGCGGCACGCTGCAGATAGGCATGACGCACTGCGTCGAAGAAGCCCCGCCCTTCCTGCTCAAAACGATCCAGGCGGCCACGCGCAGCGGCACGTGCCAGGCCTACTTCGATGGGCAGGTCGAAGATCAGCGTCAGATCCGGACGCAGATCGCCCTGAACAAACTGCTCCAACTGGGCAATACGTTCGATGGGCAGCCCACGACCACCGCCCTGGTAGGCATAGGTGGCGTCGGTGAAGCGGTCGCACAACACCACGCAACCCCGCGCCAGCGCAGGGCGGATCACCTGCTGCAAATGCTGGGCACGGGCAGCGAACACCAGCAGCAGCTCGGTATCGACCGCCATGGGCTCGTCACTGGGTGCCAGGAGCAGCTCGCGAATGCGCTCGGCCAAGGGCGTACCACCTGGCTCACGGCTCAGCAACACTTCCACGCCCTGCTCGCGCAGACGCTCGGCGAGGTAATCGCGATTGGTGCTCTTGCCGGCGCCTTCCGGGCCTTCGAGGGTGATGAACAAACCGGTCACGGATAGAACCTTATTGGCTTTCAGCCGCGCGCGGCGCTGGGCTGGAGCGGTAGTCGGCTCGACGCTTGAGCTGGTACTCGCGCACGGCGCGGTTGTGCTCGTCGAGGGTATTGGAGAACACGTGGCTGCCATCGCCCTTGGCAACGAAGTACAGCGCCTTGCCTTCCTGCGGGTGCAGCGCGGCATGGATGGCCTCGCGGCCGACCATGGCAATCGGCGTCGGCGGCATGCCGTCGATGGTGTAGGTGTTGTAGGGCGTCGGCGTGCGCAGGTCGGCGCGAGTGATGCGGCCGTTATAGCGCTCACCCATGCCATAGATCACGGTCGGATCGGTCTGTAGACGCATGCCGACCGCCAAGCGGCGCACGAACACGCCGGCGATCTCGCCGCGCTCCTCGGGCACGCCGGTTTCCTTCTCGATCATCGAGGCCATGATCAGCGCCTCATAAGGGTCGCGGTAAGGCAGATCGTCGGCACGCTGCTGCCACTCTTCGGCCAGGACGGCCTCGAGCCGAGCATTGGCCTTCTTCAGCAGCTCCTCATCGCTCATGCCACGCACGTAATGATAGGTATCGGGGAAGAAACGCCCTTCCGGATGCTGGCCGGCCAATCCCAGGCGTGTCATGACCTCGGCATCGTCGAGGTCGGCCAGGCTCTGCGTCAGCGCCTCCTGTTTGGCCAACGCGCTACGCAACTGGCGGAAGCTCCAGCCCTCGACCAGCGTCAGGCTGTATTGCACCACCTCTCCACGCTGCCACAGACCAAGCATGTCGCGCGCCGTCTGCTGCGGCAGCAGGCGGTATTCACCGCTGTGCAAGGATGGCCCCTTGAGGTTGAAGCGCCAGTAAAGGCGCAGCCAGAAGGCCCCATCGACCACGCCTTCGGCCTCCAGGCGGTTGAGCAACCCGCTCGGAGTCGAGCCAGGCGGCACCTGCAACAGGCGATCGGCATCGAGGTGCAGCGGCTGATCCAGCGCTTTTTTCTGTTGCCAGGCGGCTCCCACCACCAGCAGAGCGGCCAACAACACGCCGCATTCGAGCAGCAACAAGAGCTTGCGTAGCACTGATCAGGATTCCAGAAGGCTGCGAACGATGGCCTGCAGTTTACGGGTGAGCGCACCAACCGGCCAGTGTTGTGCCTGCAGTGCGCGCACGGGCCAGATGCCGTAAAGGCTGTTGCAGACAAAGACCTCGTCGGCAGCCAGCAGTTCGTCGTAGCGGATATCGCCCACCGTCACCGGCACGCCGAGCAACTGCGCCTGCTGCAGGATCTCGGCGCGCATCACCCCGGCCACCCCACAACGCGACAGCTCGGCGGTGAACAAGCGTCCATCGCGCACCAGAAACAGGTTGCTGTACACGCCCTCGATCACCCGCCCACTGCTATCGCACATCAAGCCTTCGCTGCAGTCGTTGCCCTGCCACTCGGCACGGGCCAGCACCTGCTCCAGGCGATTGAGATGTTTCAGGCCGGCCAGCAAGGGCTGCTCGGCGAGACGGGTGGCACACGGAAACAGACGCACACCCCGTTCGGCATGCTCGGCGGGATACTGCGGTAAAGGCGCGGCCTGCAGGATACGCAGCGGCTGGCATGGCTGCGGCGGCGCATAACCCCGCTGCCCCTCGCCACGCGTCATGATGAGCTTGGCAACGCCCTCGCCGAGCTGAATGGCGAAGGCCTGCAACTCGGTTTCTACCAGGGCAACATCGAGCGGGATGGACAAGCGCCGGCAGCCGTCGGCCAGACGGGTCAGGTGCCGGGCCAGCAGCGGGATGCGTCCGCCACGCACGGCGATGGTCTCGAACAGACCATCGCCATAGGCCAGGCCACGGTCGCGAACCGACAACTGCTCGCCGGGCGCGCCGTTGACCCAGCCCTGCATCAGCCGTGGTACCGACGGAACAGCAGCGAGCCGTTGGTGCCGCCGAAACCGAAGGAGTTCGACAGGGCGATCTCGATCGGCATAGCCTTGGCCTGGTGCGCAACGAAATCCAGGTCGCACCCTTCGTCCGGCTCATCCAGGTTGATGGTCGGCGGCGCAACCTGGTCGCGCAGCGCCAGGATACTGAAGATCGCTTCTACAGCCCCGGCGGCACCGAGCAGGTGACCCGTCATCGACTTGGTCGAACTGACCGAGAGCTTGTAGGCGTGATCACCGAACACGCTCTTCACCGCTGCGACTTCAGCCTTGTCACCCGCAGGCGTCGAGGTGCCGTGCGCGTTGATGTACTGCACCTGATCGGCGTTGATACCGGCATCGCGCAGAGCGTTGGCCATGCAGCGCGCGGCACCGGCGCCATCTTCGGGTGGCGAGGTCATGTGGTAGGCATCACCACTCATGCCGAAGCCGATCAGCTCGGCGTAAATGGTAGCGCCACGCGCCTTGGCGTGTTCCAGCTCTTCCAGCACCAGGGCGCCGGAGCCGTCGGAAAGAACGAAGCCATCACGTCCCTTATCCCACGGACGGCTGGCCTTGGTCGGCTCGTCGTTGCGCGTGGACAGCGCACGCGCTGCGCCAAAGCCGCCCATGCCCAAACCGCAGGCCGCCATTTCGGCGCCACCGGCGACCATCACGTCAGCTTCGCCATAGGCGATGTTGCGTGCGGCCATGCCGATGCAGTGAGTGCCCGTGGTGCAGGCCGTGGCGATGGCATAGTTGGGCCCCTGCAGACCCAGGTGGATCGACAGGAAACCGGAAATCATGTTGATGATCGAGCCCGGAACGAAGAACGGCGAAATGCGCCGCGGCCCTTGTTCGTGCAACGACTTGCAGTTGTTCTCGATATTGGTCAGGCCACCGATGCCGGAGCCCATGACGACACCGATACGCTCACGATTGGCGTCGGTGATTTCCAGACCGGAATCACGCACGGCCTGAAAGCTCGCTGCGAGACCGTACTGGATGAACAGGTCGAGCTTGCGTGCCTCCTTCGCAGAGAGGTAGCCCTCGACATTGAAATCCTTGACCGACCCGCCAAAACGGGTGGAGTAGGCGGACAGGTCCATGTGCTCGATCAGACCGATGCCACTGCGCCCGGCCAAAATGCCCTGCCAGCTGCTCGGCACATCGTTACCCAGCGGCGACAACATGCCCATCCCGGTAACCACGACGCGTCTACGCGACACAGCAATCTCCTCTTGTTCGACTCAGGCGCCGCATGCGCCTTGCACGTAAAAAAAGCCGCACGCCTGTTTAGGGCAGTGCGGCTTTTCTCGGTCAGAAGCTGACAGTGACTTATTGCGCGTTGGCAGTCACGTAGTCGATGGCTTCTTGAACGGTGGTGATCTTCTCTGCTTGCTCGTCCGGGATCTCGGTCTCGAATTCTTCTTCGAGAGCCATCACCAGCTCAACGGTGTCAAGAGAGTCGGCACCCAGGTCTTCGACGAAGGAAGCGCTATTGGTAACTTCGTCTTCTTTAACGCCAAGTTGCTCGGCAACGATTTTCTTGACGCGTTCTTCGATGGTGCTCATACCTTGTTTTCACTCCTATTGGACAAATCCAGGCAGCTGGTAGCGGCCAAGTGTATAGAAAGGGTTTTTAGCATTTCAAGCTGAATGCCGGGGAGCCCCCAGGAACACTTCAACGATCTGTCTATAAACCTGTTGCAGCTTTATAACGGATTTTAGACAGCAACTATGACAGTTTTCTGATGGCTCGCGTCACATTCGAGAGCCTCCGGACGTCCGAAGGCCCGATTTTTAGCTCATGTACATACCGCCGTTGACCGGAATTGTCGCCCCGGTCACGTAACCAGCGCCGTCGGAAGCCAGGAAACCGACCACCTTGGCGATCTCTTCAGCCTGACCCAGACGGCCCAGCGGAATCTGCGTCAGCAGCGCGTCGCGCTGCGCTTCCGGCAGTTCACGCGTCATGTCGGTGTCGATGAAACCGGGAGCCACCGCGTTGACGGTGATGCCACGCGAACCGACTTCACGCGCCAGGGCGCGGCCGAAACCTTCCAGGCCAGCCTTGGCAGCAGCGTAGTTGGCCTGCCCGGCGTTACCCATGGCACCAACCACGGAACCGATGTTGATGATACGACCGAAGCGCGCCTTGGTCATGCCACGCAGCACACCCTTGGACAGGCGATAGAGGCTGTTGAGGTTGGTGTCGATGACATCGAACCACTCGTCGTCTTTCATGCGCAGCATCAGGTTGTCACGGGTGATACCGGCATTGTTGACCAAAATCGCCGGCGCACCGAACTGCTCGGCAATGGAGCCCAGTACGGCCTCTACGGACTCGGCGCTGGTTACGTTCAGCTCCATGCCGGTACCGCTGATGCCGTGCTCTTTGAGCGTGGCAGCGATACGCTCGGCGCCGGAAGCAGAAGTAGCAGTACCGATCACGGTAGCGCCCTGACGACCCAGTTCCAGGGCGATTGCCTGACCGATACCACGGCTGGCGCCGGTGACCAGCGCGACCTTACCTTGCAGACTCATGTTCGTTCTCCTTTCTCAAGCCAACGCAGCACGAGCAGCGGCGAAAGCATCGGGGGTATCCAGGTTGTAAGTGTTGATGCCTTTGACGCAGCGCTTGTTCAGACCACTGAGCACCTTGCCGGGGCCGCATTCGACCAGGTCGGTCACGCCCTGCTCGGAGAGACGCACCATCGACTCGACCCAGCGCACCGGACTGTACAACTGAGCCAGCAGGTCAGCTTTCAGCGTGGTCAGATCCGATACCACGGCCGCACTGACGTTCTGCACCAAGGGAATCTGCGGCGCCTGCCAGCTCAGCGCTTCGACCGACTCGGCGAAACGCTCGGCGGCCGGCTTCATCAGCGCGCAATGCGACGGCACGCTGACCGGCAGCGCCATGGCGCGTTTGGCACCACGCGCCTTGCAGGCCTCGATGGCGCGCTCGACGGCAGCAGCGCTACCCGCGATCACCACCTGACCGGGGGCGTTGAAATTCACTGCGCTGACCACGTCACCTTGCGCAGCCTCGGCGCAGGCGGCCAGCACGTCGGCGTCTTCCAAACCGAGTATGGCGGCCATGCCGCCCTGCCCGGCCGGAACGGCCTGCTGCATCAGTTGGCCGCGACGCTCCACCAGCTTCACGGCATCGGCGAAGGCGATGCTGCCAGCGGCGACCAGCGCAGAGTATTCACCCAGGCTGTGACCGGCGACGAAGGCCGGCTTGGCGCCACCCTCGGCCTGCCACAGACGCCAGAGGGCGATGGAAGCGGTGAGAATGGCCGGCTGGGTCTTGTCGGTCTGGTTCAGTTGCTCTTCCGGGCCCTGCTGGGTCAGCGCCCAGAGGTCATAGCCGAGCGCTTCAGACGCTTCACCGAAGGTATCGAGCACCAGCTTCTGCTGGGCACCGTGGTCGGCGAGCATGGCCAGGGCTTGCGAACCCTGACCGGGAAAGACGAATGCGAGGGATGCAGACATGAAAAAGTCCCTTGAGTCGAAAAACCAACGCCAGGCGAGCCTGGCGCAGCAAACTGACAGTTGGATGACAGGCCGCTCTGCGCAGTCACATTCCGCTGCAGGCCACGCCCTGAAAACGCGACGATTCTACAGCAACAGGTCTTCGAGTCGACCATGCAGTCGCTGCGGCAGATTTTCCTGCACCTCGCGCAGCGCACAGCGTATGGCGCTCTGAAAGCTCTCCTGCCCCGCCGCGCCATGACTCTTGACCACGATGCCCTGCAACCCGAGAAAGCTCGCACCGTTGTGCCGGGCCGGCGCCAGGTCGGCCTTGAGCCGACGCAGCAGCGGCATCGCCAGGGCGCCGACCGCCTGGGCAAACAGTCCGTCATTGAACAGTTTCTCGACCCGCCCGGTGATCATCTTCGCCAAGCCTTCGCTGGACTTGAGCAGGATGTTGCCGACGAAGCCGTCGCAGACCACCACATCAGCCTCGCCGCGATAGACCCCGTCGCCCTCGATGTAACCAACGAAGTTCAGCCCATGGGCCTGCTGCAGCATATTGGCAGCCAGCTTCACCTGCTGATTGCCCTTGATGTCTTCAGTGCCGACATTGAGCAAGGCCACGCGCGGCCGAGATACACCAAGCGTCTCGGCCGCAACCGCGCCCATGATCGCGAACTGGTAGAGGTGCTCGGCGCTGCAGTCGACGTTGGCGCCCAAGTCCAGCAGGTAGCAATGGCCACGCTCGGTCGGAATCGGGCTGACCATGGCCGGCCGGTCGATACCCGGCAAGGTCTTGAGCACGTAACGCGACAGCGCCATCAATGCCCCGGTATTGCCGGCACTGACGCAGGCATGCGCCTGCTGCTGACGCACCAGTTCCAGCGCCACGCGCATCGAGGCGTCCGGTTTGCCACGCAGGGCCTGCGCCGGACGCTCGTCCATGGCTATCACTTCACTGGCGTGGTGAACCTGCAGACGTGCACGATCGACGCCAGACTGGCGTGCAAGCTGATCTTCGATAAGGGGGGCTTGGCCGACGAGGGCCAGGTGTAGCGAGGGGAATTCGGCCAGCGCAGAAATGCAGGCCGGGACAATGCAGTGGGGACCGAAGTCCCCACCCATTGCATCAATCGCGATGATCGAGGCGGACAAGGATTACTCGTCAGCGCCCTTGTCGATCACTTTGCGACCGCGGTAAACGCCTTCCGGAGAAACGTGGTGGCGCAGGTGAACTTCACCGGTGCTCTTCTCTACGGACAGGGCGCTGGCCTCGAGAGCGTCGTGCGAACGACGCATGTCGCGGGCGGAACGGGATTTTTTGTTCTGCTGAACAGCCATAACTGATTAACTCCTAAACGTTTGGGTCACGCTTTAACTGCGCCAATACACTGAACGGGTTGGACCGCGATACCTCGTCCTCGCTCGGCTCGGGCTCATCGAGACCGTCCGGCTGCTGGCAATCACCTGGGGCATGAGCGGGAACGATCGGCAGAGCAAGAAGCAATTCATCCTCGACCAGACCGAGCAGCTCCAGCGGCTCTTCACCCACTTCCAGCACGTCGTAGCCCTTCGGCAAGGACTGAGTGTTCGCTCCAACCCGAACCACCGCGTATTCACATTCGCTGCGGATGGGTAGCGCGACCAGCTCGAGACAACGCTGGCAGACCATTTTGACCTCAACCTCGAGCTCACTGCGGATGACCACAGTTTTCTGCTCGTCACGGGCGAAATGAAACTTCGCCTGCACCACGCCTGCCGTATCGGAAAGCGGGTCGCAGAGACGCGGCAGGCTTGCCAGTTCGAGTTGCCCTTCGAGGGTAACTTCGCGGTCGGCGAGCTTGCGCGGATCAACGTGAGGTGGAATCGGCCCATTCAACATAGGCGCAGCATTCTAGGGATGCACCCTGCCCGTGTCAAAGGAAATTCAGCCTGTCTTCGAATGACAGCGATCAGTAGAATTCCCCATCCACCTATATAAAGGAAGAGAACATGCCAGCGCTGCTGCTCGCCTCCAGCTCCCCCTATCGCCGCGAGTTGCTCGAACGCCTGCAACTCCCCTTCACCTGGCAATCACCAAGCATCGACGAAACCCGCCTGGAAGATGAAAGCGGTATCGACCTGGTGAAGCGCCTGGCCGAGGAAAAAGCTCGCGCCCTTGCAGACCGACACCCCGACCACCTTATCATTGGATCGGATCAGGTCGCCGTACTCGGCAATGGCGAGATCCTTGGCAAACCCCACGACCTGCCGAGAGCCCAGCAACAGCTGCGCGCCGCCTGCGGCAGCAGCGTCACCTTCCTGACAGGCCTGGCACTACTCAATTCGAACACCGGCCAATGCCAGGTCGACTGCGTGCCGTTTACCGTACATTTCCGCCCACTGAGCGACGAACGGATTCTGCGCTACCTGCAGCGTGAGCAACCATTCGATTGCGCCGGCAGCTTCAAGTCCGAAGGCCTGGGCATCAGCCTGTTCCGCAGCACCGAAGGTGAGGACGCCACCAGCCTGATCGGCCTACCCCTGATTCGCCTGGTGGACATGCTACTGAACGAAGGCGTCGAAATACCGTAGGCCGGGTGTAACCCGCCGACCGAGATCGGCAGACTACACCCGCCCTGCCAACGTTATTGCAGTGTCGGCCCCTGGAAGCCCATCCACAGCGCAATACGATCCGCGACACTGGTACCCAGACGCTTGGCAAAACGGTCGAACGGCGTATCGCGCTGAGTGAAATCGACCATTTCCTTCTCACCGATCACTTCACGCGCCACATAACTGGCACTGCCCAGCGCATCGACCAAGCCCAGTTGCAGCGCCTGCTCACCCGACCAGATCAGGCCAGAGAAGAGTTCGGGATGCTCATCCGCCTTGAGGCGATCACCACGCCCCTTCTTCACACTGTCGATGAACTGGCGATGAGTGGTATCGAGCACGGTTTTCCAGAAGCGCGTCTCCTCATCCTTCTGCGGCTGGAACGGATCGAGAAACGCCTTGTGCTCACCCGAGGTGTAGACACGGCGCTCGACACCGAGCTTCTGCATGGTTTCGACGAAACCGAAGCTGGCAGCCGTGACACCGATGGAGCCGACCAGGCTGGCCTTGTCGGCATAGATCTCATCCGCCGCACTGGCGATGTAGTAAGCGCCGGAAGCACCCAGATCACTGATCACCGCATAGACCTTGATCTGCGGGTACTCGCCACGCAGGCGGCGAATCTCGTCATAGATATAGCCGGACTGCACCGGACTGCCGCCCGGGCTATTGATGCGCAGGATCACACCCTTGGTATTGGCGTCCTCGAACGCCGCACGCAGACTGCCAATCACCTTGTCGGCACTGGCCTCCTCACGATCAGCGATCATGCCGCGAATCTCGATGACAGCCGTATGCGGCCCAGTCGTAGCGGCCTTGTCCAGATGCAACGCCGGCAGGAACAACGCCAGCGCCACGAACAGATAGGTAAAGGTCAGCAGCTTGAAGAAGATGCCCCAGCGCCGCGAACGACGCTGCTCCTGCACACTGGACAGCAATGCATTCTCCAGCAGCTTCCAGCTCTTGGCATCCTCGCCTTGAGAGCCGTTAGAGGACTTCCACTCATCCGACATGTTCACTCACCCCGGTAGCGCGCCGCAGTGGATGCCCATCCAGCCATGCACGCAGTTCATTGAATTGATTGATCGCCAGACGCGGCCCGCACTCGCGCAGAACCGACAGGGGCTGGGCGCCGTAACCGACCGCCACACAATCCATACCAGCATTGCGCGCCATCAGCAGATCGAAGGTCGAATCCCCCACCATCAGCGAGCGCTCGGGCGGTACCCCACAATGCGCCATGATCTCGTGAAGCATCCGCGGATCAGGCTTGCCGGCCGTTTCATCGGCGCAGCGGGTGATATCGAAATAGTCCAGCCAACCCTTGTCCGCCAGCACACGCTGCAAGCCGTTGCGCCCCTTGCCGGTAGCCACGGCCAACTGATACCCCTGATCACGAAACCAGGCCAGCGACTCGCTCACTCCTTCGTAAAGCGGCGAAGGCTCACGCTCCAGCAGTAGATACTGCTCGCTGTAGGCGCGCCGAATGGCTTCGATTCTGGCCGGCTCATCGAGTTCCGGGTAGAGCGTGCAGATGGCATGCCCCAGCTCCAGCCCGATGATGCCTCGCACTTCAGCATCGCTGCAGCGCGGCAATTCGCCAACATCCGCAGCACGATGCATGGCCTCGACGATACGGCCGATGGAATCGACCAGCGTCCCGTCCCAGTCGAAGATCAGCAGTTGATAATCAGGCACTCAGGCGCTCCACTGTCCTGGCCCACACCTCATCCACCGGCGCCTCGAGCTTCAACACACCACCCTCAGGCAACGGCACATGCAGCTCGTAGGCATGCAGGAACAGGCGCTTGCCACCCAATTCGCGAATCTCGCGAGTGAATTCGTCATCGCCATACTTGGAGTCGCCAGCGATGCAGTGCCCGGCATGCTTGGCGTGCACGCGGATCTGGTGGGTACGCCCGGTTACCGGCTTGGCTTCGACCAGCGTGGCAAAGTCACCGAAGCGACGCAGCACACGGAACAGCGTCAGCGCCTCCTTGCCCTCGCTATCGACTTCGACCATGCGCTCACCCGAGCGAAGATTGCTCTTCTGCAGTGGCGCATTGACCTGCTTCTTGGCCGTCGCCCAATGGCCACGCACCAACGCCATATAGCGCTTGTCGACGCCATCACCACGCAGCTGCTCGTGCAGATGCCGGAGCATGCTGCGCTTCTTGGCGATCATCAAAAGACCGGACGTATCACGATCCAGACGGTGCACCAACTCCAGATCCTTGGCATCAGGACGTAACTGCCGGAAGGCTTCAATCACCCCGTAATTCAGGCCACTACCGCCATGCACGGCGATACCGGCCGGCTTGTTCAGCACGATCAGCGCCTTGTCCTCGTAGACGATGGCCGCTTCGAGACGCTCGAGCAGCCCTTGCGCCAACGGTTCGGGCTCGTCGCGCTCGGCCAGGCGCAGCGGCGGCACGCGCACGACATCGCCAGCCTGCAGCTTGTACTCGGGCTTGATGCGCCCCTTGTTCACGCGCACCTCGCCCTTGCGCAGAATGCGGTAAATGAGGGTCTTGGGCACGCCCTTGAGCTGCGCCCGGAGAAAGTTGTCGATACGTTGGCCGGCGAGTTCCGGTGCAACCTCGAGCAGCTGGACGCCGGAGGTTGGAGAGGCAGGAGTAGTCATCGCGCAATCATAACAATTTTTTATGGAATTGAAGCACTTAATCATTACTGATATAGTCGCGAACGCCGCCAAAAGTGGCCTGGCTTGAGGATGTTCGCCAAACCTGCCATCCCCTGCCCGTGCAAACCATTCTGGACGTGAGGCCGTCCGACGGATTCTTCAGAGTCAAAAGACTGCAAAGTGGTCACGAAGAGTTCGGAAATAATGCCTTGAGTATGATGCGCGATTCGCCATTACCGGCGGTCGCGGTAAATGACAACCGCTGCGGAATCCGCGCGCGGCACCCGATTTTCAGCGATACGTGTAGGGTGGAGATGTACAACTGCGGCCTGCGTAGCCCATGGCTTGATCAAAGACGCCTCATCTCGTCCGCGACCTGCAGTTGATTCCTCCTCCTGACTGAGTGCTTTCTGTCACCACAGCAAGCAGGAGACGTCCGTCGCGACCGCAGCCTGGTAATGGCTGACCGTCGCTCGACAGTGGAACGATTTACGACCGTTTCTGACGCGCCTGACACCGACCCTGAGAGTCGTGTGTGCCTAACGTGGCTTCCGGTAGCCCCGGAGTCCATTGGTACAACATGAAAAGAATGCTGATCAACGCAACTCAGCCCGAAGAGTTGCGTGTAGCCCTGGTAGACGGCCAAAAACTCTACGATCTGGACATCGAGTCCGGTGCTCGCGAACAGAAGAAGGCCAACATCTACAAAGGCCGCATCACTCGCGTCGAACCCAGCCTTGAAGCCGCCTTCGTCGATTTCGGTTCCGAACGCCACGGCTTCCTCCCCCTCAAAGAAATCTCCCGCGAATATTTCTCCAAATCTCCTGAAGGCGGCCGCGTCAACATCAAGGACGTGCTCAAGGAAGGCCAGGAAGTCATCGTCCAGGTCGAGAAAGAAGAGCGCGGCAACAAAGGCGCAGCCCTGACCACCTTCATCAGCCTGGCCGGTCGTTACCTGGTGCTGATGCCGAACAACCCACGCGCTGGTGGCATCAGCCGCCGCATCGAAGGCGAAGAGCGTAACGAACTGCGCGAAGCGCTGAACGGCCTCAACGCTCCGGCCGACATGGGCCTGATCGTACGCACCGCCGGCCTCGGCCGCTCCAGCGAAGAAATGCAGTGGGATCTCGACTACCTGCTGCAACTGTGGAGCGCCATCAAGGAAGCCTCCACCAGCCGCCCTGCTCCGTTCCTGATCTATCAGGAATCCAACGTGATCATCCGCGCCATCCGCGACTACCTGCGTCAGGACATCGGCGAAGTACTGGTCGACAGCGTTGAAGCCCAGGAAGAAGCCCTGAGCTTCATCCAGCAGGTGATGCCGCAGTACGCCAGCAAGATCAAGCTGTACGAAGACAGCGTGCCGCTGTTCAACCGCTTCCAGATCGAAAGCCAGATCGAAACCGCCTTCCAGCGCGAAGTGAAGCTGCCGTCCGGTGGTTCCATCGTCATCGACCCGACCGAAGCCCTGGTTTCCATCGACATCAACTCGGCGCGCGCCACCAAGGGCAGCGACATCGAGGAAACCGCGCTGCAGACCAACCTGGAAGCGGCCGAGGAAATCGCCCGCCAACTGCGTCTGCGTGACATCGGCGGCCTGATCGTTATCGACTTCATCGACATGACCCCGGCGAAGAACCAGCGCGCCGTGGAAGAGAAGGTGCGCGAAGCCCTGGAAGCCGACCGCGCCCGCGTCCAGGTCGGCCGCATCTCGCGCTTCGGCCTGCTGGAAATGTCCCGCCAGCGCCTGCGTCCGTCGCTGGGCGAGACCAGCGGCATCGTCTGCCCGCGCTGCAACGGTCAAGGCATCATCCGCGACGTCGAATCGCTGTCGCTGGCCATCCTGCGCCTGATCGAAGAAGAGGCGCTGAAGGATCGCACCGCCGAAGTCCGCGCCCAGGTACCAATCCCGGTCGCCGCCTTCCTGCTCAACGAGAAGCGCAACTCGATCACCAAGATCGAACTGCGTACCCGCGCGCGCATCGTGATCCTGCCAAACGACCACCTGGAAACGCCGCACTTCGAAGTCCAGCGCTTGCGTGACGACAATCCCGAAGCGCTGAGCGGCCAGACCAGCTACGAAATCGCTGCGACTGCCGAAGCCGAAGACGCCACAGCCCACCCGGCTGCCGCCACGCGCACCCTGGTTCGCCAGGAAGCCGCAATCAAGGCAGCGCCGCGCAGCAGCGCACCGGTCGCTGCCGAGCCGCAACCTGCCCCGCTGGCACCGACCAAGGCACCTGAGCCAAGCCTGTTCAAGGGCTTGGTGAAGTCCCTGGTCAGCCTGTTCGCCGGCAAGGAAGAAGAAGCCCAACCGGCCGTCGTCGAGCAGAAGAGCAGCGAGCGTCCGCCGCGCGAAGAGCGTCGCAACGGTCGCCAGCAGAGCCGCAACCGTGGCGGCCGTCGTGACGAAGAGCGCAAACCGCGCGAAGAGCGTGCTCCCCGTGAAGAACGCGCCCCGCGTGAAGAGCGCCAACCCCGCGAGGAACGCCAGCCGCGTGAAGAGCGTCAGCCACGTGAAGGCCAGGAAAACCGTCGCGAGCGCCGCCCACGCGAAGACCGCGCACCGCGTGAAGAGCGCGTACGCGAACTGCGTGAGCCAATCGATGGCGCTGTCGCCGAACAACCGCACAACGAAGAAGCACGCGCCGAGCGTCAGCCTCGTGCCGAGCGCCAGGAGCGTCAGCGCCCGCCGCGTGAAGAGCGCCAACCGCGGCCTGAGCAGGCCGAAGCACCGCAGGACGAAGCACTGCCGAACGACGAGCAACAGGCTGATGACGAGCAGGACAATGGTAACGACAGCGAGCGTCCGCGCCGCCGTTCCCGTGGCCAGCGTCGCCGCAGCAACCGTCGTGAGCGTCAGCGTGATGCCGATGGCAACCTGATCGAAAGCGCCGAGAACAGTGAGGCTGCCGGTCAAGAAGCTCAGGCTGCCACCCCGGCTGCCATCGCCACCGCGGCTGCCGTGGTTGCAGAAAGCGTCGACAGCAGCGAGAACGTCGCCAACGAAGCACCGGCAGTAGAGGCGCCAGTCGCACAGGTTGAAGCCCCCACCGCCCAGCCGGTCGAAGTACAGGCCGAAGCTGCCGTGACTGAAGTGGCCGAAGCCGCTCCCGTCGCAGCAGAGCCTGTCGCCGCAGTCGAAGCGCCGGTTGTCGCCGAAGCGCCGGTCGCTGAGCAGATCGTGCAAGCCGAGCCAGCTGTAGAAGTCGCTCAGGAGCCGGCACCCGTAGCGGAAGCTCCGGTTGCAGAAGCTCCGGTCGCCGAAGCACCTGCTGCAGTTCCGGCCAACGCTACCGGCCGCGCGCCGAACGACCCGCGCGAAGTGCGTCGTCGTCAACGCGAAGCCGAGCGTCTGGCACGCGAAGCCGCCGAAGCCGCTGCCGCCGCGCCTGTGGTAGAAGCTGCCGCGGTAGCCGAAGCCGCTCCGGTCATTGAAGAAAGTGCTCCGGCAGAAGCCGAAACCAGCACGGTCGAAACTGCAGCTACGGTCGAGCCGGTCGCTGAAACCGAAGTCACTCCGGTCATCAGCGAGCAGAGCGCGAGCGAAGCGGTAGAGCAAGCGCAACCGCAAGAAGACGCGCAAGCCGACAAGGAAGAGATCAAGCCTCAGGCTTGATCCTTCTGCGGCCACTAAAAAGGGGATGCCTAGGCATCCCCTTTTTCATGTCCGTGACCTGGTAAACAGATGCAATCCGGGAGTGGCATCCTCCCGGATGCACAGATCAAAGCACGTTGGGCTCGATCTCCAGCTCGACGCCAAAACGCGTCAGGATGTCGGCCTTGATACGCTGCGCCAGCTCCAGTAACTGAGCCCCCGTCGCGTTGCCGTAGTTGACCAGCACCAATGCCTGTAGCCGGTGCACACCTGCATCGCCCTCGCGAAAGCCCTTCCACCCTGCCCGCTCGATCAACCAGCCTGCCGCCAGCTTGACCACACCATCACCGGCCGGGTAACTGACCAGATCGGCATGTTCGGCACGGATGCGCTCGGCCAGCTCGAACGACACCAGCGGATTCTTGAAGAAACTGCCGGCATTCCCCAGCTCTGCAGGATTCGGCAGTTTTTCGCTGCGGATGGCGCAGATCGCTCGGCTGACATCGGTGGCGGTCGGCACTTCGACGCCCATTTCCGTGAGGCGCTGGCGCACCGGGCCATAGTCCAGGCGCAGCGAGGCCACGCGACTCAAGCGGAAACGTACGCGCAGGATCAACCAGCGCCCGGCTTCACGCTTGAACAGGCTGTCGCGGTAAGCGAAAGCGCATTCCTCCAGGCCGAAGTCTCGCAACTCGCCACTGTGCCGATCCAGGGCGGTCAGGCCGGCGAACACATCCTTGATCTCAACCCCATAGGCGCCGATGTTCTGCATCGGCGCCGCGCCGACAGTGCCGGGGATCAGGCTGAGGTTTTCCAGGCCATTGAGCCCCTGCGCCAGGCTCCAGTGCACGAAGGGATGCCAGGGCTCGCCGGCCTCGGCCTCCACCAGCACCTGCTGGCCATCGTCTTCGAGGATACGAACGCCACGGCTGGCCATACGCAGCACCAACGCCTCGACATTCCGGGTAAGCAACAGGTTGCTGCCACCGCCGATCACCAGCAGCGGCAGGCTGCGCTGCGCGGCCAGGCTCAGCGCCTCGCGCACGTCATCATCGTCGTGCGCTTCGGCAAACAGCCGCGCAGGCACCTCTACGCCAAAGCTATTGAACGCCTTGAGCGAAACGTCGTTCTGCAGATTCAGGCTCACAGGCGCCCCTTGATTTCCAGCAGCAGCGCATCGCTGGCTTGTTCGATCAGATCCAGCACCTGCTCGAAACCGTCTTCACCGCCGTAGTACGGGTCAGGCACTTCATCCAGAGCCAACTCGAAGCGGCGCAGATAAAGGTCGAGATCGGCACGAGCATCCGCCGGGCGCAGGGCCTTGAGATTGCGCAGATTGCTCTGATCCATCGCCAGGATCAGGTCGAAGCGCTGAAAGTCGGCGACTTCGACCTGGCGTGCACGCTGCGCCGACAGGTCATAACCACGGCGCAGAGCAGCCTGACGGGTGCGGCTGTCCGGCGCCTTGCCGACGTGCCAGTCACCGGTGCCAGCCGAATCAACCTGCACGCGATCTTCCAGCCCTGCGGCACGCAACTTGTGGCGGAAGACGCCCTCGGCAGTGGGTGAACGGCAGATATTACCCAGGCAGACGAACAGAACCTTCATCAGGCCCCCAGCAGGTGGCGTACCCGCTCCAGGTCTTCGGGCGTGTCCACGCCCGCAGCAGGCGCTTCGAGGGCATCGGCAACGTGGATACGGACGCCGTGGTAGAGCGCACGCAGTTGTTCCAGACACTCGGTGTCTTCCAGCCAGCATGGGCCCCAGGCGACGAAGTCATGCAGGAAACCCGCGCGGTAGGCGTAGATGCCGATATGGCGGCGGTACGGCACGCCAGCCGGCAGCACGTCGCGGCTCTTGGCGAAGGCATCACGCGCCCAGGCCAGCGGCGCACGGCTGAAGGTCAGGGCCAGGCCATTCTTGTCGGCCACCACCTTGACCACGTTGGGGTTGAACAGCGCGGTGACGTCCTCGATAGGCTCCGCCAGCGTAGCGATGCCGGCCTGTGGGTTGTTGGCCAGGTTGGCGGCCACCTGATCGATGATCACCGGCGGGATCAAGGGCTCGTCGCCCTGCACGTTGACCACGATGGCATCGGCAGCAAGGCCGAGCTGGCTGGCCACTTCGGCCAGGCGGTCGGTGCCGGAGTTATGATCGACGCGGGTCAGCAACACCTCGGCGCCGAACGCCTGGCACGCCTCGACGATACGGGCATCGTCGGTGGCAATCACCACGCGATCTGCCGAACTCTTCTTCGCCTGTTCCCAGACGTGCTGCACCATGGGCTTGCCGGCGATGTCCTGCAACGGCTTGCCGGGCAGGCGGGTGGAGGCGTAACGGGCAGGAATGACGACGGTGAAGGCTGTGCTCATTTACTTGTCCAGACGCTCGTCGGTGGTCAGGGTACGGGCTTCGCTTTCCAGCATCACCGGGATGCCATCGCGAATCGGATAGGCTACACCGGCACCCTTGCTGATCAGTTCGGTCTTGTCTTCGGAAAGCTGCAACGGGCCCTTGCAGATCGGGCAGGCGAGAATGTCGAGCAGTTTAAGGTCCATGCTGGAGTCCTTGCTGGGGTCATCGAGACCCCGGTATGAGGCGGGCCAACGCCTTATCCAGCCAGTCGACGAAGGCCGGCGTAGGCACGGCATCGACGGCCAGGTACCACCAGTCGGCGGCGGCGAAAGCCCGGCATTTCACCGCATCCTTCTCCGTCATCAGCAGCGGCAGCGATGGCTCGAAGCTGAGCTGCGCCACGTCGTACTGAGCATGGTCGGCGAAGGGGTGCGGAACCGGGCGCCAGTTTAGCGCTTCGAGGGTATTGAAGAAACGCTGCGGGTTGCCGATGCCGGCCACCGCATGCATGGCCTGCCCGGCCGGGAAATGCTCGAGCCCTACCCGCTCGCCACTGGCCAGGTTGACCAGCGCCGAAGGCTGCAGGCGGAAGGCGAATCCATCAGGGCGGTCTGACTCGGCGCCGTTGAACAGCACGGCATCGACGCTTTCCAGGCGTTTGGCTGGCTCGCGCAGCGGTCCCGCAGGCAGGCAGCGACCATTGCCCAGGCCACGGGCGGCATCGATCAACACCAGCTCCAGATCACGCGCCAGGCGATAGTGCTGCAAACCGTCGTCGCAAAGAATCAGATCCAGCGATTCTTCGGCCAGCAGCGCACGCACAGCGCGGCTGCGATCCGGATCGATCATCAAGGGTACGCCCGTACGCTGCACGATCAGCAGCGGCTCGTCACCGGCCTGCGCCGCCGGCTGCTCGGCGCGCACGCGCCACGGCAGACTCGGTGGCGTGGCGCCATAACCCCGGCTGACCACGCCGACCTTGAGGCCGCGGGCGCGGCAGTGTTCGATAAGGAAGAGGATCAGCGGCGTCTTGCCGGTACCGCCGACGGTGATGTTGCCCACCACCAGCACCGGCACCGGCGCGCGGTAGATATAGCCCTCACCCGCCAAAAAGCGCGCGCGCTTGCCCTGCACCACGCGGCGATACAGGCACTCCAGCGGGCGCAGCAGCGCCAGCGCCGGATGGCCACGATACCAGGCCTCGAGCAGACGATCGGCAACACTCACTTAAGGGGCTTCCTGCGCTTCCACCGTGGTGATGCGCAGGTGCGCGAAGCCCAGTTTGCCGGCCGCGTCCATGGCGGTGATCACCGCCTGGTGCGGAGTCTTGCCATCGGCACTGATGATCAGCGGCAGACTGTTGTCGCCAGCGGATTCCTTCTGCATTGCTGCCATCAGATTTTTCAGGTTGCTTTCCAGCAGCGCATTGCCATTGACCGAATAACCACCATCGGCGCCAATCAGCACTTCGATCTGCTTGAGTTCGGTCTGCTCCGGCGGCGTGCCACTGGCGGCCTCGGGTAGGTCGACCTTGAGTTGGGTCTCGCGGGTGAAGGTAGTGGTGACCACGAAGAACAGCAGCAGGATGAACACCACGTCGATCAACGAGGCCAGGTTGATCTCGACGTTTTCCCGCGGTTTGCGCCGGAATTTCACGCCTTTTCCTCGCCCAGGTCGACGTCGCGATCGCCCTGCACCATTTCCACCAGCTTGATCGCCTCCTGCTCCATACCCACCACCAGCTCATCGACACGACGCTGCAGATAACGGTGGAAGAACAGTGCCGGAATCGCCACGAACAAACCCGAAGCGGTGGTGATCAGCGCCTTGGAGATACCGCCGGCGAGGATGGCCGCATTACCGGTGCCGTTGCCCATGAAGGAGCTAAAAATGTCGATCATGCCCAGCACGGTGCCGAGCAGGCCAAGCAGCGGTGCGATACCGGCGATGGTGCCGAGGGCATTGAGGTAGCGCTCCAGATCGTGGATGACGCGAGCGGCGGCCTCCTCGATACACTCCTTCATGATCTCGCGACCATGCTTGGAGTTGGCCAGGCCGGCAGCGAGGATCTGCCCCAGCGGCGAATCTTCCCGCAGTTCCTTGAGCTTCTGGTTGTTGAGCTTCTTGTCCTTGATCCAGCGCCACACCTGGGCCAGCAGGTTGGCCGGGGTGACGCGGGCGGGCCGCAGAGTCCACAGGCGTTCGGCGATGATGCCGGCAGCGGCGATGGAGCAGAGAATGATCGGCAGCATCATCCAGCCGCCAGCTTTGACCAGTTCCCACACGGTAGTGAATCCCCCTCGAAAAAGTCGCGCCACTCTAGCATAGGGTGCAGTGCCCACCGAACGCCGCCGTTCTCATTTTTCCCGCCAGAAGCGCGCCTCTTCTCGCAGGCCATGGGCGCGAGTCTGTGCGCCCAGGGTTATTTGCAGGGCGCCGCTCAAGGCGGTGTCCTGCAGCTCGGCGCCAACCTCGCGGTAGCGCGCCAGAACCGATGGATGCGGATGACCGAAATGATTGTGCCGCCCGCGCGAGATCAGCGCCTGACTGGGCGAAAGTGCCTCGACGAAAGCCTGGCTCGACGAAGTGCGACTGCCATGATGCGGCGCCAGCAGCCAGTGCACCGGGCGTGGCAGGTTGGTGGCGAGCAAGGCGGCCTCGGCCTGGACGTCGATATCGCCAGTCAGCAGCAGGCGTTCGCCTACGGCATCGACCAGCAGCACACAGGAGCGCTGGTTGCCTGTAGTGCCTTGCGCCCACTGCCAAAGCGTGAAGGTCACGCCGTCCCATTGCCAACGCTGGCCGGAGGCACAGGCCTCGGCCAGGCGCACCGAAGCACCGCGCTCGGGTTCACCACTGATCAGCCTATCGACCGGCAGCCCCGCCATGATCGCGCCGGCGCCACCGGCATGATCGGTGTCGGCATGGCTGAGCAGCAGCATGTCGAGTCGCCGCACATTCAATGCACGCAACGACGGCAATACCACACGCTCACCGACATCGAAATCGCCAAAACGCGGCCCAGCGTCGTACAGCAGGCTGTGCTCGCGGGTACGTACCAGCACCGACAGCCCCTGGCCGACATCGAACAGCCATACCTCCGCCCTGCCCTGTTCAGGCGCCTCGGCCGGCAGCAGCAACGCTGGTAGCAGCAGTGCGGCCCCCGGCAAACGCAGGGCAACGCCGGCCGGCAGCAACAGCAGCAAAACGCCCAGCACGAGCATCAGCCACGCCCACAACGGCAGCTTGCTCGGCAGCCAGGCCGGCATCCAGGCAGCGATGAGCGCCAGTAGCTCGAACAACAGGTTCAACGCGCCGCCGGCCAACCACAGCAGCCCATCCCCCAGCAGTGGAATCGGCAACAGCAAGGTACCGAGCAAGGCCATGGGCACCACCAGCAGGCTGACCCAGGGCACCGCGACAAGATTGGCCAAAGGCCCACTGATGCTCACCGGCAAGCCCAGCGCCAGCATCATCGGTAGCAGGCCGACGGCCATGGCCCATTGCGCGCGCGTGAGGCTGCGCCACCAGCCCCAACGCCCCAAACGGCCACCAAAGATCAGCACCAGCAGCGCCACGGCCGAGAAGGACAACCAGAACCCCGGCTGCAGGGAGGCCAGCGGCTCGAGCAACAGCACCACCAACAGGGCAACCAACAATGGCCAACCCGCGCCAAGATGGCGAAAACGCAGGCGCCACAGCAGCACCAGGGCAACCATCACGCAGGCGCGCCTGACCGGCACTTCGAAACCCGCAAGCGCACCGTAGAACAGCGCTCCACTCAGGGCCAGCAAACAGGCGCAAGGCAGCCAGGGCACACGTGCCGGCCACCAGCCACGCTTGGCCAGGCCAGCAACCAGCAGATAAAGGAAGCCGGACAGCAGCGCGATGTGCTGCCCGGAGATGACCATCAGGTGCACCGTACCGGTGTGCTGCAACAGGCGCCAGTCCGCGGTGCTGAGCCCGGAACCGTCGCCCAGCACCAGCGCCGCCAGCCCGCCCTCACGACCGAATGCCGGGCTGGCAAGCAGGCGCTGACGCAAGGCGTCACGCCAGCTCGCCCAGCCTGTTGCCTCGCTCAGACGCTGGCCGGACTTGATGGTGCCCGTGCCGCCGATACGCTGGGCCAGCAACCAGGCTTCATAGTCGAAGCCCTGCGGGTTGACCAGCCCCTGCGGGCGCTTGAGATTGACCGCCAGCCGCCAGCGCTCCCCCGCCTGCAGCCGTGGCCCGCCATACCAGGCCAGACGCAGGCGCTGGGGCAATTGCGCGCGACGCGACAGCGCATCCTCGAATTCGAAACGCACCACGCCCTCACCCACCTCGGGCAGCCCGACGACTCGCCCCTCGATCCACAGAGTTCGACCATCGAGCGCTGGCGCCAGGCGATCATCCAGCGCCGATTGCGCCGACAGGCAGGCCCAGGCAACGCCAAGCAGAAAAAAACCCACGAGATACACACGGGTAAATAGCAGCAAGACCGCGAAAGCGGCTGCCGCAAACAGCCACTCGTACGGCGGCAAGGCGGGTAGAACAGGCAGGGTCAGCAGACCGGCTGCCAACGCGAGCATCCCTGTGCGCATCGACGCTCCTTCGTCGCGGGGGCACGCAGGCAGCGTGCATTTGCGGTCACAATATCGTCAGGCCAATGGTCATCAATCCGGGCATAATGCCAGGGCTTCCGCTTGCCAGAGTCTCTTCATGCCGCGTCGTCTCTTCAAACGCTACATGCCTTCCCCTGACAGCATCAAGGGCAACAAGTCCCTGCGCTTTCTCGGCACCCTGATCCATGACCCGAATCTCTGGCACCTGAACCGCCACTCGGTAGCGCGCGCCATGGCTGTGGGGCTGTTCTGGGCGATGATTCCCATGCCGATGCAGATGCTCGCGGCCGCCGCCGTGGCCATTCCACTGCGCGCCAATCTGCCGATTTCCATTGGCCTGGTCTGGCTGACCAACCCCATCACCATGCCGCCGGTGTTCTACTGCAGCTACAAGCTGGGCGCCTGGCTCAGCGATACGCCAACCATGCGCATGCCCGAACACCTGACGCTGGAGTGGATGACGGCGGAATTGACGCACCTGTGGAAACCGCTCTATCTCGGCTCGTTCGTCGCAGGCGTGGTACTGGCCATACTGGGCTATTGCCTGACCATGCTCTACTGGCGCTGGTGGGTACAGCGTAGCTGGCGCAAGCGCCAGGAGAGCCGGAAACAACGGTTGTAAGCTGCAAGCCTCGCAGGCCTGCAGCTTACCGCTGCTTATTCGTAGCGCAGCGCCTCGGCGGGCTGCACCTGGGCGGCACGCCAGGAGGGATAGAGCGTAGCCAGGAAGCTGAGGATCAAGGCCGCCGAGCAGATCAGCGCCACGTCCAGCCATTGCAGATCCGAGGGCAGGCTGTTGATGAAGTAGACGTCGGAGCTCAGCACGCGCTCCCCTGCGAAGGACTCCAGCCAGGCCACCAGTGCGCTGACATTGAGCGCCGCGAGCACGCCGAGTACGCCACCGATCAGGGTGCCGACCACACCGATCACCGTGCCCTGCACCATGAAGATCGCCATGATCTGCCGAGGCGTGGCGCCCAGCGTGCGCAGGATGGCGATGTCACCGCCCTTGTCGGAGACCACCATGATCAGGGTGGCGATGATGTTGAACGCCGCCACCGCGACGATCAGCAGCAGCAGCAGGCCGATCATGGTTTTTTCCATCTTCATTGCACTGAACAGGCTGCCCTGAGTGTGCGTCCAGTCGTCGGCGCGGTAGCCGCTACCCAGCTCGGCGACCAGCGACTTGGAGACTTGCGGCGCCTGATACAGATCCTTCAGCGCCAGGCGAATGCCCGGCACCGTGCCGTCCGGCAGGCGCTGCAAGGTAGCGGCATCGGCAACGTTGATCAGTGCCAGCGAGCTGTCCAGCTCGGCACCGACCTTGAAGATCGCCGCCACGTTCAGGCGCTGCATGCGTGGCGTGACGCCACCAGGCGCGTTGCTCAGCTCGGGGATGATCAGGGTCAGCTTGTCGCCCACCTGCAGGCCGAAGCGGCGCGCGGTGATATCGCCGATGACCACGCCAAACTCGCCGGGCTGCAGATTGTTCAGGCTGCCCTGACGGATGTGATTGGGCAGGATCGACACCTTGGCCTCCTCGGCCGGGTCGATGCCGTGAATCTGGATCGGCTGCATCGTGCCGCGATGCGAGAGCATGCCTTCCAGTTCGGCATAAGGCGCAGCCGCCTTGACCTGCAGGTTGGCCATGGCCTTATTTGCCAGCGCGTGCCAGTCGGCCACCGGCTCGGCGCCATAGAGCATGGCGTGCGGCACCATGCCGAGGATGCGCGAGCTCATTTCCTTCTGGAAGCCGTTCATCACCGACAGCACCACGATCATCGCCAGCACGCCGAGCGCCAGGCCGATCATCGACGTCAGCGAGATGAACGAGATGAAGTGGTTACGGCGCTTGGCCCGCGTATAGCGGGTGCCGATGAACAGACTTAGCGGGCGGAACATCAGATGGTCACCAACTTGCCGTCCTGCAAGCTCAACACGCGATCCATCTGCCGTGCCAGCTGCATGTCATGGGTCACCACCAGAAACGCCGTGTTGGAATCCTGGCTGAGTTCGCGCATCAGTTCCTGAATGCCTTCGGCTGTGTGCTGGTCGAGGTTGCCGGTAGGCTCATCGAGCAGCACCAGGCCCGGACGGTTGACCAGCGCACGGGCGATGGCCACGCGCTGACGCTCACCACCCGACAGCTCGGCCGGTTTGTGATTGAGGCGATGGCCAAGGCCGACCCGTTCCAGCAGCGCAGTGGCGCGCTGACGCGCCTCGGGGATAGGCGTTTTGCCGATCAGCAGCGGCATGCAGGCATTTTCCAGCGCAGTGAATTCAGCCAGCAGATGGTGGAACTGGTAGACGAAACCCAGCGCACGGTTACGCAGCAGGCCACGGGCGGTTTCGCTGAGCGCCGACAACTGCTCGCCGGCCAGCCACACGCTGCCCTCGCTGGGCGTATCCAGGCCACCGAGCATGTTCAGCAAGGTACTTTTACCCGAACCGGAGCTGCCGACGATGGCCACGCGCTCGCCCGGAAAGAGTTCCAGCTCCAGGCCATCGAGCACCACCACCGACTCGGGGCCTTCGTCGTAACGCTTGCTCAGGTTGCGGCAACTGAGCACGGCATTGTGCTGTTTCATGGCGTTCGGGGTCATGGATTCACTCATAACGCAGGGCCTCGGCAGGCTGGGTACGCGACGCGCGCCAGGCGGGATACAGGGTGGCGAAGAAACTCAGGAACAGGGCGGCGCTGCAGACCATGATCACGTCGGCGGCCTGCAACTGCGACGGCAGATAGTCGATGAAGTACACATCGGCATTGAGAAACTTGATCCCCAGCATCCGCTCGATGCCAGCGATCAGCGCACTGACGTTGAGCGCGGCGAGAATACCCAGCACGGCGCCGATCAGAGTGCCGACCACGCCGATCACCGTGCCCTGCACCATGAAGATGGCCATGATCTGCCGCGGCGTGGCGCCCAGGGTGCGCAGGATGGCGATATCGCCCTTCTTGTCGTTCACCACCATCACCAGCGTGGAGATGATGTTGAACGCAGCCACGGCGACGATCAGCAGCAGCAGCAGACCGATCATGGTTTTCTCCATGCGGATGGCCTGGTACAGGTTGCCGTGGGTGCGCGTCCAGTCACGGGCGTAGAAGTCGCCATCCAGACGCTGGGCGATCTCCCAGGAAGCACGCGGGGCCTGGAACAGGTCGTCGAACTTCAGACGCAGGCCCTGCACCTGATCCGGTTTCCAGCGCTGCAGGCGTGCCAGGTCGGTAATGTTGGCCAGGGCCAGGCCGCCATCGATCTCGCCAGCACCAACATGGAAGATACCGCTGATGGTGAAGCGCTTGAGTCGCGGGAACATGCCGGCTGGGGTCACGGTGACCTCGGGGGCGACGAAGGTGACCTTGTCACCGACCTTGACGCCCAGCTTGGTCGCGGCCTTGTCGCCGATGATCATGGCGAACTCGCCGGGCGCCAGACTCGCCAGATCACCTTCGCGCATGAAGTTGTCGATGATCGACACCTTGTGCTCCTGCTCGGGATCGATGGCGTTGATCAGCGCCTTCTGCACCTTGCCATCGTGGGTCAGCAAGCCCTGCATCTGGGTGAACGGAGCCACAGCAACCACCCCTGGATGCTGCTTGACCTGACGCTCCAGCGCCGGCCAGTCGCTCACCGGGGTCGGCGACTCGACAGTCGCATGCGGGATCATGCCCAGTACGCGAGTGCGCATCTCGTGGTCGAAGCCGTTCATCACCGACAGCACCAGGATCATTACCGTCACCCCCAAGGTGAGGCCGAGCATGGAGGTCAGCGAGATGAAGGATACGAAGTGGTTGCGGCGCTTGGCCCGGGTGTAGCGCGTACCGATGAAGACGAACAGAGGTTTGAACATGTCGGGGAGGATTCGGGGAAAGAGGAACGTCCTTGTGGCGGGGCCTGAGCAGCGGCCTTACACTCAGAACCTATGCGAACCCGGCCCTGGCCGGATCGTCAACGAGTTCTCTGACCACCACCGCTGCCATGGGTTCGCCATGTCGACTAACGATGTAGATGATCGCCGCGAATACTACCGTATCGACGATACGATCGCACTGGAATTCAACCAGCTGTCCGGTGCTGCGGCGCATTCCAGCGACGTGCTTCACGACTCATCGCCGCTGTTCAACTTGCTCAGCGACCTGCACCTGATGGACTTCGAGTCGCAGCACCTGCTGCGCCATATCAGCGAGCGCGACCGCACGCTGGCCAACTACCTCAAGGTGATCAACAAGCGCATCGACCTGCTCGGCCAGGCCATGGCGCAGAGCCTGCTGCGTGACATCGGCACGCCGCGACGGGTGTCTCTGTCCGAGGGCGGCATCAGTTTCAACAACCTGCAACCGGTAGCGCCGGGCAGCCACCTGGCCATCAAGATGGTGCTGATGCCCCAGGCACTCGGCCTGCTGCTGCGTGCGCAGGTGGTGCATTGCAGCGAGCGCGCGGACGGCCAATACGAGATCGGTACGGAGTTCGAAGCACTGACCGACGCCCAGCGCCAGCTGCTGGCCCGGCACATCCTGCAGAAACAGGCGCTGGAAAGGCGCCAGGCCCGCGAATGACCGTCACCCAAGGAAGCACCATGCGCCGTCTCGCCCTGCTGTTCGCCCTGCTCGCGCCCGGCGCCTTGCTCGCCGACACCCTGACCATCCCCGTCGGCAGCCAGGGCGCGGATATCGATGCAGCCAGCCTGCCGCACAAGGGCGAGTCGAAACGTGCGGTGCTCGAACGCTTCGGCCTGGCCGACGAAGAACATGCGCCCGTCGGCAAACCACCGATCACGCGCTGGGACTACCGCGACTTCAGCGTCTACTTCGAATACGACCACGTGATCGACAGCGTGCGTCATCATCAGCCACGCCAACCCGCCAAGGAGCAACAGTGACCCTCATTTACGGCCATCGCGGCGCCAAGGGCGAAGCCCCGGAAAATACCCTGGCCAGCTTCCAGCGTTGCCTGGAACATGGCGTCGATCGCTGCGAACTGGATCTGCACCTGTCTCGCGACGGCGAGTTGATGGTCATCCATGATCCGACCCTCAGGCGCACCACCGGCCTGCGCGGCAAGGTGGTCGAACATGCTGCCGCCGAACTGGAACGGTACGACGCGCGCAAGGGTGGCCCGGGCTGGGTGCGCCCCTGCCCCATTCCACGCCTGCAAACCCTGTTCGAACAGTGCGACTTCAAACACTGGCAACTGGAGGTCAAGAGCGCCTCGCGGGTTCGTGCGGCACGTACCGTGCTGGCCATCGCCGAGCTGGCCGAGCGTCACGGCCTGCAGGATCGCATCACCATCACCTCCAGCTCCCGCCAGGTGCTCAAGGCCGCCCGCGAACTGACGCCGCACCTGCAACTCGGGCTGGTGGCCGAATACGCCTGGCTCGACCCACTCAAGGTTGCCGCCCATTACCAGTGCCACCTGCTGGCATTGAACTGGACGCTGTGCACGCCGGAGCGTTTACTCAAGGCGCAGAAGCAAGGGCTGCATGTGTCGGTGTGGACCGTCAACGAGCCCGCGCTGATGCGCCGCCTGGCCGACTTCGGCGTCGACAGCATCATCAGTGATTTCCCCGGTCTGGCGGTACAGACGCTGCGCGGTTGAGGCAACCGACCCGACATGACATAGGGCGGCGGGTTGCACCCGCCCTACTCTTGCAGGCCGGGAACACGGCGCCAATTGCATCCCCAAGAACGAAAAAACCGGCGCAAGGCCGGTTTTGTCGTTACTGACGCCTGAAAAGCTAGAAACTCTCCCGATTCGGCCAGCGCCAGTCGGAAGCCGCTACCCAGCCAGACTCCCCGACCGGCTCAGGCCGCCGGCCGGTGCCGCTCAAAAAAGCCGGTTGAGGCCGTCGAACGCCGCCACTCGATAGGCCTCGGCCATGGTCGGGTAGTTGAAGGTGGTGTTGATGAAGTACTTGACCGTGTTGGCCTCGCCCTTCTGGTTCATGATCGCCTGGCCGATGTGGACGATCTCCGACGCCTGATAGCCGAAGCAGTGCACACCGAGCACTTCCAGGGTTTCGCGGTGGAAGAGGATCTTCAGCATGCCCACCGGCTCCACCGAGATCTGCGCACGGGCCATGCCCTTGAAGAAGGCTTTGCCCACTTCGTAGGGGATCTTGGCCTGAGTCAGCTCACGCTCGTTCTTGCCGATCGAGCTGATCTCGGGAATGGTGTAGATACCGGTCGGCACGTCGTCGACGAAGCGCCAGCTACCGTTGTCGACGATGCTGCCAGCCGCCGAACGGCCCTGGTCGGAGGCGGCACTGGCCAGGCTCGGCCAGCCGATCACGTCGCCAGCGGCGTAGATGTTGCTGACCTCGGTACGATAGAACTCGTCCACCTGGATCTGGCCACGGCTGTTGACCGCAATACCGATGTTCTCCAAGCCCAGCTTGTCGGTATTACCGGTACGACCGTTACACCACAGCAGCGCATCGGCCTTGATCTTCTTGCCCGACTTGAGGTGCAGGATCACCCCGTTCTCCACCCCTTCGATGCGCTCGTAGTCCTCGTTGTGACGGATCAGCACATTGTTGTTGCGCAGGTGGTAGCTGAGCGCATCGGAGATTTCGTCGTCGAGGAAGCTGAGCAACTGGTCGCGGTTGTCAATCAGGTCGACCAGCACGCCCAGACCGCTGAAGATCGAGGCGTATTCGCAGCCGATCACGCCGGCTCCGTAGATGATCAGGCGACGCGGCGTGTGACCGAGGCTGAGGATGGTGTCGCTATCGTAGATACGCGGGTGGTTGAAATCGATATCGGCGGGGCGGTAAGGGCGCGAGCCGGTAGCGATGACGACCTGCTTGGCCACGAGCTTTTCCACCACACCATTGAGGCAGACCACTTCGACGGTCTGCTCGTCGGCGAAACTGGCGGTACCGAAGTAGGTGTCGATGCGGTTACGCGCGTAGTAACCGGTGCGCGAGGTGACTTGCTTGGCGATCACCTTCTCGGCGCTTTTCAGCACATCGGGGAAGGAAAACCAGCGCGGCTCACCGATCTGGCGGAACATCGGGTTGGTGTTGAACTGCATGATCTGCCGCACCGAGTGGCGCAGCGCCTTGGACGGAATGGTGCCGAGGTGGGTGCAGTTACCGCCGACCAGCGGGCGGTTGTCGACAACCGCCACCTTGCGCCCGGCCTTGGCCGCGTTCATCGCCGCGCCCTCGCCCGCCGGGCCGGAGCCCAGCACCACTACGTCATAGTTGTAGACCGCCATGTTTACTCCTCAGATCAGGCCGGAGCGCTTGTGGCGCACCCTCGGCAGGGCCGGCCCAGGTTGGAGGGCCGGCTATCGTTCAATGCTTCGCTCGCACTCAGCGCTTGCTGGCGTCGTAAGCGAGGTCGGTACGCGGCGCTTCGTCCTTGTCGCGGTTCACCTCTTCGCACTTCTCGCGGCTACCGCCACAGATCGAGCATTCCTTTTCGATGCCCAGATTGGCGATGCCGCCGCAGGAACCGGCGATGGGCTTGCGCCCCATGATCACACCAATGGCCATCATGCCGACGACCAGCACCATGACCAGAAATACCACCACGAATGTCATTGCTCTTCTCCTGCAGCGAATAGCTGCTCGAATGCGCGCGTGCCCTGCGTGACGAAGCCCTTGCCTTCACGCGTGATGAAGAACGCGGCGATACCGTTGCGCTCGGCGAAGGCCATGCCGGCTTCGGGCCCGAGCACCATCAACAGAGTAGACAAGCCATCGGCGCGCAAGGTCGACCGATCGGCCACGGTGACAGCTGCCAGCTTGTGGCGAACCGGGCGCCCGGTCAACGCATCGAGCGTGTGCGAATAGCGCTCGCCATTCTCCTCGAAATAGTTGCGGTAATCACCTGAGGTGGAAATACCGTAGCCATCGAGCTGGAGAACTCGCTGGGCGACACGCTCATCGTCACGCGGCGCTTCAAGGCCGATGCGCCAGTGGCTGCCATCGGGCTTGAGACCGGCGGCCTTGAGCTCGCCCGTGGCCTCGACCAGGTAACTGGTGACGCCCAGCTCGCCCAGACGCGCGACGATGCGATCCACTGCGTAACCGGCGGCAATGCTGTTGAAATCGACCTGCACGTCGGCGTCCTTGCACAGCTGCTCGCCGTCGATGCGCAGATGCTGCTGACCGACACGCTGGCGCACCTCGGCCAGCTTCTCCTCGCTCGGCACCGCCTCGCCCTTGCCCCTGGGGCCAAAACCCCAGAGATCGAGCAGCGGCTCCAGGGTCAGGTCGAACGCACCCTGGCTTTCCTCGTGCAGGCGATCACCGGCACGCACCAGTTGCAGCACGCCCTCGGGCATGGCCTGACAGGTACCGGCTGGCGCCTGGTTGAACTGCTCGATCAGCGAATCGTCGCGGTAGGTGGACATCTGCTGGTCGATCTCGGCGAGGATCGCCTCGGTCGCCGCCTTCAGTTCGGTTTGCGGCGCGACGCCGTCGTTGCGCACGTATTTGATCGAATAGGTGCTGCCCATGGTCGGGCCGCCGAACTCTTCGATCCGTTCAGAATGCAAGCAGCCCGTTAGGGCTGCCGCCAGGGCGACAGCGATAACGGGCTGGAGTACAGCTGACTTCATGCTTAACCGCCGAAGTCGTCGAGGAGAATGTTCTCCGGCTCGACGCCCAGATCGGTCAGCATCTTGATCACCGCGGCGTTCATCATGGGCGGGCCGCACATGTAGAACTCGCAATCCTCAGGCGCCTTGTGGCTCTTGAGGTAGTTCTCGTACAGCACGTTGTGGATGAAGCCTTTCAGACCGGTCCAGTTGTCTTCCGGCTGCGGATCGGACAGCGCCAGATGCCACTGGAAGTTCGGGTTCTCGGCCTGCAGCTGATCGTATTCCTCGACGTAGAACGCCTCGCGCAGGGAGCGCGCGCCGTACCAGAAGCTGATCTTGCGCGTGGATTTCAGGCGCTTGAGCTGGTCGAAGATGTGCGAACGCATCGGCGCCATGCCGGCACCACCGCCGATGAAGACCATCTCGGCATCGGTGTCCTTGGCGAAGAACTCACCGAACGGCCCGTACACGGTGACCTTGTCGCCCGGCTTGAGGCTGAACACCCAGGACGACATCTTGCCCGGCGGCAGGTGATCCTTGCCCGGGGGCGGCGAAGCGATACGGATGTTGAACTTCACCAGGCCGCGCTCTTCCGGGTAGTTGGCCATGGAGTAGGCGCGGATGGTGGTTTCATCCACCGTCGACACGTACTTCCACTGGTTGAACTTGTCCCAGTCACCCCGGTATTCGGGCTGAATGTCGAAGTCCTTGTAGTGCACGGTGTGCGGTGGGCATTCGAGCTGCACGTAGCCACCGGCGCGGAAGTTGACGTTCTCGCCTTCCGGCAGTTTCAGCGTCAGTTCCTTGATGAAGGTGGCCACGTTCGGGTTGGACTCGACCGTGCATTCCCACTTCTTCACGCCGAAGACTTCTTCGGGGACTTCGATCTTCATGTCCTGCTTGACCGCGGTCTGGCAGGACAGACGCCAGCCTTCACGGGCTTCGCGCTTGGTGAAGTGCGACTCTTCGGTGGAGAGCATCTCGCCGCCGCCACTTTCCACGATGCACTTGCACTGGGCGCAGGTACCGCCGCCACCGCAGGCCGAGGACAGGAAGACGTTGTTCGCAGCCAGGGTTTGCAGCAGCTTGCCGCCGGCCGGTACCACGATGGTTTTTTCGCCGTTGATCTCGATGCTCACGTCACCGCTGGAAACCAGCTTGGCGCGGGCGGCGAGAATCATCACCACCAGCGCCAGGACGATGGCGGTGAACATGCCGATGGCGAGGAAGATTTCGTAATTCATCTGTTCATCCTTTCCTTACAGCTGCACGCCGGAGAAGGACATGAAGCCCAGCGACATCAGACCGATGGTGATGAAGGTGATGCCCAGACCCTGCAGGCCGGCCGGCACGTCGCTGTACTTGAGCTTCTCGCGGATGCCCGCCAGCGCAGCGATGGCCAGTGCCCAGGACAGACCCGAGCCGAAGCCGTACACGGTACTTTCCGCCAGGTTGTAGTCACGCTCGACCATGAACAGGGTGCCACCCATGATGGCGCAGTTCACGGTGATCAGCGGCAGGAACACACCCAGGGCGTTGTAGAGCGCCGGGACGTACTTATCCAGCAGCATCTCGAGGATCTGCACGATGGCGGCGATCACGCCGATGTAGCTGAGCAGACCGAGGAAGCTCAGATCCACGTTCGGCAGACCGGCCCAGGCCAGCGCGCCGTCCTTGAGCAGATAGGTGTAGATCAGGTTGTTGGCCGGAACGGTGATGACCTGAACCACGACCACGGCGATACCCAGACCGATCGCAGTCTCCACCTTCTTGGAGATGGCGATGAAGGTGCACATGCCGAGGAAGAAGGCCAGGGCCATGTTCTCGACGAACACCGCCTTGGCCAGCAGGCTGAGATAGTGCTCCATTAGTAGGCCTCCTTGTTGGACACCTGAGGCGCCATCTTGTAGCTGGGCTTCTCGACCTGATCCTTCTTCCAGCTACGCAGTGCCCAGATGAACAGACCGATCAGGAAGAACGCGGACGGTGGCAGCAGCAGCATGCCATTGGGCTGGTACCAGCCGCCGTCGTTGACCACCGAGAACACCTCGTAGCCCATCAGCTTGCCCGCGCCGAACAGCTCGCGGATCACGCCCAGGGCGACCAGCATGGCGCTGTAGCCGAGGCCGTTACCGATGCCGTCGAAGAACGACAGTACCGGCGGATTCTGCATGGCAAACGCTTCGGCACGACCCATCACGATGCAGTTGGTGATGATCAGACCGACGAACACCGACAGCTGCTTGGACAGACTGAAGGCGTAGGCCTTGAGCACCTGATCCACCACGATCACCAAGGACGCGATGATCACCATCTGCACGATCATGCGGATGGAGCTGGGGATCTGGCTGCGAATCATCGAGATGAACAGGTTGGAGAAGGCCGTTACCAGAGTCAGGGCAACGGACATCACCAGCGCGGTCTTCAGGTTCGACGTCACCGCCAGGGCCGAGCAGATCCCGAGGATCTGCAGGCCAATCGGGTTGTTGTTGAATACCGGGTTGAGCAGGACTTCTTTGATAGTCGGCTGCGACATGATCAGGCCTCCCCTGCACGCAGGTTAGCGATAAACGGACCGAAGCCGTTCTGGCCAAGCCAGAACTGCAGCAGGTGACTGACACCGTTGCTGGTCAGGGTCGCGCCAGCCAGGGCATCGACCTGATGCGCAGCTTGCGGACTTTGCGGATCGACACCGCCTTTGACCACTTTCACCGCCAGTTTGCCGTTCTCGTCGAACAGCGTCTTGCCTGGCCATTGGCCCTTCCATTTCGGATTGTCGACTTCACCACCGAGGCCCGGCGTCTCGCCGTGCTGGTAGAAGCCCATGCCGACCACGGTATTGAGGTCGCCCTTGACGGCGATGAAGCCGTACAGGGTCGACCACAGGCCGTAGCCGCGCACCGGCAGAATCAGGGTTTGCACCTGACCGTCCTTCTCCACCATGTAAACGGTGCTGTAGTGCTCCTGACGCTTGATACCCGCCACGTCTTCACTGCCCTTGAGAACGGTGGAGAGCTTCGGATCCTTCGCCGCCTTGAGCGGATCGAAGGTCAGCGGGTCGAACGCATCGGAGAATTTACCGGTGCGCAGATCCACCAGCTTGGCGGTGATGGTGCTGTCGAAAATTTCTTTCACCTTGGCCGAGGACATGCCCGGCTCACCCAGGCCGGCGATGGCCAGGATGCTGCGTTGCTTGTCCAGCAGGCGGTTTTCCACCTGGGTCGGCTTCAGGGCGATGGCCGCGCCGGCCACGAACACCGAGCACACCAGGCAGACCAGCAGGGCTACCGTGAGGGTGCGGACGGTGGATTCTTTTTGACTAGACATTACGTGCCAGCCTCCGCTTGATATTGGCCTGAACGACGAAGTGGTCGATCAGCGGTGCGAACAGGTTGGCGAGCAGAATCGCCAGCATCATGCCCTCGGGGAAGGCCGGGTTGACCACACGGATCAGCACGACCATCACGCCGATCAGGGCACCGAATATCCATTTGCCGGTGTTGGTCATGGAAGCCGATACCGGATCGGTGGCCATGAAGAACATGCCGAAGGCGAAGCCGCCCACCACCAGATGCCAGTACCAGGGCATGGCGAACATCGGGTTGGTGTTCGAGCCAATGGTGTTGAACAGCAGGGACAGGCCGATCATGCCCAGCATCACGCCGGCGACGATGCGCCAGGAAGCGATGCGAGTCATCAGCAGGATCAGACCGCCGATGGCAATGGCCAGGGTGCTGGTTTCGCCCAAGGAGCCGTGAATGGTGCCGACGAAGGCGTCCATCCAGGTCACGCCATGGTTGATCACGTTCTCGACGCCGCCGGATGCCGCCAGGCTCAGCGAAGTCGCGCCGGCAAAACCGTCGACAGCCGTCCACACCGCGTCACCCGACATCTGCGCCGGATAGGCGAAGAACAGGAAGGCACGGCCGGTCAGCGCCGGGTTGAGGAAGTTCTTGCCGGTACCGCCGAACACTTCCTTGCCGATCACCACGCCGAAGCTGATGCCCAGAGCCACCTGCCACAGCGGAATGCTCGGCGGCAGGATCAGGGCGAACAGCACGGAGGTGACGAAGAAGCCTTCGTTGACTTCGTGACGACGGATCGAGGCGAACAGCACTTCCCAGAAGCCGCCGACGATGAAGGTCACCGCGTAGACAGGCAGGAAGTAGGCCGCGCCCTGGATGAAGTTGTCCCACAGGCTGTTCGGATCGAAGCCGGCCAGCGAGCCGATCAGGGCGAAGCGCCAGCCTTCTTGCGCCGCCAGCAGATCAGGGCTGTTGGCGAAGATCAGGTTGGCCTGGTAGCCGGTGTTCCACATGCCGAAGAACATGGCCGGGAAGGTGCACAGCCACACGGTGATCATCATGCGCTTGAGGTCAATGCCGTCGCGCACGTGAGCGGTGGTCTTGGTCACGCTACCAGGGCGATAGAAGAAGGTGTCGATCGCCTCGTACAAGGCGTACCACTTCTCGTACTTGCCGCCCTTCTCGAAGTTGTGCTCGATTTTATCGAGGAATGCACGGATACCCATGAGTTAACCCTCCTTCTCGATGCGGGTGAGGTTATCCCGCAGGATCGGGCCATATTCATATTTGCCGGCACAGACGTAGGTGCACAGCGCCAGGTCTTCTTCGTCGAGTTCCAGGCAACCCAGTTTCTGGGCCATCTCGGTGTCACCGACGATCAGGTAGCGCAGGAGTTGAGTCGGCAGGATGTCCAGTGGCATCACTGCTTCGTAGTTCCCCACCGGCACCATGGCACGCGGGCTGCCGTTGGTGGTGGTGGTGAAGTTGAACAGCTTGCCGCTGGTCAGCTTGGACACGAAGATGTTGAGCACCGAGTGTTTGTTAACCCCGGCACGCAGGTAATGCATCATTTCGCGGTCGTTGCCCTCACTCAGGCAAGACACCTGATTGTGGTAACGGCCGAGGAAAGCGAACGCACCACGCGCCGTACGGCCACCGAAGACCGAACCGGAAATGACGCGATTGACGCCCGGTTTGAGCTCACCGGCGGTGAGTTCTTCCAGGCTGGCGCCCAGGCGGGTGCGCAGCAGACGCGGCTGCTCAGCCACGGGGCCACCCAGCGCGACGACGCGCTCGACGAACAGTTGGCCGGTGGTGAACAGCTTGCCCACGGCGATCACGTCCTGATAGCCGATCTGCCAAACGCTCTTGCTGGCGCTGACCGGATCGAGGAAATGAATGTGGGTGCCCGGCAGGCCGGCCGGATGCGGACCGGCAAAGGCTTCGCTCTGTACCTTGGCGAGTTTCTCGCCTGGCAGGCTGACGCCTTCGGCCTTGCATAGGAAGACCTTGGCCAGTTGCCCGAGGACTTTCAGACCGTTTTCGAAATCAGTGGCATGTTCAGCGATGATCACCGCAGGATCCGCAGCGAGCGGATGGGTATCGATGGCGGTAACGAAGATCGAACTGGGTACGGCGTCAATGGCCGGCACCTTGCTGAACGGACGGGTGCGCAAGGCAGTCCAGAGACCGGACTGCTGCAGGCTCTCGCGAACCTGGGCATCACTCAGCGATTCGAGCTGGTCGGCTGAGTACTGGGCGAAGGTCTCCTGCTCGTCGCCATCGATGTCGATGACCACGGACTGCAACACACGCTTCTCGCCGCGATGGATGGCGCTGATCACGCCGGCAGCCGGAGCGGTATAACGCACGCCAGGTGTTTTCTTGTCGGTGAACAGCAGTTGACCGAGTTTCACTCGATCGCCCACTTCCACTTCCATCGTCGGCTTCATCCCGTGATAGTCGAAGCCGATGACGGCGACGCTGCGTACGGGCCTGCCGGCCTCGATACGCTGTGTCGGCGCACCTGTTATGGGCAAATCAAGCCCATGCTTTAGTTTGATCATAGGTCTGCCTAACCACTGATTTAGAAAGCTTCTTATAGGACAGGGGTTGCACTCGAAAACCCAATAGGGCCACCCACGCCTGCGCATTGCGAGCATGAATGTAGGTGCATAACCTGGGTAAAAAACCGCTCAATTATAGAGATGCCCCCCTGCACTGACCACCCAAGCACTTGTTTTTTTGGCGCTTCGGTAACAGTCAGCAACAGACTTGCGCCCCGCCATGAGCCGCCAGAAAAGAAAAACGGGAGCCTGAGCTCCCGTTTTTCATACTGGCCGCTGATCAGCGCGGAAAGGCAGGCGGGTTGACCCCGGCCATGTCTTCCATCACGCGAACCACCTGGCAGCTGTAACCGAATTCGTTGTCGTACCAGACGTACAGAACTACACGGTTATCGTTGGCGATGGTGGCCTCGGCGTCGACCACACCGGCGTGGCGCGAACCGACGAAGTCGGTGGACACCACTTCCTGCGAGCTGACGAAATCGATCTGCTTCTGCAGATCCGAGTGCATGGCCATCTGGCGCAGGTACTCGTTGATCTCTTCGCGGCTGGTGGCCTTTTCCAGGTTCAGGTTGAGGATGGCCATGGACACGTTCGGCGTCGGCACACGAATGGCATTGCCGGTCAGTTTGCCCTTGAGCACCGGCAGCGCCTTGGCGGCTGCGGTGGCGGCGCCAGTCTCGGTAATGACCATGTTCAGCGCGGCGCTACGACCACGACGACTGCCTTTGTGGAAGTTGTCGATCAGGTTCTGGTCGTTGGTGTACGAGTGAACGGTCTCGACGTGACCATTGACGATGCCGTACTTGTCGTTGACCGCCTTGAGCACCGGCACGATGGCGTTGGTGGTGCAGGAAGCTGCGGAGATGATCTTGTCTTCCGGGCTGATCTCGCCATGGTTGATGCCATGCACGATGTTCTTCAGCGCGCCCTTGCCCGGAGCGGTCAGCACGACGCGATCCACGCCCGGGCACTTGAGGTGCTGGCCCAGGCCTTCGGCGTCACGCCATTTGCCGGTGTTGTCGACCAGCAGGGCGTTCTTGATGCCGTACTGGGTGTAGTCGATCGACGCCGGGTCGTTGGAGTAGATCACCTGGATCAGATTGCCATTGGCAGTGATGGTGTTGTGCTCTTCGTCGATGGTGATGGTGCCATCGAACTTGCCATGCACCGAGTCACGACGCAGCAGGCTGGCGCGCTTGACCAGGTCGTTGTCGGCGCCCTTGCGCACAACAACGGCACGCAGACGCAGGCCGTCGCCGCCACCGGTCTTCTCGATCAGGATGCGCGCCAACAGGCGGCCGATACGGCCGAAACCGTAGAGCACCACGTCAGTACCTTCACGCGCCGAACCATTCTGCTTGCCAACCACATCGGCCAGCTCGTCCTTGACGAACTGCTCGACGCTGCGACCAGCACCTTCGGCCTTGAACTTGGCGACCAACTTGCCCAGGTCGACGGACGCCGCACCGAGCTTCAGTTCGCTCATGGTCTTGAGCATCGGGAAGGTGTCGTGCACGGACAGCTCGGCCTCGTCGGCCAGGCGGTGACGCGCGAAGCGATGGGCCTTGAGAATGTCGATGACCGAACGATTGATCAGGCCACGGCCATAGATCGAGGTCACCACATTGTTGTTGCGGTAGAGCTGACCAATCAGCGGAATCATTGCTTCCGCGAGGGCTTCACGATCGATCCATTCACCGAGACACTGGTCGGGCTTCTGAGTCACGGGCAGTACCTTCCACATGTAGGGGCTGAAAAAAGGGGCTACATTATGACGGTGCGCGCGAGCATGAGCAATGCGCGCCTGTCGCGACTGACATTGACCACCAAGCCCCGCTACAATTCCGGGCCTTTCGTCATGATCGTGAGCCGCCTGTGTCCGCAACGACCGCGTCCGTACTCAGACTCCCTTCCCTGCCATCCAGCGCCGGCAAGCAACAATGGGGCAACCTGCCTGGTGCGGCGATCTCGCTGGCCATCGCCGAAGCTGCCAGAGACGCCAGGCGCTTCACCCTGGTGCTGACCGAGGGCAGCCAAAGCGCCGAGCGCCTGCAGGAGGAGCTGGCTTTCTTCGCGCCCAACCTGCCGGTGCTGCACTTCCCCGATTGGGAAACCCTGCCCTACGACGTCTTTTCGCCGCACCAGGACATCATTTCCCAGCGTATCGCCACGCTCTATCGCCTGCCGGAGCTGGCCAACGGCATTCTGGTAGTTCCCATCACCACCGCCCTACACCGCCTGGCGCCGAAGCGCTTTTTGCTCGGCAGTGGCCTGGTGCTGGATGTCGGCCAGAAGCTGGATGTGGAACAGATGCGTGCACGCCTGGAGGCGGCCGGCTATCGCTGCGTGGACACCGTCTACGAGCATGGCGAGTTCGCCGTGCGCGGTGCGCTGATCGACCTGTTCCCGATGGGCAGCGACACGCCCTACCGCATCGACCTGTTCGATGACGAGATCGAAACCCTGCGCACCTTTGACCCGGAAACCCAGCGCTCGGTGGACAAGGTGGAGTCGATCCGTCTGCTGCCGGCACGCGAGTTCCCCCTGGAGAAGAAGGCCGTCACCGATTTCCGTGGGCGTTTTCGCGAGCGCTTCGACGTGGATTTCCGCCGCTGCCCGATCTATCAGGACTTGTCCTCGGGTATCACCCCGGCCGGCATCGAGTACTACCTGCCGCTGTTTTTCGAGGAAACCGGCACCCTGTTCGACTACCTGCCGAGCGACACCCAGGTATTTTCCCTGCCCGGCATCGAAAAGGCCGCCGAGCAGTTCTGGCTGGATGCGCGCAACCGTTATGAAGACCGCCGCGTCGACCCCGAGCGCCCCCTGCTGCCGCCTGCCGATATCTTCCTCCCGGTCGAGGACTGTTTCGCCCGCCTGAAGAGCTGGCCGCGTGTGGTGGTCAACCAGGCGGATATCGAACCCGGCGTCGGCCAGACCCGCTTCGACGCGCGCGCCCTGCCGGATCTGGCGATCCAGGCCAAGGCAGGCGAACCGCTGGCGGCACTGCGCCGCTTCATCGAGGACTACCAGGGCCGCGTGCTGTTCTGTGCGGAATCCGCCGGTCGCCGCGAAGTGCTGCTGGAACTGCTCGCCCGCCTCAAGCTCAAGCCGAAGGAAGTCGACGGCTGGCCGGCGTTCGTCGACAGCGACGAACGCCTGAACATCTGCATCGCGCCCCTGGATGAGGGCCTGCTGCTCGACGAACTGGCACTGATCCCGGAAAACCCGCTGTTCGGCCGGCGCGTGATGCAGCGTCGTCGCCGCGAGAAAGGCCGTGAAGGCGGCGACAATGTGATCAAGAACCTCACCGAGCTGCGCGAAGGCGCGCCGGTGGTGCATATCGATCACGGCGTCGGTCGTTATCTGGGCCTGGTGACCATGGAATTCGACGGCCAGGCCGCCGAGTTCCTCGCCCTGCAGTACGCCGACGAGGCCAAGCTCTACGTGCCGGTAGCCAGCCTGCACCTGATCGCCCGCTACAGCGGCAGCGACGATGCCCTGGCGCCGCTGCACCGCCTCGGCTCGGAAGTCTGGCAGAAGGCCAAGCGCAAGGCCGCCGAGCAGGTGCGCGACGTCGCCGCCGAACTGCTCGATATCTACGCCCGCCGCGCCGCCCGCGAAGGCTTCGCCTTTCAGGATCCGGCCGTTGACTACGCCACCTTCAGCGCCGGCTTTCCCTTCGAGGAAACGCCGGATCAACAGACCGCCATCGACGCCGTACGCAGCGACATGCTCGCCGGCAAGCCGATGGATCGCCTGGTCTGTGGCGACGTCGGCTTCGGCAAGACCGAGGTGGCCATGCGCGCCGCCTTCATCGCCGTGCACAGCGGCAAGCAGGTGGCGGTGCTGGTGCCCACCACCCTGCTCGCCCAGCAGCACTACAACAGCTTCCGCGACCGCTTCGCCGACTGGCCGGTGAAGGTCGAGGTGATGAGCCGCTTCAAGAGCGCCAAGGAAGTCGAAGGCGCCGTGGCGCAACTAGCCGACGGCAAGGTGGACATCGTCATCGGCACGCACAAGCTGCTGCAGGACGATGTGAAATTCCACAACCTGGGCCTGGTGATCATCGACGAGGAACACCGTTTCGGCGTGCGTCAGAAGGAGCAGCTCAAGGCATTGCGCAGCGAGGTGGACATCCTCACCCTCACCGCCACGCCCATCCCGCGCACCCTGAACATGGCCGTGGCCGGCATGCGCGATCTATCGATCATCGCCACGCCACCGGCGCGGCGCCTGTCGGTGCGCACCTTCGTCATGGAGGAGAACAAGCCGACCATCAAGGAAGCGCTGCTGCGCGAACTGCTGCGCGGCGGCCAGGTGTACTACCTGCACAACGACGTGAAAACCATCGAGAAATGCGCCGCCGATCTGGCCGAGCTGGTGCCGGAAGCACGTATCGGCGTGGGCCACGGGCAGATGCGCGAGCGCGATCTCGAACAGGTAATGAGCGACTTCTACCACAAGCGCTTCAACGTGCTGGTGGCCTCGACCATCATCGAGACCGGCATCGACGTGCCCAGCGCCAACACCATCATCATCGAGCGCGCCGACAAGTTCGGCCTGGCCCAGTTGCACCAGCTACGGGGCCGCGTTGGCCGCAGCCACCACCAGGCCTACGCCTACCTGCTCACGCCGCCGCGCAAGAGCATGACCGAAGACGCCCAGAAGCGTCTGGAGGCGATTGCCGGCGCGCAGGATCTCGGCGCCGGCTTCATCCTCGCCACCCACGACCTGGAAATCCGTGGCGCCGGCGAGCTGCTCGGCGATGGTCAGAGCGGGCAGATCCAGGCTGTCGGTTTCACCCTGTACATGGAAATGCTCGAGCGCGCGGTCAAGGCCATTCAGAAAGGCGAGCAGCCCAACCTCGACCAACCGCTGGGCGGCGGCCCGGAGATCAACCTGCGCGTACCGGCGCTGATCCCCGAGGACTACCTGCCCGACGTGCATGCCCGCCTGATCCTCTACAAGCGCATCGCCTCGGCCATCGACGAGGATGGCCTGAAAGAGCTGCAGGTGGAGATGATCGACCGCTTCGGCCTGCTGCCGGAGCCGACCAAGCACCTGATGCGCCTGACGCTGCTCAAGCTGCAAGCGGAAAAGCTCGGCATCACCAAGGTCGACGCCGGCCCGCAAGGCGGCCGCATCGAGTTCGCCGCGGAAACCTGCGTCGACCCACTGACGTTGATCAAGCTGATTCAGGCCCAACCGAAACGCTACAAATTCGAAGGCGCCACTGTCTTCAAGATCCAGGTACCGATGGAGCGTGCGGAAGAGCGTTTCAACACCCTGGAAGCCCTGTTCGAGCGCCTTGCGCCCACTCACTAGAAGGACTCCTCAATGCGCCCACTGCACCTGATTGCCCTGCTGCTCTGCCTGCTCGCCCCAAGCGCCTTCGCCGAACGCCTGTACCAGGTGGAATTGCTGGTGTTCCGCCAACCGGGTGAAGCGGTGATCGCGCCCAAGATCGCCCCGGACGACTGGGCCGCCACCGCACTGCCCATCAGCGGTAACGAGCGCGCCACCGCACTGAATGACGAAGCCGCCAAGCTCAACCCGAACAATGGCTATCAGGTATTGCTGCACAAGGCCTGGAGCCAGACCATGAGCAACGCGCCCAGCCGCGTCGCCGTGAGCAGCGGCAATGGGCAATTCGGCCACTACCCGATCGAAGGCACACTCAACTTCGTTCAGGATCGTTTCACCGATCTGGATCTGGAACTGTGGATCAACCACTTCAGCGCCGATGGTCTGCTGCAGACCAGCGAACACATGAAGGTCGCTCAGCGCCTGAAGGACGGCAGCCTGACCTACCTCGATCACGGCAGCCTGGGCGCGCTGATTCGCATCAGCCCGCTCTGAGCGCATCATCCGACGCATGAAAAGGGCCGCTCAGCGGCCCTTTTCATTTGCTCAACCAAGCAACACCCGCGTCAGCACCGACCTGATCGTGCTCATGCCCTGCGCCAGAACCTGCTCGATGGCTTCCATGGTGATCGGCGCACTCGACTTGCCCGCAGCAGGGTTCACCACCAACGCCAGACAGGCGTAAGGCAGCTCCAACTCTCGCGCCAGAGCTGCTTCCGGCATGCCGGTCATGCCCACCAGATCGCAACCATCACGCTCCAGGCGCAGAATCTCGGCAGCCGTCTCCAGCCGCGGCCCCTGCGTGCAGCCATAGATGCCGTGATCACTGAATGCGGCCCCTTCGCTGCGTAAAGCCGCGATCAGTGCCGCACGCAGCCTGGCATCGTAAGGTTCGCTGAAATCGATATGAGTGACCTGCTGCAACTCGCCTTCGAAGAAGGTTTGGGCACGGCCATAGGTGTAATCGATGATCTGCTGCGGCACGCAGAAATGCCCGGCCGGCATCGCCTGGGGAATGCCACCGACCGAGTTGACCGCGAGAATGGCCTCGGCGCCGGCCTGCTTGAGCGCCCAGAGATTGGCACGGTAATTGACCTGATGCGGCGGGATACGATGCGGATGGCCGTGGCGCGCCAGAAACAGCACCGTACGCCCAGCATAATCGCCTCGCAGAACCGGCGCAGAGGGCGCCCCGTAAGGCGTCTCCATGACAAGCTCGGCGTCGATGCGCAGCCCGTCGAGCTGCGTCAGCCCGGTGCCGCCGATGATCGCGTAGACAGTCATGGCTTCTAATCCAGCAACTGCGCAGCGCGCAGCGCCGCCATAGCCTGCGACCAACGCGGCGACGCTCGGTAATCAGTGGAGGCATGCCCATGGCCGCGCATCCGCGCCAGGCGCGGCGATGCTTTCACCTGCAGGCGCTGCAGAGCGACCAGGGCCACCTCTGCCGCAGCACGGTCATTGCACACCAGCCCCATATCGCAGCCAGCACGCAGCGCCGCCTCGATACGCTGACCGGCATCACCGGCCACATGGGCCCCTGCCATCGACAGATCATCACTGAAGATCACCCCATCGAAGCCCAGCTCACCGCGCAGGATCTCCTGCAGCCAGCGGCGCGAGAACCCTGCCGGCTGCTCATCGACCTGCGGATAGATCACGTGAGCCGGCATCACCGCATCCAGCGCAGCACCAAGCAGGCGGAACGGCTGCAGGTCGCAGGCGCGCAGCTCATCGAGGCTGCGTTCGTCCACAGGAATGGCCACGTGGGAATCGGCCTCGGCCCAACCATGCCCCGGAAAGTGCTTGCCGGTAGCCGCCATGCCGGCCTGATGCATACCCCGAATGAAGGCCCCGGCCAGATGGGCGGCGCGTTGTGGATCACCTTCGAAGGCCCGACTGCCGACCACCGCACTGCGCTGGTGATCGAGGTCGAGCACCGGCGCGAAGCTCAGATCCAGCCCGACCGCCAGCACTTCGGTAGCCATCAGCCAACCACAATGCTCGGCCAACGACTCGGCATCGTCGTTATCGGCGATGGCACGCATCGCCGGCAAGCGCACGAAGCCCTGACGCAGGCGCTGGACACGACCACCTTCCTGATCCACCGCCAGCAACAGATCCGGGCGCACGGCACGGATGCTCTGGCACAGCTCACGCACCTGGCGTGGCGACTCGATATTACGGGCAAAGATGATCAGGCCGCCCACCTCGGGCTGGCGCAGCATCTGGCGATCCTCGGCGCTCAACCAGGTGCCGCCGATGTCCATCATCAAAGAACCTTGCATGGGGATATTCCTTATTGAAAATCTGGGCCTGCCGACCATTGCGGGCAGGACGCCTCGTCGATCAGCACCCGGCAATGCAGCGGTACACGCTCGAACAGGGCCAACATGTCGGTATTGCGCAGGCGAATGCAGCCATGGGACAGCGCCGTGCCCATGGGTTCCGTATCCGGTGTGCCGTGCAGGTAAATGTAGCGACGAAAGGTGTCGACCGAACCGAGGCGATTGCGCCCTGGCTCCAGGCCGCTGAGCCAGAGGATGCGAGTCAGGATCCAGTCGCGCCCGGGGAATTGTTCATGCAACTCGGGCGTCCAGACTTCGCCCGTCCAGCGCCGCCCGCGCAGTACCGCCGCCAAGGGCAAGCCCGCACCGATACGCGCACGCACCTGATGCAGACCGCGCGGCGTGCAACCACTGCCATTGTCCTCACCCGCTCCGTTGAGCGCCGTTGAAACGGCACAGCGCACACGCAGACGCCCGGCCTGTAGGCCGTAGAGCATCTGGTCAGCAATGGAGATGTGCAGCAGATCGAGATCCAGCATGCGGCTAGCTTAGCGGATGACTCGGGTCGAGCCCACCGCTGTCATGCCTTGGCCGGTACGCTCACGGTCTTGTTGCGCGGTTTGAGCTGGGCAGTTGCCAGCAAGGGATCGGCGACACCGGAATCGGCACGCATACCGGCAGCGAGGAACGGCACCATCATGCGCATCACCTGTTCGATGGAGGTGTGCACGCCGAAATCCGTTTCCGCCATGGCACGTAGCGCCTTGATACCGGACATGCTGAACGCCGCCGCCCCCAACATGAAGTGCACCCGCCAGAACAGTTCCAGCGGCGGGATACGCGGCGCGGCATCGTGCACCAGCAGCATGTAGCGGCGGAACACCTTGCCGTAAACCTCTTCGAGGTATTTACGCAGGTGCCCCTGGCTCTGACTGAAGGCCAGGCCCAGCAAACGCATGAAGATCGACAGGTCATTCCCGCTGCGCGGCTTGACGGCCAGCGCCTGCTCGACCAGCAACTCGAGCAGTTCCTCGAGTGTGGCCTGGGTTTCGGCCTTGGCCTGGCGGCGGTCCAGTTCCTTTTCCAGGCTGGTGCAGAATGGCCCGAGGAAACGCGAGAAGACCGCCTGAATCAGCGCCTTCTTAGAACCGAAGTGATAGTTGACGGCCGCGAGGTTGACCCCGGCCTTGCTGGTGATGAGCCGCAGCGAGGTTTCGGCAAAGCCCTTTTCCGCGAACAGCTGTTCTGCTGCATCGAGAATGCGTTCAACGGTTTCTGACTGAGCCATGAAATATCACCTGACAAACACTCGTTTGAAACATACGTTTCAGCCCACTGCATTGTCAAGCCGCGCCGGCCAGGTTTCGTCTGGTCGGTCACAGCATACAACAGGCAGAGACGAGCGTTGAGGACGGCAAGTTACAGCGCAACTGCGCCCAGGATGAAATTGATCGTTGCCAAGCAGCCTTCACTGTATATAATCCCAGTCACTGTATAAAAAGACAGAGCCCAGCCATGCTGAAACTGACCCCCCGCCAAGCCGAAATCCTCGCATTCATCAAGCGCTGCCTGGAAGACAATGGCTACCCACCTACCCGCGCGGAAATCGCTCAGGAGCTGGGCTTCAAATCACCCAACGCGGCAGAGGAACACCTCAAGGCGTTGGCACGTAAAGGCGCCATCGAGATGACGCCAGGTGCCTCGCGCGGCATTCGCATCCCCGGCTTCGAACCAGGCGCCGCCAACGACGACGATGGTTTGCCGGTAATCGGCCGTGTCGCTGCCGGTGCGCCGATCCTGGCCCAGCAGCATGTCGAGGAATCCTGCCAGATCAACCCTGCCTTCTTTCAGCCCAAAGCCGACTACCTGTTGCGCGTACGCGGCATGAGCATGAAGGACATCGGCATCTTCGACGGCGATCTGCTTGCCGTGCACACCACACGCGAAGCCCGCAACGGCCAGATCGTGGTCGCGCGTATCGACGACGAAGTCACGGTCAAGCGCTTCAAGCGCGAGGGCAACAAGGTCTGGCTGATTGCCGAGAACCCTGAGTTTTCCCCGATCGAGGTCGATCTGGAACATCAGGAATTGATCATCGAAGGTCTGAGTGTCGGCGTGATCCGCCGATAATTCCCTGGAGGCTCCCATGCAGTTGCAGCAGTCGTTCGAGCGCCCTCAACTTCCCCTGTTCGACGCATTTCTGGCCAATGCGCCTGCCGACGGACTGCCTGTCGAGCCCCTGCCAGGCCTGGAAGATGATCAGGCTTTCAGTGAATTGGCACTGCGCGGCGCTGCCGGGCATTGTCTGCACCTGCTGGCGCCCATATTGCGTGAACTGAGTCAGAATCAGGATGCTCGCTGGCTGACACTGGTAGCACCACCGGCCAGCCTGACCCAGACCTGGCTGCGTGATGCCGGCCTCAACCGTGAACGCATCCTGCTGCTGCAGCCACGCCAGGAGCAGAGTGCGCTGGAGCTGACCGAAGAAGCCCTCAGACTGGGTCGCAGCCACACCGTGATCAGTTGGCTACATCCGGTCGAACGCAGTACTCGCCAACGCCTGGCCAAGGCAGCGCGAACCGGCCAAGCGCAGAGCCTCAACATCAGCCTGGGCTAACCAGCGAAGTCCCCACCTGCTGGAGCGGCTTCAGCCGCGAAATGGACGAGCACCCTCCGCCCATTTCGCGGACAAAGCGAAACCTCTACATATCGCGAGTGAATGCGCTCCTGCAGAGCGGCCGCGCCCTCAAAGCATACTCAGAAAACGCGAAAGCCCCTCATAGTAGAGGGGCTTTCGCTATTACTTGCAGCCTGCAGCGTGTGACCTGCGGCTAATATTCAGTGCAAGACGCGCGGTGACTCTTCGTCCTCGCTGCTGAAGTCGCCTTCAGCCATACGCCCCGCCATCTGCACACCCACGTTGAGCATGGCCTTGGCCACTTCGACGTGCTGGCCTTGCAGGAATGCCTTGGCATCAGCGGAGAAATCCAGCGTCACCAATGCCTCTTCATCCTCTGCACGACGCAGGGCGATACGCCCATCGGGCAGTTCGACGATTTCCAGAAAGGATGTAGGCATGGGTCAGTCTCTTTGCGAAAACGCGATATTGTAACAGTCGGCCGGGGACAGCCCCAGCCCACTTGTCCAGATTAATGCGATCAGCACTCGCTGAGGCCTTCACGAAAGCGCAATACCAGTGCCTTGAGCTGCTGCCGGTAGTCATCCAGCTCGTCCAGTGTCAGCTCGGGGCGCACCTGATCCAGACTCACCGCCGTGATCAGTGGCATGGCGGGGTCGACCTTCGCCTTGCGCGCCTCCTGAGGCGGCTTGAACAACTCGGCGTAGGCCGCCAGCAACTGCGCTAGCCAGGTCTCCGATTGCTGCGCCAGCTCCACCAGCTCGGCCAGTTCAGGGCTCGGAGAACGCTCGAGCACGGTCTGATCGAGGAAAGCATCGACACGCGTCGACGTGGTGTCGGCCATGCGGTAGTAGCCAGCGATCTCATGGCACAGGCTCAGCACACTGCCGTACAGATGGAACAACGCCGCCTCACGCTCGGCCTGTACCAGCGCCTGCACGTTGAAGGCGCCAGAGGCTTCTGCCTTGCGCCAGTTGTCCAGCGCGATCCCGGCGAAGAATATCTTCTGGTTGGTGCGGGTATAGAGTTCTTTGGCCATTACGGCGATCTCCATTGCAGATGGAGCCATCATACGCGCGCCGACGACTGTCGGCGCGCGCATGCGATCAGAAGCGGCAGAGGTTCAGCGCTTGTCCTCGACCTTCCACTTGCCGCCATCGAAGAACGCACGCCAGCCGGTCGGCTTGCCATCCACTTCGGATTGCACGTACTGCTCCTTGGTCTTGCGGCTATAGCGAATCACGGCCGGGCGGCCATCCGGATCCTTCTGCGGAGCATCGCAGAGGAAGTGGTACTTGGGATCGATCTCGTGCTTGTGCGGAACGATTTCCAGCACCAGCGGAGCGCGCGTCTCACGGTTCTTCGGGAAACCGCTGGCGGCGAGGAACAGACCCGACGCGCCGTCGCGCAGTACGTAAGTGTCATCGACCTTCTCGCACTTGAGCTCAGGCATCTCCACCTTGTCCATCTTGGGAGGCGCAGCTTCACCATTCTTCAACAGCTTGCGGGTGTTCTTGCAACTGGCATTGGTGCAGCCGAAGAACTTGCCGAAACGACCGGTCTTGAGCTGCATCTCGCTGCCGCACTTGTCGCACTCCAGGCTCGGCCCTTCGTAGCCCTTGATGCGGTACTGGCCCTGCTCGATCTCGTAGCCCGTGCAATCCGGGTTGTTGCCGCAGATGTGCAGCTTGCGGGTTTCGTCCAGCAGGTAGGCATCCATGGCCGTGGAGCAGATCGGGCAACGATGCTTGCCCAGCAGCACGCGGGACTCGGACTCGCCCTCGTCGTCCGCGGCGATCTCGTCGCCCGGCACCAGGTTGATGGTGGCCTTGCAGCGCTCCTTAGGCGGTAGCGCATAGCCGGAGCAACCCAGGAACACGCCGGTGGAGGCGGTACGAATCATCATCGGCCGGCCGCAGTCGCGGCAGGGAATATCGGTCAGGGTCGGCTGGTTGGCACGCATGCCGCCCTCGCCTGCCTCGGCCGCCTCGAGCTTCTTCTTGAAGTCGCCGTAGAACTCGTCGAGCAGATGCTTCCACTCGCGCTCGCCCTGCGCCACGTCATCCAGACGCTCTTCCATGCCAGCCGTGAAACCATAATCCATCAGGTTGGCGAAGCTCTCGTCGAGGCGCTCGGTGACGATATCGCCCATCTTCTCGGCGTAGAAGCGACGGTTGTGTACCGTGACGTAGCCGCGATCCTGAATAGTGGAGATGATCGCCGCATAGGTCGACGGGCGGCCAATGCCACGCTTTTCCAGCTCCTTGACCAGGCTCGCTTCGGAGTAGCGTGCCGGCGGCTTGGTGAAGTGCTGGCTGGGGTCGAGCTGGATCAGCTTGAGGCCCTCGCCTTCCTTCATTTCCGGCAGGACATCGTCCTCGCCGGGCTTGCTCTGCTGCGGCAGTACGCGGGTATAACCGTCGAACTTGAGGATGCGGCCCTTGGCGCGCAGCTCGAAGTTGCCGGCAGCCACGGTGACGCTGGTGGACAGGTACTCGGCCGGAGGCATCTGGCAAGCGACGAACTGACGCCAGATCAGGTCATACAGACGCTCGGCATCACGCTCCATACCGGAGAGCTGGGTCGGGCGCAGGTTGACGTCGGACGGACGAATCGCTTCGTGCGCCTCCTGCGCGCCTTCCTTGCTCGAATACAGGTTGGGCTTGCCCGGCAGGTACTTGTCGCCGTATTCGCTGCCGATGAAACCACGCACCATCTCCACCGCGTCGTTGGACAGGTTGGTCGAGTCGGTACGCATATAGGTGATGTAGCCGGCCTCGTAGAGACGCTGGGCCATCATCATGGTTTTCTTCACGCCGAAGCCAAGACGGTTGCTCGCCGCCTGCTGCAGGGTGGAGGTGATGAAAGGCGCCGAGGGCTTGCTGCTGGTCGGGCGGTCTTCACGCTTGACCACGCTGTAGCTGGAAGCCTTGAGCTTCTCCAGCGCCGCCATGGCCTGCGCTTCGTTGACCGGCTTGAACGCCGAGCCGTCTTCGCGAACGACTTCGAAGCGCACCTTGGCGTTCTTCGCAGTGCCGAGATCAGCGTGCACTTCCCAGTATTCTTCCGGGACGAAGGCACGAATTTCTTTTTCACGCGCAACGACCAGCTTCACCGCTACCGACTGCACGCGACCGGCAGACAGACCACGGGCGATCTTGGCCCACAGCAGCGGCGAGACCATGTAGCCCACCACGCGGTCGAGGAAGCGACGCGCCTGCTGGGCGTTGACGCGGTTGATATCCAGCTCACCGGGCTTGGAGAAGGCATCCTGAATCGCCTTCTTGGTGATCTCGTTGAATACCACGCGCTTGTAGCGGCTGTCGTCACCACCGATGGACTCGCGCAGGTGCCAGGCGATGGCCTCCCCCTCGCGATCCAAGTCGGTTGCGAGATAGATGGTGTCAGCATCCTTGGCCAGGCGGCGCAGTTCCTCGATCACCTTTTCCTTGCCAGGCAGGATCTCGTACTTGGCCTTCCAACCATGCTCGGGGTCGACGCCCATGCGGGCGAACAGCTGACGTTTGGCCTTTTCCTTGGGCGACAGTGCAGGCGCCTCCGCGGCGGCCTTGCCACGCTTGGCAGGCTCCTTGGTGGCGCTTGCCGAGCCGCTGGTAGGCAGGTCACGGATGTGGCCGATGCTCGACTTCACCACGTACTGGCTGCCCAGGTACTTGTTGATGGTCTTGGCCTTGGCCGGGGATTCCACGATGACCAGCGATTTGCCCATGGATCAGAAAATTCCTGAATTGCGAAATATAGAAGGCGGGTAACCTTAAGGCCCCGCTATATATAGTGGCGACCGAGTGAAGGTCAAGCGCGGGGAAATGCGCCTCAGACCTCTGCACCACCAATAGGGCTGACTTCGGCCTGAATCAAAGCAAAGCGCGGAAGCGTCTGGCCGTCCACCTCGACCTGCTCGCAAAACATTGCCAGCGGCCTGACCCAGAGCCCGAACTCCCCATACAGTGCCTGATAGATGACCAACGGTTCCTCGGTCTCGGAATGCTGCGCCACGCCGAAGACGCGATACTGCGGCCCTTTGTAGTGACGATAGAGCCCTGGTTGTAGCTGCATGACGTTTCCCCGCATGAAAAGCCCGGCCATGACGGCTCGGCTTGCCGGGCGCCGTGGCAGCACCCGAATGAACAAGGCCAGAAAGCAAAACCGGGGCACTAGGCCCCGGTCTTGTTTGGCTCGGACGCTTAGACGCGTTCGAACACGGTGGTGATGCCTTGGCCAAGGCCCACGCACATGGTGGAGACACCGAAAGTGCCACCGTTCTGCTTCATGACGTTGAGCAGGGTACCGGAGATACGGGCACCGGAACAACCGAAGGGGTGACCCAGGGCGATCGCGCCGCCGTGCAGGTTGACTTTCTCTTCCATCTTGTCGAGCAGCTTCAGATCCTTCAGCACCGGCAGAGCCTGGGCCGCGAAGGCTTCGTTGAGCTCGACGAAATCGATGTCAGCCATGCTCAGACCGGCACGCTTGAGCGCCTTCTGGGTCGACGGCACCGGACCGTAACCCATGATCGCCGGATCGACACCGGCAACGGCCATGGCGCGAACCACGGCCATCGGCTGAATGCCCAGATCCTGAGCACGCTGGGCGCTCATGACGATCATGCAAGAGGCGCCGTCAGTGATCTGCGAGGAAGTACCCGCAGTCACGGTGCCGCCTTTCGGGTTGAACGCAGGCTTCAGCGCAGCCAGGCTTTCCAGGGTGGTTTCCGGACGAATGGTTTCGTCGAAGTCGTACATCTTCAGGAAACCGTTCTCGTCGTAGCCTTGCATCGGGATGATTTCATCCTTGAACTTGCCTTCGACGGTGGCCTTGTGTGCCAGACGGTGCGAACGCTCACCGAAGGCGTCCTGCTGCTCACGGCTGATGCCATGCATCTTGCCCAGCATTTCAGCGGTCAGGCCCATCATGCCGGACGCCTTGGCGGCGTACAGCGACAGGTGCGGGTTCGGGTCGACGCCGTGCATCATGCCGACGTGGCCCATGTGCTCCACACCGCCGACGACGAATACATCGCCGTTACCGGTCTGGATCGCCTGCACGGCGGTGTGCAGGGCGCTCATGGACGAACCACACAGGCGGCTGACGGTCTGGCCGGCGCTGGTGTGCGGGATCTGGGTCATCAGCGACGCCATGCGCGCGATGTTCCAGCCCTGTTCTAGGGTCTGGTTGACGCAGCCCCAGATCACGTCCTCGACTTCGGCCGGATCGACCTTGGCGTTACGCTCCAGCAGCTTGCTAATCAGGTGCGCGGACATGGTCTCGGCGCGGGTGTTACGGTGCATGCCGCCCTTGGAACGACCCATCGGGGTACGACCGAAGTCGACGATCACTGCATCTCTAGGATTCAGGCTCATATTTCTATTCTCGCTCTGTTCGCTGCACGATTAACCGAAGAACTTCTGGCCCTTGGCGGCCATCTCGCGAAGTTTTGCGGTCGGGTGGTACAGGGCGCCCAGCTCGGCATACTTGTCGGCCAGGGCGACGAATTCAGCCACACCGATGGAATCGATGTAGCGCAGCGCACCGCCACGGAAGGGAGGGAAGCCGATACCGTAGATCAGGCCCATGTCGGCCTCGGCTGCGGTGTCGACAATGCCATCTTCCAGGCAACGAACGGTTTCCAGGCACAGCGGGATCATCATGAAGTTGATGATGTCCTCGTCGGTGACTTCACGCTCTTCGACCACGATGGACTTGAGCAGCTCGTAAGCCGCCGGGTCGGAGACCTTCTTCGGCTTGCCGCGCTTGTCGGTTTCGTAGGCGTAGAAGCCTTTGCCATTCTTCTGGCCCAGGCGGTTGGCTTCGTACATCACGTCGACAGCGGTCTTGCCTTCGACAGCCATGCGATCCGGGAAGCCTTCGGCCATCACGTCACGGCCGTGGTGGCCGGTGTCGATGCCGACCACGTCGGAGAGATAAGCCGGGCCCATGGGCCAGCCGAACTTCTCCATCACCTTGTCGATACGCACGAAGTCGACGCCGAAGCCCAGCAGCTTGGAGAAGCCGCCGAAGTACGGGAACAGCACGCGGTTAACCAGGAAGCCGGGGCAGTCATTGACCACGATCGGGTTCTTGCCCATTTTCTTGGCGTAGGCAACGGTGGTGGCCACGGCCACTTCACTGGACTTCTCGCCACGGATGACTTCCACCAGCGGCATCATGTGCACCGGATTGAAGAAGTGCATGCCGACGAAGTTTTCCGGACGCTTGAGCGCCTGAGCCAGCAGGCTGATGGAGATGGTCGAGGTGTTGGAGGCCAGGATGGCGTCTTCACGCACCACGCCTTCCACTTCGGCCAGCACGATCTGCTTGACCTTCGGGTTCTCGACCACGGCTTCGACGACGATGTCGACGTTGCCAAAATCACCATAGGACATGGTCGGGCGGATGGCGTTGAGGGCTTCGGCCATCTTCGCTGGGGTCATGCGGCCCTTCTCGACGCGCTTGCCGAGCAGCTTGGAAGCCTCGTTCAAGCCCATCTGGATACCCTCTTCACGGATATCCTTCATCAGGATCGGGGTGCCCTTGGAAGCCGACTGGTAGGCAATGCCACCGCCCATGATGCCCGCGCCGAGGACGGCAGCCAGTTTCACGTCGCGAGCGATTTCGTCGTGGTGCTTGGCCTTTTTCTTCAGTTCCTGATCGTTCAGGAACAGACCGATCAGGCTCTCGGCAACCGAGGTCTTGGCCAGTTTGACGAAGCCGGCAGCTTCGACTTCCAGCGCCTTGTCACGGCCGAAGTTGGCAGCCTTCTGGATGGTTTTGATCGCCTCGACCGGCGCCGGGTAGTTCGGGCCGGCCTGGCCAGCGACGAAGCCCTTGGCGGTCTCGAAGCACATCATCTGCTCGATGGCGTTGAGCTTGAGCTTTTCCAGCTTGGGCTGACGCTTGGCCTTGTAGTCCAGCTCGCCAGAGATGGCGCGCTTGACCAGATCCAGTGCAGCGTCCTTGAGTTTGGCGGGTGCGACCACGGCATCGACGGCGCCGACTTTCAGCGCGTCGTCTGCACGGTTTTCCTTGCCGGAGGCGATCCACTCGACAGCGTTGTCGGTGCCGATCACGCGCGGCAGGCGCACGGTACCGCCGAAGCCCGGGTAGATACCCAGCTTGACTTCTGGCAGACCGATCTTGGCGGTCTCGCTCATTACGCGGTAGTCACCAGCCAGGCACATCTCGAAACCGCCACCCAGGGCGATGCCGTTGATGGCGACGACGGTCGGCACGGCGAGGTCTTCGAAATCACTGAAGATCTTGTTGGCTTCGAGGTTGCCAGCTACCAGCTCTTCGTCCGGCAACTTGAAGTTGTCGACGAACTCGGTGATATCCGCACCGACGATGAACACGTCCTTGCCACTGGTGACAATCACGCCCTTGATCGAACCGTCAGCCTTGATCGCGTCGACGGAGGCGCGCAGCTCATTGAGGGTAAGACGGTTGAATTTGTTGACGGACTCACCCTTGAGGTCGAAATTCAATTCGACGATGCCGCTCTCAAGAGCCTTAACCGTGATGGCTTTACCTTCGTAAATCATCAACTGATCTCCACGGTATGGAAGCTGAACAGTACACATCGGAGCCAACCGGCAAGCCAGCTCACAGCATAGCCGCGAGCATAGCTCCAATCGGTACGACACACCCACCGACGCGATATTCGGGCTGTAGTGGCGCGCCTGACCAGGCAAACGCTCAATTCATACGCCCGTTTGATTTGGGTGTGCACACCATCGGGGAAAAGCCAGAACTTGTCAATTGGCCTTCCTGCGCAGCCGTTTCGTTTTATCAGGCCCGCTCAGCAAGTACGCGGCTTGCAGGGCTACTCGATAAACAGCATCTATACCCGGATATCGCGATGATTTCGTGAACCCGGCGCGCCCCCGCCTTCGCCTAGCCAAACGCCGAGGCTGCGGGTACAGTCGCCTCAGGCTCGCCTGGCCCTGGCTTGCGAGCCTGAATACAACAACAAGTCGAGCCCATCGATGGGCCATGCGGAGTTCACCATGTCGAGCCGCCGTAAGCTTGCCTCCCCACTGGGCGCCCTCCTCGCCCTCGTACTGCAGTTGTTACTCGCCCCTTGTCTTCTGGCGGCACCAGCCGACGATCTGTTGCATCTCCACCAGATGCGCCTGGCGGCCCAGAAGAGCCTGGGTGATTTCTACATGTTCAACGGCATGGAAGGCGATCAGCGCTATGCCCGGAGGATCAACGAGTCCGTACAACAGGCGCAGACACAGCTGGATGCGCTGGGCGTCATGCCGGGTGACGGCTCGAAGACGCTGCAGCAGCGCCTCAGCGGCGAATGGCAGAACTATCGCAGCGCATTGCAGAATTTGATGGAGACGATGCGCAAGCAGGGCTTCACCGACCTGCAGCCAGTCGCCGACATGGCCGAAAGCAATCGGCAGCTCATGGACATCGCCCAGGCGCTTTACCTGAAAATCCAGGAAGAAAGCGGACAGGTCGTGCCCACACTGGCTCAACGCAGCCGCGAGCAGAGTCTTTTGATGCAGGGCATCGCGCTGGACTACGCTTCACGCAGCGCCTCGGTGGGTGCCAGCTTCTTCGGCGGCGGCGAGGAGCGCGCCCTTGACGAACTGGTGCGAGCCTTCGCCAGCCGTCTGGATGACCTCACCCAGGAAAGCCAGAACACAGCGCAGATCAGGACGGAACTTGGCATTATTGGCACCAAGTTTCGCTATATCGAGAAATCTCTGCTGAACTACAACCAGAACACCGTCCCCTTTCTGGTCAACAAGTATTCCGACAGCATCATCGAGGGGCTGGAAGACGTAGCGGCCCAATACGCCGCCAACCAGCTCTGATGTTTCTTTCCGGCCTGCCTGGCCATCCCCGGCCCGGTGCTCGCACCGGGCTTTTTATTCAAGACATCAACGCGCATCCAGAGCCATACTGGACGCAGAGCGGTTTCTATCCTTAGGAGGAGTTCACCATGCCCTACCAGCACATTCTGGTCGCCGTCGACCTCACCGAGGAATGCGATCCTGTCGTGAAACGGGCGTACAAACTGGCCCAGGCCAGCAACGCCAAGATGTCCCTGGTGCACATCGTCGAACCCATGGCGATGGCCTTTGGCGGTGACGTGCCGATGGATCTGTCGATGCTGCAACAACAGCAGTTCGAGCAGGCACGCGAGCGCCTGGACGCGTTCAGCGGCAAGTACCCGGAGTTGACAGCGGATCAGCGCCACCTGGCCTACGGCCAGCCGCGCCAGGAGATTCACCGCCTGGCGGAAGAACAGGGCTGCGACCTGATCGTCGTGGGCAGCCACGGGCGTCACGGCCTGGCGCTGCTACTCGGCTCAACCGCCAATGACGTACTGCACGGTGCGCCCTGCGACGTGCTGGCCGTGCGCCTGAAGAAATCCGATAAGAGCGCCTGATCGACGCCGATACAGGTCAGTCGAAGGAGTCGCCCGCGCTCATCACCAGCGGGCGGATCTTCTGCAGCTGGGTCTCGAGCGAGACCGTCATGCTCGATGACATCGAGAAGAAGGTGAGGAAGGCCTTGAGGTTGGAATCACCTTCGCAGGTGTCATGGATGCGCTGCCAGAACGCCTGATTGACCAGCTTGAGCTGCTGGAACATGCGCACCAGCCCCTTGAGTTCCCAATCCGCCAGACGTCCTTCGCGCATGTTGAAGTACTGCCGCGTCAGGTACAGCGACACAGTGCGCAGGATGAACTCCTGGTTGTTGGCGAACGGCAGATGATGCTGCGCCATCGGCCGCAGACGTCCCAGCAGCGGGCAGGCACTGGTGGCCATGATCACACCGAGCAAGGCGCGCAAGCCCTCTTCCAGCCCGAGGTGCTTGGTGTACTCGCGCTCGGGCGTGCGCACCCAGACACTGGCCTTCTTGAAGGCCGGCAGGCCACGAAAATCCTCAATGACGCGGTGCAGATCCACAGCCGCCGGACAATGGCTGAACTGCTCGCGGCTGAGCGGACAATTGCTGCACTGCTGATGCCCGAGACGAGTCCAGGCCGGTGTTTGCCGGGCCTGCTCGGGGTCATACTCTCGGTTCAGCTCGATCCTGTAGCTGAACTGATGATTGTCGTCGAGGGTGATGCGGTATTCGATGGCCATGCGCTTAAGTGCCCCTTTCAGGCTTCCAGTTCTGCCCAGCGCTCGATCAACCTGTCCAACTCCGTCTGCAGGTCATCGAGACGCGCCAATGCTTGCGTAGTGATCTGCGACGCCTGCTGGTAGAAGGCCGGATCGGCGATCTGCGCCTGCAGCGTCGCCATTTCCTGCTCCAGAGCATCGATCTGCCCGGGAATCGCCTCCAGCTCACGCTGCAGTTTGTAGCTCAGTTTCTTCTTCGCCGGTTCAGCCGTGGCCTGCGTCGCCGCTGGCGCGCTCGCCGTCGGCTGCGGTGCCTCGACCACGGCACTGGCCAGCTCGGCCTTGCCCGACTTGCTCTCGCCAACACCCAGCAGGCGCGGCGATCCGCCTTGACGCAGCCAGTCCTGATAACCGCCTACGTACTCACGCACGCGGCCTTCGCCCTCGAACACCAGGGTGCTGGTGACCACGTTATCGAGGAACGCCCGGTCGTGGCTGACCATCAGCACCGTACCCGGGAAGCTCAGCAGCACCTCTTCGAGCAGCTCGAGGGTTTCCACATCCAGATCGTTGGTCGGTTCGTCCAGCACCAGCAGGTTCGCCGGTTTGCTGAACAGCTTGGCCAACAGCAGACGCGCTCGCTCCCCGCCGGACAAGGCCTTGACCGGGGTACGGGCACGCTGTGGACTGAACAGGAAGTCCCCCAGGTAGCTGAGGACGTGACGGCTCTGGCCGTCGATGACGATGAAGTCGCGACCTTCCGCGAGGTTGTCTATCACGGTCTTTTCAGGTTCCAGCTGGAGGCGCAACTGATCGAAGTACGCCACCTCCAGCTTGGTACCTGCCAGTATCGTGCCAGCAGTCGGTTGCAACTCGCCGAGCAACAGCTTGAGCAGTGTGGTCTTGCCGGTGCCATTGGCGCCGAGCAGGCCGATGCGGTCGCCACGCTGCAGCACCATGGAGAAGTCTCGCACGAGAGCAACTCCCCCTGCGTGCGCAAAACTGACGTTTTCTGCCACTATCACCTGCTTGCCGGACTTGTCCGCCGCATCCAGCTGGATGCTGGCCTTGCCCTGGCGCTCACGGCGCTCGGCACGTTCGGAGCGCATCGCCTTGAGGGCACGCACGCGGCCTTCGTTGCGAGTACGCCGGGCCTTGATGCCCTGGCGGATCCACACTTCTTCCTGGGCCAGGCGCTTGTCGAACAGCGCATTGGCGGTTTCCTCGGCAGCCAGTTGCTGCTCCTTGTGCACCAGGAAGCTGGCGTAGTCGCCGTTCCAGTCGATCAGGCCGCCACGATCCAGTTCGAGAATGCGCGTGGCCAGGTTCTGCAGGAAGGAACGGTCGTGGGTGATGAACAGCACGGCACCGCCAAAGTCTTTCAGCGCTTCTTCGAGCCAGGCGATGGCGCCGATGTCCAGGTGGTTGGTCGGCTCGTCGAGCAGCAGCAGATCCGGCTCGGACACCAGTGCCTGGGCCAGCAGGACGCGACGGCGCCAGCCACCGGAAAGCTCGGCCAGGGTCTTGTCCGCTGGCAACTGCAGGCGGCTCAGGGTGCTGTCGACCAGTTGCTGCAGGCGCCAGCCGTCTTTGGCTTCCAGCTCCTGCTGCACGTGCATCAGTTGCTCGAGGTCGTCATCGCCGTGGATGTTCTGCGCCAGGTGGTGATAGCGCGCCAGCAGCTCACCAACGCCAGCCAGGCCTTCGGCCACCACGTCGAATACCGTCCGCTCGTCGGCGCGCGGCAGCTCCTGCGGCAACTCGCCGATCTTCAGCCCCGGCGCGCGCCAGATTTCGCCGTCATCGGCCATCTGATCGCCCTTGACCAGGCGCAGCATGCTCGACTTGCCAGTGCCGTTACGGCCGATGATGCACACCCGTTCGCCCCGGGCGATCTGCCAGGACACCCCGTCGAGCAGGGGCATGGCGCCATAGGCGAGGGAAACATCGGCGAACTTGAGCAGGGTCATGACTACCTCCGGAAACAGGGGGCGCATTCTACCCGAGTTGCTCGCGGCAGGTTCCCGTTTCGGCATGAGCGGCCGATCCGCCTGCGCGTATTTTTCCAGCTGTGTCGGTAGGCTGCTCCGCGCTTTCGCCGGCAGGGGTCGAAGGGCTAAGCTAGAGCCATGCGGCCAGATGGATGCGGCTGCCCACTTACCTGTTCGCCCCCTGGAATTGTCATGCGTGGTCGTCTTTTCTCCGTTCTGTCCTGTCTGATACTCAGCACCGTCGGCATCGCCCAGGCCGATGCTGCCAACCTGGCCCAGCAACGCCAGTTCTACGATGAAGCCAAACGTGCCCTGGCCAAGGGCGACAGCGGCCCCTACCGCAACTATGCCGGCGCCCTGCGCGATTACCCGCTGACGCCGTACTTGGCTTACGACGACCTGACCAACCGCCTGAAGTCGGCAAGCAACGCCGAGGTGGAAAAATTCCTCGCCGAACACGGCGACCTGCCGCAAGCCAGCTGGATGAAGCTGCGCTGGCTGCGCCTGCTAGCCGAACGTGGTGACTGGAAGCCCTTCCTCACCTACTACGATGCCAAGCTCAATTTCACCGAACTGGACTGCCTGTACGGCCAGTACCAGCTCAGTCATGGCCTGAACGCCGAGGGCAACGTCACTGCCGAGAAGCTCTGGTTGGTCGGTAAATCGCAGCCCAACGCCTGCGATCCCCTGTTCGAGCGCTGGGCCGCCAACGGCCAATTGACCGAACAGCGCCGCTGGCAACGCACCAAGCTGGCCGTCGAGGCTGGCAACTACGGCCTGGCCAATCACCTGATCAAGAGCATGCCGACCCTCGGCGCTCGTGGCGCACTGCTGGTGGAGGTGGCGCAGAAGCCGCAGATACTCAAGCAGAGTGCTCGCTTCACACCGGCTGACGCGGCCATGGCCGATGTGGTCGGCCTGGGCTTGCGCCGTCTGGCCAGGCAGAGCCCGGAAGATGCCCTGAGCCTGCTCGACAGCTACGCCCAGCGCATGAAGTTCTCCCAGGACGAACAGGTCGCCATCGCCCGCCAGATCGGTCTGACCCTGGCGCGACGCTTCGACCCACGCGGCCTCGACGTCATGGCCAAGTACGACCCGCAACTGCGTGACAACACCGTCAGCGAATGGCGCGCCCGCCTGCTGCTGCGCAGCGGTCGCTGGGACGAGGCCTATCAGCTGACCCAACGCATGCCGGCCGAACTGGCCAGCAGCAACCGCTGGCGCTACTGGGCGGCGCGCAGCCTGCAGCTCTCTCAGCCGAACAGCCAGCAGCCGGCGACCCTGTTCCAGGCGCTGGCCAAGGAACGTGATTTCTATGGCTTCATGGCCGCCGATCAGGTCAAGGCACCCTACAAGCTGAACAACCAGCCGTTGGCGCTCGACCCCAAGGTGGTGCAGAAGGTGCGCAATACCGCCGGCATCAAGCGCGCCCTGGAATTCCATGCGCGTGGCCAGATCGTCGACGGGCGCCGCGAGTGGTACCACGTCAGCCGCCTGTTCAGCCGTGACGAGCTGGTAGCGCAAGCGCGCCTGGCCTACGACATGGGTTGGTACTTCCCAGCCATCCGCACCATCAGTCAGGCCCAGTACTGGGATGATCTGGACGTGCGTTTCCCCATGGCTCACCGCGACGAACTGGTGCGTGAAGCGCAGCGCCGCGACATACATTCGAGCTGGGTATTCGCCATCACCCGTCAGGAAAGCGCCTTCATGGCCGACGCCCGCTCCCATGCCGGCGCCATGGGCCTGATGCAATTGATGCCGGGCACCGCCAAGGAAACCGCGCGCAAGTTCAGCATTCCCATGGCCTCACCGCAGCAAGCCCTCAACCCTGACGTCAACATTCAACTCGGTGCAGCCTACCTGAGCCAGATATATGGCCAGTTCAATGGCAACCGAGTCCTCGCCTCCGCTGCCTACAACGCAGGCCCGGGCCGCGTACGCCAGTGGCTGCGTGGCGCCAATCACCTCAGTTACGACGTGTGGGTGGAGAACATTCCCTTCGACGAAACGCGCCAGTACGTGCAGAACGTGCTGTCCTACTCGGTGATCTACGGCCAGAAGCTGGGCAGCCCGCATCCGCTGGTGGCCTGGCACGAGCGGTATTTCGACGATCAGTGACATGGAGCCGGATAGCCGACAATCGGCGTCTGGACAATAGAAAACGCCGCGAATCCTGTTGGGTTCGCGGCGTTTCTCTATATGGACCTAGGCGGGCAATCTCCAGAGCGCCACCTCTGGAGAACTGGGGCTTTACAGCCCGCTGCTCAGCCCGGTGTCTTCGGACGCGCCGATATGCACGTTCATGCATTGCACAGCCGCACCAGCCGCGCCCTTGCCGAGGTTGTCCAGGCGCGCCACCAGGGTCACCCGCTCGGCATTGCCGAAAACGAAGAGATCGGCCCGGTTGGTGTCATTGCAGCCCTGCACGTCGAAGAAGCCCTCATCCAGGTTCTGCTCCCCTTCCAGCGGCATCACCCGGATGAAACGCTCACCAGCGTAGTGGCGCTGCAGGGCTTCATGCACTTGTTGCGGCGTAGTGCCGGGCGCCAGGCGATCCAGGTGCAGCGGCACGGTAACGGACAGCCCCTTGAGGAAGTCGCCGACGATGGGGCTGAACACCGGTGCCAGGGTGATGCCGGTCTGCACGCGCATTTCCGGCAGGTGCTTGTGCCCCTGGGTCATGGCATAGGGACGCGGGCTCTTCAGGCGCGCATCGCCACCGGCTTCGTACTGGGCGATCATCGACTTGCCACCACCGCTGTAACCGGTCAGGGAGAAGGCGCTGATCGGGTAATCCTTGGGCAGCAGGCCAGCGTCCACCAACGGGCGCACCAGCAGGATGAAAGCCGTAGCGTGGCAACCCGGGTTGGCGATGCGCTTGCTGGCACGGATCGCCTCGCGCTGGCCGGCAGCCAGTTCCGGCAGGCCGTAAGTCCAGCCGCTGTCGGTGCGGAAGGCAGTGCTGGCGTCGATGATGCAGGTGTTCGGGTTGGTCACCAGGCTCACGGCTTCACGCGAGGCGGCATCCGGCAGGCAGAGGAAGGCCACGTCGGCAGCATTCAGGAAGCGTGCACGCTCGGCACTGTCCTTGCGTTTGGCCTCGTCGATGCGCAGCAGCTCGATGTCCGGGCGCCCGGCCAGGTAATCCAGCAGACGCAGGCCGGTGGTACCTTCCTGGCCGTCGACGAAAACTTTGAACGACATGACATGACCTCTCGACAAGGGCCGGTCGCAGCCGGCCTGAAACGGTGGACGAAACAGCGGGGCCATAGTGTCGGCCATGTGCGCGTTCGCGTCACGCGCTTCGCGCAGATTGTGCGTGGATCAGTCGCTCAGCACCCGCACGCTGGCGGTCATGCCGGCACTGAGCTGTACACCCTGCGGCAGCTCGGCCAGACGGATGCGCACCGGTATCCGCTGCGCCAGCCGCACCCAGTTGAAGGTCGGCTCGACATTGGCCAGCAATTGGCCGTCCGGGCTGGAGTTGCGGTCGGTGATACCGCGACTGATGCTCTCTACCTCCCCGTCCAGCGGCTGATCCCTGCCCATCAGCCAGACCTGCACCGGGGCGCCGACCTTGATGCGCGGTAGCTTGGTTTCCTCGAAATAGGCCTGCACGTAGAACGAGCCCTCGTCCACCAGGGCCAGCACCGGCTCACCTGCACGCACGTAGTTACCCTCGGCCAGTTGCAGGTTGGTCACCTGCCCGGCACGCGGTGCGCGCACCTCGCTGCGCTGCACGTCCAGTTCGGCGAGTTTCACTGCCGCCTGCGCCTGGCGATATTCACCACGCGCGATCTCGGCATTGAGCTGGGCGTTGTCGCGCAACTCGGCGCTGATCGCCTGCGGCCCCAGGCGATCACGTCGCACGGCCTCGTGTTCGCGCAACAGCAATTGCTGGTGGCGTGTCTCAGCCACGGCCTGCGCCTGCTCCAGAGCCGCCTGGTAGCGATCCCGGTCCAGGCTCATCAGCAGCTCGCCGGCCGCAACCTGCTGGTTGTCGCGCACCTTCAGTTCGCGCACCCAACCGGACAGATCCGGGGCGATGGTGACCACATCGGCGCGCACGCGCGCATCGCGCGTCCAGGGCGAATACAGGTAGTGCTGCCACAGCCAGGCACCGGCGATGATCGCCGCGGCTACCAGGCTCAAGGTAATGCCGACACGCATGACAGAACGCATGCCTTTCTCCTCGTTCATTGTCCCAAAACGGCCACCACGGCCGCCAATACGCACACATAGAGGGCGCAATCGAACAGCGCCTCATGCCAGATCCAGCGCGCCATGCCGACCCGCTGCAAGCCGATGCGCAGCACGCCGGTCAGCAGCAGCGCCAGTAACGCATACAACAACAGCGGGCTGAGCAAGACGCCGCCCAGCGACCATTCACGCAAGCCCATCGGAGCCCTCCTGTAATCCACACCAGCGACGCCAGCCATCCTGCAACTGCAGCAAAGCAGCCTCTGCCAGGCGCCTGTCGATACTCGACGGCGCGGCCCGCAGAGCCTGCAGCAGCTGGTTAGCCGCCTCATCCAGGGCCGATTCGCGCTCGGCTGCCGGCCCCAGCAACAATTGCTGACGCAGGCGCGCGAGAAAGTCCGCTTCAGCCTGCCCCAGAGAGCTGTCACCGGCTGCCAGGCAGGCTCGCAGATGCAACAACTCGTCACCCAGATCCAGGCTGGCAACGCCATCATCCCAGCGGTTGCGGGTCTGGCTCGGCAACAACGGATAATGCCGCGCCAATTGCAGCAAGCGATCAGCCATGCGCCCACCGAACCAGCTCTCCGCACCGATCAAGCGGTGCTGCGTCAGACGCGCCAGATCCTGCAGGGTTGCTCGCAGCAAACGACGACCATGCCAGCGCGGGCTGCGCAAGCCGATCAGATTGAACGCCAGCACGGCACAGGTGACACCGATGAGCATGGCCTGCGCCTCGTTGAAGAAAAACGCCAGGTCGTAGTTCATGTCGTTCTGCGGTGCGCACAGCACGATGAAGTGCAGACAGAAGGAGGTCGCCGTCGCGCCCAGTGCCGGCTTGGCCATGCCCAGCGCACCGAAGAACAGCGGTACGCCCAATGCCAGGCAGAGCATGGGGAAACCACTGAGCTGTGGCAGCAGAATCTGCCCGACGAAAAAAGCCACCGGCAAGGCATAGAAGATGCCACGCAGAAACAACAGGCCGATCTGCGCCGCGTTCTCGCGGCTGGCGAACAGGCTGCAGACCACGCTGGCCAGCAACATCGCGCCGCTGGCGGCCGTCCAGGCCGTGGCCATCCAGAACGCCGCCAATGCCAGAAAGGCCAGGGCGCTGCGCGAGCCATAGAGCATTGCGGTTTGCCAGTCGCGGTGCCAGGACAACGCGGGTGGCAGACTACCGCGTACCTCGCCCTGCTCCACCGCCTGCAGCGCGTTGCCTGCAGTTTCCAGGCGCAGCATGAGCAAAGCGAGTCGCTCCAGACAGCGTCGCTGAGCGGCGCTCAGCGCCTGGTCTTCGGCGACTTCGCGCATTTCCTGCGCCAGGGCCGCGCAGCGCGAACCCTGCGGATCCGATAGGCAGTCGCGCACACGCTGCATCCAGGGCGCCAGGGCGTGGTTCTCGACCTCGTCGAGCTGCCGCCATTGCCGGCCGACGCCGCGCGCCAGGCGCAGCATCGTCAGCAGATCACGGCTGAGCAGGCGCAAGGCCGCCGCGCGTTGCCGGCCGCGATTACCCTCGAACCAGGCATGCTCACGCTGGGCGTCCACCGCCACCATGCGTCCCAGTACCTCCAGCAACCCCTGACGCGCCATGGGCTCACCCGCCAATGTCTGGCTGGCGGCGCTCACCCCGGCCTGCCAGACGCTACGCGCCTGCTGCCCCAGTTGCCGCTCTACGCGCTGCGGCCAGAGCACGGCACTGACCACCGTGGCACAGAGAATGCCCAGGGCAATCTCGGTACCGCGCGCAACCGCCTGATCGAACACCGTCAGGGGTTGGCTGATGGCCGGCAGGCCGATGATCGCCACGGTGTAACCGGCCAGCACGAAGGCGTAGCTCCAGGCGCTGCGCAGCATGGTCGAAGCCGCCGTGCACAGGCCCATCCACAGCGCCACGGCGATCAGGAACAACCAGGGTGCCTGGGCGAACAGAGCCATCAGCAGCACCGTCATGCTCGCCCCGATCAGGGTACCGAGCAGGCGCGCCAGGCCTTTCTGCACCACCATGCCGGACAAGGGCTGAGCGACGATAAAAGCGGTCATCAACGCCCATTGCGGCTGCTCCAGGCCGAAACGGAACGCACACCACAATGCCAGCCCAGCGGCCAGGAGGGTCTTGATCGCGAATTGAACGGCCTGGGCGCTGGGCGCGACGAAGGCCAGCAGGGAGTCACGCATGGAGTCGAGATCTGAAGAAAGACGAAAGAAGCATAGACGGCCGCCCGAGCGGACTGCCAATGGGGCTAATTATTAGCCTGCTATCTAGTTTTCGTCCACCCCCAGCCGCGCCGCCTGTCGCTCGCGCAAGCGCTATCGCTGCTCAGTGATGGCGCCCCGCAAAATGCGCAGAACAAAAAAAGGGCGACCGAAGTCGCCCGAATTGCCTTGCGTGCCCAGTTAACTGGAAGGATCAGCTCTGCTTGCGCTTGTGAGCATCCTTCCAGATGAAGTAACCAACACCCCCGAAGAACGCGACCATCAGAAGAACGGTGCCGACTCCGGCGAGAACCACTGTATCGACGAACATGGCTGCCTCCTGTTGTGCCTGTCTGTCTGGGATGGCTTCACGTTATCAGCGCTGGCGGCAGGAAAATTGATCTGGATCAATGGCCAGCGAGCAGGTGCGATCAGGCCTGGGGGAATACTGACCCAGGTCAAGAAATCGAGGGGGTACGAGGCGGGAGGTGCGGCCCAGAGGGGCCGCATGCAGCGGGACGGACAGCGGTACTCAGCGCTTCTTCGGCTTGCTCTTGGACTTCTTCTTGCCTTTGGCCAGCGGCAGCACCTGCTCGAAGGCCTGGCGCATGTCGTTGAGACGCTTGTCGTTGAGATCGTGGATGCGCTTGTCGCGCTCGGCGGCGAAATCGATCAGCTTGTCGTCGTTGCTCATAGCGGAAACCGGATCAGGCGAAAGGTCAGGTTCAGGCGCGGTGCGCAGGCTCGCCGCGTCTTCGCCACTTGGTGCTGCCAATGATGCTGGGTCGGCCCGCGCATGACCAGTAGCGAAGCGTGGTCGAGTGTCAGCGAATGTTCGATACGCGTCGTGCCCACCCGGCGCAAGTCGAAACGCCGGCTGCCACCCAGGTTCAGCGAGGCGATCAGCGGATTGCGCCCCAACTCGGGCTCTGCATCGCTGTGCCAGCCCATGGAGTCCTGGCCGTCGCGGTAGTAGTTGAGCAGCACGGCATTGAGCGGCTGGCCCACCTCTTTCGCGACTCGCTGGCGAATCTCGTCCAGCAAGGGCGTCCAGGGCAACGGCTCGTGCACCTTACCGGAATAGCGATAACGCGCCTCGGGGTCGCCGTACCAGGCCGTCAGCCGTGGCGTTGGATGGTAGCACCCATGGATGAACAACTCTGGCTGCTGCCAGGGCGTTTGCTCGACCAGCGCTTGCAGCCAGCTCTCGGCCAGGGCAGCGTCGACCCAACCGGGTAGAAAATCCAGCTCGGCATCGGCGAGTGCGGGTAACGGGTCGGCGAACAGCATGACGATCTACGCGCAAGAAGGTTAAGGGAGTGTCTCAAACTTCCACATCGACCCACAGCCCTTGCCTGGGCAAATCCCCCAGCGCCTGCTCCACCTCTTCCGGCTCGGCCTCGGCCAACTGCTCCGGGGTGTAGCCGCGCCGCTGCCGACGGCGCTGCTCTTCACGCAGCAACTCCTCGGCCTCTTGCGGATGGCGCCTGTCCAGCCCGAGCGCACTTTCCTTGGCACTGCCTTCGGCAGGCGTGACCGGCGGAATTTCGGGCTTGGGCTTGATCACGTCCTGCGTGGCAGTGACCGGCACCAGGCTATGGGGGATCGGTGGCAGCATGGCACAGCACCTCCTTTGGTCAGGCTGTCGGCGCCGGGAACCGCGACTTGAGGACACGCTCGCTACACTTTCGACTGACGGACGCATCGATAGTGCCACGAGCGCTTTGGCCATGGCGCGGCATCCGTTACCATAGCCGGCTTTTTCACACGGGAGACAGGCATGGCGCAGTATCAACCGGGGCAACGCTGGATCAGTGACAGCGAAGCGGAACTGGGGCTTGGAACCATCCTCACCGAGGACGGCCGTCTGCTCACCGTGCTCTACCCGGCCACCGGCGAAACGCGCCAATACGCCACCCGCAACGCACCGCTGACCCGTGTGCGCTTCGTGCCCGGCGACGAGATCACCCATTTCGAAGGCTGGAAACTCAGCGTCCAGGAAGTCGAGGACATCGACGGCCTGCTGGTCTATCACGGGCTCAATGCCCAGCATCAGCCGGTCAGCATGCCGGAAACCCAGTTGTCGAACTTCATTCAGTTCCGCCTGGCCAGCGACCGCCTGTTCGCCGGCCAGATCGATCCGCTGAGTTGGTTCGCCCTGCGCTACCACAGCCTGGAACACAACAGCCGCCTGCTGCAGTCCTCGCTCTGGGGCCTGGGCGGCGTGCGCGCGCAACCCATCGCGCACCAGCTGCACATCGCCCGCAGCGTCGCCGACCGTATCGCCCCGCGCGTACTGCTGGCCGACGAAGTGGGTCTGGGCAAGACCATCGAAGCCGGCCTGGTGATCCATCGCCAACTGCTCTCCGGCCGTGCCAGCCGTGTGTTGATCCTGGTGCCGGAAAACCTGCAGCACCAGTGGCTTGTGGAAATGCGCCGACGCTTCAACCTGGAAGTGGCGCTGTTCGATGCCGAACGCTTCATGGAAAGCGACGCCAGCAACCCCTTCGAGGATTGCCAACTGGCCCTGGTCGCCCTGGAGTGGCTGGTGGACGACGAGAAGGCGCAGGACGCCCTGTTCGCCGCCGGCTGGGACCTGCTGGTGGTCGATGAAGCTCACCACCTGGTCTGGCACCCGGAGAAGGCCAGCGCCGAATACGCGCTGGTCGAGCAACTGGCCGAGGTCATCCCTGGCGTGCTGCTGCTCACCGCCACCCCGGAACAGCTCGGCCAGGACAGCCACTTCGCCCGTCTGCGCCTGCTCGACCCAGCGCGCTTCCACGATCTGCAGGCCTTCCGCGCGGAAAGCAGCCAGTACCGCCCGGTGGCCGAAGCGGTGCAGGAACTGCTGGATCAGGGCTCGCTGAGCGCCCAGGCGCGTGATGCCATCGGCGGCTTCCTCGGCGACGAAGGTCGCGAACTGCTGGATGCCATCGACGGCGGCGACGAAGAAGCCCGCGCCCGTCTGGTGCGCGAGCTGCTCGACCGCCACGGCACCGGTCGCCTGCTGTTCCGCAACACCCGTGCCGCCGTGCAGGGTTTCCCCGAGCGCGAGCTGCACCCTTATCCGCTGCCCTGCCCGGTCGAATACCTGGAACTGCCAATCGGCGAACACGCCGAGCTGTACCCGGAAGTCAGCTACCAGGCGCAGGACGAGGTGGACGAGGAGCAGCGCTGGTGGCGCTTCGACCCGCGCGTCGAGTGGCTGATCGACACCCTGAAGATGCTCAAGAAGTTCAAGGTGCTGGTGATCTGCGCCCACGCCGAGACCGCGCTGGATCTGGAAGATGCCCTGCGCGTGCGCTCCGGCATTCCGGCCACCGTCTTCCATGAAGGCATGAGCATCCTCGAGCGCGACCGCGCCGCCGCCTACTTCGCCGACGAGGAATTTGGCGCGCAGGTGCTGATCTGTTCCGAGATCGGCTCCGAAGGCCGCAACTTCCAGTTCGCCCATCACCTGGTGCTGTTCGATCTGCCGGCCCACCCGGATCTGCTCGAGCAGCGCATCGGCCGTCTCGATCGTATCGGCCAGAAACACAAGATCCAACTGCACGTGCCCTACCTGGAAACCAGCCCGCAAGCGCGCCTGTTCCAGTGGTACCACGAAGCCCTGAATGCCTTCCTGGCCACCTGCCCGACCGGCAACGCCCTGCAGCACCAGTTCGGCCCACGCCTGCTGCCGATGCTTGAGGGCAGCGATGGTGATCAGTGGCAAGCGCTGATCGACGAAGCCCGCGAGGAACGCCAGCGCCTGGAAAGCGAACTGCACAACGGCCGCGACCGCCTGCTGGAGCTGAACTCCGGCGGCGCCGGTGAAGGCGAAGCCCTGGTCGAAGCCATCCTCGAACAGGACGATCAGTTCACCCTGCCGATCTACATGGAAGAGCTGTTCAACGCCTTCGGCATCGACAGCGAAGACCACTCCGACAACGCCCTGATTCTGCGCCCCAGCGAGAAGATGCTGGATGCCAGCTTCCCCCTGGGCGACGACGAGGCAGTGACCATCACCTACGACCGCGAGCAGGCACTGGCGCGCGAGGACATGCAATTCCTCACCTGGGAACACCCCATGGTGCAAGGCGGCATGGATCTGGTGCTGTCTGGCTCGATGGGCAACACCGCCGTCGCGCTGATCAAGAACAAGGCGCTCAAGCCCGGCACCGTGCTGCTGGAACTGCTCTACGTCAGCGAAGCCGTCGCGCCGCGCAAGCTGCAGCTGGGCCGCTTCCTGCCGCCGGCTGCGCTGCGCTGCCTGCTCGACGCCAACGGCAACGACCTGGCCGCGAAAGTCGGCTTCGAGACGCTCAACGATCAGCTCGAAAGCGTACCGCGTGCCAGTGCCAACAAGTTCATCCAGGCCCAGCGTGACGTACTGGCCAAGCAGATCGCCGCCGCCGAGGCGAAGATCATGCCGCGCCACGTCGAGCGCGTCGCCGATGCCAAGCGTCGCATGGTCGCCGAACTGGATGAGGAGCTGGCCCGCCTGGTCGCCCTGCAGGCGGTCAACCCCAGCGTGCGCGACAGCGAGATCGCTGCTCTGCGCGAGCAGCGTGAGCAAGGCCAGGCCATGTTCGACAAGGCCGCCCTGCGCCTGGAGGCAATCCGCGTCCTGGTCGCCGGCTGACCCGAAGCGCGCCGGCTTCGTCCGGCGCGCTGCGGCGCCATAGGTCTGTGAATCTGGCGCGCCGTGCGCTGGCAAGCCGATGACCTGCCCGGCATAGTCGCACCCCATTCCACGCGTGAAAGGACGCTCATCATGGGTTGGTTGCTACTGGGTCTGGCAGGGGCCGTCGTCTACCTCGTCAGCCTGATCAATGGCGATGCGCAACTCGGCCTGTTCGCCAAGGGCTTCCCGGTCATCGCCCTGTTGCTCTGGCTGCGCCAGGCGCCAGCAGGCCTGTATCGCCGCTGGATCGGCGTCGGCCTGCTGTTTTCCCTGGCCGGCGACCTCCTGCTGGCTTGGCCCGATGACTTGTTCGTGTTCGGCCTCGGCGCCTTCCTGCTGGCTCACCTCGCCTACCTGCGCGCCTATGTCTCCGATAGTCGGCGCCCAGCGCTACCCGCATTACTGCTGGCGCTGGTCGTCGGCGGCGTGATGTTCACTGTGCTGGCCCGTGCCGGTCTGGGCCCCCTGCTGGTGCCGGTGGCCTGCTACGTCACGGCGATCTGCCTGATGCTCTGGCGCGCCCTGGCCCGGCTTGGCGCCCCCGGTCTGCAACCGCGCTCGACCTGGCTCGCAGCAGTTGGCGCCCTGCTGTTCGCACTCTCCGACAGCCTGATCGGCATCAGCCGTTTCGTGGTCAATTTCGACGCGGCGCCCTACGCCATCATCCTCACCTACTGGCTCGGCCAGTGGGGCATCACCGCTTCGGCCTTTAAACGTACCGACAGCGCCTGACTGTTGCACCACACTTGGCTAAAATGCCGGCCTTTTCCGCTACCCGTTGCGATTGCCGTGAGCCAAGAACCCGACCGCCTGTTCGCCCAGCCCCTGGCCGAGGTGCCCGATTTCGTCTTCAACGAGGACGTGGTGCGGGTCTTCCCCGACATGATCAAACGCTCGGTGCCCGGCTACCCGACCATCGTCGAGAACATCGGCGTACTCGCCGGCCAGTTCGCCCAGCCCCATACCCGGCTGTATGACCTTGGTGCCTCGCTCGGCGCGGTAACCCAGGCGCTGCGCCGCCATGTGAAGGCCGATGGCTGCCAGGTGATCGCCGTGGACAACTCCCCGGCCATGGTCGAACGTTGCCGTGAATACCTGCATGCCCAGGACGCCATGTTCCAGGAGCTGCTGCCGGTGGAGGTCATCGAGGCCGATATTCTCGCCCTAGACCTGCAGCCGGCCTCACTGGTGACGCTGAACTTCACCCTGCAGTTCATCCCACCGGAGCGGCGCCTGGAGCTGCTCGGCAACATACGCCAGGCCCTGCTGCCAGGCGGCGCACTGATCCTCTCGGAGAAGCTGCGCTTCGAGGATGCCGCCGAACATGAGCTGCTGACCGAACTGCACGTTGCCTTCAAGCGCGCCAATGGCTACAGCGAACTGGAAATCGCCCAGAAGCGTAGCGCCATCGAGAAGGTGATGCTGCCCGACAGCCTCGAACAGCATCGCGAGCGCCTGCTGGCTGCGGGCTTCAGCAAGGTGCTGCCCTGGTTCCAGTGCCTGAACTTCGCTTCGCTGGTGGCCCTGCCATGATGCGCGATCTGGATCTCGACGCCCTGCAGGCGCAGTTGGCTGGAACTCCGTTGCAAGACTGGGCCTGCGGGCTGCCCGCTCAACTCGATGCCAAACTGGCTATCGGTCACGGCGACCTGGCGCGCTGGTACGGCGCGGTGCAGGCACTGCCGCCGTTGCCGGTAAGCGAAGTGGAACTGGCGCAACGCTTTGCCTTTGGCGGTGCCTGTGACGACGCCACGCGGGGGCAATTGAAAACGGCGCTGCAGGGGCTGATTCCCTGGCGCAAGGGGCCATTCGAGCTGTTCGGCGTGCATATCGACACCGAATGGCGCTCGGACTGGAAATGGCAGCGCGTCGCCCCGCACCTGGATCTGGCCGGTAAACGCATCCTCGATGTCGGTTGTGGCAACGGCTACTACATGTGGCGCATGCTCGGCGCCGGCGCAGACAGCGTGGTCGGTATCGACCCCAACTGGCTGTTCCTCTGCCAATTCCTGGCGATGAAGCGATATCTGCCTGATTACCCCGTCTGGCACCTGCCGCTGGCCTTCGAAGAGCTGCCAGCCAAACTGCAAGGCTTCGACACGGTGTTCTCCATGGGCGTGCTCTACCACCGCCGCTCGCCCATCGACCACCTGCTCGACCTCAAGGACGCCTTGGTCAAAGGTGGCGAACTGGTGCTGGAAACCCTGGTGGTCGAAGGCGATGCCGAACAGGTGCTGGTGCCGGAGGATCGCTACGCGCAGATGCGCAACGTCTGGTTCCTGCCCTCGGTGCCGGCACTGGAACGCTGGCTGCGCCGCGCCGGCTTCGAGGACGTGCGCTGCGTCGATGTCAGCACCACCTCGGTGGAGGAACAGCGCGCCACCGAGTGGATGCGCTTCCAGTCGCTGCCCGAGTTCCTCGACCCAGCCGACCACAGCCGCACCATCGAAGGCCTGCCAGCACCGACCCGCGCCGTGCTGGTCGCGCGTAAGCCATAGGAGCAACCCTCCCGTAGGGCGGGTGAAACCTGCCAGAAGGCAAGTGGCGGGTTGCACCCGCCCTACGATTGCAGCCTTCAGCGGCTCAGGGCGCGAGCGCTCGTAGCGAAGCGAACAGTCCGCCATCGGTGCGCCCAGAATTTCAGCATGAGCCCCCCCGCAACAGCGTACTGCTACGCGACGACCGCATGGATGCAGGAGGCTTGTGTAGGGCGGGTGAAACCCGCCAGAGAGCAAGTGGCGGGTTGCACCCGCCCTACGCCAGCAGCGCTAACCCTCAGCCGCGATTGGCAGCGGCGACGATCAGTGCCTTCATTTCGGCGACAGCCTGCTTGAAGCCAACGAACAGAGCATGGGAGACGAGCGCATGGCCGATGTTCAGCTCGTTGATGCCCATGATCGCCGCCACCGCCTCGACGTTGTGGTAGTGCAGACCATGACCGGCGTTGACGATCAGGCCATGATTGAGGCCGCAGATCACCCCGTCACGGATGCGCGCCAGCTCCTGGGCCGCCTCTTCTGCCGTGTGAGCATCGGCGTAACGCCCGGTATGCAGTTCGATGGCCGGCGCGCCGACGCGCATGGCGGCCTCGATCTGTCGCTCCTCGGCATCGATGAACAACGACACCTCGCAACCGGCCAGCGATAGGCGCTCCACAGCTGCGGCGATGCGCGACTCCTGCCCCGCCACGTCCAGGCCACCTTCGGTGGTCAGCTCCTGACGGGTTTCCGGGACCAGGCAGACATGCGCCGGACGGATTTGCTCGGCGAAGCCGAGCATGAACTCGGTGACGCCCATCTCGAAGTTCATCCGCGTCTGCAGCACGTCGGCCAGCACACGCACATCGCGATCCTGGATATGCCGACGATCCTCACGCAGGTGCACGGTGATGCCGTCAGCGCCCGCCTCTTCGGCGTCCAGCGCGGCCTTGACCGGATCGGGGTAGCGCGTGCCGCGCGCCTGGCGCAGGGTGGCGACGTGGTCGATGTTGACACCGAGCAGAATACGATTGGCCTCAGTCACGCTTGGGCTCCTTGAGCGTCATGAAAAGTTCGCGGCTGACCAGCGGTCTGCCGCCGAGATGGGGGGCCAACGCCTGGCGCATGAGGCGTTTGGCGGCGGCCAGTGCGCCAGGCGTCTGCCAGTCTGCTTCGGCCATGGCCAATAGTTCGCGGCCCTGGAATACACCGGGCTGCAGTTGTACCACCGGCACCAGGCCGATGTCCTGCTGCCAGCGATACAGGCCAGCCGGAGCAATGGGCTGATCATGCTGGTCACGATCCAGGGCGAAACCATAGCCCAGCTCGTCCAGCAAACGCCATTCGAACGCACGCAGCAGCGGCTCCAACGGCCGCCCAGCCGCCAGCGCCTGCAGGGTCAGGGCGTAATGTTCGAGCATCAATGGGTGCGGGTCTTCGGCCGGCAACAGGCGAATCAGCAATTCGTTGAGGTAGAGGCCGGAGAACAGCGCCTCGCCGGTCAGCAACAGCGGAATGCCGGCGCTTTCCAGACGGCCAACGGTCTTCAATTCGCCGCGACCGCGCAGCTCCAGCTCCAGCGGCGCGAATGGCCGGGCGATGCTGCCAAGCTTGCCGCGCGCGGCACGCAGCACGGCACGAATGCGCCCCTGAGCGGTGAAGAAATCCACCAGGGCGCTGCTTTCCTTGTAGGGACGGCTATGCAGAACGTAGGCGGCAGAAGTCATGTGGGTAACCGCCAGAATGCGCCATGCGCAACAACGAGGATGCGCATGGCGCCTCGATCAATCCAGGTAACCCAGTGAACGCAGGGCTCGCTCGTCGTCGGACCAACCACCTTTGACCTTGACCCAGAGGTTGAGCATCACTTTGGAGTCGAACATGGTTTCCATGTCCTTGCGCGCATCGGCACCGATGCGTTTGATGCGCTCGCCCTTGTCACCGATGATGATCTTCTTCTGCCCGTCGCGCTCCACCAGAATCAGGCCGTGGATATGCAGGATGCGACCCTCCTGCTTGAACTCCTCGATCTCCACAGTGATCTGGTACGGCAGCTCGGCACCAAGCTGGCGCATGATCTTCTCGCGGATCAGCTCGGCCGCCAGGAAGCGGCTGGAACGGTCGGTGATCTGGTCTTCCGGGTAGAAATGCTCGGACTCCGGCAGGCGCTCGCCCACCAGTTTTTCCAGGGTGTCGAGGTTCTGCCCCTGCAGCGCGGAAATCGGCACGATCTCGGCCTGCGGCAGTTGCTCGGCCAGCCAGTTCAGATGCGGCAGCAGCTCGCTCTTGTCTTCCAGGCGATCGGACTTGTTGACCGCCAGCAGGATCGGGCATTTGACGTGCTGCACCTTCTCCAGCACCAGTTGATCCTCGTCGGTCCAACGCGTGCGGTCGACCACGAACACCACCACGTCGACGTCCTTCAGCGCGCTTGAAGCGCTGCGGTTCATGTAGCGGTTGAGCGCCTTGTCGTTGTGCTTGTGCAGACCGGGCGTATCGACGTAGACGGCCTGAACCTCACCCTCGGTCTTGATCCCGAGCATGTTGTGGCGAGTGGTCTGCGGCTTGCGCGAGGTGATCGCCAGCTTCTGCCCGAGGATGTGGTTGAGCAGCGTCGACTTACCCACGTTGGGCCGGCCGACGATGGCGACATAGCCACAGCGAGTCATAGGTGCATCAGTCATTGCCATTCTCCACCCCGAGGGCGATCAGCGCCGCAGCCGCAGCGACCTGCTCGGCGATACGCCGGCTGCCGCCCTGGCCCAGGGTCTTTTCATTGAGCAGGGCGACCTGGCACTCGACCATGAAGGTACGGCAGTGCGGTTCGCCCTGGATGTCCACCACCTCGTAACGAGGCAGCTCGCAGGCGCGCGACTGGAGAAACTCCTGCAGCCGCGTCTTCGGATCCTTGTTGGTGTCGACCAGGGTCAGGCCATCGAGCTCGCTTACCAGCCAGGCCAGCACGCGTTCACGCGCCGCGTCCATGCCGGCATCCAGATAGATGGCACCGATCAGTGCTTCGAGCGCATCGGCGAGGATCGACTCGCGGCGGAAACCGCCACTTTTGAGCTCGCCGGAGCCCAGGCGCAGGTACTCGCCCAGCTCGAAGCCACGGGCTAGCACGGCCAGGGTTTCACCCTTGACCAGACGCGCACGCAGACGCGACAACTGGCCCTCGCGGGCCTGCGGGAAGCGCTCGAACAGCGCTTCGCCGGCAACGAAGTTGAGGATGGCATCACCGAGAAATTCCAGGCGCTCATTATTGCGCCCGGCGAAACTGCGATGGGTCAGGGCCAGGATCATCAGATCCTGATCCTTGAAGTGGTAGCCGAGCTTGCGCTCGAGACGGGATAGGTCAGAACTCACGGCATTCGTACACGAAATTCTTTATCGAAATTGACCACCAGATCGAGGTTCTCGATCAGCGGCTCACGTTTTTCGTACTTGAGGTGAACCTGGAACTCGTTGTTCTCCAGGCTCACTTTCACGGCATCACGCAGATTCAGGTCACGGATGTTGTTGATCTGCATGCCTTTGCTCAGATGGTTGTAGAAATCACCGACGGTGCGAATTTCCAGCGCTTTGTCGGTTTCCACCGAGGTGATGAGCTTTTCCATCGACATGTAGTCGAGGTAGTGCGGTATCACCTTGAAGGCGGTGCTGGCGAAGAACGCCACGAGGGCCAGGGTCACCAGCCAGCCAAGAATGGAAAGCCCCTGCTGCGAACGCGCGAATTTCATGTGTATCCCCAGAAGATTCGGTCTTGTTGGAATGCCGATACGGCAAGACTAGTTATAGCCTGGCGCGCTGTACTGAACAGCGCGCCAGTGCTCAATGAATCAGACCGACGCGGGAGAAGCTGGGCAGATGACTGATTTTCGGCTCAGGCCAGCTCATCCAGATGGCGAAGGCCTTGCCGACGATATGGTCGTCCGGAACCATACCCCACAGCTCCTGAGGAATATTGCGGTCACGCCAGAAGCGGCTGTCGTTGGAGTTGTCGCGGTTGTCACCCATCATGAAGTAATGCCCTTGCGGCACCACCCATTGGCCGCCCGGATCACGGCGCATGCGGCTCATTTCCTTGCGGATGACGTGCTCGACCTGACCCAGGTGCTCCTGGTACAGCGTGACGCTGCCCAGACTGCCCGGTTCTTCACCCAGGAGTTTTTCGGCAATGGGTTCACCGTTGATCAGCAGGCGCTTACCCTGGGTGTACTCGATACGATCCCCCGGCAGTCCGACCACGCGCTTGATGTAGTTGATGCTCGGATCGCTGGGATAGCGGAACACAATGACATCGCCGCGCTGCGGGTTATCGACTTCGATCACCTTGGTGTCGATCACCGGCAGGCGGATGCCGTAGGCGAACTTGTTGACCAGGATGAAATCGCCCACTTCCAGTGTCGGCTTCATCGAGCCGGACGGAATCTGGAACGGCTCGACCAGAAACGAGCGCAGCACCAGCACGATGGCCAGCACCGGGAAGAAGGACTTGCCGTACTCGACCAGCAGGGGCTCCTTGTTCAGGCGCTCCAGCACCCGCTCATCGGGCTCGTCGACACGGCCCTGATAAGCGGCGATCGCCGACCGGCGCCGAGGCGCCAGCAGGATCAGATCGATCAGTGCGAGAAAACCGCAAACGGCAACGGCGATAACCAACAGAAGCGGGAAATTGATCGACATAGAGTCTTAGCTATCCAACCTGAGCACCGCAAGGAAGGCTTCTTGTGGGATTTCCACGTTGCCGACCTGCTTCATGCGTTTCTTACCGGCCTTCTGCTTCTCGAGCAGTTTCTTCTTACGGCTCACGTCGCCACCGTAACACTTGGCCAGTACGTTCTTTCTGAGTGCCTTGACAGTGGTTCGCGCGATGATCTGGCCGCCAATGGCTGCCTGGATCGCCACATCGAACATCTGCCGCGGAATCAGTTCTTTCATTTTCTCGGTCAATGCACGCCCCTTATAGGCGGCATTGTCACGGTGCACGATCAATGCCAGGGCATCGACCTTGTCACCGTTGATCAGCACGTCCAGCTTGACCAGATTAGCCGACTGGTAGCGATCGAACTGATAGTCCAGCGACGCGTAGCCACGACTGGTCGACTTCAGGCGGTCGAAGAAGTCCAGCACCACTTCGTTCATCGGCAGGTCATAGCGAACCTGAACCTGCGAACCGAGGAATTGCATGTCGCGCTGAACGCCACGCTTCTCGATGCACAGAGTGATGACGTTACCCAGGTGTTCTTGCGGCACCAGGATGGTCGCGGTGACGATGGGCTCACGGAAGTCGGCGACCGCCGATACATCCGGCAGTTTGGACGGGTTGTCGACGGTGATGGTTTCACCGGTCTTGAGCTCGATCTCGTAGATCACGCTCGGCGCGGTGGTGATCAGATCCAGGTCGTACTCGCGCTCCAGGCGCTCCTGGATGATCTCCATGTGCAGCATGCCGAGGAAGCCGCAACGGAAGCCAAAGCCCAGCGCATCGGAGCTTTCCGGCGCGTACTGCAGCGACGAGTCGTTCAGGGTCAGCTTCTGCAGGGCATCACGGAAGTCCTCGAAATCGTCGGAGCTGACCGGGAACAGACCCGCGTAGACCTGCGGCTGGATCTTCTTGAAGCCCGGCAGCACTTCGACTTCGGGCGTCGAAGACAGGGTCAGGGTGTCACCGACCGGTGCACCATGAATGTCCTTGATGCTGGCGATGATGAAGCCCACTTCACCGGCCTTGAGATCGACGGTTGCGGTGTGTTTCGGGGTGAAGACACCGACGCTGTCGACCAGGTGCACCTTGCCGGTGGACTTGACCAGAATCTTGTCGCCCTTCTTCACCCGGCCCTGGCGCACACGCACCAGCGACACCACGCCCAGGTAGTTGTCGAACCAGGAGTCGATGATCAGCGCCTGCAGCGGCGCGTCGATATCGCCCTCAGGCGCGGGAATGGTCTGCACCAGACGCTCGAGTACCTCGTCCACGCCCATGCCGCTCTTGGCGCTGCACGCCACGGCGTCGGTGGCGTCGATACCGATGATCTTCTCGATCTCGTCCTTGACGCGATCAGGATCGGCCTGCGGCAAATCCATTTTGTTCAGCACCGGCATGACCTCGAGGCCCTGCTCGATGGCGGTGTAGCAGTTGGCCACGGACTGGGCTTCGACGCCCTGCCCCGCATCCACCACCAGCAGTGCGCCTTCACAGGCAGCCAGGGAACGGCTGACCTCGTAGGTGAAGTCGACGTGGCCGGGGGTGTCGATGAAATTCAGTTGGTAGGTCTTACCGTCCTGCGCCTTGTAATGCAGCGTGACGCTGTGGGCCTTGATGGTGATGCCACGCTCACGCTCCAGATCCATGGAGTCCAGCACCTGCGCTTCCATTTCGCGCGCGGCGAGGCCGCCGCAGATCTGGATGAACCGGTCGGCCAGGGTGGATTTGCCATGATCGATGTGGGCGATGATGGAGAAATTACGGATATGACTCAGGTCACTCACAGATCAACACTCGAAGAGGCTACAGGCCAGATGCCTGACGAAAATAGTCGCGGAGTGTACCCGATCAGGACGACTGGCGTCACGCCCACAGCTTGCGCGGGCATGCAAGTGCGAGGCGCCACGAGGCGCCCCGCGATCCAGCCCTGGCGATTTATTCCGCCAGTTTGAAGGTGATGAAGCTGGCTCGTCCCTGACGCAGCACGCGCATCGAGACCGAACGGTTCTTCGGCAGGTCTTTCGCCACTTGGGTAAAGGTACTGGTGGAGTCGATGGCCTGGTTGTTCAGGTGCGTGATCACATCGCCCGGACGCAGGCCGATCATCGCTGCCGGCCCGTCGAGCACGTCCTTGACCACGACGCCGCCCTTGAGATCCAGACCTTTCTTCTGCTCGGCAGTCAGTTCGACCACGGTCACGCCCAGGCGATTGTTGCTGAGCTCACCACCCGGCATGCCGTTAGCAGCGATCTCCTGGCCCTCTTCAGGCAGGGTACCGATGGTGACGCTGATCTTCTTGCGCGAACCATCGCGCACGACATCCAACTCGGCCTTCTCGCCCGGCTTGAGGTTGCCAACCAGGTGCGGCAGATCGGCCGACATGATGATGGGCTTGCCGTCCAGGGACAGAATCACGTCGCCCACCTGCAGGCCGCCCTTGTCGGCCGGACCATCCTCCAGCACCTGGGCAACCAGGGCGCCAGCCGGTTTTTCCAGGCCGAAGGATTCAGCCAGATCCTTGTTCACTTCCTGAATCACCACGCCCAGCCAACCACGGGTCACCTTGCCGCCAGCCTTGAGCTGGTCGGCCACCTGCATGGCCACGTCCATGGGGATGGCGAAGGACAAGCCCATGAAGCCACCGGAGCGGGTGAAGATCTGCGAGTTGATCCCGACCACTTCACCCTTGAGGTTGAACAGCGGGCCGCCGGAGTTACCCGGGTTGATTGCCACGTCGGTCTGAATGAACGGTACATAACTGTCGCTCGGCAGACTGCGCCCCTTGGCGCTGACGATACCGGCCGTCACGGAATGGTCGAAGCCGAACGGCGAACCGATGGCCAGCACCCACTCGCCCACCTTGAGGTCTTCCGACTTGCCCAGGCGCACGGTCGGCAGGTTCTTGCCGTCGACCTTGAGCAGCGCCACGTCACTGCGCGGATCGGCGCCAATCAGCTTGGCCTCCAGCTCGCTGCGATCAGACAGGCGCACGATGATCTCGTCGGCATCGGCGACCACATGGTTGTTGGTCATGATGTAGCCGTCGGAGGAAATGATGAAGCCCGAGCCCAGGGACTGTGCTTCACGCTGACGACCGCCAGGATTGCGCGGCATCTGCGGGATGCTGCGCTCGAAGAACTCGCGAAACATCGGCGGCAAGCCTTCCAGATCAGGCAGTCCCTGCTGCGCAGCGACGCTGCGATCAGGCACTTTCTGTCGCGTGCTGATGTTCACCACCGCAGGCGACGCCTCCTCCACCAGTGGCGTGAAGTCAGGCAGATCGGCCTGCGCCACCAGACTTTGCCCCCAGAGCAGGGCAGCCATCAGCAACGGCACAACGGACTTGATATTTCTCATCGGCTACAACTCCAGATGCAGAACGAAATACGCGCAGGGATTCACGGGCCGGAGGCCAGCAAGGCGCGCAGGACAACAGGTTGCAAAAGGGGATCATCGGCCACTCGCGACGCATGCCAGCGCACCAGTAGCCAGGAAATGAGAAGGCCGCCAAGACCACAGAGAATGGTCAAGGGCTCGCCCAGGCCCAATGCGTCAGCCGCAATGGCGCTGGCCAGCAAAGCCAGAACAGGCAGGAGATAGACAAGCAGGGAGCTGCGAACCAGCAGTTGCTCCCCCACACCGATCACGACGGCATCACCTACGCGCAGATTCAGCGTGGACAGCGCGCGGACGTAGCCACGCTCACGACCAATACCCAGGCGCTCCATCAGCCCCTGGCCACAGGCCGCATTGGCCGAACAGGCCGAGCAGGTGCTCTTGCGCAGCGTTTCCACCCAGACCACGCCAGGTTCGACCGCCACCACACGCCCCTGCTCTTCGATCATTGTGTGGCCTGTTCGCTCGCTCCGGTACGCATCGACAGGGCAATTCGCTCAGCGGTGCCCAGAGGAATCTCACCCACCACCGTGACCATCATGTCACCTTCGTGGGTGGTCATACGTCGTGATACGGCAACAGTCGGGCCCAACTGACTGCGCACATCATCCGCCACCGCACCTTGCAGCGGCTCGAGGAAGACAGAGAAACGCGCCAGGCCATCACCGTACATGAGGACAGCCACAGGCTCATCGGACACCTCGCTGCGCCGCAGTTGCGCCGAGATCAGCGAGAAACCAGGCGGCAGCCAATCGGAGCGCCAGGCGCCATCAGCCATGGCATCGGCGGGCTTGAAGTGAACCGGCTGGCAGTCGGATGTCGGCTGCAGCGCTTCGGCATCCGGCACACGGGCTTCCAGATCGGTGAACTGGAAGCGCTCCAGAAGCTGGCCTTTGTCGCTCAGGAGCAAAGACTTCAATGGCAGACCGGTTTCACGGTCGAGGTGCAGCTCGAAGCCGTAACGGTGCTGATCCTTGGGCGACAAGATCAGCACGACGGCGTCACGTCCAGCGATGCGGGAGTGCCCCGCAACACGCATGTCGTACCATTCGCCGAGCTGAGCCGCATCGAAATTACGCGCAGGCCAAGACTGACCATCACTGACCTGATCAGCCAGCGCGCCACTCACGCAGCGGGTCTGACCATCCACCTTGAACACCTCTTGAGACGGCCCATCGAGCTGCATCAGCCGCTCATGTATCGAGCCGTCCGACTCCACCGCATGCCACACGCTGTGCGTGGAGAAGCTGCCATTGCGCTCATAAACGAAGGTGCCCTGAAAGCTCTGCTGACGCTCCGCCTCGGCGAGACGCTTGAGCCAATCCTGCACCTCGGATGCCTGAACCGGCAATGCCAGCAGACCACTGAGCAGGCAAAGAGGGATTGCGCGCATGTGACTCCTTAGCGTTAGCGGTTTTCCAGGCTTGCAGCGCGTGCATAAGGCAGAGCGGTTTCGCCCGTACCCATGGCCGCTTGCTGGGCATGCTGACGCAGATAGGACGGCAGACGCTGCTCGTGCCAGCTAGGCTCGGCCGCTGCACTGGGCTCGACGCTTTCCTCGGTGGTGTACCCCGCCAGGATGGCCGGCCCCTGCACCTGCGGCAACGCCATGGCCGGAGCAGCGCCTTGTTGCGCCAACTGCTGACCACCCGCCAGATCGTCCTGGTTGTACAGACGCACACCTGCCAACACGGCAACGGTGACGGAAGCGGCAACCGCTACGCGACCGATGTTGCGCCACAGGGGAATCTTGCGGGCCGGTACGGCCTCGTCAGCCAGGGCTGCCGAAACTGCCGCTGCGATGTCGAGACGCGGCACCAGCAACTCCTTGTGCATGACGGCACGGGCAACCTGGTAACGCGACCAGGTGTCGCGCAGCTCACCATCCGCACTGGCGGCAAGCACACGTCGAAGTTCTAGTTCATCCGCTTCGTTATCCATCACTGCGGACAGCGATTCCTGCAGGGTTTCACGACTCATGGCGTTCCTCTCTTGGCTGTCGCCGCTGCCTCAAGCTTCCTGCAACAGGGGTTGCAGGGACTTATCAATGGCCTCACGTGCACGGAAGATCCGCGAACGTACGGTACCGACAGGACACTGCATGACGCTGGCAATGTCCTCATAACTCAGACCCTCGAATTCACGCAAGGTCAACGCCGTACGCAAATCATCCGGTAGCTGGGCGATGGTTCGATGCACGGTGGCTTCGATTTCGTCGCGCAGCATGGCTCGCTCTGGTGACTCGATATCCTTGAGGGCGTGATCGCCGTCGTAGAATTCCGCGTCATCACTGCTTACATCGCTATCCGGCGGCCGCCGACCGCGGGACACCAGATAGTTCTTCGCCGTGTTGATGGCGATGCGGTACAGCCATGTATAGAACGCGCTGTCACCGCGAAAGTTTCCAAGCGCCCGATATGCCTTGACGAAGGCTTCCTGGGCAACATCCTGCGCCTCGTGAGTGTCGTGCACGAAGCGCACGATCAAGCCGAGGATCTTGTGCTGATACTTCAGCACCAACAGATCGAAGGCACGCTTGTCACCGCGCTGCACTCGTTCGACCAGCTGCTGATCATCTTCCTGGGTTAGCATGCACTCTCCTCGTGAAGCCTGGAGGGGGCTTGTACCCGCAAGCCAATCAGCTTGCCAAGATAGACTCGGACCTTACGCAAAAGTTCTCCCCTCCAAGCAAGCTTCCCGCAGAGTCTGTTTTTCTCTGCTGGGAATGACGCAAACGGAACTTTTCCGCTTACGCAAATAATCTTATCGCCGCTCATTTCCGCCTTCTTGCAACGCTTGGAAGGCCGGCACGCGACAGCGCGCTCTGTTCATATGGGCGACCCGGTTTGGAACCTTAATGACTAAGAAAGTTCCCGAGCACTGCGGTCGGTCATAAGCTGGCTATTGTGCCGATGGCCCTCTCTATATACTAGGCCTCGCTTTCACGCGGAATTCCTCCATGAGCCAACACTTCCAGCACGACGTTCTGATCATCGGCAGCGGTGCAGCCGGCCTCACGCTCGCCCTCACCCTGCCTGCCGAATTACGCATCGCAGTGCTGAGCAAAGGCCCCTTGGCCAATGGCTCGACCTACTGGGCACAAGGCGGAGTCGCCGCCGTGTTGGATGATACCGACACGGTCGAGTCGCACGTGGCCGACACCCTCGATGCCGGCGCCGGCCTGTGCCGCGAGGATGCCGTACGCTTCACCGTCGAACACAGCCGCGAGGCGATCCAGTGGCTGATCGATCAGGGCGTTCCCTTCACCCGCGAGGATGAAACCGCACGCGAAGACGGTGGCTTCGAATTCCACCTGACCCGCGAAGGTGGACACAGCCACAGGCGCATCATTCACGCCGCCGACGCCACCGGCGCAGCCATCTTCAATACGCTGCTGGAGCAAGCACGGCGACGCCCCAACATCGAACTGCTGGAGCAACACGTGGCAGTCGACCTGATCACCGAGCGCAAGCTGGGCCTTACAGGCGATCGCTGCCTGGGCGCTTACGTGCTGGATCGCTCACACGGCGAGGTCGATACCTTCGGCGCCCGCTTCGTCATCCTCGCCACCGGCGGCGCGGCCAAGGTCTACCTCTATACCAGCAACCCGGACGGCGCCTGCGGCGACGGTATCGCCATGGCCTGGCGTGCCGGCTGCCGGGTGGGCAATCTGGAGTTCAACCAGTTCCATCCGACCTGCCTGTACCACCCGCAGGCCAAGAGCTTCCTGGTCACCGAAGCCGTACGCGGAGAGGGCGGACTGCTCAAGCTGCCCAATGGTGAACGCTTCATGCCGCGTTTCGACCCACGCGCCGAACTGGCGCCGCGTGACATCGTCGCTCGCGCCATCGACCACGAGATGAAGCGCCTGGGTGTCGACTGCGTCTACCTCGACATCAGCCACAAACCCGCCGAGTTCATCAAAAGTCATTTCCCCACTGTTTATGAACGCTGCCTGAGCTTCGGCATCGACATCACCCGCCAGGCCATCCCGGTCGTACCGGCGGCGCACTACACCTGTGGCGGCGTAGTGGTCGACCAGCATGGCCGCACCGATGTCAGCGGCCTGTACGCCATCGGCGAAACCAGCTTCACCGGCCTGCATGGCGCCAATCGCATGGCCAGCAACTCGCTGCTGGAGTGTTTCGTCTACGCCCGCTCCGCCTGTGCCGACATTGTCAGCCAGTTGGGCAGCGTGAGCATGCCGAGTGATCTGCCCTGCTGGGACGCCAGCCAGGTCACCGACTCCGACGAGGACGTGATCATCGCCCACAACTGGGATGAGCTGCGCCGCTTCATGTGGGACTACGTCGGCATCGTGCGCACCAACAAGCGCCTGCAACGCGCCCAGCACCGCGTGCGCCTGCTGCTGGACGAAATCGACGAGTTCTACAGCAACTACAAGGTCAGTCGCGATCTGATCGAGCTGCGCAACCTGGCTCAGGTCGCCGAACTGATGATCAACTCGGCCATGGAGCGCAAGGAGTCTCGGGGACTGCACTACACCCTGGACTACCCCGACCTGCTGCCCGAAGCACGCGACACCATCCTCACTCCGCCACTTGCGGCGGCGCCCAGCGCCTGCGACTGAACTTCAGGCGCAAGCGCAACCGCCGGTGCCATTCGCACGGCATGGCGTCATAAGGAATGCACAGGCCACGCGTGAAGCGCTGGCCTGGCAGGCGAAAGCGCAGCACCACCAGCCACGGTAGAGCCAGGCTGTCCGGGCGCAATTGCACGGCTTGCCAACCGTGCGCAGCGCTCCACAGATGCCAGCCATCGACATCGCGGCGCAGCGCGCGAACGGCATCGGGAGATGACAACAGGATCTGACGCGGCAAAACCCAGGCGGCATGCGCCAGGCAAGCCACGCATGCCAGCAGTTTGCACCAGAGGGGAATTGCCGCCAGCCAGGGCGCCAGCATGGCCAGCGCCAGGACGGCCAGGTAGAGCCTCAGCAGCGCGCGGGACGGCTGCCAACGGCACTCGAAGGTGTCACTTGGGTTGGACACGATCCAGGATCATGCGCACCATGCGCCGAAGATCGGCATCTTCCGGCTCGCCGCGCTGCATGAACCAGCCGAACATGTCCTGATCCTCGCACTCCAGCAGCTTGCGGTAGCGCGCCTGATCCTCGGCATCCAGCGTGGCGTACACCTCCTGCACGAACGGAACCAGCAACACATCCAGCTCCAACATGCCGCGACGGCTGTGCCAGAACAGGCGATTCAACTCAGTTTGCTCAACCATGCAACGAACTCCTCGAACGAGGCGGGCAGTATAACGGCGAATTGCTTCGCTGTTCACGGAGAGGCAGTGCAATTGCGCTGACAAGGCCCTACCACGCCCTCTATGATGGTGCCCCTGACTTTCCTCCTGCGATTCGATTTGCACCATGGCCGATAGCGCGTATTTCACCCTCCTCGACCACGAAGGCCTGCTGGCAGTGCGTGGCGCGGACGCTGCCAAGTTCCTGCAGGGCCAAGTGACCTGCAACCTCAATTACCTGTCCCTCAGCCAATCCAGCCTCGGCGCCCGCTGTACGCCGAAAGGCCGCATGCTGTCGAGCTTCCGCATCGTCCCGGTGGACGGTGGCTACCTGCTGGCCATGGGCCGCGAACTGCTGGAAACCCAGCTGGCCGAACTGCAGAAGTACGCCGTCTTCTCCAAATCCAAGCTCAGCGACGAAACCGGCGCCTGGACACGCTTCGGCCTGTCGGGCGCAGATGCCGTGCTGAGTGACCTCGGCCTCGACCTGGGCAGCGCCGCCGACAGCGTTGCCAGCAGCGCCAACCTGCTGGCGGTGCGCCTGGTCGATGGTCGCGCCGAGCTATGGGCACCTGCCAGCGAAGCCGCCGCCCTGCAGAACAAGCTGAGCGCACAACTGCCCCAGGCCGAGCTGAACCAATGGTTGCTCGACCAGATTCGTGCCGGTATCGGCCAGGTGTTCGGCGCCACCCGCGAGCTGTTCATCCCACAGATGATCAACTTGCAGGCCCTTGGTGGCGTGAGCTTCAAGAAAGGCTGCTACACCGGCCAGGAAATCGTCGCGCGCATGCAGTATCTGGGCAAACTCAAGCGCCGCCTCTACCGCCTCACCCTGACAACGGAAGAAACACCTGCCGTCGGCTGCGAGCTCTTCTCGCCGGTACACGGTTCGAGCGTCGGCGAAGTCGTGTTGGCCGCGCGCACGCCCACCGCAGTGGAGCTGCTTGCCGTGCTGCAGGAGGACGCCGTCAGCGATGGCCGCATCCACCTCGCCAGCCTCGACGGCCCGAACCTGACCCTACTCGACCTGCCCTATCAGTTGGATGCCGATCAGGAAATCCAGCGCTGACTACACTTGCCGGGCCTCGTCCGGCAACGCCAAAGAGAGCCAACGCATGAGCAAACTCGCTGAAAGAGTGCAACAGGAACTGATCCACGCCATTGAGAACGATGAACTGGTGCTGCCCACCCTCCCCGAGGTGGCGCTGAAGGTTCGCGAGGCTGCGGAAGATCCCGACGTGGGCATTCCGCAGATCAGCAAGGTCATCGGTAACGATGCCGCGCTCACCGCCCGCATCATCAAGGTGGTCAACAGCCCACTACTGCGCAGCAACAAGGAAATCACCGACCTGCAGATGGCGGTCAGTCGCCTGGGCATCAACTACACCTGCAACCTGGCCACCGGCCTGGCGATGGAGCAGATGTTCCAGGCCACCAGCGACGTGGTCGACCGCAAGATGCGCGAAGTGTGGAACAAGAGCACCGAAATTGCCGGTATCTGCCACGTTCTCTGCCGTCACTACACCCGCCTGATGCCCGACCAGGCGACCCTCGCCGGCCTGGTGCACCAGATCGGCGTGCTGCCGATCCTCACCTATGCCGAGGAACACAACGAACTGCTGGCCGACTCCATCAGCCTCAACCATGTGATCGAGCAGATTCACCCGATCATCGGTGACAAGATCCTGCGTACCTGGGAGTTCCCCGAGCCCATCGCCATGGTACCCAGCCAATACCTGAACTTCAGCCGCGATTCGGCCAAGGTCGATTACGTCGACATCGTCCAGGTGGCGACGCTGCAGAGCTACCTGGGCAGCGAGCACCCTTACACCCAGCTGGACTGGAGCCAGATCCCTGCCTTCGCCAAACTTGGCCTCGACCCCGACGTCGACATGCAGGCCGATGAAGACCTCTCTGCGGCCATGGAAGCCGCCACCAGCATGCTGCAATAACGGCACTCGCCAAGGACGGCATTACGCCACTACACTCCAGTGACTCGCTCAGGGATGTAGCGCCATGCACCGTGCCCTTCTTCTGCTTCTGCTCCTGCTGGGCAACGCCCAGGGCGCCGATACGGTACGCCTGACCAATGGCGAATGGCCGCCCTACCTGGGCGCCGACCTGCCCTACCACGGCGTCGCCTCGCGCATCGTCGCCGAAGCCTTCGCCCTCGAAGGCATCGACGTGCAGTGGGAATTTCACCCCTGGGCGCGTTCACTGAAGATGGCTGCCGATGGTCAACGCGATGGCAGCGCGGTCTGGCTCCCCAGCCGAGAGCGCGAAGAGCACTTCTATGTCAGCGATCCGGTGATCGAAACCACCTACTACCTGTTCCACCTCAAGGGGCGCGCGTTCGACTGGCAAACCGCCGCTGATCTGCGCGGTTTTCGCCTGGCCGCTACGCGCGGCTATGACTACGGCGAGACGTTGCGTAGCGCCGAAGCGACCGGCGAGCTGCAGATCACCTACCTCAACAGTGACGAGCAAGGACTGCGGCAATTGCTGGCCGGGCGCATCGACCTGTTTCCGCTGGACAAGGTGGTCGCCTTCGACCTGCTCTATCAGCATTTCAGCAGCGCCGAGCGCCAGCGCCTGAGCTTCCACCCGCTACCACTGCGCAGCGACAGCCTGCACCTACTGCTGTCACGCGAGGTGCCTGGCAATGCCGAGCGCATGGCGCGCTTCAATCATGGCCTGGCCCAGATGCGCAGCAGCGGCAAGATTTCCCGCTACCTGCTGGAGATCCATCAACCGCTAAGCCTCGGCCCCTGAAACGGGAAATTCGACCCGAACTCGCAAACCTTTCGTAGCCCCCTGATGCAGGCTGATCTGCGCGCGGTGGGCGCGGCAGATTTCCCCGACAATGGCCAGGCCCAAGCCAGCACCGCTGCCCTGATTGCCACGCCGGTAGAAGCGCTCGAACACCTTGTCGTGCTCTTCGGACGGAATACCCGGGCCGTCATCCTCGACCTCCAGCACCGCAGGCGCGAAGACCCGCAGGATCAGGTTGCCCTCCTGCGGCGTATGCGCCAGGGCGTTATCCACCAGATTGCTGAGCAGTTCGTTGAGCAAGGTCGGTTCGCCATCGATCCACACCGGTTGCTCGGCCTCCAGTGCCAACGCCACGCCCCGCGCATGCGCCAGCGGTGCCATGGCCATGGCCAGTTCACGGGTGAGCTGGCTCAGGTCGATCCGCTGCGCCCCACCCTCGGAGATCGCCCGCCCACCGCTTTCGATACGCGCCAGTGAGAGCAACTGGTTGGCCAACGCGGTCAGACGATCGCTCTGCAGCGCCACCTGCTCCAGCGTCGAACGCCATTCCTCAGGCGTCTCGGCCCGTAACCCCAGGGCGATGCGGGCCTTAAGCGCGGCCAGCGGCGTGCGCAGCTCATGCGCGGCGTCGGCAATGAACAGCGATTGCCGCTCGAACAGGCCATGCAGGCGCTCGTTGAACTGATTCAGCGCATCCACCAGCGGCAACACCTCGCGCGGCAAACCGGCCTCCGGCAACGGCCGCAGATCATCACTGGCACGCAAGGCCACGGCGCGTCGCAAGGTTTCCAGTGGGCGCAGCGCCAGGTTCACCGCCACCCATACCAGCAACAGCGCACTGATCGACAGCAGCCCCATGCGCCACAGGGTGCCCACCAGCAACTCCCGCGCCATGCGCTCACGCGCACCCTGGGTTTCGGCCACACGGATCTCGGCGATGCCATTGACCTGCGGTTCGCTGACCGGTTGCAGCAAACTCACCACACGCACGCCCTGCCCGCGATACGTGGCGTCGTAGAAATGTGCCAGCGCGGGGTAGTCATTGGTACGGGGCGTTGCCGCCGGAGGCGCCGGCACACCTTCGTACCCTGAGATCAGTTGCCCGTCGAGATCGAACACCTGGTAATAGATACGCCCGGCACTGTCATAAGCGAAGGTATCGAGGGCGACGTAGGGCACATTGGCCTTGAGCTGCCCCTCTTGCGTGTACAACCCATCAGCCACGGCGCGCGCCGAAGCCAACAGGGTACGGTCGTACGCCGTATCGGCCGCCCGCCGAGCACTCCAATAGGCACTGAGGCTGCTGAGCAGCAGGATCGCCCCGAGCAGAATGGCCAGACGACGCAGCAGACGGCCACGCAGACTGCCGCCCAGCCTCATGACTCGACGGCCTCCAGGAGATACCCCAGGCCGCGGAACGTGACGATACGCACAGCGCGCCCCTCGAGCTTCTTGCGCAGGCGGTGTACGTAGATTTCGATGGCGTCCGGGCTGGCTTCCTCGTCCAGGCCGAACACCTGAGCGGCCAGTTGCTCCTTGCTCATCACCCGCCCGGGGCGGGCAATCATGGCTTCCAGCACGGCCTGCTCGCGGGCCGTCAAGGTCAGCGTCTCACCGTCCAGACTGAAGCGGCGCGCGCCCAGGTCATAGACCAACGTGCCGCAGCGCTGCACCTGCTCGCCGCCGAGCACGCTACGCCGTAACAGCGCCTTGACCCGCGCCTCCAGCTCGGACAACTCGAACGGCTTGGCCAGGTAATCGTCGGCGCCCAGATTGAGGCCGTGCACCCGATCCTTGACCTCGCCACGCGCGGTCAGCATCAGCACCGGCAGGGTCTGGCCACGGTCGCGCGCGCGCGCCAGCACGGCAAAGCCATCCAGACGGGGCAAGCCGATGTCGAGAATCGCCAGGGCATAATCCTCACTGGCCAGGGCCAGGTCGGCCGCCACGCCGTCATGCAGCAAATCCACCGTCCAACCGGCGCCCTTGAGCGCCTGGGCCACGCTCTCCGCCAACTGCGGATGGTCTTCGACCAGCAGAATCCGCACGCTATCACTCCCACCACTCGCTCGATCAAGGCGCGCAGTTTAGCGCCAGGCGAGGCGCTGTGAATCGCTGAAATGCCAGAGCGAGAAACAAGCTGAAAAACTTTCAGCACTGAAAGCCTGTTGAAAGCTTGCCTGCCTAGCATCGCCAGAAGGTGGCTCGAACCACCTGCCTGAGCGTGATCGCAGTGGTGCGAACACGCAACAAGAACAAGAACCGGAGACACCACACAATGTTGCATGCCTATCGTCAGGCCCTGCCGCCTGTACGCCTGCTTTGCCTGGCCATCGCCGCCGCCTCCCCAGTCGCCAACGCCGCCTTCATCGAAGACAGCAGCGCCAGCCTCACTGCCACCAACATCTACCTCAATCGAGATTTCCGCGAGAATACGCAACCTCGAAAACAGCAGAACAAGCGCGAGGAATGGGGTCAGGGTCTGTGGCTCGACATGAAGTCCGGCTACACCGAAGGCACCGTCGGCTTCGGCCTGGATGCCATGGGCCTGCTGGGCATCAAGCTCGACTCGGGCAAAGGCCGCACCGGCACCGACCTGCTGCCCGTGCAGGACGATGGCGGCACACCCGACCAGTTCGGTCGCGTGAGCGCGACCGCCAAGGTCAAGATTTCCTCCACCGAATTGCGTTATGGCTCGCACGTGCCGGAACTGCCGGTGGTCAAGGCCAGCGACAGCCGCCTGCTGCCTCAGGTATTCGAAGGCGGCCTGCTGACCTCCTCCGAGCTTGAAGGCCTGACCTTCACCGGTGGTCGCCTGGACAAGGTGATCGACCGCGCTTCGACCAACTCCGAGAAGATGCTGCTCAACAGCAAGAACAGCCGTTTCGCTGGCGACATCGAAGCCGACCATCTCGACCTGGCCGGCGTGGACTACCAGTTCGCCAAGGGCGTCACCGGCCGCTACTACTTCGCCGACCTCGACGACATCTATCGCCAGCATTTCTTCGGCCTGCTCACCAGCCACAAGCTGGGTGCCGGCACCCTGAGCAGCGACGTGCGTTATATCGTCAGCCGTGACAGCGGCGCCGCCAATGCCGGCAAGGTCGACAACCAGGCCTTCAATGCCATGCTCAGCTACGGCCTGGGCAGCCACAAGTTCGGCCTGGGCTTTCAGGACATGAGCGGCGATACCGGTTTCGCCTACATCGATGGCAGCGATCCGTTCCTGGTCAACTTCGTCCAGATCAACGACTTCGCCAACGCCAACGAGCGCTCCTGGCAGGCCCGTTACGACTACAACTTCGCCAGCGTCGGCGTGCCCGGTCTGACCTTCATGACCCGCTACATCCGTGGTGATGACGCTGAGGTCGCAGGCAGCGACGACCATGGCGGCGAATGGGAACGCAACATCGAATTCAAGTACGTGGTGCAGAACGGCCCGCTCAAAGACCTCTACGTGCGCGTACGCAACGCCAGCTTCCACTCCGACTTCGCCCGCGACGCGGACGAGAACCGCATCATCGTCGGCTATACCCTGCCGATCTGGTAAACAACAACAAGCCCTGCGAGGACTGAAATCATGAAATCCGTTCTGACCCGCGCCGCCCTGGCGACAGCCTGCCTGGCCTTCGCTGGCCAACTGCTGGCCGCCGAGCCCAAGCGCCCCGAGTGCATTGCCCCGGCCAAGCCCGGTGGTGGTTTCGACCTGACCTGCAAGCTGGCCCAGAGCGGCCTGAAGGATACCGGCCTGCTCAAGGCGCCGATGCGCGTCACCTACATGCCGGGCGGTGTCGGCGCCGTGGCCTATAACGCCGTGGTCGCCCAGCGCGCCAAGGATCAGGGCACCATCACCGCGTTCTCCTCGGGCTCGCTGCTCAACCTGGCTCAAGGCAAGTTCGGCCGCTACGACGAAAACGCCGTGCGCTGGCTGGCTGCCATCGGCACCGACTACGGTGCTATCACCGTACGCGCCGATGCCCCGTGGAAAAACCTCAGCGAGCTGGTCGAAGCGCTGAAGAAAGATCCGAGCAGCGTGGTATTCGGCGCCGGCGCCACCATCGGCGGCCAGGACTGGATGCAAACCGCACTGATCGCCCGCGCCGCCGGTATCGATCCGAAGAACCTGCGCTACGTGGCCTTCGAAGGCGGTGGCGAGACCCTGACTGCCATGCTCGGCAACCACGTCCAGGTGACCTCCAGCGGTCTCGGCGAAGTCACCCCGCAACTGGCCGCCGGCAAGGTGCGCATCCTCGCCGTGCTGTCCGACGAGCGCCTGCCGGGCAAGCTGTCCGATATCCCCACCGCCAAGGAGCAGGGTTTCGACATCAGCTGGCCGGTGATCCGTGGCTTCTACATGGGCCCGGAAGTCTCCGACGCAGACTTCAACTGGTGGAAAGGCCAGTTCGAGACGATGCTGGCCCGCAACGACTTCGCCACCCTGCGCGAACAGCGTGACCTGTTCCCGCTGTCGCTGATCGGTGCCGAACTGGACGCTTTCGTGCACAAGCAAGTGCAGGAGTACAAGGCCCTGGCCGGCGAGTTCGGTCTGATCCAGTAACGCTCAGCGCAATCCGTGCTCGGCCGCCTTCGGGCGGCCGCAGCCCTTGAGGTAAATTTCCATGTACGTCCGCCTGTTCTCCGCGATCTGGTTGCTGCTGTGCGCCTGGCTCGCTGTCGTCGCCTGGGGTTTCCAGGCTCCCTTCGCCTATGACCCGGTCGGCCCGCGCGCCTACCCGCTGCTGCTGCTCGGCCTGATGGGGATTGGCAGCCTGTGGCTGGTGATCAAGCCCGGCATGATGGATCAGCGTCTAGATATTCCCACCGCCCTGCGCAGCGTGCTGTGCATCGCGGCACTGCTGCTTTACGCCGTGACCTTCGAGCCTCTGGGTTTCGTGCTCAGCACCGCCCTGTCGACCTTCCTGCTCGGTCTGCTGTTCACCGGTCGCCCTGTTCCCTGCCTGATCAGCGCCGTGCTGATGGGCGTATTGCTGTACGTACTGTTCGATCTGCTGCTGGACGTGCCCCTGCCGCTCGGCCTGCTTGAAGCCTTCGTGGAGAGCTGAAATGGAAACCCTTAACTTCCTCATGCAGGGCTTTGGCGTCGCCACGCAGCCACAGAACCTGCTGGTAGCACTGTTCGGCGCCTTCGTCGGCACCGTAGTCGGCCTGCTGCCGGGCCTCGGCCCGATCAACGGCGTGGCGCTGCTGCTGCCGCTGGCCTTCGCCCTCGGCCTGCCGCCGGAAACCGCACTGATCCTGCTTGCCGCCGTGTACCTGGGCTGCGAATACGGTGGCCGTATTTCCGCCATCCTGCTCAACGTGCCGGGCGACGCCGCGGCCATCATGACCACCCTCGACGGCTACCCGCTGGCGCGTCAGGGCAAGGCTGGCATCGCCCTGTCGCTGTCGGCGGTCAGTTCCTTCGTCGGTAGCATGATCGCCACCTGCGGTGTGGTGCTGTTCGCCCCGCTGCTGGCGAAATGGGCCGTGGCCTTCGGTCCGGCCGAATACTTCGTGTTGATGATCTTCGCCATCGCCTGCCTCGGCGGCATGGTCGGCGACAAGCCGGTCAAGACCCTGATGTCGGCGCTGATCGGCCTGGCTCTGGCCACCGTCGGCGTGGACTCGACCACTGGCGTGTACCGCTTCACCTTCGACAGCGTCAGCCTGTCCGATGGCATCCAGTTCGTCATCGTGGTGATCGGCCTGTTCAGCGTCAGCGAAATCCTCCTGATGCTGGAAAACACCCACTCCGGCCAAGCGGCCGTGAAGGCCAGCGGTCGCCTGCTGTTCAACTTCAAGGAGTTCTGCTTCACCTTCTGGACCATGATTCGCAGCGCCCTGGCTGGTTTCGTCATCGGCACCCTGCCCGGTGCCGGCGCCACCATCGCCAGCGCCATGACCTACATGACCGAGAAGCGCATGGCCGGTACCAAGGGCCGCTTCGGCGAAGGTGACCTGCGCGGCCTGGCCGCTCCGGAAGCCGCCAACAACGCCTCGGCGTGCGGTTCGCTGATCCCCATGCTGACCCTCGGCGTACCGGGTTCGGGCACCACCGCGGTGATGATCGGCGCCCTGACGCTGTACAACATCACCCCGGGCCCGCTGATGTTCGAACACCAGCCCGACGTGGTGTGGGGCCTGATCGCCTCGCTGTTCATCGGCAACATCATCCTGCTGGTGATGAACATTCCGCTGGTTGGCCTGTTCTCGCGCATGCTCGCCGTGCCGAACTGGATCCTGGTGCCGGCCATCACCGCCGTCAGCCTGGTGGGCGTCTATGCCGTGCACAGCACCACCTTCGACCTGGTGCTGATGGTGCTGCTGGGCATCTTCGGCTACATCCTGCGCAAGCTGGACTTCCCGCTCTCCTCGCTGATCCTCGGCTTCGTCCTGGGTGAAATGATGGAAGACAACCTGCGCCGCGCCCTGTCGATCTCCGCTGGCGAGCTGTCCATCCTCTGGAGCAGCCCGATCACCCTGGCGCTGTGGGGCCTGACCGCGCTGATGCTCGCCCTGCCGGGTATCCGCTGGATGCGTCGCCGCAAGCAGCTCAAGGCTCAGGCAGATGCCGCTGCCGCGTGACCTGTGGGTAACGCCGCTGACCGGTGCGGTCGGCGGTTACCTGGCTAGCCTCGCCGGCTGGCCTTTGCCGTGGATGGTCGGCTCGCTACTGGCGGTAATCGCCATACGCTGCCTGACCAACCGCCCCTTCAGTGAACTGCCAGGCGGGCGCAAGGCCGGCCAGTGGCTGGTGGCGACCGGCATCGGCCTGCACTTCACCAGCGAAGTGCTGGAACAGGTCGTCACTCACTTCCCCATCATCGTCATCGGCGCCATCGGCACCCTGCTGCTCGGCCTGATCGGCATTGCCATCCTGATGCGCAGCGGCGTCGACCGTGCGACGGCGTTCTTCGCCAGCATGCCTGGCGGCGCCAGCGAGATGGTCAATCTGGCCCTGCGCCACAACGCCCAGCCTGCACGCGTAGCCGCTGCCCACAGCATGCGTCTGCTGCTGGTGGTGCTGTTGATCCCGGCCCTGTTTACCTGGAGCCTGCCGGCCGTTCCCGCGCCAACACGCGCTCCAGTGGATTGGGCCTGGCTCGCCGGCTTGCTGGCTGCCGGTGGCGTTCTCGCCCTGCTGTGGAACCGCCTCAAACAACCCAACCCGTGGATGCTGGGGCCGCTGGTCGCCAGTGCGGTGGCCAGTGCCAGTTTCGATCTGCATCTGGGCCTGCCGGCAGGCCTGGGTCAGTTCGGCCAGTGGCTGATCGGCTGCGCCCTGGGCTGCCATTTCGACCGCGCCTTCTTCCGCAGCGCACCGGGCTTCCTCGCCCGCGTCCTGGCGTTCACCCTGCTCGCCATGCTGGCCGCCGCCCTGCTGGGTGAGGTGCTCGGCTGGGTGGCTGGCGAGGATCACCTGTCGCTGATGCTGGGCATGATGCCCGGCGGCATCACCGAGCTGTGCCTGACCGCCGAAGCCTTGCAACTGTCGGTGGCATTGGTTACCGCGCTGCAGGTACTGCGGCTGTTCCTGGTGATGTTCCTTGCCGAGCCGTTATTCAAGCTCTGGTGCAAGAACCACGCTTAGCCCGCCTTGTGCGGGCTTTTTTTGCTCTGGATGAACACCCAACGCTTTTCTTCCCAAACCAGGCCACTATCCTCGGCACTCCTCCAGCGATGACGGACAGGCGATGGAACTCAGACAACTGCGTTATTTCCTCAAGGTGGTCGAACACGGCAGCCTGGGGCGTGCGGCTGTGGAGCTGGGCGTCGGCACCTCGGCGCTGAGCCAGCAGATCAGCAAGCTGGAAAGCGAGCTCAGCACTCGCCTGCTGACGCGCAGCAGCACCGGCGTTACCCCCACTCCAGCCGGCATCGCCTTCCAGCACCATGCCCAGCTCACCCTGCGCCAGGCGGAAAACGCCGCCCAGGCCGCGCAGCGCGAGCGCATGAGCGGCTACGTGAGCCTGGGCTTCGCCCCCAGCACCTCCTCGGTGCTGGCGTTGCCGTTGATCGCAGCGATGCGCCAGCGCTACCCGAACATCCAGCTGCATCTGGTGGAAATGCTCTCCGGCTACCTGAGCAGCCAGTTGCAGGCACGCCAACTGGATCTGGCCATCCTCTTTCACAGCGACCCAGGCAGGCGCTGCCGTGTCAGGCCGTTGCTCGACGAGAAGCTGTTCCTCATCGCCCCCACCAACCTGCCGGGCGTCCCCGCGGGTGATAGCGTCACACTCGCCGAGCTGACCCAGGTGCCCCTGGTGCTGCCCAGCGACCAGCACGGCCTGCGCAGCACCATCAACAATGCCTTCGCCCATTCGCGCTGCGAACCCTGCGTGGTGATGAACGTCGACGGCCTGACGCTGCTGATGGACACGGTCAAGGCCGGCTACGCCGCCACCATCCAGCCGGGCGCCGTGGCGGCCAGAGCCCGCGAACAGGGCCTGAAGGTGGTGCAGATCGCCGATGCCCACGCCGGTCGGCGCAACCTGCTGGTGTCGCTGCCTGACGATGAATTGTCCCCGGCAGCGCTGGCCGCACGCGTGGCCATCCTCGATATCACCCGCGAGCTGGTCGCCAATGGTCGCTGGCCAGGCGCTCATCTGCTGGACGAACACGACACCTGACCTCGCCTGGGTGTTTAGCAATACTGAACACCCCCTGCATTTCCTGGCCTTTCGAGCCCCTTAACCCCCTCTTAAAGTCCCCTCCATTCCGGGGGAGCGGCCATGCCGTGCTCCTCCGCCAACGAGGAGACGAGATGATCGATGTTCTGGTTATAGGCGGCGGCAATGCGGCCTTGTGCGCAGCGCTGATGGCCCGTGAAGCAGGCGCCAGCGTCATGCTGCTGGAAGGCGCCCCGCGTGCCTGGCGCGGCGGCAACTCCCAGCACACCCGCAACCTGCGCTGCATGCACGACGCCCCGCAGGACGTGCTGGTCGACGCCTACCCCGAAGAAGAATTCTGGCAAGACCTGCTCAAGGTGACCGGCGGGCAAACCGACGAGCACCTGGCACGCCTGGTGATCCGCGCCTCGTCCAACTGCCGCGACTGGATGCGCAGCCATGGCGTGCACTTTCAGCCGCCGCTGTCCGGGGCCCTGCACGTCGCCCGCACCAACGCCTTCTTCATGGGCGGCGGCAAGGCACTGGTCAACGCCTACTACCGCAGCGCCGAGCGCCTGGGCGTGCAGATCCGCTACGACGCGCCGGTCGATGACATCGAACTGGATGGCGACCGCTTCGTCGCGGCGCATATTCCCGCGCGGGAAGTCGAGGGCAAGCACTGCCCAGCCGAGCGCATCGAAGCGCGCACCTGCGTATTGGCGGCGGGCGGCTTCGAGTCCAATCGGCAATGGCTGCGCGAAGCCTGGGGCGTCAACGAACGCGGCGAATACCCGGCGGACAACTTCCTGATCCGTGGCACTCGCTTCAACAATGGCGTGCTGCTGCGCCGCCTGATCGATGCAGGCGCCGAGACCATCGGCGACCCGACCCAGGCGCACATGGTCGCCATCGACGCCCGCGCGCCACTCTACGACGGCGGCATCTGCACCCGCATCGACTGCGTGTCGCTGGGCGTGGTGGTCAACTGCGAGGGCGAACGCTTCTACGACGAAGGCGAGGATTTCTGGCCCAAGCGCTACGCCATCTGGGGCCGGCTGGTGGCCCAGCAGCCGCGCCAGGTCGGCTTCTCGATCATCGACCAGAAAGCCATCGGCCGCTTCATGCCGCCGGTGTTCCCCGGCACCACGGCCAACAGCCTGGAAGAACTCGCCAGCAAGCTCGGCCTGCCGGTCGAGGCCTTCGTGAAGACCCTGCAGGCCTACAACAATGCCTGCGTGGGCGACGACTTCGACCACACTCGCCTCGACGGCTGTCACACCGAAGGCGTAACGCCGGCCAAGACCCACTGGGCGCGCCCCATCGACACCCCGCCCTTCTACGGCTACCCGCTCAAGCCGGGCGTGACCTTCACCTATCTCGGCCTGAAGACCGACGACACCGCCGCCGTGCGCTTCGCCGGCCAGCCCAGCGCGAACCTGTTCGTGGCCGGCGAAATGATGGCTGGCAACGTCCTCGGCAAGGGCTACACGGCAGGCGTCGGCATGTCCATCGGCACCGCGTTCGGCCGCATCGCCGGCACCCAGGCCGCTGCGGCAGCCGGCCATGGCCCCACCACTACAACAAGCGCTGGAGAGTCCCGTGCAATCGCCTGAAGTCATCCAAATCGCCTCTCAAAGCAAGAGCGCGGCGCAGCCCAACCTGATTCCTCTATTGAACGTTCACGAGGCCGAAGTCGACCGGCAGATGCACATCTGCAACGCCTGCCGTTACTGCGAAGGGTTCTGCGCGGTCTTTCCCGCCATGACCCGTCGCCTGGATTTCGCCAAGGCCGACGTGCATTACCTGGCCAACCTCTGCCACAACTGCGGCGCCTGCCTGCATGCCTGCCAGTACGCCCCGCCGCACGAGTTCGCCGTGAACGTGCCGCAGGCCATGGCCAAAGTGCGCCTGAACACCTACATCGAGTACGCCTGGCCTGGCAAGCTCGGCACGCTCTACCAGCGCAACGGCCTGACCCTGTCACTGGCCCTGGCCGCCTCGCTGGCGTTGTTCCTGCTGCTGACGCTGCTGGTCAAGGGCACGTTGTTTCCCGGGCCGCTGGCCGGCAACTTCTACGCGATCTTCCCGCACAACACCCTGGCCCTGATGTTCGGCGCTGCCTTTGGCTTCGCCATCCTCGCCCTGGCCATTGGCGTCAGCCGTTTCTGGCGGGCGATCAGCCCAGCCGATGCGCGCGCGCTGGCCAGCGGCGCCGCCGTTGCCGAAGCCTCCGGCGCGGTGCTCACGCTCAAGTACCTCGATGGCGGCCACGGCCAAGGCTGCAACAACGACAGCGACCGCTTCACCCTCTGGCGCCGGCGCTTCCATCACTTTACCTTCTACGGCTTCATGCTGTGCCTGGCCTCAACCAGCGTAGCCACGCTCTATCACTACCTGCTCGGCCTGCACGCGCCCTACCCGCTGCTGAGCCTGCCGGTGCTGCTCGGCACCCTGGGCGGCATCGGCCTGCTGATCGGCCCGGCCGGCCTGCTCTTGCTCAACTATCGCCGCGCTCCGGAACAGGGCGACCGTGCCCAGGCGCCGATGGATCGCGGCTTCATCCTGCTGCTGTTGCTGATCAGCCTGAGCGGCCTGGCCTTGCTGGCCTGGCGCGACAACGGCGCGATGGCCGTGCTGCTCGCCATCCACCTCGGCACGGTGCTGGCGTTCTTCCTCACCATGCCTTACGGCAAGTTCGCCCACGGCATCTTCCGTAGCGCAGCGCTGCTCAAACATGCGATCGAGAAGCGCCAGCCCGATACGCTCAAGCTCGGCAACGACTGAGAGGCCCCACACTGGCGGGCTGCCCTGCGCGCCCCGCTCGTCGTCCTGACCCGGCTGCGCCGGGTCAGCCAGCACCACAATAAAACTCCACAGGAGAACAGATGAAAAACCGTGTCCCTCTCATCGCGCTGATGGCCTCGAGCCTGCTTGGCGCCAGCCTCGCGCTGGCCGAACCGAAACGCCCCGAATGCATCGCCCCGGCCAAGCCGGGTGGCGGCTTCGACATCACCTGCAAACTGGCCCAGAGTGGCCTCAAGGACAGTGGCCTGCTCAAGGCACCACTGCGTGTCACCTACATGCCTGGCGGCATTGGCGCGGTCGCCTACAACGCGGTGGTGGCGCAGCGGCCCAAGGAGGCCGGGTTGATCACCGCCTGGTCGAGTGGCTCGCTGCTGAATCTGGCGCAGGGCAAGTTTGGCCGCTACGACGAAAACGACGTGCGCTGGCTGGCGGCCATCGGCACCGACTATGGCGCGGTGATCGTGCCGCGCGACTCGCCCCTGCAAAGCTTCGATGAGCTGATCCAGCAACTGAAAAAAGACCCGACCAGCCTGGTCATCGGCGCCGGTGGCACCGTCGGCAGCCAGGACTGGATGCAGGCGGCGCTGATCGCCCGCAGCGCTCAGGTTGCCCCCGAAAACCTGCGCTACGTGGCGTTCGAGGGCGGCGGCGAACCCATGACGGCGCTGCTCGGCGGCCATGTCCAGGCGGTCGTCAGCGGTTTCGGTGAAGCGACGGCGCAACTGGAGGCCGGCAAGGTGCGCATCCTCGCGATCCTGGCCGAAGAGCGACTGCCGGGCAAACTGGCGCAGATTCCAACCGCCAAGGAACAAGGCTACGACGTCGTCTGGCCGATCGTGCGCGGCTTCTACATGGGCCCAGAGGTCAAGGACGAAGACTTCCAGTGGTGGCAGAAGCAGTTCGAAACGCTGCTCACCCAGGAAACCTTCAATGCCAAGCGCGAGCACTTCGACCTGTTGCCTTTGGCCATTACAGGCCAGGAGCTTGAGACCTTCGTGCATCAGCAGGTGGCCGACTACCGAAAGCTCGCCGACGAGTTCGGCCTGCTTCGCTAAACAGCCGCACCACGGCAAAAAATCGGGGCAAAAAAACGGCAGCCCAACGGGCTGCCGTTCTCGAACTTGGAGAAAAGCCAGTGCCAGGCACCGGCACAACCTCACCTGCATTCGGTATGAATGCGAGGCCGAGTGTGGCAAATGTTCATTCAAACATCCGTTTAACTTTGTTGCGCGCCTGCAAAGAAATGTAAACGGCGGATGACTGGTCGGTTCCTGCCACGGCAGAATGCCGCTCCATGAACACCTACCATCCCGCCTGCTGCTCACCGCTCGATGATCATGACCCGCTGCCCCAGCCGCTGGCTGGCAGCCGCCTGATCAGCACCCGTTTCGATCCCGCCCGGCTGCACGCCGAGGACTTTCCGCGCTGCGGCATCCCGCCGGTGCCGGGCGTGGCCAAGCGCCAGAGCGAGCACCTGGCGGGCCGCCTGTGCGCCCGCGAAGCGCTGCACCGCCTGACCGGGCAGGCCAGCGTGCCGGCGGTCGGCAGCGACCGTGCGCCGCAGTGGCCACTCAGTGTGGCCGGCTCGATCACCCATGGCGATGGCTGGGCGGCTGCGCTGGTGGCGCCGCAACAGCAGTGGCGCGGTGTCGGCCTGGATGTCGAGCAACGGCTGCCGGTCGAACGGGCGCTGCGTCTGCAAGGCGAGATTCTCACCCCGGCCGAGCTGGAACGCCTGCAAACGCTGGACGATGCGGAACGCGCCCTGCGCATCAGCCTGACCTTCTCCTTCAAGGAGAGCCTGTTCAAGGCGCTCTACCCGCTGACCCTGACGCGTTTCTACTTCCACGACGCCGAGCTGCTGCACTGCACCCCGGACGATACGCGCCTGCGCCTGCTCATCGACCTGAACGACGAATGGCGCAGCGGCACCGAACTGAACGGGCAGTTTGCGCAGTTCGATGACAAGGTGCTGAGCTGCGTGGCGGTGGCCGCCTGATCACTCGTCCTGGCTGCGCGGCCAGACCAGGCTGAAGCGCGCCCCGCCCAGATTGTCGCTGCGACCGATCTGCGCGCGCCCGCCGTGCCAGTAGATGATCCGACGCACGATCGACAGCCCCAGGCCATGCCCGCCCGATGAACGCGTGCGGCTGTCATCCAGACGCAGGAAGGGGCTGAACAACCGCTCCCAGGCTTCTTCCGGCACGCCTGGCCCGTCATCCTCGACATCGATGCGGCAACGCTTGTAACCCACCTGGCAACTGATCGAGACGCGCGACTCGGCGTAACGCATGGCATTGCTCAGCAGGTTCTGCAGCGCCCGATGCAGGTAGCGCGGCTCAGCCTCGACCCAGCACGCGCCCTCCTCCTGCACGCTGATCAGCGCGCCACGCTCGACCCGCACGCTGGCGCGCAACGGCGCCAGTTCATCGATCACCTGATCGATCAGCGCACGCAGCTCCACCTTCTGGAAGTTCAGCGCCGGCGAGCCTTGTTCCAGACGCGCGTAGGTCAGCATCTCGTCGACCAGCTTGTCGAGATCCTGGATGTCGCTGTCCATGCCATCCATGTATTTGCGCCGCGCCTTGTCGCTCTCGGCATCGGCGATCATCTCCAGGCCGAAACGCAGACGCGCCACCGGCGTGCGCAGCTCGTGGGACACCGCGCGCACCAGCTCGCGCTGGGTGCTCAGGGAGGTCTGCAGGTGTTCGGCCATGGCGTTGAAGCTGCTGGCCAGGCGCCCCACCGAGTCGGCGCCACGGGTCGGCACGCGGGCATCCAGATGGCCACTGGCGATACGCGTGGCAGCGCCTTCCAGCCCGCGCAGGCGCTGCTCCAGCGAACGTACCAGCAGGTAGACGATCAGGCCGATCAGGCTCAGGCCGACGGCGCCGATCAGCACCAGCAGTTGCGGCGGATAGGGATTCATCTGGTACAGCGGACCGATTTCCAGCACCCAGGGCGTATCGACAATGCCCGAGAACACATAGATGGAGTCGCCGCCGCGGCCCAGCGCCATCACCGTATCGCCCTCGTCGATGCGCCGGCGCTGGTCGAGGTCGAGGCGCGCGTCGTCCAGGCGCACCAGATGCAGGTCGTAGCCGAACTGCTTGTCTTCCTTGAGCTGGGCCAGGCGCTGCGGCTGCTCGTCGACCGGGTAACGAATCAGTTCATCGATCAGCAGGTAGTTGGTGGCCCGCGCCAGTTGCTCGCTGATCTGCTGGATTTCCCCGGTCAGCAGCAACGGTTGCTTGCCATCGATCAGGCCATAGACCTGCGCCGAGTGCGGGCCGGTCTGCTGCACCAGCACATGGCCGCGCTGCAGGCGGTTGCGCTCGCTGCTGTCGAGTGGGGCATCGTTCAAGTTCTGCAACTGCAGGGGGATGCCCAGCAAACGCGACCACACCACTAGCGCTCGGCGCCGCTCGACATCACTCATGCCCGCCAGATTGTCCGCCATCAGGCGGAAGGTGCCGCGCGCCAGGCCCTCGCGGTACTGATCGCCACGCACCTCGTTGACCAGATGCAAGGTGCCGACACCGAGCAGCGCCACCAGCACCAGGGCGGCGAGCATGCCGCCGTAGATGCGCAGGAAGATCGAGTTCATCGCCACCCCCGCTGTGTACGCAGCAGGCCGAAGCAGTCCAGGCTGAGGTAGCGCCCGTTGTGCAGCTCGCACTCGCGGCGTACGCCCTCATGGGTAAAGCCCAGGCGGCGCAACAGGCCACTGCTGGCAGCGTTGTCGGTATCCACAACCGCTTCGATGCGGTGCAGATCCATCGCGGCGAAACCATGCGCGATCACCGCCTCCAGGCTTTCGCGCATGATGCCGTCGCGCCAGTGCTGTGGCAGCAGCCAGTAACCCAGTTCCGCGCGGCGGTGATCGTGCTCCCAGTCGTTGTAGCCGCATGCGCCGAGCAGCTCGTGCGGCGCATCCGGCCGGCAGATGATCCACCAGATGCCGGTGCGTTCGAGCAACTGCTCGCGGTACCAGTCCATCTGCTCCTGGGTGGCCTCCAATGTGGCATAGGACACGCCGTAGTAGCGGGTCACCTGTGGATGGGACAACCCGCGAAAGATGCCGTGGATATCGTCCTGGACGATATCGCGCAGCAGCAGACGCTTCGTCGTCAGCGTGTTGAAAACGGCTGGCTCGCTGACCTGGCGGGCAGGGATCGAGGTGCTCACAACAACCCTTCGGCAGCTTCCCTGACGAACAGGTAGCCCTTGCTGCGCACCGTCTTGATCAGCCGTGGATGCATCGGGTCGTCACCGATCTTCGGGCGGATGCGTGAAATGCGCACGTCGATGGAGCGATCCTGGCCGTCGTATTCGATGCCGCGCAGGGCATTGAAGATTTCCTCGCGCGAAAGGATGCGCCCGGCATTGACCGCCAACAGCCAGAGCAGATCGAACTCGGCGCTGGTCAGCTCGATGCCCTGCTCGCCCAGCCAGGCCTCGCGCATGGCGCTGTCGATGGCCAACGGGCCGAATTGCAGGCGCCGTGGCTGACCTTCGTCACGCTCGCTCTCGCCACTTTCACGGCGACGTAGCAAGGCACGGATGCGCGCCAGCAGCACGCGCGGGCGTACCGGCTTGCATACGTAGTCATCGGCGCCCATCTCCAGGCCCAGCACCTGATCCATGTCGTCGGTACGCGCGGTCAGCATCAGGATCGGCCCGTTATAGCCGTCGCGCACCTTGCGGCAAATGCTCAAGCCGTCCTCGCCGGGCAGCATCAGGTCGAGCATCACCAGATCCGGCTGCTCGGCCAGGATGCGCGCCGCCGCTTTTGCCCCATCGGCCTCGATGGCCACACGCAGGCCATTGCCTTCCAGGTACTCCTGGGTCAGCTGCGCCAGGCGCTGATCATCCTCGACGATGAGGATTTGCCATGCTTCTTGCTCCACACACCACCTCATCTGCATCGCCAACGTTGGCCATTCTAGGGGCTGCGCCCGCTTCGGCGCGAGCGGCAGAACCGGGCAGTCCGTGGCTAGCACAGCACATGCCAACATCACTATATATAGTGGTAGTCTGTGCACCACCGAACAGCTGCGACAACTCGCCTCGGCGCCTCGATAATCCGCGACGAACGGTCAGGCCCGGCCAGAGCCAGAGATGACGGGGGCTTGCCCGACAACACCCACAAGGCACCCACACGTTATCCACAGGTTGTTCCATGGTGAGCGCCTTGCATTGCCGCAAACAGCGCACTATCTTGTATCCCCGTTGCACAGCACCCACCAGATGTTGGGTTGCAGCGAGAAACCGGACACAAAAAGAACGAATCGCGCAAGCCCTTTTCACAGGGTTTTCCCGGTGACTCGAGCGACAGATTCACGCATGCCCAGGCTTGTTCTGGGCTGCAGCCGCACCAGACCCACTCGGAGCTGGTTCGGGCTGGTCAGGCAGTGAGCAGACTCGCTGACCGACCACTATATGTAGTAGTAGACGGGGTGCCAAAGCGCCCCGTTTTGACTTTTAAGCGCCAGGACGGCACGGGAAGTCGTGCCTTGCCTGCCCGCTCTTGCAACACCCCCGTACCCGGCCCCGCTGCCGCGTGCGGCTTTGAGTTGTTAATGGAATGAACGGCGGACAGGGCACGGTTTCCAATCGTGACGTCCAACCAAAAATTACAGAACACGGAGATCTCCATGCATACCGAGACCACTCGCGAGAACCCGCAGGCCGCCGCGCCGCAGGCCGCCGATTCCTCCCAGGATCTGGCCGCCACCGCCCCCGGCCAACTGCGCGTGATCAAGCGCAACGGCACTGTCGTCCCCTACACCGATGACAAGATCACCGTCGCCATCACCAAGGCCTTTCTCGCCGTGGAGGGCGGCACCGCTGCCGCCTCGTCGCGTATCCATGACACCGTCGCGCGCCTGACCGAGCAGGTCACCGCCACCTTCAAGCGCCGCATGCCGTCCGGCGGCACCATCCACATCGAAGAAATCCAGGATCAGGTCGAACTGGCCCTGATGCGCGCCGGCGAGCAGAAAGTCGCCCGTGACTACGTGATCTACCGCGAAGCCCAGGCCAGCAAGCGCAAGGCCAGCGCCGGCAGCGAAATCGCCCAGCCGCACCCGAGCATCCGCATCACCAACGCCGCTGGCGAAGTGCAGCCGCTGGACATGGGCCGCCTGCAGACCATCATCCGCGAAGCCTGCGAAGGCCTGGCCGAAGTCGATGGCTCGCTGATCGAGCGCGAAACCCTGAAGAACCTGTACGACGGCGTGGCCGAGAAGGACGTCAACACCGCCCTGGTGATGACCGCCCGTACCCTGGTCGAGCGTGAGCCGAACTACAGCTACGTCACCGCCCGCCTGCTGATGGACAACATCCGCGCCGAAGCCCTGAGCTTCCTCGGCATCGCCAGCAGCGCCACCCACCACGAAATGGCCGACCTGTACGCCAAGGCGCTGCCTGCCTATGTGGCCAAAGGTGTCGAGTTCGAGCTGCTGGACAGCAAGCTGCAAGGCTACGACCTGGAGAAACTGGGCGCCGCGATCAACCACGAGCGCGACCAGCAGTTCACCTACCTGGGCCTGCAGACCCTGTACGACCGCTACTTCATCCACAAGGACGGCATCCGCTTCGAACTGCCGCAGGTATTCTTCATGCGCGTGGCCATGGGCCTGGCCATCGAAGAGCCGAAGAACCGCGAAGACCGCGCCATCGAGTTCTATAACCTGCTGTCCTCGTTCGACTACATGGCGTCCACACCGACTCTGTTCAACGCCGGCACCCTGCGTCCGCAGTTGTCCTCCTGCTACCTGACCACCGTGCCGGATGACCTGTCGGGCATCTACAACGCCATCCACGACAACGCCATGCTGTCCAAGTTTGCCGGCGGCCTGGGCAACGACTGGACGCCGGTGCGCGCGCTGGGCTCCTACATCAAGGGCACCAACGGCAAATCCCAGGGCGTCGTGCCCTTCCTCAAAGTGGTCAACGACACCGCCGTGGCGGTCAACCAGGGCGGCAAGCGCAAGGGCGCGGTCTGCGCCTACCTGGAAACCTGGCACATGGACATCGAGGAATTCCTCGAGCTGCGCAAGAACACCGGTGACGACCGTCGTCGTACCCACGACATGAACACCGCCAACTGGATTCCGGATCTGTTCATGAAGCGCGTCTTCGAAGACGGCAAGTGGACCCTGTTCAGCCCGAGCGAAGTACCGGATCTCCATGACCTGACCGGCAAGGCCTTCGAAGAGCGCTACGAGTACTACGAAGCCCTGATCGAGTACGGCAAGATCAAGCTGTACAAGACCATCCAGGCCAAAGACCTGTGGCGCAAGATGCTCTCGATGCTGTTCGAGACCGGCCACCCATGGCTGACCTTCAAGGATCCATGCAACCTGCGCAGCCCGCAGCAGCACGTGGGCGTGGTACACAGCTCCAACCTGTGCACCGAGATCACCCTGAACACCAACAAGGACGAGATCGCCGTCTGCAACCTGGGCTCGGTCAACCTGGTCAATCACATCGTCGACGGCAAGCTGGACATCGAGAAACTCGGCCGCACCGTGAAGACCGCTGTGCGCATGCTCGATAACGTCATCGACATCAACTACTACAGCGTGGATCAGGCGCGTAACTCCAACTTCAAGCACCGTCCGGTCGGCCTCGGCCTGATGGGCTTCCAGGACGCCCTGTACCTGCAGCACATCGCCTACGGCTCCGACGCTGCCGTCGAGTTCGCCGACAAGTCGATGGAAGCCATCAGCTACTACGCCATCCAGGCCTCCTGTGACCTGGCCGAAGAGCGCGGCAGCTACAGCACCTTCGAAGGTTCGCTGTGGAGCAAGGGCATCCTGCCGCTGGATTCGCAGCAACTGCTGATCGAAGCCCGTGGCCAGAAGTACATCGACGTCGACCTGTCCGAATCGCTGGACTGGGCACCGATCCGCGAGCGCGTGAAGAAAGGCATTCGTAACTCGAACATCATGGCCATCGCGCCGACCGCGACCATCTCCAACATCATTGGCGTGTCGCAGTCCATCGAGCCGACCTACCAGAACCTGTACGTGAAATCGAACCTCTCCGGCGAATTCACCGTGATCAACCCCTACCTGGTACGCGACCTGAAAAACCGCGGCCTGTGGGACAGCGTCATGGTCAACGACCTGAAGTACTACGACGGCTCCGTGCAGCAGATCGAGCGCATCCCGCAGGATCTGAAAGACCTGTACGCCACCGCGTTCGAAGTGGAAACCAAGTGGATCGTCGACGCTGCCAGCCGTCGCCAGAAGTGGATCGACCAGGCTCAGTCGCTGAACCTGTACATCGCCGGCGCCTCGGGCAAGAAGCTGGACGTGACCTACCGCATGGCCTGGTACCGTGGCCTGAAAACCACCTACTACCTCCGTGCCCTGGCCGCCACCAGCACCGAGAAGTCCACTATCAACACCGGCAAGCTCAATGCTGTTTCCGCCGGTGGTGATGACGGCTTCTCGGCCAAGGCCCAGGCTCCTGCCCAGCAGGCCGCCCCGGCCCCGGCGCCAGTACCGAAAGCGTGCGCCATCGACGAACCCGACTGCGAAGCTTGTCAGTGATCTAAGCGCGCGTATCTGAGCGGCATTCGCGGCGTTACCTGCTAGAGCGGCCCCCATCACGTACATGCGTACGCTCAGGGGTTCCACTCCAGCAGGTGCCTTGCGACTACTCGCTCAGCTACACGCTCGCACCGAGTGCGTTTAGTCCCCTCTCCCGCTTGCGGGAGAGGGTGAGGGAGAGGGCAAAGCGGTTCGGCTTGTACATGTGGGAGGGGCTTTAGCCGCGACCCAAAACCCAAGCAGAAACGCACCCTCCCCTACCAATTCCCGCCCTCCTCCCTTCGGGGTCGAGCGGCACAGGCCGGCAGGCAATCCACCGCCTACCGACCAGCGGCACCCGTTTCACCCTTGCGCGCAGACCGCAACGGAACATAATTACTCAAATATCTGTATATCCATACAGGCCGGACTTTTACCGGCCCTCACGCAGGAGCCAAGCCATGCTGAGCTGGGATGAATTCGACAAGGAAGACGGTGCAGAAGCCGCCGTCGCACACAAAGCCACCGCACAAACCGGCGACATGAGCCTCGACGCACTGAACCGCGTTGGCGGTGACGCCGCCCTCGAAGCGCGCGCCGTCGACGCCAACGACTCCGACGCCGTAGCCCGCGCCAAGAAAGCCCTGGACGCCCTCGACATCCAGGAAGGCCTGGACGAACTTGAAGGCGAAGGCGCACGCGTCCACGTCGGCGACAAGCAGATGATCAACGCCCGTGCCGACCTCAACCAACTCGTACCCTTCAAGTACGACTGGGCCTGGCAGAAGTATCTGGATGGTTGCGCCAACCACTGGATGCCGCAGGAAGTGAACATGAACGCCGACATCGCGCTGTGGAAGAGTACCGATGGCCTGACCGAAGACGAGCGCCGCATCGTCAAGCGCAACCTCGGCTTCTTCTCCACCGCCGACAGCCTGGTCGCCAACAACCTGGTGCTGGCCGTGTACCGCCTGATCACCAACCCCGAGTGCCGCCAGTACATCCTGCGCCAGGCCTTCGAAGAAGCGATCCACACCCACGCCTACCAGTACTGCATCGAATCGCTGGGCATGGATGAAGGCGAAATCTTCAACATGTACCACGAGATCCCGAGCGTCGCGAAGAAAGCCTCCTGGGGCCTCAAGTACACCCGCTCGATCAGCGACCCCACCTTCCAGACCGGCACCCCGGAAACCGATCGCCAGTTCCTCAAGAACCTGATCGCTTACTACTGCGTACTGGAAGGCGTGTTCTTCTACTGCGGCTTCACCCAGATCCTCTCCATGGGCCGCCGCAACAAGATGACCGGCACCGCCGAGCAGTTCCAGTACATCCTGCGCGACGAATCCATGCACCTGAACTTCGGCATCGACATGATCAACCAGATCAAGATCGAAAACCCGCACCTGTGGGACGCCGAAATGAAGGACGAAGCGACCCAGATGATCCTGCAAGGCACCCAACTGGAGATCGAATACGCGCGTGACACCATGCCGCGCGGCGTACTGGGCATGAACGCAGCGATGATGGAGGACTACCTCAAATTCATCGCCAACCGCCGCCTGACCCAGATCGGCCTGAAGGAAGAGTACCCGGGCACCACCAACCCCTTCCCGTGGATGAGCGAGATCATGGACCTGAAGAAGGAGAAGAACTTCTTCGAGACCCGAGTGATCGAGTATCAGACTGGTGGGGCGTTGAGCTGGGATTGATTCCGGTGACTCACTAAAGAAATTAAGAGCGCTTTACCTAAAATGGATGTTTGGGTGGCGATTAGCAAGATCAAAAGCCCCCGTCTTATACGGGGGCTTTTTGCTTTGAGAGTACATAATGCTAGAAAGCATCTTTAGCAATACAAATGAATGGCTGAAATTTGCCGAAGCAAAATCTGCATCATTGATCGCAGGAAATCTTGCATTAATATTTGGAATTACTGAAGCAGCAAAAGACTCCACCGCAAATATTCTAGCATTGACATTAGCAATAGCCGCAATCAGCCAATTATTAATTAGCTCGATATTCCTATTAATATCATTTATACCTTCCCTACAAATAAGAGCATTCGACATTGACACACCAGGCGACGGAAAAAACCTAATTTACTTTGCAAACATTAAAAACCAAACCCCATATGAGTTTGCAAGAAAAATAAAGGAAGCATCTGACTGCACTGAAAAAATTACCGACTACCAGATAATGCTTGCCGAGCAAATAATAAATAACGCAAAAATTACAAATAAAAAATATCAACTATTTAAAATAGCAATCTGGCTTACGACCTCCGCAATTGCCACCCCTCTTGTTGCAGCATTCATATTTTACATGAGAGATCATAAATGAAGAGTGGCATCGAAGAAAAATGCAAAGAGATCCTCGACAACGAGCTATCCGTAACTGATATCTCCTACGTTCCAGACATTGAAGATAAATCGCTCACCTTTGGAAACACTGGCCTAAGGTTTGAAGCCACAACGCTATTCATCGACATGCGAGGCTCAACAAAGACGCTTAATAAACATAACAGAAGAACTGTCGCAAAAATCCACAAAGCGTACTTTCACGTAGTTGTAACAGTGGTAAAAAGCCTAGGCGGAGAAGTACGAAGCTTTAACGGCGACGGAATGTTAGCCTTCTTTCAAGGCACGACAAAAACAACACTAACAAATGCCGTAAAGGCAGCAATGAAGATAAAATTCCTTCTAACACAAGACGAATCAAAAGTAAAAGGAGCCTTGGAAAAATACTCCCCTATAAACTTCGGAATTGGAATTGACGACGGGAAGATTATTTGCTCAAAGGTTGGGATATCCGGGAGCAATAATCGAGATTTAGTATGGATTGGAAATGCTGTAAACAAATCAGTAAAAATTGGAGATACTAGAGAATCACCAAAACAAATTGGAATTTCATCAATTGTCTACAACAATCTATTAGACGAAGCTCGCTATCACACATACAAAGACTCATACGGCATCGAAAGAAAAATTGATATGTGGACAGCAGAGAGCATCATGTACAACGACCAGTATGAAACATACTACACAACAAGCTACTACTGGACAGTTAGCTAACCGGCAATTGCGGACTGAAAAGGGAACAGCGAGTAGCCCAGATATTCACGGTACTGACCATACGTAGGGTGGACCACGCGAAGCTTGTCCACCATGGTTCATGCAACACCACCGCTCAAGGATGAGCCGCCATGTCCAATTACCGACGCACCCGCGTTCCTGGCGCCACCTACTTCTTCACCGTCAATCTGCGTGATCGCACAAGCGATCTGCTGATCCGCGAAATCGACTTGCTGCGCGAGACGGTACGCGCCACCAAAGCACGCCATCCCTTTCATATCGATGCCTGGGTGGTATTGCCCGAGCACATGCATTGCATGTGGACGCTACCGCCAGATGATGCCGACTTCGCCCTGCGCTGGAAGGTGATCAAGTTCGCCTTCAGCAAGCGCCTGCCCGTCAGCGAAACACTCAGCGCCAGCCAGCAACACCGTCGCGAGCGGGGCATCTGGCAAAGGCGCTACTGGGAACATCTGATTCGGGACGAACGCGATTACCAGCGCCATTTCGATTACATCCACTACAACCCGCTCAAACATGGTCATGTGCTGCGGCTGGTGGATTGGCCCTATTCAAGCTTCCATCGGGCCGTGGCAATGAGTATTTATGCACCGGATTGGTGTGGGGGGCCGGAACAGAGCGATGGTGGTTATGGTGAATGAGTACCGGGCAAGCCTCCAGATGGTGGATGAAAAAAGCGTAATCCACCCTACGCCTCAATCAGCACGGCTTGACCCTTTTACACCAGCGGCCTACCCTGCGACCGGCGCCTAAGAAACGCCTTACCAGAGCGGTATACCGCACCCGACAGCTATGCGGCTTTTTGCGTTCGCGGCTTTGCCACGTCCGTCGAAAATTCCGTGCTGTCGGGAGTGGGCTAATACAAGACCCGAAAGGGGAATACGTCCGGCTCATCTCTGGTGGGTTTCTTAGCTCCCGACTCCAATCAAGCCCTAAGAAAGCTTCCAGAGGTAATGGATATGCCTACCCAATCCGCATCCCCCGCCATACCCGCCCTTGCCGGCGAAATCCTGGTTCCGCAAACCTTCACCCGCCACCGTCGCCAACTACGCGTCCTGCTGCTCGAACAGCAATGCTGGTTCAGCACAACGGATCTTGGCCGGCTGATCGGCCAGCCGCATCTGGACGAACGCGCTACACGCACGCTCGATGCCGACCAGCTACTCGATGCTGTGGTACTCAACACCCACGGCCAACCGGAGACGACAAGGCTGATCAGCGAGTCCGGCGTCTATGCCGCGCTGATCCACTACTACCATCCGGAAAACCGCTGCATCCGCCGCTGGATCACCGCCGACGTGGTGCCGACGCTGCGCGAGGCCGAACAATCCAGCGAGCGCCGACCAAGGCGCGAGAATCGCCAGGGGCTGTCGTTGTTGCATTGGCAAGGCGATACCTGGATGCCTTATCGGCCTGCGTAACCAGCGCCACTCAGAGAGTGGATGGCCAGAAGGTCATCCACCTGACGCGCTACTTATCCAGCTCGCGCAGGATATCGGCGCTGGGTATCCGTAAAACGCCCGAGAGATAGGCTTTGAAGCCATAGGCAGTAGCCCGATAAACACAGGGCACTGACTGCCTGGCACCCAGCAGCTCACGCAGCTCCTGCGCCTGTAAAACGCGCTCGCTACGCCCCTCATTAAGGTTCTCGACGAACATGATCGAGGAGTGAAAGACGAAGGGGGAAACAGCCGGCCCTGCCGCAAGAGAGGAAATCAACCCGCTGGACACATAGCGCCCATCGTCGTATCTGACAGGCGCCTCATCGCTAGTGAGCGCACAAAGCAACAGCCCACCCACCGGAGAGTCTTCGGGTTTGAAAATATTCAGAAGGTCGGCATCCGCAGTAAAACTGACCTGATAGTCATAGGCACTTTGCCTAGAAAAGCCGAGATAACCCAGTTCGGCAGGCGGGATGTGATGATCCTTGGCGCAGCCCAGAAAGAATGGCAACACGGCCAGCCACAAGAACTTGCTTTGCCATCTTGCCTGCTTACGCACTACCGGAATCATTGACCAAGCTCGCGCAAGAGATCAGCGGTGGGAACCTGAAATGTTTCAGAGTGATAGGGTTTGGCTCCATAGATGGTCGCCACGTACTGGCAGGGAATGGAGCGCTTTTCTGCAACCAGCGACCGAATTGCTTCGTCACTCAACGCTCGCGTTGTCGTGCCTTCATCGAGGGTCTCGCTGAAAGACAAGGCAGCCACGAATGCAAAGCCATCACCGCCTTCATGCTGGGCATCGTGCTCGACGAAGCCAGAGGCCAACGTCTTCATGAAATGGCCCACCGAAAAATCCACATCATCACCCGGGGCGCAGTACATCATCCCGCCCACGAAACCCTCTCCTGGCCCAAACAGTCTGAGCAAATCGACATTCGACCTGAACCGCAGATCATAGAATCCAGCGTCTGTTCGAGCACCAATCGACTCGTAATTCAGGGTGGCAATCGGCTTGCCATGTCCCTTGGCACAACCACTACTCAGAAGTACCAGCCCAATCAGAAATAACCTGAACATCCTGCCGCCTCATGCAGTCAGTAAACCGTCCCCCACCTGCGGTGGCTGAAACATTTCCATCTACCCGATTTAACAACTCTTTCACGAAGCGATCATGGATCTTCAGTCGCCAGAGAAACATTGATGTAGAAAAACTTTATCTCTGGCCAGGCATCACGTTTATTTATGGGTGTTTCCTCGGAGCCCATACCTAGCATGTAGCCCAGCCCTGTCGATTTATCACGATAAAAATAAGGCGTTGAATCCCAGCCACAGCAGATAAACTTAAGCGTTGGCAGACCGAAGTCATGGCTCATATATCGTTCGGCCTCAGGAGCATCCAAGCCTGTTACACGGTAGCGAGCGACAAAAGGCTTTCCCTGTGCATCGACGTTTTGAGTACAGCCTAGGAACTCAACGGAATCTGGTTTATCGCTGAGCTGGGCAAGAAAATCTCCGCAGCGCAACTCCGCTTCCGCACAACCGGCCAACGCAGATAATACTGCGAACAAAAGTACAAAAATCAATCGATTCATTCACTTCTCCACAACCAGTGTTCCGATGTATTTCCCCTTCCCCTCTTTCATACGCCTGCCAATCAGGTAGTCATAAATATCATTCCACTTGAGAAGCTCGTAAAACGTTACGCAACCCTCTGACAAATGACCAATGTGTATATATCGACTGCTATTCCCAGTCGTACCCTCTACCTCTATTGGGAACCAGACATCATTGCATCGAATTCTCCCAGGATGAGCGGCTTTGTAACCGCTTGTAGGGATATTGGCATGAGACTGATCAGGAGCCATGATTCTATGAGTCCCCGGCGGGATCGGTGTGTATTGATACCCCCAGACACTGTTTAGCGTCACCCTGGCAGTTTTTCCATCAAAACTTGCAATTGCCCACTGCTGCTTATTTTCATCCCCCCTGATTTCAGAGCGAACAAGCACCGGACTACCGCTGTACTTTACCTTCACGGTAGCCGGCCCTTTAGGCGCATCGTCCAGCAGGTATTTGTTCGCATTTTGTGTGGCCATACTGGCCTCTTTTCCTACATGTGCGCTATTACCATCAGCTACCCTAAAGTAGGTGCGACCGGACTTCTCTCTAAGCAAAGTAACTTTTGTATATTCACAGAGGTACGCATCATCACCACTTGGTTCAAGGCGTATCCTTAACCAACCACTGTCATCAGGCCGCCTCGAATACTTGGTGGCAACAGTAACTTGATGGCTACTACCCTGCTGGTCGTTTGAGCTTGTTCGATTATTAGAAAGCACTGTCATTTTTCAGCATCCATTCAAAGAATTAGCGTCAAGCGAAATCGTCCGGTTCAAGGTGCAGCTCTTCAATAACCGAAGTTGATATACGCTGGGTTTTCCCTGCTTCGTTCGTCACCCCTCTGAAAACCTTCCCTGACGAGGTAGTTATCTTGTAGGCAAAATCAGCCACGGGTTCGCCTTCCATATCGAGCAAAGTGAATTGTTCATCGAAGCCAAACGAAACCGGGACGATAGGGGTAAATAACGCCCCTCCCCCGCTATTGCCGATGATGACGGTACCAGAGCCACTGACCACCACGTTCCCATGACTTCCTAAGGTTCCAATGGTGGTAGCCGGCAAGCCGTTGATCAGTACATTCGAAACGACATTGCCGGCCAACGCACTACCACAGGCCGTGCTATCGGTTTGCCGGGCAGCGCTCAGGCCGTCGAAAATCACATCTGGCGAGCCGCTGACGATTGGATTGGTGCCATGCCCCGGCAATGGGCAGGCTGTCGGGTCGCTCACTCGGGCGGCGGGTTTTCCACTCATGACAATGCTCCTTGAGGTTGTATCCTGGCGTGCGGCTCGTGCACATCCATGTTCGAGTTGGCAAAACACCAACGACACTCGACTGCATCGAACAACGCGAACTGAGAAGGTGTTTGATGGGAGGAAAGAGGTAGCGGCATGGCATGCAGGGCTTCATCTGTATGCCAACGCATCTCAGCAGCACAGACATCGTCCCATTCATTGAGCAGGGCGTTGTAATTGCGTAGCCCTACTCGGTCGTAACAGGCCTGCAGTTGCTGAGGCAGTTGCTGCCCCCAGGCCAGATAGTGTGCCGAAGTCCATTCACCGATATGCGCCTGAGCTAACCAGCCCATGGGAATCAAGCGCTGTTCCGCCTCTAGCAGACGCCGGCTATGCGCCGCGAACCCACAGCAAATGTGCAGGTTCAACCAGCCATGGTGATCACGAAGATAGGCATTGGGATCGAAACATTCGGATAGCAGGCGAGCCTGATATCCCTCTATGCCACAAGAGCGGATAACGATCTCGGCATCCAGACGCGAAACGAAAGCCCAAACGGCATCGCAACCCTTGAGGCTGTGTACACACGCAATCTGGCCGGTCTGTTCACCTGAGCCAGTCCTGAACAGGCCATAGAGCCGAATAGAAGATTTGAACGTGGGAACACTCATCCTGACTCCCTAGCACGATCCTGTGGGCGCTGCTGCGTTCCGTTGCTGATCCTAGGCCAGAGTGTGTTGCACTTGCAGCAGGCATGTCCCGAACGCATGTCACAAAAAATGACGGCATGCACCGACGCGCCAAGCCAATCCCCCTGTTGCACTCGGCAATTACAACCGCCACCCTCCGCCTCACCTTTCCAAACAAGAGCATCGACCCACCATGAACAATCTTGCCTACAGCGCCATAGCCGCCTTGATGATCGGGCTGTCGAGTTTCGCCCAAGCTCAGGAGCTGCCTTCGCATCTGGACAGGGTGCTGGAAAAAGGGGAGCTGGCGGTGTGTACCACCGGCGATTACAAGCCTTATACGTTCCTGCGCGAAGACGGTGAGCACGAAGGCATCGATATCGAGATGGCCCGCTCGCTCGCGCAAAGCCTCGGAGTGAAGGTGCAGTGGGTGCCGACCACCTGGAAAACCCTGCTGCCGGATGTGGTTGCCGATAAATGCGACATCGCCATGGGCGGTATCTCGGTGACGCTAGAGCGTCAGAAGAAGGCCTTTTACAGCAGCACGCTGGATGTCGACGGCAAGATCCCCCTGGTGCGCTGTGAAGACGTCTCGCGCTATCAGACCATCGAGCAGATCAACCAACCATCGGTGCGCCTGATCGAGCCGGCGGGCGGCACCAACGAGGCCTTTGCGCGGGCATTCCTGCCACGCGCGCAGTTGGCGTTCCATGACAACAAGACCATCTTCCAGCAACTGCTGGACAAGAAGGCCGATGTGATGATCACCGACTCGTCCGAGGCCCTGTATCAGCAGAAGCGCATGCCCGGCCTGTGCGCCGTCAACCCGACGAACTACATGCAATATGGCGAGAAGGCCTACCTGCTGCCGCGCGGTGATGTGGTCTGGAAGAGCTATGTCGATCAGTGGCTGCATTTGAGCAAGGCCACCGGCGCCTATCAGAAGACCCTCGCCCAGTGGCTGGCCGTGCCGGAACAGTGAGCGAGCAACCCGGATAACCGCTGAGGGTGGATGAAAAGAGCTTCATCCACCCTCAATCAATCACCTGACAACCAAAACCGCGTTAACCGATTGCAGCAGAATCGTCACTGAACACCGCGCAGTCACGTCCACGCGCCTTGGCTGAATAAAGCGCTTCATCCGCACGCTTCAGCCAGATATCAGCAGTCATTCCCGGCAGCCAAGGTGCCACGCCAAATGACACCGTTACTTCCTTACCATCGGGCGTTTTCAGGTTGTTTTTGATGGCCTCTCTAAGGTTGTTGATACAGGCCTGTTGCTGCTGAAGGCTGACCTCAGGAATGAGCAGGACAAACTCCTCCCCGCCGAACCGGTAAAATTGATCATATTTGCGGATATTGGCCATAGTAATGGCGGAAAAATCCCTCAAGACTTGATCACCAACAGCATGACCATAATTATCATTCACCACCTTAAAGTGATCGATATCCACAATAGCCAATAACTGCTGAGTGCCATTACGTTCCGCACTGGATAATGCCGCCGCCATACCTGAGCGCAACGACCGTCGATTAAAGGCACCCGTCAAAGGATCAATAGTATTCAGGGTTTCCAGCAAATCAAACTGCTTCAAGCTATGGCGGGCATACACGTAGGCACTCATTGACAACATAATGCTTGTGATAATAAAAGAATTCAGCGAGACAATATTAAATACATCTGCCAACGCCACCACCACTGCACCGGCGACTGCATTTATAAACAGGGCTTCAACAGGCCTTACGAGAATAAACGTACTGGCGCATACGGGGTAAACCCACAAAACACCATCCACCCCATTATTAATAGCAACGATCACTGCGCCAGCGTTAATAAATACGGCAGCTATTGCACTAACAGTTCGAATTTTCTTGAAATAGTACGCGCAAGCAACAATACATATGAGCCCAACAATCAGCAGCGCATCAACGAGCATTGCAATGAAGTTACCTTCCTGATAGCGGATAACCACAAAGGGCGAAACACCCAACACAGCAACTGCACCGAGTAACGCCAACATCGAAAGCTGATATTTTTGCTGCAGTTGATTAATCATAATTCACTCAAAAAATAAAAACGACCAATACTGAAATCTAAAAACACTCAACCCCGTTGAAAAGCTCGGCATCAGGTTACTAATTTCTCACCCCCCATGCGAAAAGTGGGCAGATTTATTATCCTCGTTGCCCAAGACCACTGATTTCGCCTTTACGACAAGCGAGTAGCCCGGACAACCGCCGCAAGGGTGGATGCAAAGAGCGTCATCCAGCCTACGAGGCTAGCCATTAACCCTTGCCTTTCTTCTTAGCAATCGCCTTCACCCGCGCCGCCGCCTTCTGCACGGTGGCCATCTTCTCGGGGCGTTTCATGCCGCGCCATTTGCGGATTTCCTCACGGGTGCGCCCGCAACTGACGCACAGTTCGCCGTTGAGCTGGCACAGCGAGACGCAGGGGTTCTCAATGTCCTTGGCCACGTTTACCCCTTACTGGCTGCTCGACCGAGAACGCAATATGGGCCGCGATGTCGGCAACGCTGATGCCCACCTCTTCGAAGGCGGCCTGGGTCAACTCGCGCATTCTCGCCGCGTCCGTGCTGGCGAGTGCCTGCGTCTTGTTCGCCTCGCTGCCAAACATCCAGGTCACCACAAGGCTCTGCGGGAACTGCTGGTAGTCCACCTCATGGGTCAGCCACTGAAACCCGACGATTTCAGCTTTGGCCGTTTCGCAGGCCCGGGTCAGGGCGCGGATCAGTTCGCGCTCGATGCCTGAGTATTTTCGTTTCGACGATGCCATAACGCCATTCTGGGTCTAAGTTCGATAGAGGGGCATGTTACCCGAGCTGATCAACGTCGGCAGGCAACGGGTTCGCCTGCCGGCGCGGCATGGTTTGTTCACTGCTCGGCCTTGCGGCGACGCCAACAGGCCGGAAGTTTTGATGCAGGCCACATGCTATCCATCCCACTACTGCAACCCCGCCGCGTTTGCTGGAGAATGCCCCGCCCCGAGCAGAGCAGAAAATGGGTGAAGGCTGGGCTCGCCAGGCTCATGCCGTCATCGACATCGGGGCGCTGTAGGTGAGATACGCCGGGGGAAGCCATTCGGGCGGCGTCGATCTCATAGGCAAGGCGAACCGAATGTTCGCGTCACGAAAAAATAAAGGTCACAAGGAGTTGCCCATGCTTCACAAGACAGTCTGCCGAATCATGTTCTCACTGCTGCCAGTGTTCGCTGCCAACGCCCAGGCAGAAGATGTCATTCAGATCCTGACCCAGAATTATCCGCCCTTCAGCATGTCGGTCAGCGGCAAGAATTTCGAGCGGGAAGACGGTATCGAGGGCATCGACAAGGAGGTGGTGGTCGAGCTGTTCAAGCGTGCCGGCATTCCCTATCAGATGACGCTGCGGTTCCCATGGAGCCGCTTGCAGGAAATGGCCGAACAGCAACCCGACTTTGCCGTGTATTCGCTCAGCCGCAACGCCGAACGCGAGTCGCGCTTCAAGTGGGTTGGGCCATTGAGCGAGATTCAGTTGGTGCTGTTGAAGATACCGGGCAACCCGATCACGCTGAACAGCCTCGACGATGCCCGTCAGTACAGCATTGGTTCAGTCGCAGGCACCAGCGTCAGCCAGTATCTGGAGAAGCAGAACTTCACCGTGAAGAACGTTCTGAGCAACGCCCCCGCCAAGCTTCAGGCGGGTGAATTCGACCTCTGGGCTACCACCAATCCGGCGGGCGACTACGAGGCCAGAAAGGCCGGCATCGGCAAACTGGAACTCGCCTTTTCCATCAGCAGTACCCAGCTCTATCTGGCGTTGAACAAGGAAACACCGGATGAGGTCGTGCAGAAGCTGCAAAGCACGCTGGATCAGATGCGCAAGGAGGGCTTCATCGATCAGGTAACGGCCCGTTATCTGACCGAGTAATCATGTGGAGCCCGACGCGCCAGCGCGGGCTCCATACGGATACCGGAGCATCAGCGGATTATTGGGGGGCAGAAGCGCGAAAACGCTCGATAGCCCATCCTGCGTAATCGAGAAGCTCCCTCTTCGACTTACAATACCGCGCTCACGCACCAGCTCAGCGGAGCCCATCTGCCCATGTTCACCCTCTCCCACCTCAGCAGCCCACCGCCCGAGTCCCTGACAAATCAGGTGCTGCAGATGGTGGTGGATAACTTCGCTGATATCAGCTCGATGCCGCTGCTGCCAAGCAATCCGCTGTATCCGCTGTATCAGTACGTGATCGGCTACGAGGTGCATCTGTACCTGCAGGCCATGAACGACGAGGCCGAAGGCCCCGTGCAGTTGCTGCTGGCGCTGGATGATGAAGACCCGGCGCGGGTATTGGGCTTTGCGCTCTACCTGCCAAGCCCGGACGACACCGCCGCCTGTACCCTGCCCTACCTGGCGGTGCAGGCCGAATATCGCGGCAAGGGCATCGGCCGTGCACTGCTACAACGCGTGCTGATGCACCGCCCACACCTGGAACTGGCCTGCGTGGCGAGCAAGGTGCCGCTGTTCGAGACCCTGGGTTTGCAGGTAATGGCCGCACAGGGTTCACAGGTGCTGATGAGCAGTCGCGACTATCGCTCCAACGGCATGGTGGCAATCACCGACCTGAAGCCAGTGTTTGCCTCCACGGAAGTCCGGCAGATTCATGCCTACCTGCTCAAGCAACACGGCCAGCGCGCCATGCAGCAGGCCGAAAAGCAGCGCGATGCGCACCTCGACGCGCTGGCCATCGACGCTAAACAGCTTGTGGACGAGCGCCTGCCGTCGCGTGCGCTGCACTGAGCCAACTGCGCGAGTCTCACGGATCACAGCAGCACGGAAGCTGAGAACACGCCCATCGATCTGTCGCGGCTAAAGCCCCTCGCACGCCACCTCAAACAGCGACATATCGGGTTGCCTGCGCGCGGCGACCGGGGCAGGATTCAGGCATAACAACAAGGATGCCGGGCCATGACCCCACATGACTACGACCACCAGCGCATGCAGGTTCACTTCCTCGAATCCGTACTGACCTGGTTGGTGATTGCATTGTTTCTGCTGGCGATTTTCGGGTTGGGCAGTGAATGGTTGATCGCCCTGGCCGTGATGATCGCGGGCGTACTGCTCAACCTGCAGCGCAAGCACCGTCTGATCGCGGGCTATGCCTGTCCCGCCTGTGGCGAGTCACCGCACTATCGGAGCGATCCGGTATGTGGCGACTGGCAGGAACCGGCAACACCAAACTGCCTGCATTGCGGCGCACCACTATCGGAGTGAGGCGTACCGCGCCACTACTCCCAACTAGACCTCACGTCTCGGCGCGCGTCGATTGAGCAGCGGCAGCGCTTTGCGCGCCGTGTCGACGAAGGGCAGCAGGATCAGGCTGTACAGGCTCAGGTAGCGATGCGCATCTCGCTCGGCCGTGCCGAAGCTCAGCTGTTCAGGGGTATGGGTGGTGGTGTAGAGCGTGCCGAACATCCAGTCCCAGAGCGACAGGTTGGTGCCGAAGTTGCGGTGGAAGTGATGCGGGGCGTCGCTGTGATGGATCTGGTGCTGCGCCGGGCTGTTGATCACATGCTCCAGCAGCGGCCCGAACGACAGCCAGATATGGGTGTGGCGCAAGTTGGCTGCCAGGCAGTTAAAGATGAAGACCAGATAGGTGACGCCAAACAGGGTGTAACGGCTGACCTCCCCGCCGCACAGGTACCAGAACAGGCCGGAATAAGCGCCGAGCAATATCAGGGTCAGCAGGCTGTCGGCGATCTTCTCCACGAAATGCACACGGCTGGCGGTGAACGGCACCAGCACCGGCGCGACGTGGTGCACCTTGTGAAACTCCCACAACCAGCGGCTATGAAAGGCACGGTGCGTCCAGTAGCTGGCGAAGTCGTTGATCAGGAACACACCCAAGCCGTACAGCAGGCTGAGCCCGAGGTTTTCCCCCAGACGTGGCCGCTCGCCCCAGAGCTGGCTGAAGAAGGCGACGTAATCGGCCGAGCGCAACACGTATGGGTCGACCAGACCGATGACCGGCACGATCAATAACACACGCAACGCGGCCCGCAGGATGAAATAGCGGTAATCGAGCAGAGCCGACGGATGCAGCCACACCTGGCGACCGCCGATGAACTGCCAGAACGAGGCGACGCCCGCCTGCACGCGGCGCCGGCGATAAAGCAGGTAAGCCACGCTGTAGGAGAGCGCGAGGAACAGCAGGCCGATGCGGCCGTTGAGATCCAATAGCCCATGCAACTGCCTGACCACAGCGGCCGCCACCTGCGTCAGCGGCTCGACAGCCCATGACTGCGCATCCACACCCCAGCCTCCCCCAGGCAAAAGTGACGGCATGATAAGCAAGGCACGCGCATTAGCAAATGAGAATAAGTGTCTTGTGAAAGCGGTTCCGCCTTTTTGCGCCGCGCGCCCGTCATCGATCACAGCCGCCAAGGTCGTTAACCGTAGCCCCCGGGACGCTTCTGGGCAGGTTCGGGCCGACGTCCGGCGCCATCATCGGTGCAACACCTGAATGCGTACGTCTGCGAATGCGCATCCAGCCAAGGACAACAAGCCGTCGACGGCATGCCGAGGACACACGGATGAAAGATTCAGCACGCGGCCTGTTGCTCGTCACGAGCGGCATTCTGGTACTCAGCTTCGACGGCCTGCTGGTCAGGCTGGCGCAGACCGATGCCTGGAGCATCCTGTTCTGGCGTGGCCTGCTGATGTTCCTGGCGCTGGGCGTGTTCTCGCTATCGGCGAAAAGCCGCGCCAGCGTTCGCGCACATCCCTTGCTGAGCGCCAGCTCTGCCCTGCTGCTGGCCCTGATCTCGATCTTCTTCGTCCTGGCGATCATCCATACCCAGGTCGCCAACGTGGTGATCATCCTCTGTACCGCGCCGCTGTTCGCCGCCCTGTTCACCCGCTTCTTCCTCGGTGAGCACGTCGCCCTGCACACCTGGCTGGCAATCGGCGTGGCGGCATTGGGGATCATGGTGGTATTCGCTGGCGCATTCTCGGCAAGCGATCTGACCGGCAACGGCTATGCCCTGCTGTCGTCGGCGGCAGTGGGCGCCAACCTCACGCTCCTGCGCCGCCACCCGGATCTGCAGCGCATGCCCCTGATCGCCCTCGGCGGCCTGATGGCGGCGCTGATCGCCTGGCCCAACGCGCAACCCTTCGGGCTCGGAAGCTCGAGCTATTGGGTGCTGGCGCTCATGGGTCTGATCCAGATGCCCCTGGCCACGCTGCTGATCAACAACGCCACCCGCTACCTGCCGTCTGCCGAGGTCGCCCTGTTCTATCTGCTGGAAAGCGTACTGGGCACCTTATGGGTCTGGTACTTCCTGGAGGAAACGCCGACCCACGCCGCGCTCTACGGCGGCGCGCTGGTCATCGCCACGCTGGTGGCGCACGCTGGTCTGACCTTGCGTCTGCGCCCAGTCCTACCCGCCTGAGTTATGTCGACGCCGCTGTCTGCATGCGACGCCAAAGTGGCATTGCGCTATCATCGCCCCTCCTAAAACTGCACGAAAGGATTCACATGTTGAAGCGCATCGTTCTACTGACTGCCACGGTAGCCCTGCTGCACGGTTGTGGCGTAACCATGCCGCGCTATGAACCCAGCTACGACAACGTCCAGTTACTCAAGCAGCAGGCCCCGTTGCATAGTTTGGATGCGCCAAGCGTGGTAGCGGACAAAGGGCAGGACTCAATTGCCGTTCGCGCCAACCCTATCCGTAGTCCCGATGGCTCGATGAGCAAACACGTACAGCAAGCACTGGAAGGTGAACTGCGCCTAGCCGGGCTACTGGCGCCCTCGGCCACTCGCCATCTGGAAGTTCGCTTGCGTGAAAACAGCCTGACCGCAGGCATGGGCAGCGGTAATGGCCTGATCCGCGCAGATTTCGACCTGCGCGAGGGCAATACTTCGCTCTACAGCGCAAGCAAAACGGTTACCAGCGTCTGGGACAGCAGTTTTGTCGGCGCCATCGCCATTCCGGCTGCTGCCAACGCCTACAACCCGCTGGTACGCAAACTGCTGGCAGAGCTGTACCAGGATCCGGCGTTCATCAAAGCGCTGAAGCAATGATCGATGATCGGCGCGCCCAAGGCGCGCCGATTCCTTTCAGCCACGCAGTAACAGCGACCGGCCCTGAGCGTATTTCAGCATCTGCTTGTCGAGCATTTGCTTGAGCAAGGCCGTGAGCTGGCGGCGGAAGCTGTCGTTGATGGCATCAGCCGGCGTGTGAGCCATCATCGGCAGGAATACCCATCCCATCCAGGTGCGAACCGAATCATGGTTCTCACCGACCTTGACGAGCTGGCCTTGGCCGTCGATGACCTGCAACGTCATGGTGTACTCGTCTTTGCCGCTGCCCGGAATGATGCCGAGGGTGAACCCCGTGATCATCCCACTGAGCATCGCCGCACCAGTCGAACCGCTGTTGTAGACGTTCAGCTTAAGCGTGTAGTCGCCCGGCTGTTTCTGAAACTGATCGAGGGTATAGCGGCTGAACATTCCAGAGTCCCGGAGCACAGCCTCAAGCTGCGGCTTGAGCTGGTCACGCCCTTGCGGCACTTCGACCGCACCTGCACTACCAGCCTCACCACGGTAGAAGTTGAAATCCACGAACACGCCAGGCCGCTCTTGATAATTGACCATCGATGGCAGTTGAGTTTCTGCCACTTCCTCTCCGGGAAAACTGGCGCACCCTGCCAGGCCCAGAAACATGGCCATCGCAATCATCTTGAACTTCATGTCGACCTATCCTTGTTGAGTTGAAAGCGCCGTTGTCGCAACGGCGGCCACACTCTATGCAAAGACCGCAAAGATGGCAAACAGCCATCAAACGATCGCACTTCAACGCTTGGTGCAGGCGAACAGCGCATTGCCCGATTGGCCATCCCAGGGCAGCAACCTCTGGTAGTCGTGCTCAAGCACCTGCACCTCGAAGTACGGCGACAGCAGTTCCTGCAGTTCACTGAAGCTCACCGCCACCATCGGGTGCTCGTCGTTCCAGACTTCGGCCTGCCCGGCCTGGCTGCGCTCGATACGCAAGCGCAGCGCCTGCTGCTGGCCTTGACCGCTGTAGTGCCAACCGGAGCTGAAGCGGAACTGGCCTTCGGCATTCAGCACGCTATGGGATACGAACGAGGCGTTATCGATACGTTGCTTGTCCACGGCGTTGAAGCAGAACACGCCACCGTCAGCCAGGGCGCTGTGAACGCTGGCGATACAGGCAACGAGCCGTTCGGTGCTGGCGCTGTAGTGAATGGAGTAGAGAAAGCAGGTGATCAGATCCAGCGGCTGCTCGACCTCAAACGTGCACATGTCCTGGCAGGCGAACAGCGCCTCCGGGCAACGCAAAGCGGCGCGGTCGAGCATCGGCTGATTGATGTCCAGGCCACCGCTGGTGTAGCCGGCATCGAGGAAATGGCGCACGTGCGGGCCAGTACCACAGGCCAGATCCAGGTGGCGCCGGCCGCCATTACCGAACAGTTGCTGCAGGCGCTGCACGCAGTGGCTCTGCGCCTGATAGTCGATATCCGCGCACATCAGGTCGTAATAACCGGACAGGTCGGTGTAGAGGGCGTTGCCGGACATGCTGACCTGCGCGAAGCGAAGCGGTGAATAGGGGGCGCGCATCATATCCCAAGCCTGCACCACGCTGTATGCGCCGTGTATCGGCGCTACCGGTACCTATCGCCAGACAAGGCGCCCCCGTATCCAACAGTTGTTTGCAGCCAGAGCAGCATCGCCGACCAGGCAGTCTGCTGCCACTTAACACCGCCACAAAGGGCGCGCGCTGGCAATCTGAGCCGTGGCAACAGCCAGGTCGAGCTGGATCTGGAGTTGTCAGGTGGTCGAGGACGTCCAGGATGGTGCGCGCCGCGTGATCTCGGCGGCGGAGAGTTTCGTCACCACGGTCTGAGGCGGATATCGTCTGACTTCGCGGGTATTTGTCATACAACATCAGAACACACCCAACTTCCCACAACCTTATTCTTGAACCCTTAACGGCTATACATAAGGCGTCTGGACTCGGCGTTTGGATGCCAGCATTCCAAAGTCATCATACATCGTATAAGTTTCGACGGTCGCCTTCGCGACTGACAAGAACAACAAGGAACTCCCACGATGAACGAAGAGCACCAACCAAGCGGCTCGCGTCGCCAATTTCTCAAGCAAACCCTCACATACTCGGTCGCCGCTGCCAGCGCGGGCTCGCTTCTGCCGCACCTGGCCCAGGCCGGTGAACCGCTGAACCTGCGCTACCCCGATCCGTCGGTGGAAATCCTCGACGACAGCTTCCTGGAACTGCGTCTGTTCAACGCCAGCGTCGAGAAAGTTGCAACTGGCCTGCGCTGGGCTGAGGGGCCTGTATGGGTAGGCGACGGTCGTTACCTGCTGATCAGCGACATCCCCAACAATCGCATCATGCGCTGGGACGAGATCAGCCAGTCGCTCGGCGTCTATCGTGAGGCATCGAACTACTCCAACGGTCTGACCCGCGACAACCAAGGCCGTCTGATTGCCTGTGAAGGTTCGACCACACAGGAGCTGGGCCGCCGTATCACCCGTACCGAGCCCGATGGCCGCATCACCGTGCTGGCCGACAACTACGAAGGCAAGCGTTTCAACTCGCCGAACGACATCGTGGTCAAGCGTGACGGCTCGGTGTGGTTCAGCGATCCACCTTTCCAGGCCGGCAACGAGTATGAAGGGCACAAGGTGCAGATCGAGCTGCCGCACGGCGTGTATCGCATCGATGGGCAGACGCTGAAGGTCACCCGAGTGATCGACGATCTGGCCGGGCCTAACGGCCTGTGCTTCTCACCGGACGAAAAGACCCTCTACGTGGTCGAGGGCCGCGCCAAACCCAACCGTCTGGTCTGGGCCTATGCGGTGAACGCCGATGGCTCACTGGGCGAGCGACGCAAGCATATCGACGGCGGCGCCACCGGGGCACTGGATGGCATCAAGTGCGACGAGTCTGGCAACCTCTGGTGCGGTTGGGGCAGCAACGGCTCGCCACAAGGCAAACCCACAGAGTTGGACGGCGTACGTGTGTTCAACACGCAAGGCAAGACTATCGGCCACATCTACCTACCCGAGCGCTGCGCCAACCTGTGCTTCGGCGGCGCTCAGGGCAACCGCCTGTTCATGGCCAGCAGCCACTCGATCTATTCGCTTTACGTGAACACCCGCGGCGCCACCTTCGTCCGCTGAGCCCAAGCCTGCACCGCCGATGGGCGGTGCAGGCCGCACAATGAGGTGGTTCAACCGACATTCCCGGTCAACCCCGTCAGGGTATCGGCCAGTTCACGGGTGCGCTGCGAGGTCTCCTCGGTCAGTTCGGCCGAATCACGCAGCGAATCGATCATCCCGCCCAGCGCCGAAACCTCGCTGACCTGCTGCTGGATATGCCCGGAGACGGCGCTGATGGCCTGGGACAGCTGATCGACGTCGGTACCGATCTCGGCCGCATTCTTGTGGGTGATCTGCGCCAGGTTGCGCACCTCGTCGGCCACCACGGCGAAGCCCCGGCCCATCTCTCCGGCCCGCGCAGCCTCGATGGCAGCGTTGAGCGCCAGCAGATTGGTCTGCCCGGCAATCTGCTGGATGACCTGCACGATGGACTGGATACGCAAGCTGGAGCGCGCCAGCTCATCGGCACTGCGCACCACGGAAGCGCCCTGCTCGCTCAGGCTGCGCACCACACCCTCGGCCTGCTCGGTCACCTCGCCCTGGCGGGCGATGTTGTCGGTCAGGGCATCCATGCTCTGGTGCAACTCATGGGCGTGCAGGTGCAACTGTTCGCCGATCTCGCGTTGCCGTGCCTCGGCCGCCTGCAACACCTGGCCGAGATCGGCCAGCCCCTCGAACACCGGGCGAATGTGCTCGTCGAGTCCGGCGCTGTCGACGCAACTGCCATAGTCATGGCGCTTGAAGGCATCGATCTGGCTCACCACCACCTGGCTGAGCCCGGCCAGTTTCTTGATTTGCCGACGCAGGAAGAACGCCTTGAACTCACCGTAGTGAATGGGGAAGCGGTCGATGTAATCGTCACTGAATGCAGTGCCCGGCGGCACCTGGAAGAAGAAGATCGCCGTCAGCGTCTGATTGAGGTTCAGGCCGAGAATCTCGCCGAAGGTAGAGAAACCGATGACCGGCACCCGGCCAAACACCGAGCCCATCTTCCCCAGTTCCGCCGCATTGTTCAGCCGGCGCAGGATGCAGTCGTTGAGCAGGCCGAGCAGTGGCGTGCCACCCTTGCCCTGCAGGAAACGCTCGAAATCACGCCGCGTGCCCTCGACCAATGGTGTGCGCCTGACCAGCACCAATTCCTCGCCTGGCGCCACGTCACAGAACAGGTGGACGATTTCCTGCTGCAGGTCGATGCGGGCGATGGAGCGCACGAACAGCTCGCTGCCGACGCGAATGGCGAAGGAATAATTGGCCAGCTTGCTTTCCAACTGCTGCGGCGAGCACTGCAACTCGGCGCACAAGGCCGCGACCATGCTGAGGATGTTGCCGCGCGCGTCGATCACCTGACGGATGCTGCGCTCCTCGAGCGAGGCGGTCAGCACACTGAGGCTGATCGAAGTCGGCTCGAAGTTCTGGCTCTTGAACACGCCAAAGCGGACACCGGGCGCGCTCTTGAGAAAGACCACCAGGGCATGGTTCTCGTAACGACGCTGGCCGTCATGCAGGAAGGTCTGGCGGAAGTCGCTCTTGCCACCGGCCGAACCGCCGACGAACAGGCAGGGAAAACGCCCGGACTCATACAGCGCCTCCATGAAGAACGATTCGGAGGCCGACAAACCGTCGAACAGCACATACGCGAGGGTGTCGCGGGCATCGATGGGCGTCTTCACCTGCAACGCCTGCAGTGATCGAGTCAGCTTGGCGATGCGCTCACGCAACGACATGCGCGTGCCACCGGCGCGAATGTCCTGGCTTTCCAGCGGCACGCTGACCAGCTCTGCGCTGAGCAGTACCCGGCTATCGAACAGCGCCAGCACCAGACGATCCCACTGCCCGCTGGCATCGCAGTAGAGCTGCCCTTCACTGCCGCACAGCTCGCCGGCGCTGCTGCTCAGACTCAGCGTGACACCGGGAAAGCGCTCCTGAATTTGCCGGGCGATGCGTTCGATATCCAGGTGCGGTGAAACGTAGCCGGTAATGAAGCTGGGGCGTATACGCACCGCAGCCAACTGGCTGGCCAGCTCGCTACCACGGCAACTGATCTGCGCGGTTGCGCCCTGCAGCGACTGGGTGAAGCGTTCACGACGAAAAAACCCCATAAGCGCCTCTCTACCCGAACGGTTCTCTATTTGAAGAGTAGATGTAAAAGCGCTGCGCTTCTCTCGTCCTTTGGGCGTAAAGATGTCGCAGGCAACAGCGCAAACGACTAGCCCGATGTCGACACCAGACAAACTCGCCACGCGCACGCGGCCTATGGTGAAGGCCCTTTTTTACTCGCACCGGGAGCCAGACATGGCCAACAAACCGATCACCGTTCTGCGCGACACCCAGCCGATGCCCGTCGTCGATGCCTGCAAATGGGAACGCATCGAAGGTGACCCGCACACCGTCAACCTCAACGCCTACACCTCCGATGACGGCAGCAAGATCATGGGCACCTGGATCTGCACGCCCGGCAAGTGGCGCGTCGAATACGTGAAGTGGGAGTACTGCCACTTTCAGGAAGGCTACTGCATCATCATCCCGGACGGCATGGAGCCGATCCACCTCAAGGCCGGCGACATCTTCGTGGTCGAGCCCGGCATGAAAGGCACCTGGGAAGTCGTGGAGACGGTGCGCAAGTACTTCGTTTTCGCCTGATTCCAGAGCAGACGCCGAGGCCATTGCCGCGGCGTCGATTTCAGGAGCATCAATAATCCAGCGCCAGATTCACAACGCTGCACCCTCGTTCCAATCGGCAAAAAATCCCGCCCTAGACACCTTTCGACGCTGACGCGCGTGTATGGTCTGGCTATGCTCAAGCCATTCGCTCACCGAGCGCCTCTAACGGAGTCAGCCATGGATATCGAAAGCCTGTTTGCCGAACTGCACAGCCTGCCCAGCATCCCCAAGGTAGCGCAGGAACTGATCCAGCAATTCGACAACCCCACTTCCAGCCTGGAAAGCGTGGCACGCAATATCGAGCGCGACCCGGTAATCGCTGCCAAGGTTCTGCGCCTGGCCAACTCGGCACGCTTTCGCGGGGCACGCGAGGCCACCAGCGTCGAGGACGCCGCCATGCGCCTGGGCTTCAACACCCTGCGCACGCTGGTGATGGCTTCGGCCGTGACCGGCGCCTTCAAGGTGGACACCGGCTTCGATCTCAAGACCTTCTGGATCCATAGCTTCCGTGTGGCCAGCATCGCCCGCACCCTGGCCAAGCAGCTCAAGCTGGATGCAGACGCGGCCTTCACCTGCGGCATGATGCACAACATCGGCGAGTTGCTGATTCAGGCCGGCGCGCCGGATTTTGCTCGCAAGCTCAACCGTCAGCCGCAACGCGAAGCCGCTGCCCATGCCGCCGAGGAAACCCTGCAACTGGGCTTCGGCTACCCCGAGGTAGGCGCCGAGCTAGCGCGGCGCTGGCAGTTGCCGGTGCTGATCCAGAACGCTATCGCCTTCCAGGCGCGCCCGAATGCAGCGCCGGACGATGGCCGTTACGCCCGCCTGGTCGCGCAATCCATTCTGGTCGGCGAGACCGTGGAGCTCGATGGCGTCAGCGAGCAGGCGCAGCAGAGCCTGGACAGCCCGCTGTTCGAAGAGATCGACCTGCCCGCGCTGTTCGCCGCCCTGCCCGCCGTGCTGGAAGCGGACAAGGCCTTTGCCGAACTGCTGGGCTAAGCAACGCGCCCCCAGGCGCCCGTCAAGGCGGGCGCGCTACTCACGCCGGTTACATCAGCGCATGCAGCACTGCTTGTGTTTCTTGCCGCTGCCACAGGGACAAGGATCGTTACGCCCCACCTTGGCCTCGTCACGGCGAACCGGCAACAGCGGATCGAGGTGCTCTTGCCAGTAGGCATACAGCTCGACCGCTGCCGGCTCGACCAAGGCTACGCTGGCGTCGTACTCGGCATCCGACATGGCATTGAGCGTCTCCTGGCCCTCTTCGCTGCCGTGCAGGACGATGCTCTGCAAAGCCGCCGCCACGGCGTCCGGCAACTCGGCGTCGATCCAGCCGGCCACTTCCGCGCCGCGCAGGTAGCCCGCGCACCATTGCGAAACGATCAGCTTCTCGCCCTTGCCGTTAGCATCGGCCAGGAAGATCGCCTCGTAGTCATCCGGCTCCTCGGCGAGCATGTAGGCCGCCTCGCTCATCAGCTCGACGGCCAGCTTCATGAAGCGCTCGCCGTCCTTGTCGCTCGGCCATTGCGGCGGCTGGTTGGCCCAGATCGCCGAATACCACACGGCCGGCGCCACCTGGCGTGGCGCCGAGACGATGGCGGCAAAGAAGCCGTCCAGCTCGCTGGCCGACAGGATCGAGTCGTCGTTGCCGTATTTGAGCAGCCACTGATCGAGCTTCTCCAGTCCTCGGTTATCCATCGCAAACGCCCCCATGAAAAAGGCCGCTACTGTACAGCCATCGGGCCGAGTTGCCAGCGCCGTCCGGCATCTGGCGAGTGCCCTCGCCGCCTCTGCCCGCTACAATGCGCGCCTTGCCCGTGCCGCCTGATAAAGAAAAAACCATGTCCCTGCCCAAACACCACCTGGAACTGCTCAGCCCTGCGCGTGATGTCGAGATCGCTCGCGAGGCCATCCTCCACGGCGCCGACGCCATCTACATCGGCGGCCCGAGCTTCGGCGCGCGGCACAACGCCTGCAACGAGGTGAGCGAGATCGCCAAGCTGGTCGAGTTCGCCCGGCGCTACCATGCGCGGGTGTTCACCACGCTCAACACCATCTTCCACGACGATGAACTGGAGCAGGTTCGTACGCTGATCCACCAGCTCTACGACGCCGGTGTCGATGCGCTGATCGTGCAGGACATGGGGGTGATGGAGCTGGATATTCCGCCGATCGAGCTACACGCCAGCACCCAGACCGATATTCGCACCCTGGCACGGGCGCAATTTCTCGACCAGGCCGGTTTCTCCCAGCTGGTGCTGGCGCGGGAGCTGAATCTGCAGGAAATCCGCCAGATTGCCGATGCCACCGACGCGGCCATCGAGTTCTTCATCCACGGCGCGCTGTGCGTGGCCTTCTCCGGCCAGTGCAATATCTCCCATGCGCAGACCGGGCGCAGCGCCAACCGTGGCGACTGCTCGCAGGCTTGCCGCCTGCCCTACACCCTCAAGGATGAAAAAGGCGGCGTGATCGCCTACGAAAAACACCTGCTGTCGATGAAGGACAACAACCAGAGCGCCAACCTGCGCGCCCTGGTCGAGGCCGGCGTGCGCTCGTTCAAGATCGAGGGCCGCTACAAGGATGTGGCCTATGTGAAGAACATCACAGCCCACTACCGCCGCGAACTCGACGCCATCCTCGAAGACCGCCCGGATCTCGCGCGTGCCTCCAGCGGCCGCACCGCGCACTTCTTCGTGCCCGATCCGGACAAGACCTTCCACCGTGGCAGCACCGACTATTTCGTCACCGAGCGCAAGGTGGATATCGGCGCCTTCGATTCACCGACCTTTACCGGCCTGCTGGTCGGTAACGTGGAGAAGGTGAACAAGCGCGACCTGATCGCCGTCACCCATGAGCCGCTGTCCAACGGCGACGGCCTCAATGTGCTGGTCAAGCGTGAAGTGGTGGGCTTTCGCGCCAACATCTGCGAACTCAAGGGTGAGTTCGAGGAAGACGGCGAGAAGCGCTACCGCTACCGCGTCGAGCCCAACGAGATGCCCGAAGGGCTGCTGCGCCTGCGCCCTAACCACCCACTGTCGCGCAACCTCGACCACAACTGGCAGCAGGCGCTGCAACGCACCAGCGCCGAGCGCCGCATCGGCGTGAGCTGGAAGGCCGTGCTGCGTGAAGACGCCCTCACGCTCACCGCCACCAGCGAAGAAGGCATCAGCGTCGACGTCGCCCTGCCCGGCCCATTCGGCGTGGCCAACAAGCCGGAACAGGCACTCGATGGCCTGCGTGACCTGCTCACCCAGCTTGGCACCACCATTTACCACGCTCAGGGCGTCAGCCTCGATGCACCGCAGGCGTTCTTCGTGCCCAACTCGCAGCTCAAGGCGCTGCGCCGCGACGCCATCGAGGCACTGACCGAAGCGCGCGTCGCCGCCCACCCGCGCGGTAGCCGCAAGGCCGAGAGCGATCCGGCGCCGGTGTACCCGGAGTCGCACCTGTCGTTCCTCTACAACGTCTACAACCAGAAGGCCCGCGACTTCTATCACCGTCACGGCGTGCAATTGATCGACGCAGCCTACGAGGCGCATGAAGAAGAAGGCGAAGTGCCGGTGATGATCACCAAGCACTGCCTGCGTTTCTCCTTCAACCTCTGCCCGAAGCAGGCCAAGGGCGTGACCGGCGTGAAAACCAAGGTCGCACCGATGCAACTGGTGCACGGCGATGAAGTGCTAACCCTGAAGTTCGACTGCAAGCCGTGCGAGATGCACGTAGTGGGCAAAATGAAGGGGCACATCCTCGATCTGCCGCAACCGGGCAGTGCCGCCACTCAGGTGGTCGGCCAAATCTCGCCGGATGATCTGCTCAAGACCATTCGCAACCGGCCAACCGGCTACAGCCACTGATCGAAAGCGGCGGCTGTTGCCCTAGGCGCGCCGCAACGCGCCGGGCAGTCGCTGGCCCGGCTACTGCAGGTGGCGGGAGAAGCGCTCCACAGCGCCCAGCACCTGCTTGGCACCCTGGCGAATTTCGACGATGACGTCGCCCGCCTGCCTGGCCAGATCCAGACCGGCCTCGGCCTGGACACGGCTGCTGGCCATGTTGTTCACGGCAGCGTCGACCAGCTTCTGGTTATCCTGCACGACCTCGACGATTTCCTCGGTCGCCTTGCTGGTTCGGCTGGCCAGTTGCCGCACCTCGTCGGCGACCACCGCGAAACCACGCCCCTGATCGCCCGCGCGCGCCGCCTCGATTGCAGCGTTGAGCGCCAGCAGGTTGGTCTGCTGCGCAATGCCGCCAATGGTCTGCACCATGGTGCTGATCAGAATCGACTGCTTGCCCAGCGCCTCGATGCCTTCGGAGGCCGAGGTCATTTCTGCAGCGATGCGCTGCATGGTCTGCACCGTTTCCGTGACCACCTGAGCACCACGCTGGGCGGTGGTATCGGTCTGCTGGGAAATGCCGAAGGCGGTATCAGCGGCGTCATTGACCTCGTCCTCACGATTGACCTGCTCGGTGATCACGGTGGCGAACTTGACCACCTTGTACAGGCGATCCTGCGTGTCGTGCACCGGGTTGTAGGTAGCTTCGAGCCAGACCACACGGCCATGGCTGTCCAGACGTTTGAAACGACCGGCGACGAACTCGCCACGGTTCAAGCGCTCCCAGAAACGGGCATATTCGGCCGAGGCGGTTTCGTGCGGGTCGCAGAACATGCGGTGATGCTGCCCCTTGATACGCTCCAGGCTGTAGCCCATGGCGCCGAGAAACTGCGCGTTGGCCGTGAGCACATGGCCCTTGAGATCGAACTCGATCACCGCCGTGGAACGCAGCAGCGCGCTGATGAAATCCTCGTTCTCGCGCGCCTTGTTCATGCTGTCGGTAACGTCGCAACCTACGCACTGGATGTGCCGTAGCGTGCCCTTTTCGTCCGCCAGCGGCTGCCAACAAGCCTGGATCCAGACCATTTCGCCGTCACTGCGCAAAAAGCGATAGTAATCGCTGACCGACTGGCCCGAGCCAATGGCTGCGTTGAGGTTCTTGAAGCACGGCAGATCCCTGACGTAGCTCGGTACGAAGTCACTCAACGGGCGACCGATGAGTTGATCGGCGGCATGGCCCACGAAACGGGCAAAGTTGTCGTTGACCTCGACGATGCGCCGCGTCGGATCGATCGCGAGCATGATCATCTGCGCCTGTATGCCCTGATACAGCTGCTTGTACAGTGACAGCTCGGTGTCCTTGTCATGCAGTGCTTTCCTCAATCGGTTACCGAACATGCCCATTCTCCGTTAGCCATCAGTCCAGATGTCGGCAGGCCCCGGCATTCATTGAGGCCCGTAACGACTCAAGCATAGAAGGCTGAGCAGCAAGCGTGTCGCAGCAACTGATCAAACGGGGTCGATGACCTCGACCTCACGGATGTCCAGCTCCTGACTCAGGTACTCCATGCGCTGCGCATGGAACTGGCGCATGTGCGGCAAGGCCATGTGCGCATCCAGAGCATCGCGCGAGGCCCAGACCTCATGGAAGACGAACAGCGTCGGATCCTGCGCATCACGCAGCATGTGGTACTGGAGGCAGCCGGCCTCGTCACGGCTGGGGGCTATGTAGCGACGGAACAACTGTTCGAAGGCATCAGCCCGCTCGGGCCGGGCGTGAGCGTAGACGAGAAAGGCGTACATGGTGACTCCGCAGAAGGTGGAATACCTCACCTTAACGCGGAATCAACACAGGATTTCATGACTTTCAGTCAACAATCATTTGAGCGTCACGGGGTGTTTCATGCGCGCAGGCCCCGCTAACCTGCCGCCACATTTTCTGGAGACTCCCGATGAAAAAGATCCTCCTGCTCAACGGCGGCAAAGCGTTCGCCCACTCCAACGGCCAGTACAACACCACCCTGCATGAAGCAGCCGTGGCCTTCCTCGACCGCGCCGGCTTCGACATCAAGACCACCTTCATCGACGACGGCTACGACGTGGAAGAAGAAGTGCAGAAATTTCTCTGGGCCGACGTGGTGATCTATCAGATGCCGGGCTGGTGGATGGGCGCGCCGTGGACGGTGAAACAGTACCTCGATGAGGTCTTCACCGCCGGCCACGGCAGCCTCTACGCCAACGATGGCCGCACCCGCTCCGATGCCTCGCAGAAATACGGCAGCGGCGGGCTGATCCAGGGCAAGCAGTACATGCTCTCGCTGACCTGGAACGCACCGGTACAGGCCTTCGACGATCCCTCGGACTTCTTCGAGGGCAAGGGCGTTGATGCCGTGTACTTCCCCTTCCACAAGGCCAACCAGTTCCTGGGCATGAGCGCCCTGCCCACCTTTATCTGCAACGATGTGATGAAGGTGCCGAACATCGAGCGCGACGTGGCGCGCTACGAGCAGCACCTGGCCGAGGTATTCGGCACCCGCTGAGTCGCTCAGCGCCCGCCGAACAGCGCCGTCCAGTAGATTCCGGCATCGCTCTTCGGATCGCTGCCGTAGGCCGCGCCCAGCTCACTGAACTGGGGGTTCATCAGATTGGCGCAGTGATCCGGGCTGGCCAGCCAGGCTTCCACCACGCGCTCCGAGGAATCCTGAGCGGCGGCGATGTTCTCGCCAACGCGACCGCCCTCGTAACCGGCCAGCTCGGCCCGATCACCGGGGGTGCGGCCATCACGATCGAGGTGCGAGAAGAAGTTGCCATTGGCCATGGCCCGGCTATGGCCCTGCGCCGCTGTAGCCAGACTTTCATTCCAGGCCAGGGCCGATGTTGCAGCAAAGGAGCGCTCGCCACATTGACGAGGTTGGGCGCGGGCCGCGTTGATGCGCTCGAGCAACTTCTGCCCTTCCGCCTTCTCATCGCCCAGCTTGGCGCTCAGTAGCGGCCGCGCCAGGACGATGCGCCAGTCGCGATCCTCCCGGCTGATGCCGATATCGACGAACTGCGGATCGAGCAGAATCTGACAGAAGCTCTCGCTCAAGGCTTGCATTGCCGAGGCTGCATCACGCGGGCCGGATAGCGTGATCGCCTGCACCGTGACCATGGGGTAACCGGCGCGGGTCAGCTCCTGCTGCAGATCACCTTTGCCAGCTACCGGTAGTTCCAGACGCCCATCGGCCGCGAGCGGCGGCAGAGGTTCGAACGCCTTGCCGGCACAGCGCTGCACCTCGCCGCGATAGCCATTGATTGCATTGACCAGTTGCGGCTCCTGCGCGGCCTGCACCCAGGGCGCAATCAGCAGCATCAACGCCAGCCACAGGCTGTATCGCCAGGTACTCATCTTCACCGTTTCTGTCATACCATCTCTCCAACGGACGTCGTGATTCTGACGCAAGATCGGGCGTCGCAGCATAGCTGGCACGTGCAGGTTCTGCCGAGCCTCGGCGATCGCTGTTGCAAAAGCCATAGGCAGGCTTCGTGCAGGGCTAACACCCTACCGGCTATCGTCTTCCCGCTGACATGGAACAATCAATGACCGGCCCGCTCGCCTCCAACGAACGACACCGCCGCCAGGTACTCAAGGCGCTGCTGTGGGTCACGCTGGTCGGCGGCCTGTTCTTCTCGGTCGTCAACCTGCTGCACGACAACTGGCCACTGGCGCTGCTGGAGCTTTGCTATGCCGGGGTATCGGCCTATCTGCTCAGGCTGATCGACCATACCCGCCATCTGCAGCTATTGACCGCCGTCTACCTGGTGCCGTTCTTCAGCATCATGATCCTGGCCGTGTCGCAGGCGCAGACCACCTTTGCCGTGTTTGCCTGGGTACAGACCATTCCGATCATCTGCTACATGCTGCTGGGCCTGCGCCTGGGCATGATCAGTTCGGTACTGTTCGTCGGTATCGGCCTGTGGGTATTCAGCCGCCGCTTCTGGTCAGAGGGTTGGCTGCCAAACCTCGAGATCATCACCAACCTGGGCCTGGCCAGCCTGCTGATCATGCTGTTCGCGCATATCTATGAATACAGCCGCCTGCTCAATGAAAAGCGCCTGACCGAACTGGCCTCCACCGACACGCTGACCGGGCTGGCCAACCGGATGAAACTGGCGGAAGTCTTCGAGCGTGAGCGCGCTCATGCCCAACGCAACGGTACGCCGCTGGCGCTGGTGTTTCTCGATATCGATCATTTCAAGCAGATCAACGATCGCTTTGGCCATGAGGTCGGTGATCGGGCGCTGGAACATTTCGCCGAGAGCCTGTCGCAACGCCTGCGTGTCAGCGACCTGCTGTGCCGCCTCGGTGGTGAGGAGTTCGCCGTGCTGTTGCCAGGCAGCAATGCCCGTCAGGCTCAGGACATCGCCGAGGACCTGCGCGCGCGTCTGGTGCAAAACCCGATGCCGCTGGCCGATGCGACGCTACCGATGACCCTGAGCGCAGGCATCGCCGAACTCGGTAGCGATGGCCAGACACTCGACGACCTGCTGCTGGCAGCGGATCGACGCACCTATGCGGCCAAACGCGCGGGACGCAACCAGGTGATCGCCTGGGACGAGGCGCCGCAAGCTGCGCCTCAGGCGTAGACGCTGATACCGCCCTTGGCCTGCAGCCACTGCTGGTAGGTCTTCAGCGAATCGGTCTTCTGTTCGCCATTGCTGCCGCTGAAGCTGAAGGTATTGCCCAGACCGGCTGCCTCCAGCTTCTGCAGTTTTTCGAGCAGATTGGCCGCCTCGTCACGATCCAGGCTGGCGACGTCCGGCAGTTTGACACCTGCCGTGCCACTATTTCCGCTTGTCAGCGTGCTCGACGCAATACTGGGCGTCGAGGTACTGCCGTTCATGGCACGCAGCAGTCCCCCCTCGCTACGCGCCACCATCTGCTTGGCCAGGCTGCGCAAATCCGCCAGCGGATCGCTACTGGCCTGCCCCTTGGAGTCTCCGGCATTGGCAGCAGCCTGCTTGCTGGCCTGTTTGCCGTAATAGCTGATCATGGCGGCAGGGCTGTTGTTGATACTGGTCATGATGGCCTCCTGAATCGTCCTGCCGCTCAGGTTGCAGATATCGGGCCATTGTACAGGAGCCAATAACGACAAGGTCTGTAGCCTTTTCAGGAGGCAGGCGCTTGCCCCATCTGGCAATCCGTTGCCGCTCGTAGCCGCGGCAAGGGATTATCGGTATCTACAGAGGCTTCATCACGTCCCAGCGATGCCCTGGCGCGACGAGTGTCAACGTGCTCGATTTGCTTGGCACGCCGATTACGTTAGGCTCGTCAGCTCATTCCAACGGAGGTACTCCCATGGCTCGCGCCACTGCCCGCCACATCCTGGTTGCCAGCGAAGACAAGTGCAACGAACTGAAAGCCGCTATCGAAGGCGGGGCTGATTTCGCCCAGCTGGCGAAAGACAACTCCAGCTGCCCGTCCGGCCGCAGCGGCGGTGACCTGGGCTCGTTCGGCCCCGGCCAGATGGTCAAGGAATTCGATACCGTGGTCTTCAGTGCGCCGGTCGGCGTCGTACAGGGCCCGGTGAAAACCCAGTTCGGCTATCACCTGCTGGAAGTCACCAGCCGCCAGGACTGATGCACTCTGGGAGGCTGCGCTGCGGCCTCCCATTCTCCAGGTCTTTCCTCTCTCGCAGGGCTCCGGGCTTCCTTCATGAGACGCGGTATCCGCCTCACCTCACTGTTGCTGGTCGTCATCTGCCTGTCCCTGGCGGCGCTGACGACGTGGCAAGTCTGGTTCTCGCGCGAACGCGCCCTGCACGAGCTGAACGTCAGCAATCTGAATCTGGCGCAGGCACTGGACAACTACAGTGAAGGTGTCATCCGCCAGTCCGAACTGGTCTTGCTCGAACTGGTGGAACGCCTGCAGCAAGACGGCCGCAGTCCGGCTCAACTCGCCCGCCTGGAAAACGTCCTACACGAGCAGATCAAGGTGCTGGGGCCATCGCGCACCATCATCATTTACGACGCACAGGGCAATCGCCTGCTCAGCTCGAGCGGAATGCTCAACCCATCCACCCCCAACGGTGCGGATCGAGCCTTCTTCATCCATCATCGCGACGATCCCTCGGATGCCCTCTTCATCGGCCCGACCATCAAGAGCAGGCTCAGCGGCGAGTGGGTCTTCACCGTCAGCCGGCGCCTGCAGAACGCCGATGGCCAGTTCGATGGCGTGGTGGCGGTCACCCTGGGCGTGGAACAGTTCCTGCGTCTGTTCGGCCGGCTCGATGTCGGTACGCAAGGCTCGGTGAGCCTCTCCACGAGTGACAACAAGCTGCTGTTCCGCTACCCGTTTCGCGAGCAGGATGTGGGCCTGAACTGGTCCGATTCTCCGATACTTCAGCAGCTTCGGATCAGTGGCGAAGGCGTCATCGAGAGTTCATCACGCATCGACGGGGTGAAGCGCCTGTACGCTGCGCGCCGCAATGAACGACTGCCATTGATTACCATCGTCGCTCGAGGCCGTGACGAAGCACTGGCGTCCTGGCGTCGCGACGCCGAGCTGTTCGCCACGCTGATCCTGATTCTGGTGGTGAGCGTGGCAATCATCGGCAGCCGCCTATTGATCGACATCCGCCGTCGCTCGCGCGCCGAACGCCAACTGCGCAGCGCACGTGAGGAGTTGCTCGATGCCAACAGCCGCCTGGAAGTGCTCGCCTCCCAGGATGCCTTGACCGGCCTGGCCAACCGCCGCAGCTTCGATCAGACCCTTGAGGTGGAAATCCGCCGCGCGCAGCGACGCAGCTCGCCACTATCGCTGCTGCTGATGGATATCGACCTGTTCAAGCGTTACAACGACCGCTATGGCCATGTCGCGGGCGACGCCTGCCTGCGCGCAGTGGCCGAGCAGCTCAAGCAGTGCGTGCGCCGCCCAGGTGATCTGGCAGCACGCTATGGCGGCGAAGAAATGGCCGTCATCCTGCCCAACACCGACCCGCAAGGCGCACAGGCCGTGGCTGAAACCTTCATGCACAACCTGGCGCAGGCCAATCTCTCGCACCAGGCCAGCCCCTTCGAACGGGTCACGGCCAGCATCGGCCTGGCCAGCCTCGTACCAGGCCAAGCGCATGGTTCCACCACCGAGTCCCTGATCGGGGCCGCCGACAAGGCGCTCTACGACGCCAAGGCCAAGGGCCGCAACCGCATCGAGAACGCCAGCGCGCCCGATGCCGAAGAGCGTGACAAGACCACCGATTAAGGTTCAGCATCGGCGCCATGCCCTCGGCCCGGAAGTCTGGACACGATGAACGACCACGCCCCCAATCCACTGCAACAGCTCGCTCAGAACCTGCTCGGCAAGGCCGTGCATGAACTGGAACCGGAAGAAAGCCACGTACTGGAACAGATTCGTCAGCGTCGCCCGATCAGTCGCGACGCGGCCGATGCCTCGGACGAAGAATCGACGCTCGGCGAGCGCCTCTCCGACAAGGTCGCGGCGGTCGGTGGCTCCTGGACCTTTATCATCTGCTTCTCGCTGACCATGCTCGGCTGGATGCTGATCAACACCGACGTGCTCGCGCACTTCGGCATGGCTTTCGACCCCTACCCCTACATCTTCCTCAACCTGATGCTGTCGACCCTGGCCGCGGTTCAGGCGCCGATCATCATGATGAGTCAGAACCGCCAGGCGGCGAAGGATCGCCTGGCCGCCAGCCTGGACTTCGAGGTCAACCTGCGCGCCGAGCTGGAAATCATGCGCCTGCACGAGAAGATCGATCAGCGCATTCAGCAACGCTTGGATCTGATCCTCGAGCGTCTCCCCGAAAAGCGTCAGGAAAGCTGACAGTACATACGCACGTCAGGCGGTGCCTGGCGTGCGGCGACGCCAGCGGTCGAGCAGACGTCCGCCCCAGACGTTGATCAGCAAACCGCCCATGACCAGCGTGGCGCCGAGCATCTGCAGGCTGCCCAGGCGCTCGTCCAGCAGCAGCGCCGATGAACTGATGCCCACCACCGGCACCAGCAGCGAGAACGGCGCCACCTGGCTGGCCGGATAACGCGACAACAACCGGCTCCACAGGCCGTAGCCGAGAATGGTCGCGCCAAATGCCAGGTAGGCCAGCACCAACGCCGAGTCCAGGCTGAAATGACGCAGCGAATCCGCAATCACCTGCGGCCCGTCGAGCCACAGCGACAGCCCCAGAAAGGGCAACGGCGGAACCAGACTTCCCCACACCACCAAGCCCACCAGATTCACCTTGCCCAGCTTGCGCGTGACCACGTTGCCCAACGCCCACATCGAGGCGGCCGCGATGGTCAGGGCAAACCCGGCCAGGGTCATCATCTGGTCACCCTGCAGGCCAATCAGCGCCAGCCCGGCTGCAGCCACCAGCAGCCCGAACAGGTTGCTCCCACGCAGGCGCTCGCCGAGAAAGAGCGCGGCAAAGAACAGCGTAAAGAACGCCTGCGACTGCAGCACCAGCGAGGCCAACCCAGCCGGCATGCCGACATGCATCGCATAGAAGAGAAAGGCGAACTGCCCCAGCGATATGGTCAGGCCGTAGGCCAGCATCCAGCGCAACGGCACCTGTGGGCGACGCACGAAGAGGATGGCGGGAAAGGCCGCGAGCAGAAAGCGCAATGCGCCCAAGAGCATTGGCGGCATACCGTGCAGCCCGACCTTGATCACCACGAAGTTCAGGCCCCAGACCACGATCACCAACACTGCCAACAACAAATCCCTGGGTGACATGAACACAGGCCTCGCACTGAATGAGCCCGCATTAGAGCAACAAGACGGTCACTGCCGACAGACACAGTCGGTCATGAAAAAAACCACACAGGAGCGCCTGACTGCTAACCTGCGCCCTCTTTCGCTGTGCCCTGCCCACCATGACCCTGCACGATTTCCTGCTCTTCGCGCTGCCGGCGATCTTTCTCACCGGCCTGTCCAAAGGTGGCTTCGGCGGCGCCCTGGGGGGTATCGCCGTGCCCCTGCTGGCACTGGCTACCTCACCGAAACAGGCCGTTGCGGTCATGCTGCCGATTCTCTGCCTGGCCGATGTGGTGGGCCTGAAGGCCTATTGGGGCAAATGGGATCTGGCCAACCTCAAGGTGATGCTGCCCGGCGCGGTGATCGGCATCGCAATCGGTTCGCTGACCTTCGGTTTCTTCGATGAACGTGCCATTGGACTGCTGATAGGCGGCATTGCCATCAGCTTCGTCGGCCTGGGCCTGCTGGCCAGCAACCAGACGCCAAGACCGTTGCAGAAGGGGCGCGGCTTGCTGCTGTCGAGCCTTGCCGGTTTCACCAGCTTCGTCGCCCATGCTGGCGGGCCACCGGTGATGATGCATCTGCTGCCGCAGCAACTGGACAAGGTGCGCTTCGTCGCCACCATCAACCTGTTCTTCCTGCTGACCAACGCCGCCAAGCTGCTGCCCTACGCGGCGTTGGGCCAGTTCACCCAGGAAAACCTGCTGCTCAGCCTGATGCTCGCCCCCATCGTGCCGCTGGGCGTCTGGAGCGGCCTGTGGCTGCAAGCCCGGGTAAACCACCTGTGGTTCTACCGCATCGCGCGGCTGGGCATTCTGCTGGCCGGGGTGCAGTTGATCTGGCGTTACGCCTAGACCAACGGAAATTGCAGGTGCCGACAGCCGCGCAAGGCACTAGAATCCGCACCCTATCCGATCGTCAGGCGCACCCGGGCCTGACGCCGATTCACTTCTCGGCCAGGAGACCCCCAGATGGGCGCCCAGTGGAAAGCCAAACCCAAAGAAGCCGCCGCCAATGCCCGAGGCAAGATCTTCGGCAAGCTGGTGAAGGAAATCATGATCGCTGCGCGTAACGGCGCCGACCCGGACATGAACCCCAAGCTGCGCCTGGCCATCCATCAGGCCAAGAAAGCCTCGATGCCCAAGGACACGCTCGATCGCGCCATCAAGAAAGGCGCCGGGCTGTCCGGTGAAGTGGTCAACTACGAGCGCACCCTGTACGAAGGTTTCGCCCCGCATCAGGTGCCGCTGATCGTCGAGTGCCTGACCGACAACGTCAACCGCACCGTCGCCGAGATCCGCGTGCTGTTCCGCAAGGGCCAGCTCGGCGCCTCCGGTTCGGTGAGCTGGGATTTCGACCACGTTGGCCTGATCGAGGCCAGCACTGACAACGATGCCGACCCGGAACTGGCCGCCATCGAAGCCGGCGCCCAGGACTTCGTGCCGGATGACGAGGGCGCGACCCTGTTCATCACCGACCCGACCGACCTCGACGCCGTGTGCAAGGCACTGCCGGAGCAAGGTTTCACCGTCAACTCGGCCAAGCTCGGCTACCGTCCGAAAAACCCGGTGACCAGCCTGACCCCGGAGCAGATGGAAGAAGTCGAAGCCTTCCTCGAGGCCATCGACGGTCACGACGACGTGCAGAACGTCTACGTCGGCCTCGCCGGCTGATATTCACCAGGCGCCCTGAATGGGGCGCCTCTGTCAGACTCCCCTGTGGGAGCCCCGCCCCGGGGCGAAGCTTGGCAACGTGCGTTGTCCGGCTTCGTCAGAGACGCCATCAGTTCAGTGCCTGCCCCATGAAAACCACCCTGCATATCGCCGCTGCCTGCCTGTTCGATGAACAAGGTCGCCTGTTGCTGGTACGCAAGCGCAACACTCGCTTCTTCATGCTGCCCGGAGGCAAGCGCGAGCCCGGTGAAGATGCACTGTCGGCGCTCAAGCGTGAATTGCACGAAGAGCTTGAGCTGCAACTGGAGGACGCTGCGCTAGAACCGCTCGGCCAGTTCCAGGCCCCAGCCGCCAACGAAGCCGATACCTGGCTGCAAGCGGACATCTACCGCGCCGCCCTGCCCCATGCCGTGCAGGCAGCCGCCGAGCTGGAGGAGCTGCGCTGGCTCGACAGCACACAGCCACTGCCCGATGACCTGGCGCCGCTACTGCGCGAGCATGTGCTGCCGGCATTGCAACGCCGTTCTTGAAGCCTTCCCCAGTCGGGCAGACGCCAGCGACGCCAGAAATGGCTCCCGGCAGTTTCTTGATCCACGGCAAGGCTGGCGAGGGCGCGAGCCGTTAGGCTGTGCCGATAACCAGAACCATTCTCTTTGCGTGCAAACCCACAGTCCGCGAGGTTTGCCATGAGTATCACGTCCACCCTGATCTGCCAGGCCGCCGACCAGTTGCAAGGTTTCGTCGGTTTCAACGCCAAGACCAGCCAATATCTGCTGCGTTTCTCCGAAGACAGCTTCGGCCTCGACGTGCCGGCCGACACCATCACACCGACTTGCGAGCATGTCTGGCAGGCCGACGATGCCGGCCTGATGCGCCTGGATCGTCAGCGCCTGGCCTGGCTGCAGGAGCAGCGCATCGACGACCGGGTGAACCTCAGCGAGCCGCTGCGCGTTTACCTGAGGCGCAGCGACCTGCCGGAGATCCGCGCCGAGCGCCGCCCACTGGTACCGGCCTAAGTCAGCGCTGGTAGCCGCGCGAGAAGTGCCGCTCCAGGCGCGCCTGCAGCAACTCCAGCAGGATCGACAGTACCCAGTAGATCACCGCTGCGGTGGTCAGCATCTCCAGATAACGGTAGCTGGAGCGGCCGTAGGACTGGGCCAGGAACATCACTTCCCAGACGCCCATCACCGAGATCAGGGACGAGTCCTTGAGCATCGAGATGAACTGGTTGGCCGTGGGCGGGATGATAGTGCGCATGGCCTGCGGCAGAACGATGTGGAAGAAAATCTGCGCCGGGCGCATGCCCATCGCTATGGCGGCCTCACGCTGGCCGGAGGGCACAGCGATGATGCCGGCGCGGAAGATCTCACTCAGGTAGGCGCCGTAGTTCAGCGACAGCGCGATGATGCCGGCACTGATCGCCCCCGGCACCACACCAATCTGCGGCAGACCGAGGTAGATCAGCAGAATCTGGATCATCAACGGCGTGCCGCGGAAGAACGAGGTGTAGAAGCTGGCGATGCCAAGCAGCACCGCGCTGTTCGACAGCCGCGCCAGGGCAGCCGCGAAACCGAGCAGCAGTGATACCACGATAGAGCACAGGCACAGGAACAGCGTCAGCGCCGCGCCCTGCAGGAAGCCGTTCGGGCCAAGCTTGAAACCAGCCAGATAGGGAAACTTCTCCACGATGATGGAGAACTTCAGATCGAAGCTGAGGAAGAAGGCGACGAACAGGACGAACAACGCCAGCCAGGTCAGGTACAGGCGCGAACGGAAACCGAACAATTCGAAGCCAGCCCCGTCCTGGGTCTGGCCCCGGGTAGATTGCTGATCACTCATTTACTGATGTCGGCACCGATCCACTTCTGCGACAGACGCGTCAGCGTGCCGTCTGCCTTGAGCTCGGCGAATGCCTGACGCACCTTGGCGTCCCATTCGGCATCGCCCTTCTCGATGGCCACCGAGTTGGGTTCTTCGTACAACGCTGCACCTGCCAGCTTGAAGCGATTGTCCTGCTGCAGGCGCGCCTGCGCCGTCACCAGATTGGTCAGTACGGCATCCAGGCGCACACCGGCACCCAGGGCCAGATCCTGGAAGGCAACGTTCTCGGTGTCATAAGGGGCGGCCTGCACGAAGTCGAACGGGTAATCGATCTTGCGATCCTCGTCCCCTTCGATCACCAACCCCTTGTTCAGGTAGCTCTCGTAGCTGGATGCGCTGATCACACCGACCTTGAGGCCATTGAGATCCTTGGCCGAGTGAATGCGTTCATCCTTGGCGTTGACCACGATCACCGCCGGCGAGGCGTAGTATTCCACCGGGAAGTCGAAAACCTCGGCGCGCGCCTGGCTCGGCGTCATCGAGCAGATGCAGATGTCGTAGCGGCCATTCCAGCGGCCTGCGGCGATCACGTCCCAGGACGGCGTCTCGAAACGCACCTTGACCCCAAGCTTCTCGGCCACGGCCTTGGCCACGTCCACGTCGAAGCCATCGAGCTGGTTCTGCTCGTTGAGGAAGGAGAACGGCGGGTAGCTTTCCATCAGGACGTTGACCATTTCCTGCTTCGACTGCACGCGATCGAGGATCTCGCCGGCCAGGGCTTGGGTGGTAAAGGTCGCCGCGAGCAGAGTCGCACTGAGCAAGGTTGGCAAACGCATGGAAATACCTGAACAATAGATAGGCAAAAGGATGGCGTATTAAATAGTTATAAACGGCATCCAAGAAGTGAATTCTATTCATATTGATATATTCGGATCTTATATGCACGACAAGCCTTTGGTTATCCTCGATGGCGGTATGGGCCGAGAGCTGCAGCGCCGTGGCGCGCCCTTTCGCCAGCCGGAATGGTCGGCCCTGGCCCTGACCGAAGCACCGGAGGCCGTGATTGCCGCTCATACGGCGTTCATCGAGGCCGGCGCGCAGGTCATCACCAGCAACAGCTACGCTGTCGTGCCCTTCCATATCGGTGAGGAGCGCTTTACCGCCGAAGGCCTGAGCCTGGCCGACACCGCAGGCCGCCTGGCGCGCAGCGCTGCCGATGCCAGCGCTCATAAGGTGCGTGTAGCCGGCTCGCTACCGCCGCTGTTCGGCTCCTACCGGCCGGATCTGTTCCAACCGCAACGCGTCAGCGAAATCCTCACGCCACTGCTGCAGGGCCTCGCCCCGCATGTCGACCTGTGGCTGGCCGAAACCCAGAGTTCCATTGCCGAAGTGCGCGCCACCCATGCCCTGCTGCCGCAAGACGGCAAGCCGTTCTGGGTGTCCTTTACCCTGCAGGACGATGGTGTCGATGATGTGCCGCGCCTGCGCTCCGGTGAGGCACTGAGCGAAGCGGCCGAAGCCATGGCCAGCCTCGGCGTGCAGCACCTGCTGTTCAACTGCAGCCAGCCGGAAGTGATCGGTGCGGCCATCGACGTCGCCCGTGAAACCTTCGCCCGCCTGGGCGTGGACGTCACCCTCGGCGCCTATGCCAACGCCTTCCCGCCGCAACCCAAGGACGCCAAGGCCAATGACGGCCTGGATGAACTGCGCGAAGACCTCGATCCGCCGGGCTATCTGGTCTGGGCCAAGGACTGGCGCCAGCGTGGCGCGAGCATGCTGGGCGGCTGCTGCGGCATCGGCCCCGAGCATATCGCCGAGCTCAAGCGCCAACTCTAAGCGCCTGCGCGCCTGGCTTTGTCTCGCGACGTTGCCAGGCGCTACCTGCATGCCCATCTGCCGCCTGCTACCCGCCCCATTGCGCCCGCTGGTCGACAAGTTCTACCGCCAGCAGCGCTCGCCCATGCGCAGCCAGAGCGGAGATGAATGCTGGGTCGCGCAGGATGGCAGTGAAATCGTCGCAGCCCTCAACCTTCGCCACGTAGCGGATGGTCAATGGCTGACCGGGTTGTTCGTCACGCCTGCGTTACGCGGCCAGGGTTTGGCCTCGATGCTCACGGCGCGCGCACTGCAGACGCACCCTGAACCAATCTGGCTGTTCTGCCACCCCGACCTGCTCGCGTTCTACCAGCGTCTGGGATTCAGCCCCTGTCAGGCGCTGCCTGCCGAACTGCAACAACGCCTGCTTCGCTACCAGCGCAGCAAACTGCTGATTGCCCTGCGCATCCACTGACACCCTGGCACAACGGCGTAAATGCTGGCACTTTGATCAGGAAAACCCCTTGCCAGCGCATGGCCAAGCTCTGCATGCTTGCCCGCATAACAACGAAAGAAGTGCCATGGCCACTCAATTCGCACGCTTGCTCAAGCGCCTGCGCAACGACTTCCAGCTGTCGATCATCAGCCTGATGGGGCTGTTCGGCATCATCGGCATTTCCCCTTATGCCGCGTACCGTCTGCTGACCGGCAACTATCTGGTGGGTATCGCCGACACCATCATCGTCTGCTCCACACTGATTGCCGTGCTCTACGCCTGGATAACCCGCGACACGGTCAAGCCGGGGATCTATCTGGCAGCCGTGTTCTCGCTCGGCGCCACCCTGATCGCCATCAATCTGGGGGTCAACGGCCTGTTCTGGATCTACCCGCTGATCCTCTTCAACTTCTTCATGGTTACGCCTGGCAAGGCCCTGCTGGCGACCCTGCTGGTGCTGGGCGGCCTGGTCAGTCACGCCCTGCTGGTACCGGGCAGCGTATTCGAAAGTCACTATCAGATGGTGTCGTTCCTGGTCACCGGCATGATGGCCAGCATGCTCAGTTTCATCTTCGCCTTCCGCACCCGCACGCAGCGGGATCGGCTGCAACTGATGGCCATTCAGGATCCGCTGACCGGCGCCCGCAACCGACGCGCGATGAACGACGAACTGAAGATCGCCATGTCCAGCCACCGTCGTCATCAGCACAGCTTTGGCATGCTGGTGATGGATCTGGATCACTTCAAGCAAATCAACGACCGTTTCGGTCATCAGGTAGGCGACCAGGTGCTGGTCGCGTTCGTCGAACTGATCCAACGCAGCTCACGCAAGGAAGACCGGTTGTTCCGCTTCGGCGGTGAGGAATTCCTGCTACTCCTGCCCAACACAGAGGCGAGCGGCCTGCACAGCGCTGCCCAGCATCTGCTCAGGCGGGTCGCGGAAGAACTGGAAAGCCCGGCTGGGAGCGTCACCGTATCCATTGGCGGCGCCCTGCTACGCAGCGATGAGCATTGGGAGAACTGGCTGCAACGCGCCGACGCAAGCCTCTATCGGGCGAAGAGCGAGGGACGCAATCGCGCGATCATCGACAGCACGACCCAGGCGATTCCAACCGAAGCCTAGCGACTGCGCTGTTGCTGATAAGAACCGGATCCAGGCTGACGCTCGATGATCAGCCCACCCGGGTATTCGGTGCTTTGCCGGATACTGCCACGCGTCTCGCTGGAGTAACTGCCATAGCCGCTTTCCTGGCGCACACTGCCCTGCGGCAAGCGCTGCCCGCCATACAGATCGTGTCGCTCGTACTGCACCGACTCGGAGACGCTACCACTGGCACCCGGGCTCACATAACTCTTGGGGATCACCCGAATCGTCTGTGGTTCTGCCGCCATAGCCGCCGCACCATACATGCACAATGCAAGCATCAACCCAACGCGAAATGACATAGACCCCTCCTGTAACGGAGCGTTGAAAAACGACCTGCCTCCAAGCTTTGACCGCCAGGGGCAAAAAGGTTTCGGCATATGGCTCACCAGCAGAACCTCGACCACGTCACATATTGCTAGCTTTTTTAACGCCGTTCTGTAGCATTGCGACACCCGTGATAGCACTTAGCCAGGAGGCACAAATGGGCATGGATAGCCGCGAATGGTACCGAGACGAACCGAGCCGCATCGGCAAGCGACCGTCCTGGGACAACTTCAGTGCATCGCCACGCACCGAAACGATCGCACCTCAAAACCAGAAGGTGGTGAAAATCATCCGCCCCCTGAAAAAATCCCAGCCGCCTACCCACCTGCAACGCCAGGCCCAGCAAATCCTCGAAGCGCATAGCGCCTCCCAGCAGGGTAGCCTCTGGCCGGTATACGGCATCTTCCTTTTCGCCTTCGGCATGCTCGGCTACGTCAGCTACAACCTGATGTACTGACAGCTTGCCAGAAACGACAAAGGGCTAGCCGAAGCTAACCCTTTGATTTTTTGTGGCGCCGGGCACAGGAGTCGGATATGAGGTGACTCCTCGGCCCCAGCAACATCGAGATGACCATCCGTGATTCGCACTTGGCGCCGGATCACTTCGCTACAGTGCGAAGTCATTCACCCTTGGCCTTGCTCAGCGAAAAGGCCTGCAAGACGCTGCAAACCTGCATCCGCTATAATGCCGACATGTCGCGCACGAGGTTTGAGCCATGTCCAATCTGACCCTGGAAGACAAAAAGGCCTACTACGCCAAAATCCGCCAGTCGAACTATGCCGCCAGCCTGCGCCTGGAAGGCTTCGACACCACACCAGACGATGCCAAGCGCAAACTCCCAACGCGTGAAGCGGCCCTGCATGCCTTACGCTCCCGGCAGGCTTGATGCTCGACAAATATGGTGTCGGTCAGGATCCTCTCTGCTATCCAGGCACTACGGTTCTACGTAACCGCCTCGGCCTGACCGATGACAATGCGCTCCACGAAGCAGAGCGCACCCTCTCCGAAATCGCCGCCGGCACCATCGATTTCGACCTCCCACCTTACGATCTCCCCTACCTGCAGCAGATCCACCGCACCCTCTTCGCCGACGTGTACGAATGGGCTGGAGAGCTTCGCACCCTGGACATCTCCAAGGGCGGCACGCACTTCTGCAACGTCACACGGATAGAGGCTGAGGCTGCAAAGCTGTTCAATCGACTGGCGGCAGCTAACTGGTATGAGGGAATGACACGGCAGCAACTGGTTAGCGCCGTTGCAGAGTTCTACGGCGACCTGAACATGATTCACCCATTCCGCGAATGCAACGGCCGGGCACAGCGCATCCTGTTCGAGCACATCATCGTCAATGCCGGTTATGAAATCAGTTGGTGGGCGGTTCAGGAGAACGAATGGATCCAGGCCAACATCGATGCGGTGGTCTGTGACTATCGGGCCATGACAGCAATCTTCGAGCGCTGCATCGGCCAGCTAATCGCCTAGCGGGGACAAGAAAGGGACACTTCGGGGACACCGCCAGAAACGACAGAGGGCTAGCCGAAGCTAACCCTTTGATTTTTATGGTGCCGGAAACAGGAGTCGAACCTGCGACCTTCGCATTACGAATGCGCTGCTCTACCAACTGAGCTACACCGGCGAGAAGACCGGCGCATTATGCGAGTTGGCGCGGCGGGACTCAAGCCGTGGCTGCATCAACCTTTCAGCAGTTCGATGCGGTCGTCGTGGATGCGGATTCGCCCTTCCTTGTAGAGGCCGCCGATGGCCTTCTTGAAGTTGCCCTTGCTGACCCTGAATTGCTCGGTGATCGCCTCCGGTGGGCTCTTATCGCTCAGGGCCAGCACGCCGCCCTGCTCGTGCAGGCGTTCGAGGATCTGCTCGGCCAGGCCGGTGGCGGCTTCGCGACCGATTGGCTGGAGGCTGAGGCTGATCTTGCCATCGTCACGCATTTCCTTGATGTAGCCCTTTTCGCGCATGCCGCTGCGCACGAACTTGAACAGTTCGTTCTTGTGAATCAGGCCCCAGTGCTTGCCGTTGATGATGGCCTTGAAACCCAGGTCGGTGCGCTCGGCGACCAGCAGGTCGACTTCCTGACCAGCCTGGTAAGGCGCGGGGGTCTGGTCGAGATAGCGATCCAGGCGCGCCGTGGCGGTCAGGCGGCGGGTACGCTTGTCCAGATAGAGGTAGACCACGCAGTAGTCGCCAACCTGCAACGGACGCTTTTCCTCGGAGTGTGGCAGCAACAGATCCTTGGCCAGGCCCCAGTCGAGGAACAGGCCGATGCGGTTGATGTCGACGACCTTGAGGCTGGCGAATTCACCAAGCTGGATCTTCGGCTTTTGCGTGGTGGCGATCAGCTTGTCTTCGCTGTCGAAGTAGATGAACACATTGAGCCAGTCATCGACTTCGCTGGGCGTGTCCTTGGGAATGTAGCGTTTGGGCAGGAGGATCTCGCCATCGGCACCGCCATCGAGGTACAGCCCGAAGTCGGTGTGTTTGACCACCTGCAAAGAATTCATCCGCCCAATCAAGGCCATCGTCTTTCACCTCACCAAAACAGCCGGGCATTCTAAACCAGTTGGGTCGTCATCGGGCCGTCTACTACATTATTCGACAGCCGGTCAGAAACGATTCAACTGACTGATCAGGCAGGTTTTTCTGCTGATTCTGCAGGCCTGTCGCAGTAGGGCAATGGCAATCAACCAAGCAAAAATGCCCCCGATCAGGCACAATGGCCGGCCGCCCATCGAAAAGACAGAGAAAGCTCATGGCTACCCTGCGCGTAAAATCCTCCTCCGGCAAAAGCAGCAAACCCGAAGCGGCCGTGGCCACTCGCGAATCGCTGGATGCACAGATTGCTGCCTTCCTCAATGGCGGCGGCGAGATCCAGCAGATCGCCAAAGGCGTCAGCGGTCAGCAGGCCGGTGGCACGCGGCAGATCACCATCAGCCGCAAGTAAGCCGCACTACTGCGCCAACCCCAGGCGCAACAACTGGCCACGCGGTGCATCCGTCAGTACGTAGAGATAGCCGTCCGGCCCCTGCCGTACGTCACGCACCCGTGCGCCGAGCGTCTGCAGCAGACGCTCCTCGTGCACCACGCGATCACCGTCGAGTTGCAAGCGAATCAGCGCCTGGCCGGCCAGCGCACCAATGAACAGGTTGTGCTGCCAGGGCGCAAAGCGCTCAGCGTCGTAAAAGGCCATGCCACTGATCGCCGGTGATTTTTCCCAGACGTGGTGCGGTGCTTCGGTGCCGTCGACCGTCTCGCCCTTGGCCTCGGGAATCGGCAGCAGCGAATAGTTGATGCCATGCGTGGCCAGCGGCCAACCATAGTTCTTGCCGGCCTTGGGAATATTGATTTCGTCGCCGCCGCGTGGGCCATGCTCGTGTGTCCACAGCACGCCTGTCCAGGGATTGAGCGCGGCCCCCTGCTGGTTGCGATGGCCATAGGTCCAGATTTCCGCCCGCGCACCGTTGTGCCCCATGAAGGGGTTGTCCTCGGGGATGCGCCCATCGGGGTAGATACGCACTACCTTGCCCTGCAATTTGTCGAGATCCTGCGCGGTGGGTCGCTGGTTGTTGTCGCCCAGGGCGATGAACAGGTGACCGTCGCGGTCGAAGACCAAACGCGAGCCGAAATGCGCGCCACTGGACAGCTTGGGTTGTTGGCGGAAGATCACCTGAAAATCCTCCAGCGCATCGGCCTCGTTCGACAACCGCCCGCGTCCGACAGCCGTGCCAGCAGCGCCATCCCCCGCTTCGGCGTAGGACAGATAGACCAGGCGATCCTCGCTGAACGTTGGTGAAAGCACGACATCGAGCAACCCACCCTGCCCCGAGGCATAAACCTCCGGCACGCCACGCAGGGGCTCGGACAGTGCGCCAGCGGGACTCACGCGACGCAGGTGGCCCGGCCGCTCGCTGATCAAGAATCCCTGCTGCTCCGGCAGAAAGGCCACAGCCCAGGGGTGGGCCAGACCTTCGACCACGGTCTGCACTTGCACTGGGCCGAGTTCACTGGGCAGTTGCCGATCCTGCGCCAGAACGGGCGAGGCGCCGAACAGGGCAATCAGTGCGAGGCTGGCGAAGGGAATCGAACGGAACATTGAGGCGGCTCCTGCGCGGATGGGACGAACGCCAAGGGTGCTACAGCATGAGCGAAGAGGCAGCCGCGCAAAGGTTTCGCCAGGTTTCAGGGCTCCTGGTAGCGTTCGATGATCTGCTCGTATTCACCACTTTCACGCAACTGACGCAGCCCCTCATCGAAGCGTTGGCGCTGCGTGTCGAGGCGAAAGCCGACGCGATAGGGAGTCGGTGCAAAGAGCGCGTACCAGGTCAGGGGTTGGGTGATATCGACCTGATCGGCCACCTCTCGATCGAAGTAACGAATGATGCGTTGATCACCCACCACGACATCGATACGACCACTGTAAAGCAGGCGGTTACGGTTGATCTGCTGAGCTTCTTCGCGGTAGCGCGGGTTGTTCAGTGCCATGCGCTCGAACTCCGGCCCCATCAACAACCGCGCACGCTGGAAGGCGCTGATCGAATGCCGGGAGAGATCGGCGATGGTCTTGATGCGATAACCGCGACTGGCCAGGGCCACCGCGACGTTGTGGTAGTGGATGTAGACCTCGGAATAATGCGCATCGATGCCGCTGGCGTGGTTGGTGGTGGTGATCGCATCGATCTCACCACGGCGCAGCATCAGATGCAGGCGTTCGATGGGCGCATAATAGGCCGTCACCGCGAAGCCGGCGTTTTCCGCAGCGCGGTTGACCAGCTCATACTCCAACCCGCGTGGTTCGCCCTCGAACACGTAGGGCGGTTTATTGGTACCAAAGCCAACATGCAACGTTTGCGCGTGCACCACCGTCGCCAGCCATGGCAGCAACGCCGCCAACCACCATTTGTGCATGCATTCCCCCGCAATCGTTCGGACTGAGCATAGCCTGCTGTGCGCCTTCATCACCCAATTGGATGCTGGAGGATTCATTCCGCTTTGCACCATCACGGCTAGACTGGCTCGACACATTCGTATCTGCCAGGAGAAGACCATGCTCAAAGCCGAATACCAACACCGCGGCCCCGTTCCGCAAGACGTGATCGAAGCCGTCGAACTGACGCTCGCCGAGCCGGCGGCTGGCCAGGTACGGGTGAAAGTGCTGGCCGCACCGATCAACCCCTCCGACGTACTCACGCTGACCGGTGCCTACGGCATGCTGCCGCCGCTGCCGGCCGTTGGCGGCAACGAAGGCGTCGGCCGTGTGGAAGCGCTCGGTGAAGGCGTCAGCCACCTCAAGGTCGGCCAGACCGTGCTGCTGCCGGTGGGCTGCGGTACCTGGGTCAGCGCCATGAACGCACCGGCAGACAAGCTCATTCCGCTACCGGATGCCGATCCGCAGCAACTGGCGATGCTCACCGTCAATCCGCCGACCGCCTCGCTGCTGCTGAGCGAGTTCGTCGATCTCAAACCCGGTGACTGGGTGATTCAGAACGCCGCCAACTCGGGTGTTGGCAGCTACCTGATCCAGTTGGCCAAGCTGCGCGGTTTCAAGACCATCAACGTGGTGCGGCGTGAGTCGGCCGTGGCAGCGGTACAGGCCGAAGGGGGCGATGTGGTGCTGGTCGACGGTCCGGATCTGGCCAAGCGCGTGCGCGAAGCCACGGGCGGCGCTGAGGTGCGCCTGGGGATCGATGCGGTGGGTAGCGTCAGCACCGATCACCTGGCGGCCGCGCTGAGCAACGGTGGCGTGCTGGTCAACTACGGCATGATGAGCGGCCAAGCCTGCCAGGTCTCACCGGCTTCCTTCGTGTTCCGCGATGTGACGTTGCGCGGCTTCTGGCTGGCCAAATGGTTCCAGCAGGCCAGCCAGGCGCAGCAGATGAAGGTGTTCGGTGAGCTGGTGCAGCTTATCGCCAGCGGCAAGCTGAAGACCCGCGTGGCGGCCACCTACGACCTGGCACACATCAAGGATGCAATAGCCGCGGCCGCCAGTGGCGAGCGCGACGGCAAGATCCTGCTGGTTCCCTGAGCCGGCCGTACAGGGCGGATCGGGAGGCCGACCGCCCTTAGCCACGCAGAATCGACTCAGGAGCGCAGGGCGAACCGGGACGCCGGCCGCTCGTAGCGCCAGCGAACAGTCCGCCGGGCCACACTAGGCCTGTGCCCCCCTAACGCTCCGTAAAAACACCCACGGCGTACTGCTCCAGGAACGGAGCAGCGCCGCTACGCCCTGTAGGCAAGCCAGAACTTCTCCGGATCAGGCCGGCACGGCCTGCTCCATGCCTTCGCGCATGCGCAGGGCATCCTGTTGGAAGCAGCGCGCCGCCTGCAGCAGCGCCAGCAGGGTCAGCAGCAGGGCCACCGGAATCAGCAGCATCGCATCATGCAAGCCGACGGCCTTGAAGGCCTCGCTCATCTCCTCGGCGCCTGCGGCATGCATCGCCGCCTTGGCGTAGTGATCCGACAGCCAGCCCACGGCCACCGGGCCCAGGCCACCGCCCAGCAGGTACAGGCCGGCGAAATACAGCGCCATCGCTGTGGCCCGCAGACGCGGCTCGATGACATCCTGAATCGCCGTGTAGACGCAGGTGTAAAAGTTGTAGGCGAATAGCCAGCCCAGGCTGAACACGCCGACGAACAGCGCCGTGTCGATACGCCCGGCGAGCAGCGCCCAACCGGTGCACAGGCAGCCGACCAGCATGCTGAAGGCCCCCAGCAAGAGACGCCCATTGGCCCAGCGCTGATGCACCTTGTCCGCCACCCAGCCGCCCAGGGTCAGGCCGACCAGCCCGGTCAGGCCAACGATCACCCCGGTCGCCATCGCCGCGTTATGCAGCGTCAGACCGTAGTAGCGCTGCAGCATCGGCACCAGGAAGGAATTGCAGGCATAGGTGGCGAAGTTGAACGCCAGCCCCGCCAGTACCAGCCACCAGAAGGTGCGAATCGCCAGCACCTTGCGGATGGGCTTGTCCACCGGCTCCGAGCTGACCGGGGTACTTTCGGCCGCACCACGCGCCGGTTCACGAATGAAGAACAGGAATACGGCAAGGATCAGCCCCGGCACGGCGGCGATCACGAAGGGCGCACGCCAACTGTCGAAGGCCTGCACCATGGCGCCGATGGTGAAGAAGGCCAGCAGCAGGCCCAGCGGCAGGCCCAGCATGAAGATGCCCATGGCCCGCGCGCGCTTGTGCGCAGGGAACAGATCACCGATCAGGGAGTTGGCCGCCGGTGCGTAGCTGGCCTCACCGATGCCCACGCCCATGCGGATCAGCAGGAAGCTCCAGAAATTCCAGGCCAGGCCATTGAGCGCCGTCAGGCCACTCCAGGCAGCCAGGCCCCAGCCCATGATCTTGCGCCGCGCCCCGGTGTCAGCCATGCGCCCCAGCGGCACACCGGCGATGGCGTAGACGATGGTGAACGAGGTGCCGATCAGCCCCAGTTGCAGGTCACTCAGGCCCCATTCCATACGTATCGGTTCGATGATGATGGCCGGGATGGTGCGATCGAAGAAATTGAACAGGTTGGCGAGAAAGAGCAGAAACAGAATGCGCCAGGCATTCGAAGCTTGCTGATTGGGCTGCATGGCAAGTCATCTCTTGTTGTTATCTGCGCCAGGCCTCCTGATGCCGCCGACCCTGGCAGCACCGGCCAAACGCCGGAGACTGCAATCTAGAACCTTTGCCAGGCAGTGTCTGCGAACATTCGCTACGTTTATGCCTGTCGATGGCCTGCAGGAAAACCTGCGCCAAACGCCTTTACCTGCACGCAAGCTGTCGATTTCCATGCTAGAACCAGTTAGGGCCCCTATATGGCAAAAAGCCACTTGCAGGGCATTAAATGAGTCGATACCCACGAAGCAGGGGATTTTGCGCTGAGGCGTGAACAGGCAATGCCCATATGGAGCTGGCACCGTATCAAGGAGCGGATGAGTTTCGCGTTCAATCGTCACGCGACACCTGAGTAGTCCCATACGCCCGGCAGCCGCGGTCATGACCGCAGCCAACGCTATTTGGCATCGCCCCCATCACGCGCCGTGACGTTTCATCCAGCGCACGTATCGGCTGTCAATCGCAGATGCTGACGAGGCGGTGCCTCGACAAGACGGGGTGGCTATGGAAGGACTTTCGATCCGTTTTCTCGAGGACTTGCCCACGCAGGGCCAACTGCTGCTCGACTGCCGCCACGATCCCTGGCTGGTATTGCTCTCCTACATCATTGCCACCGCCGGTAGCCTGAGCACCCTGAACATCACCAAGCAGCTCGATCACGTGCAGCAGCACAGCATGCGCGTGGCCTGGGTTCTGGTCGGCGCGTTGTGCCTAGCGGGCGGCATCTGGTCGATGCACTTCATCGGCATGCTGGCGTTCCAGGCGCCCGTGGCCATCCACTACGACCTCACCACCACGCTGCTGTCGCTGCTGGTTGCCCTGGCCGCGGCACTGCTCGCCCTCTACTGCATGGCCCAGCCACGTCCTGGCCTGAAGCGTCAGGCGCTGGCCGCCTGCATCATCGGCAGTGGCATCGCCGCGATGCACTATAGCGGCATGGCCGCCATCCGCTCCCCCGCGCAGGCCTACTATCACGGCGGTCTGTTCGCCCTCTCCATTGCCATCGCCATTTCGGCGAGCTTCGCCGCCTTGCTGCTGGCCCAGTACTTCCGCTACGGCTCGCTGCGTCGCCAACAGTCGCTCAAGTATTCCGCTGCGCTGGTGATGGGCGCCGCTATCACCTCCATGCACTACACCGGCATGGCCGCGCTGCGCCTGGTGGTGCCCGAAGGTACCGAACTGCAGCTGCGCAGCGCCGACAACAGCGTACACCTGGTGCTGATCGTGGCCACCGCCACCCTGCTGATCCTCAGCCTGAGCCTCGCCGCTGCCTGGATCGGCCGCAAGCTGGATGACAAGGAGCGCGACCTGCAGCGCGTCAACGCCCTGCTGGTACAACTGGATCATGCCCGGGCTTCGCTGGAACAGGCGGCGCATTTCGACCCACTCACCGAACTGCTCAACCGCCGCGGTTTCAACCGGGTGTTCGCCGCCGCCCTCGAAGAGCACGCCATTACCGGGCGCAACCTGGCGGTGATGTTCCTCGATATGGATCACTTCAAGCGCATCAACGACACCCTCGGCCACGATGCCGGCGACGAGCTGCTGCGGGTGGTGGCGCACCGCATCCGCAACACCCTGCGCGAGCGCGATATCGTCGCGCGTTTCGGCGGTGACGAGTTCTGCGTGGTGGCCAGCCTCGACAGCCATACCGCGCCCCGGATTCTCGCTCTGCGCCTGCTGGAGCAGATGAAGGAACCCATCGTGCTGGCCGGGCGCAAGATGGTCATGACCACAAGCATCGGTATCAGCCTCTTCCCGCAAGACGGCAACAGCGCCGACGAGTTGCTCAAGCACGCCGACCTGGCGCTCTATCAGTCCAAGGGCAGCGGACGCAACGTGGTGCATTTCTTCAACCCGCACCTGCGGCAGAAGGCGTCCTTCGAGCTGCAACTCGAAGAAGACCTGCGCCAGTCACTGCAACAGGGTACCGACCTGCTCCTCTATTACCAGCCAATCATCGACCTGCGCACCGGTGGGCTGGCCAAACTGGAAGCGCTGGTGCGCTGGCAACACCCGCAGCATGGCCTACTGACGCCTGAGCGCTTCATCGCCATCGCCGAAGCCAATGGTTTCATCGCCCAGCTAGACGACTGGGTGCTGGCCCAGGCCTGCCTCGACCTGCGTTATCTTGCGGATCTGGGCTATTCGGAGCTTAGCGTGGCCGTCAATTGCTCGGCCCTGAACCTGGGCAACGACCAACTCCCCGGCAGGGTCGAGCAGATTCTCAACGACACCCGCTGCCCGGCCCAGCGCCTGGAACTGGAGGTCACCGAAAGCGCACTGCTGAGCAACATCAACCGCGCCATCGGCCTGCTGGAAAACATTCGTGCACTCGGCGTGAGCCTGTCGATCGATGACTTCGGTACCGGCTACTCGTCCCTCGCCTACCTGCGCCGCCTGCCGCTCAACACCCTGAAAATCGACCGCTCGTTCATTCAGGACATCGCCCACTCCAGCCAGGATCGCGAGATCGTCCACGCCATCATCGCCATGGCCCATGCCCTGCATCTGAAGGTGGTCGCCGAGGGTGTAGAGTCGACGCAGCAACTGAGCTTCCTGCAGGAGCGCGACTGCGATCAGGTGCAGGGCTATCTGTTCAGCAAGCCGTTGCCACTGGACGAACTGATCCGCCAGTTCCAGCCCGACGAGCGGCCACTGGAGCGTATCGCCGCAAGGTTCTAGGGGCATCGCCGCTAAAGCGCCTCCCACAACAGCGGCCCCGATAGCGTGGGAGGGGCTTTAGCCGCGACACTGACCAGCGCACTCAAGCACTGGTCGCATTCGACCTGAACGACGGCAACCAGCCCAGGCTGGCCTGCGTGCCCTGCTCGCCCGGCTTGTACTCGGCGCCCAGCCAACCGTCATAACCGCTGTCACGCAAGGCGCCCAGCAACGGCGCGAAGGCCAGCTCGCCGCTGCCCGGCGCGCCCCGCCCCGGCACGTCGGCGAACTGCACATGACCGATACGCCCGGCCAGCAGGCGCATGCCGGCGACCACATCCAGGTTCTGCCGCGCCATATGGTAGAGGTCGTACTGCGCGGCCAGATTCGGGTGGTTCACCGCGTGCAGCAGCGCATCCAGATGCTCCGGTGTGTTGATCAGAAAGCCCGGCATGTCGATGAGGTTGATCGCCTCGACCAGCACACGAACGCCCAGTACGGCGAAGGCCTCCGCGCTCTTGCGCAGGTTGGCGGCCAGGCAGTCCAGTGCTTGCTCTCGGCTCACGCCCTCGGCCAGGCGCCCGGGCAGCACGTTGACCCAGGCCGGGCGCACCATGGCTGCGTAGCTCAGTGCCTCCTGCAGGGCAGCGTCGAACGCGTCCTGGCGCGCCGGTACGCTGGCCAGGCCGGGGCCACCGGTCATGAGGTCGCCCGCCGGCACATTGATCAGCACCAGCGGCAGACCGCTGAGTTCCAGCACTTCTTTCAGCACGACAGCCGGCAGTTCGTAAGGAAATTGAATCTCCACACCCTCGAACCCCGCGCGCATCGCGGCCAGCACACGCTCGCGCAGCGGCAGTTCGGTGAACAGCATCGACAGGTTGGCAGCAATTTTCATGGGCATTGCTCCCGCAGCAGTTCCACCAGGGTGGCGGGGTCGCGCTCCAGATTGCCCTGGCTGCCGTGCAGACGCATCAGTTGCGCGGCCAGGCCGCTCATGGGCGTGGCGCTGCCCTGCTCATGCGACAGTTTCACGGCGGTGTCGAGATCCTTGAGCAGCGTGCGCACATGCCACTTGATCGGCTCGAACTGACTCGCCGCCATCTGCGGTGCAAGGATCTGCAGCGGTTTGGAGTCGGCAAAACCACCGGCCAGGGCGGGTGCGATCAGGCTGGCATCGACCCCGGAACGCTCGGCCAGCGCCACCACCTCGGCGATCACCAACGCGTTGCAGGCGACGATCATCTGGTTGCACACCTTGGTCACCTGCCCGGCGCCCACCTCGCCCATGCGCGTCAGGCGCTGGCCCAGGTGCGCCAGTATCGGTCGCGCACGCTCCACGTCCTCTTCGCGGCCACCCGCCATGATCGCCAGGGTGCCGGCCTCGGCCCCCGGCGTGCCGCCGGATACCGGTGCGTCCACCCAGCGCATGCCGGTGCGCGCCTCCAGCTCGGCCGCCATCGTACGGGTGGCGGCCGGCTCCAAGCTGGAGAAGTCCACCAGCAACTGGCCGGGCCGTGCGCCCTCGACGATCCCACCGGGGCCGAACACCACCTCGCGCACCACCTCGGTATTGGCCAGGCAGAGCATTACCACACTGGCGTCGCGACACAGTTCGGCGGGGTTTTCGACACGATGCGCGCCCTGCGCCAACAGTGGCGCGCACTTGTCCGGCGAGCGATTCCAGACAGTCAGCGGATAGCCTGCGGCAAGCAGGCGGCGGGTCATCGGCAGGCCCATCAGGCCGATCCCGGCAAAGGCCAGGGCGGGCAGCGCAGCGGTCATCAAACGGCTCCAGGCAGTTGGCATCGAGGCAGCATCTTAACCTCGGTTTCGCCATCTGCGTGCTGCAAGGGCAGCGCCGGGCCACTATACTCCGCGCGCTTTCCCCGCCATTGAACCGGAGAATCCCCATGTTCAAGCACACCCTGGCACTTGCCGCCGGCATCGCCCTGTCCGTATCCGCCGTATTCGCGCACGCTGCCGACGTCCTCAAGGTTTCGGCCATTCCCGACGAGGCCCCTACCGAGCTGCTGCGCAAGTTCAAGCCGCTGGGCGCCTACCTGGAGCAGGAACTGGGCATGAAGGTGGAGTTCGTACCGGTGGCCGACTACGCCGCCGTGGTCGAGACACTGGCTGCTGACCGTATCGACATGGCCTGGCTGGGCGGCTTCACCTTCGTCCAGGCGCGCCTGAAAACCGGCAACGCCGTGCCGCTGGTGCAGCGCGAGCAGGACGCCGAGTTCACCAGCAAGTTCATCACCGCCGACCCGGCGGTGAAATCGCTGCAGGATCTGAAAGGCAAGACCTTCGCCTTCGGCTCGGTGTCGTCTACCTCCGGCAGCCTGATGCCGCGCTACTTCATGCTGCAGGACGGCATCAAGCCTGAAGAGTTCTTCAGCCGCGTGGCCTACTCCGGCGCGCACGACGCCACCGTCGCCTGGGTGCAGGCCGGCAAGGCCGATGCCGGCGTACTCAATGCCTCGGTATGGCAGAAGCTGGTCGATAGCAAGAAGGTCGACACCGACAAGGTCAAGGTCTTCGCCACCACGCCGACCTACTACGACTACAACTGGACGGTACGCGGCACCCTCGACCCGGCGCTGCAAGCGAAGATCAAGGCCGCCTTCCTCGCCCTCGACCCGGCCAAGCCGGAACAGAAGGCGATTCTCGACCTGCAGGCCGCCAGCCGCTTCATCGACACCAAGCCCGAGAACTACGAAGGTATCGAGGAAGCCGCTCGCGCCGCCGGCCTGCTGAAGTGAGTGTCACGCTGCGTGGCGTGGGCCTGGCCCACGCCAACGGCAAGGTCGCGCTGGAGAACATCGATCTGCACGTCGCGCCTGGCGAACGGGTCGCCATCATCGGCCCCTCGGGTGCTGGCAAGACCACCCTGCTGCGTCTGCTGGCCACCAGCCTGCAACCCACGCGCGGCGAGATCGACCTGCTGCTGCACAATCCCTGGCGCCTGGCCGCCGGCCAGCGCCAGCGTCTGCGCGCACGCATCGGCCTGATCCACCAGGCACCGCCGCTGCCACCGCGCCAGCGCGTGGTCACAGCCGTACTCGCGGGAAAGCTTGGCCAGTGGTCGTTGCTCAAGGGCCTGCTCAACCTGCTCCATCCACTCGATGCCAGCGGCGCGCAAGCTGCCCTGGCGCGGCTGGACATTGCCGACAAGCTCTACCAGCGCTGCGACCAACTCTCCGGCGGCCAGTTGCAACGCGTCGGCATTGCCCGCGTGCTGTACCAGGCACCAGAGCTGATCCTCGCCGACGAACCCGTCTCGGCCATGGATCCGGTGCTGGCCGGCCACACCCTGGCCGTGCTCAACCGCGAGGCCGCCGAACGCGGCATGACCCTGCTGGCCAGCCTGCACGCTGTCGACCTGGCCCTGGCGCACTTTCCCCGCGTCATCGGCATTCGCGACGGGCGCATCGCCTTCGACCTGCCGGCCAGTGAGGTGCAGCCTGCCCAGTTGGAGGCGCTCTACGCCAATGAGCAGTTGCAGGCCATGCCCAGTTCGCCCGTGCAGTCGCCGCCTCAGCCGGTGCACATCCCACGATGCTGAGCAAAGCCCCACGCGACCCTGCCGCCCTGCCGCGCCTGCTGATCACGGTGCTGGCGCTGCTGTTGTTATGGCCGGGCCTGCGCTTGAGCGAGCTGGATCTGGCCGTGCTGGTGGACGGCGACAACACCCGCGCCATGGGCAACTTCCTCGCCGGCTTCTGGCCGCCCGCGCACGATGCTGAATTTCTCCTCCTGCTCGGCCGCGCCACCCTGGAAACCCTGGCCATCGCTACCGCTGGCATGAGCCTGGCGCTGCTGATCGCCATTCCCGCCGCGCTACTGGCCAGCCGCGCGCTGTCGCTGTCGGCCGTGCATCGCGGTGGCCGCCCGGCCTGGTGGGCGAACCTGGCACGCTGGCCGGTGCGCGGCCTGCTGATCTTCCTGCGCAGCGTGCCGGAGATCGTCTGGGCACTGCTGTTCGTCCGCGCCGTCGGTCTCGGCCCCACCGCCGGGGTGCTGGCCATCGCCATCACCTACGCCGGCATGCTCGGCAAGGTCTATGCGGAAATCTTCGAATCGGTCGACGCCCGCCCTGCCCGCGCCTTGCTCGGTGCCGGCAGCGGCCGATTGACCGCATTCGCCTACGGCGTGCTGCCCAATGCCGCCGGGGAAATGCTCTCCTACACCGTCTACCGCTGGGAGTGCGCCATTCGCGCCTCGGTGGTGATGGGCTTCGTCGGCGCAGGCGGCCTGGGCCAGCAGATCGACCTGTCGCTGCGCATGTTCGCGGGCGGCGAAGTGGCCAGCATGCTGCTCACCTTCCTCCTGCTGGTGCTGCTGGCCGACCAGTTCAGCCGCCTGCTGCGCGCGAGGCTGGCATGAGAGTCGGCAATCTGATCCTGCTCGCCGCCATTCTCGGCGCGGTGGTCGCCTCGTTCCTCTATCTGGGCATCGACCTCGGCTCCCTGCTGGCCGGCGACAGCCTGACGCAGATGGGCAAGTACGCCAGCGGCTTTCTGCTGCCGGACTTCTCCGCCGCGCACCTGCAGGCCATCGGCCGTGGCGCGCTGGAAACCCTGGCCATGTCCGCCCTCGGCACCCTGCTTGCGGCTGTTCTCGGCCTGGCGCTGGCCCTGCCCGCCGCTGGCCGCTTCGGCGGCTTCGCCCTGCAGACTACGCGTTTGTTGCTCAACGCTCTGCGCGCCATTCCCGAACTGGTCTGGGCGGCCTTGATGGTGCTGGCCGCCGGCCTCGGCCCCAATGCCGGCACCCTGGCATTGGCCCTGCACACCGCCGGCGTGCTCGGCCGTCTGTTCGCCGAGGCGCTGGAAAACACCCCACGCGAGCCTGCCGACGCCATCCGCGAGAACGGCGGTGGCCGCATCGTCGCCTTCTGCTACGGCACCCTGCCGGGCGTGTGGCCGCAACTGGTCGCCTACAGCCTGTACCGCTGGGAAAACAACATCCGCATGGCCAGTGTGCTCGGCTTCGTCGGCGCCGGCGGCCTCGGGCAGATGCTCTACATGAGCCTCAGCCTGTTCCAGGAAGCGCAGGCGGCCACGGTGATCCTGGCCATGCTCCTGCTGGTACTGGCGGTCGACGCCTTGAGTGGCTGGGCGCGGCAGCGTTGGGTGAGTGGCTGAATACGCCATGACCTCTGGCGCAGCGCTACCAATGGAATCAGGGTGGTGGGGTTTGCTGGCGACTTCGTCACCTTGACTTGACCCAAACGGCCGACGCGCAAATACTGTTCATGCATACAGTATTTTTGGTGCCCTGCCAGCATGTCTTCCGTGGTTGCTCTTGATCGCCTGCTCGATGCCCGCCGTGTATGGCGTGGGCAGGCCACCTCCTGTGCTGCAAGCAGCAGCACGTCAACAGGCCATGCTGTGCTGGATGCAGCCCTGCCCGGCGGCGGTTGGCCACCTGCTGCGCTCAGCGAAGTACTGACGGCGACCATCGGTATTGGCGAACTACGCCTGCTATGGCCAACCCTGGCGCGCCTGACGCAAGCGAGTGAACGGGTGGTGCTGGTGGCACCGCCGCACCAGCCCTTTGCCCGAGCCTGGCTGGATGCCGGCATCGATCTGCGTCACCTGAACATCATCCATGCGCAACCCCGCGAAGCGCTCTGGGCGGCCGAGCAGTGTCTGCGTTCCGGCAGTTGTGGCGCTGTGCTGTGCTGGCTGCGTCAGGCCGATGACCGCTCGCTGCGCCGCTTGCAGGTAGCCGCCGCGACAGGCCAGACCCTGGCCTTCGCCTATCGCCCGCTCGAAGAAGCCGCCAACCCCTCGCCTGCCGCGTTACGTCTGGCGTTGGAGAGCCAGCCGGCGCGCATCCGTGTACTCAAGTGCCGTGGCGGCCTCGCCCCCCCACACCCCATTGCCGCGCCGTGGCACTGAGGCGCACATGCTCTGGGCCTGTATCCTGTTGCCACAACTGGCCATGGACGGCGTGCTGCGTCAGCGCAGCGATCCCGAAGCGCCTCTGGCCCTTCTCAGCGGTTCGCCTCAGCGCCGTGTACTGCAGGCGGTCAACCCGGCGGCACGCGCGCTCGGCCTCAGGCCCGGCCTATCGCTGACCGCTGCGCAGACGTTGACACGCGACTTCACGACCGCCGAGTACGACACCTCGCAAATCGAACGCTGGCACCAGTTTCTGGCAGCCTGGGCCTATGCCTTCAGTGCCCAGGTCAGCCTGCACTATCCGCGCTGCCTGCTGTTGGAGGTGCAATCGAGCCTGGGTCTGTTCGGCCCCTGGCCACGCTTCGAGGCGCGCCTGCGTGCCGAACTCTCGGCGCTGGGCTTTCAACACCGTATCGCCGCCGCGCCCAATCCGGCAGCGGCACGCGTGCTGGTCAATGTCGGTGACGGCCTGCTGGCAGAGGATGGCCATGGATTGCAGCCTCTGCTGGCTACGTTGCCGGTGGATCGTCTCGGCCTCAGTTCTGCGGCCAGCACGGCCTTTGCCCGCATGGGCCTGCGCCAGCTCAGGCAACTCTGGGAACTGCCGCGCGACAGCCTGGCCAGACGCTTTCCGGCCGAGGTGCTGGTGCAGCTCGACACCCTGCTCGGGCGCCGCCCGCTGCCTCTGCAGTTCTACACACCGCCGGATGTTTTCGACACCCGCCTCGAACTGAACTTCGAAGTGGAATCGCACCAGGCCCTGCTCTTTCCGCTGCGCCGCCTGACCGCTGACCTCGCTGCCTACCTGGCCAGCCGCGACAGTGGCGTGCAGCGCTTCGCCCTGCATCTGGAGCATCGCAGCGGCAATGAGACCCTCGTACAGATCGGCCTGCTCAGCGCTGAACGCGACGCCGGCATGCTCTTCGAGCTGAGCCGAGGACGCCTGGAACACCAGCAACTGCCTGCTCCGGTGCTGGCCGTACGACTGGTCGCAGGCGAACTGCCGAGCTTCACTCCGCAGCATCACCAACTCTTTGACGAACGCCCGCAACAGAATCAACCCTGGGAGCAATTGCGCGAACGCCTGCGTGCCCGCCTCGGTGATGACGCTGTGCATGGCCTGGGTGTACGTGCCGACCACCGCCCCGAACGAGCCTGGACGCAGCAGCCGCTTCTCACTGCCTTGCCGGCACAGGCACTACGCCCCGGTTGGCTGCTAGCCCAGCCGCAACCCTTGCACGAAGCGTCGCTGCGCATCCTGGGTGGCCCGGAACGCATCGAATCCGGCTGGTGGGATGGTGAAGACGTGCGCCGCGACTACTACCTGGTGGAAACCCGCGCCGGTCAGCGCGGCTGGGCTTTCCGCCCGGCTGGCGGCAACGGCCCGCTGCTGCTGCATGGCTGGTTCGCATGAGCGACTACGCCGAACTGCACTGCCTGTCGAACTTCAGCTTCCAGCGTGGCGCCTCCAGCGCCCAGGAGCTGTTCGAGCGTGCCGCCCGCCTCGGCTACCGGGCGCTGGCCATTACCGACGAATGCTCGCTGGCGGGCATCGTACGTGCCTGGCAGGCCGCCAAGGAAAGCCGCGTGGCACTGATCGTCGGCAGTGAGGTGCAGCTCGAAGACGGCCCCAAGCTGGTGCTGCTGGTCGAAAACCTGGCGGGCTATCAGGCGCTGTGCGGTTTGATCACCCGCGCCCGGCGGCGCGCTGCGAAAGGCCACTATCGCCTGCTGCGGGCCGACTTCGACGGCCCGCTCGACGGGCTACTGGCAATCTGGCTGGACGCGCAGGATGCCGAGCCGCTGTCCTGGCTACGCAGCTGCTTCGCTGAACGCCTGTGGCTGGGCGTGGAACTGCACCGTGGCGCCGATGACAACGTTCGTCTGCGGCACTGGCTCGCCCTGGCTCAGACCTGCAAGCTGCCCGCCGTGGCCTGTGGCGACGTGCACATGCATGCCCGTGGCCGCCGCGCCCTGCAGGACTGCATGACAGCCATCCGCTGGCATCTGCCCGTGGCCGATGCCGGCGCCTACCTGTTCGCCAACGGCGAGCGCCACCTGCGCCGGTACGAAGAGCTGGCCGAGCTTTATCCTGCGCATCTGCTCGAGGAAACCCTGCGCATCGCCGAGCGCTGCCGTTTCGACCTTGGCCAGTTGGAGTATCACTACCCGCGCGAACTGGTGCCTGCGGGCCACGACGCCACCTCCTGGCTGCGCCACCTGGTCGAGCACGGCGCACGCTGGCGCTGGCCTGAACACATTCCCGAACGGGCACGCGCCCAGCTGGAACACGAGCTGAGCCTGATCGCCGACCTGCAGTACGAGAGCTACTTCCTCACCGTCCACGACATCGTTCAGTTCGCTCGCGAGCAGGGCATCCTCTGCCAGGGGCGCGGCTCGGCGGCCAATTCGGCGGTGTGCTTCGTGCTCGGCATCACCGAACTGGATCCCACCTGCAACCGTTTGCTGTTTGAGCGTTTTCTCTCGCGCGAACGCAGCGAGCCACCGGATATCGATGTGGATTTCGAACATGAGCGCCGCGAGGAAGTCATCCAGTACGTGTTCCGCCGCTATGGTCGCACCCGCGCCGCGCTGACTGCGGTGGTCAACACCTACCACGGCGCCGGTGCGGTGCGGGATGTCGCCAAGGCGCTCGGCCTGCCACCCGACCAGGTCAACGCACTGGCCGACTGTTGCGGTCGCTGGAGCAACGAGCCGCCTTCGGCAGAGCGCCTGCTGGAGGCTGGTTTCGATCCACACAACCCAGTGCTGCACCGGGTGCTGGTGCTGACCGGCGAGCTGATCGGCTTTCCTCGCCATCTGTCGCAGCACCCCGGTGGTTTCGTGATCTCCGAACACGCCCTCGACACCCTGGTACCGGTGGAGAATGCCAGCATGGTCGAGCGCACCGTGATTCAGTGGGACAAGGACGACCTCGATCTGGTCGGCCTGCTCAAGGTCGATGTACTCGCCCTCGGCATGCTCAGTGCGCTGCGCCGTTGCTTCGCCCTGATCGAGCGCTACCGTGGCACGCGCTGGACGCTGGCCAGCCTGCCCCCCGAAGACAGCGCCACCTACGCGATGATCAGCCGCGCAGACACCATCGGCGCCTTCCAGATCGAGTCCCGCGCACAGATGGCCATGCTCCCGCGCCTGCGTCCGCAAACCTTCTACGACCTGGTGATTCAGGTCGCCATCGTCCGCCCCGGCCCGATCCAGGGCGACATGGTGCATCCCTACCTGCGCCGGCGTAACGGCGAAGAGCCCGTCGACTTTCCCTCGGAGGAACTGAAGCCGGTGTTCGAGCGCACCCTGGGCGTACCGCTGTTCCAGGAACAGGTGATGGAGCTAGCCATCGTCGCCGCCGACTACACACCCGGCGAAGCCGACGAGCTGCGCCGCAGCATGGCCGCCTGGAAGCGCCATGGCGGGCTCGAACCACACCGCCAGCGCCTGACCTCGCGCATGCTGGAAAAGGGCTACACGGTGGAATTCACCGAGCGCATCTTCAGGCAGATCGAAGGCTTCGGCAGCTATGGCTTTCCCGAGTCCCATGCCGCCAGCTTCGCCCTTCTGGCTTACGCCAGTTGCTGGCTGAAATGTCATGAACCGGCCGCCTATGCCTGCGCCTTGGTCAATAGCTGGCCGATGGGCTTCTACAGCCCGGATCAGGTGCTGCAGGATGCGCGGCGCCACGGCATCCAGGTGCGTCCGGTGGACGTGTGCCACAGCGACTGGGACTGCAGCCTGGAAGCCAGCGGCAATGAACAGCCAGCCATTCGCATGGGCTTGAAGATGATTCGCGGCATGCGTGCGGACGAGGCCCGGCGCATCGAAACCGCCCGCCAGGCAGCCACCTTCGGCAGTGTGGAAGACCTTTGCCAGCGCGCCCGGCTGGACGCCGCTGCCCGCGAGCGCCTGGCAGACGCCGGCGCCCTCGCCAGCCTGGTCGGCCACCGCCATCAGGCGCGCTGGGCCGTGGCCGGTGTCGAGCCGCAGCTGCCGCTATTCGCCGGCGCTGCCGCCACGCCGGAAGCGCCGTTGAACCTGCCCGAACCCTCGGTCGGGGAAAACCTGCTGACCGACTACGACACCCTCGGCACCACCCTTGGCCCCCACCCACTGGCTCTGCTGCGCGAACAACTGCGCGCGCTGCGCTGCAAAAGCTCGCACGACCTGCAAGCCATCGAACACGGCCGCCCCGTCAGCGTTACCGGCCTGGTGATCGGTCGGCAGCGGCCACAAACCGCCAGCGGCGTCACCTTCGTCACCCTCGAAGACGAGTTCGGCCTGGTCAATGTGGTGGTCTGGCACGACCTGGCCGAACGCCAACGCCGCGCACTGGTGCAATCACAGTTGCTGCGCATCGATGGCCACCTGGAAACGGTGGACGGTGTGCGCCACATCATTGCCGGGCGCCTGATCGATCTGACGTCGATGCTGACCGGGCTGGATATACGCAGCCGGGACTTCCATTGAGGACAGACGTCCCGGTCACCAACGAGGAACCCTTGCGGAGCCCGCGTGGTCGATTATCAGGAGAGCCCGTCGGGGCTCACTGAAAAGGGAGAACATGCATGGATCTGATCCGAATTCTGATCGCCATCCTCTTGCCGCCACTGGGCGTCTTTCTGCAGGTTGGCTTTGGTGGAGCGTTCTGGCTGAACATCCTGCTGACCCTGCTGGGCTATATCCCCGGCATCGTGCACGCGGTGTACATCATCGCCAAACGCTGAATACTGCCGCCCTGCCAAGACAAAGCCGCGCCATTGCGCGGCTTTGTCTTGTTACAGCGCATCCGCCGCAATCAGCCAGATGATGCTCGGTATGCCGCATCAGACCGAATCGAAAGCAGCGACGATAGCCTCGATCACCGCGCGAACCCGCGCGGTATGGCGCACGTCCCGGTGGGTCACCAGCCAGACGTCGTAAGGCGTCTGCTCGCGATCCGGCCATAACCGTACCAGGCCGTCGCGCATGCCCAGCGGCAATGCGACCTCACCGACGCCGATGCCCGCACTCAGCGCCTGGCGCACCATCAGGCCCGAGGTGCAGGTCATGGCGATGCGCCCGTGGGTGATGGGCTCGGCACCGAACGTGATCTCGCGTCCGCTGTCCAGATAGGGTTGGTAGAGCACCAGATCATGCCCGGCGAAGGCACTGCCCGGCTCGGGTATGCCGCGCGCGGCGACATACGCCGGCGAAGCGAAGATGGCGCTGCTCCAACGGGCCAGGCGGCGCACGATCAGTTCGGGGTTGTCCGGCTTGAGGTTGCGCACGGCGATATCCGCCTCGCGCTTGTTGAGGTTGAGCAGTTGCGTCGAGGCATGCAGCTTGACCTCGATGCCCGGGTGCTCACGGCGCAGCACCGCCATGGCCGGCATGATGAAGTCGACGGCGAAGGAATCGGTGGTGGTGATGCGCACTTCGCCAGCCATGCGCTCGTCCATGCCGAGGATGCGCCGCTGCAGGTCGGCGGCGGCTGCCTCCATGTCCTGCGCCGCTCTCATCGCCTGCTCGCCGGCGCTGGTCAGGCTGTAGCCGGCCGAGGTGCGCAGGAACAGGGTGGCGTCGAGGGATTGTTCCAGCGACATCAGCCGTCGCCCGACCGTGGCCTGATCCACCCCGAGCGTGCGCGCCGCGCCACGCAGGGTCTGCTCGCGGCACAGGGCAAGAAAGATACGGGCGTCGTCCCAGTTCATCGCAGGCGTCCTATCTGATGCATTTTTGCATTACTGAGCGTTAATAACGCTGCGTTATTTCTTCAGTCAAGCCTTCTATGATCGTGCCATCTCATTCGATGGCGCCCACCCGGTGGGCAGAGGAAGGATCATGCACAGCCATACCCAGGGTTCGTTGTGGATGCCAATATGGGCAGGCCTGTGCGCCAGCCTGGTGGGCATCGGCCTGGCGCGTTTCGCCTACACCCCGTTGATCCCGGCGCTGATCGAGGCGCATTGGTTTTCCGCCGCGTCGGTGGTCTACCTGGGCGCCGCCAACCTCGCCGGCTATCTGGTCGGTGCGCTGATCGGCCGACCGCTGGCCTTGCGCTACTCCAGCGCCGCTGTGCTGCGCGCGATGATGCTGCTGGTCGGCCTGGCGTTCCTCGCCTGCGCCTGGCCGCTGTCGGTGGCCTGGTTCTTCTCCTGGCGCCTGCTCTCTGGCATCGCCGGGGGAGTGATCATGGTGCTGGCCGCCAGCAGCATCCTGCCGCATGTCGCCGCTGGGCGGCGCGGCCTGGCCAGTGGCGCGATCTTTCTCGGCCTGGGCCTGGGCATCGCCGGCTCCGGCACGCTGGTGCCGGTACTCCTGGCACAGGGGTTGGCGAGCACCTGGATCGGCCTGGCCGTGGTGGCCCTGCTGCTGACACTGAGCAGTTGGCGTGGCTGGCCGGCGGACGTGCTGCATGCCGCTCCACCTGCCGCCGCGCAAGAGTCGGCAACGGCCAGTGGCGGTGTGCGCCTGCTGTTCGCCCAGTACGCATTGATGGCGGCCAGCCTGGTCGCACCGATGATGTTCCTGGTCGACTACATCAGTCGCGGACTGGGCGCGGGCACCCACAAGGGTGCACTTGTCTGGACGTTGTATGGCATCGGCGCCATCGTCGGCCCGGTGGTCTACGGCTACCTGGCCGACCGACTCGGCGCTCGTATGGCGATACGCCTGGTGCTGCTGATCCAGCTCGTCGCCCTGGGCGTGCTGGTGGAAAGCCAGGATCTCTACCTGATCGGCGGCGCCGTACTGGTGATCGGCTCGTTCCCGCCCGGCATCGTCCCGCTGGCCCTGGCGCGCGTGCATCAACTGGTGGATGGCCACGCCCGGCAGAACGCGACCTGGAGCCGAGCCACCGTCTCCTTTGCCACGTTCCAGGCGCTTGCCGGCTATGCCTATTCGGCGCTGTTCTCCGCCAGCCAGGGCAATTACCGTCTGTTGTTCGCAGTGGCGGTTGGCGCAGTGGCGCTGGCGCTTCTGCTGGAACTACCAGCTCTGCTGGGCAGAAGGAATGCAGCGCCAGACCTGCGCCTTGGCCGGCTATAAGCCGGCCAGCGAATCCTTAGCCTCGGGCGTTCTTCTTCAGCAGAATGTCCGAGGCTTCGTTGTAGGCGCTCTGGAAGGCGTCGCTGCCGATCCAGGCCATGGCCGCATCCTCGTCTTCCTCGTGGAAGATCGCGCGATAGACGATCAGCAGGCCCATCATGAAATCCATCGCGGCCTCCTGCGATTCCTCGGCCACCACCAGCTCCAGTACCGGGTACTGCAGGAACACCAGGCACAGGCCGAGCAGGCTGATGCCTTCGGCGGCTTTCATGGCCTGGAACAGGTCATCGAAATGCGCGGGGTCGAAGCCGTTTTCCTCGATGTCCTTGAAGTCGAAGGTGGAGAGGTCAATCTCGACATCATCGAACGGCTCGTCGATGAACGGATTGGCCAGGATCGGATGCACCACCTTGGCCTGCGGTTTGGCCTTGCCCATGCGGTTCTGCCTGGCCTTGGTCTTGGCCCGCTGGGCGCGTTTCTTCTGTTTGTCTGGAGAGGCCATGGGGCGGATTCCTCGTTCGATGCAGCCATGCTCATGGCGCGGAATGTTCAGGCGCGCATTGTATTCAGTCCTGGTCCTGGGCGGCGGCTGAATTTTCTGGCGGCAGCGCCGCAGGCGCCTCACGAGCCTAAGCGGTCAGCCAAGCCTAAGCCCTCGGTGGCTGCCCCGCCACACGCTGACGCATCAATTCCAGGTAGCGCCGCGCGCCCAGCCCGAGTGGCCGGCTGCTGCTCCAGACGATATCCACCCACAGGCGCAACTGGCTGGCCATGTTATCGAATGCCACCGTCTGCAAGGTGCCGGAGTCGATCAGGGCGGCGACCAGCGGATGCGGCAGGTAGGCCCAACCGAGCCCGGCCTGCACCAGGTTGAGGGTGGCCAGGTCGCTGTCGGTGAGCCACAGGTGATGGGACAAGATCATCTGTGGTTCGGTCGCCGACGCAGAACCGGCCGCGACGATGATCTGCCGCGCCTCGACCATCCCCTGCTCGGCCATCTGCCTGAGGTAGCCCGGCGCCGCGACTGCCGTCAGGAGCTGGCTGCCGGCTTCGAGAAAGTGTTCCCGCTCATCGATACCGGGGCGCTCGAACACCAGCGCCAGGTGCGCGCTGCCTTCGTGCATCAGGCGCACCGCCTCGGCCTGCGAGGCCGAGCGCACCTCGACCTCCAGCAGGGGGAATTCGTTCGCCAGGTCGATCAGTGGCTGACTCCACAGGCCGCTCTGCAACTCCGGCGCCATGGCGATCACCAGCCGCCGTTCCAGGCCCTGGTGCATCTGCAGGGCCTGGGCGTCGAGCCGGTTGAGTTGGCGCGCGACCTGACGTGCCTGGGGCTCCAGCGCCAGCGCAGCCTGGGTCGGCAGGGCCTTGCGCGTGCTGCGATCGAACAGCTCCAGATCCAGCTCCGCTTCGAGCTGGGCAATGGTCATGCTCACGGCCGAAGGCACACGCCCGAGCTGACGTGCCGCAGAAGAAAAGGAACCGCAGTCGAGCACGGCAAGAAAGACGCGCAGGGTTTCGCTGTTGAATGCCATGGCCGTTGTCAGTTTTCCTGATGACTATCGTCTTTTTTTATCAGCTTACTCCCTCTAACTTCCAGCCATCGACAACCCGATGGGAGCCTTGCATGAAACAGAACTGGAAAGACCAGGTTGCACTGATCAGCGGTGCCGGCAGCGAACACGGCATCGGCATGGCCATCGCTCGGCGTCTGGGCGCGGCTGGCGCGAAGCTGATCGTCACCGCCAGCAGTGCGCGCATCGCCGAACGCGTGGCGGAGCTGCGCGCCGAAGGCTTCGAGGCCGAGGGCCGGGCCGTCGACCTCACCGACGAAGCTGGTGTGCTGGCATTCGCCGCCTGGGCCGAAGGGCTGTGGGGGCACGTAGATATTCTGGTGAACAACGCCGGCATGGCGATGCAGGGCAGCCCCGAACCATTCGCCGAGCTGTCCAGCATGAGCCTGGAGGTGTGGAATCTCTCGCTCGCGCGCAATCTGACCAGTGCCTTCCTGCTCACCCGCGCCCTGCTCCCCGGCATGCGGTCGCGCGGCTACGGGCGGATCGTCAACATCGGCTCCACCACCGGTACGCGTGGCGGCAATCCCGGCGAGGCGGCCTACAGTGCTGCCAAGGCCGGCATGGTGGGCATGAACATGGGCCTGGCGCTGGAGGTGGCGCGCCAGGGCATCACGGTCAACACCGTGGCGCCGGGCTGGATCGCCACCGGCTCGAGCACGCCGGAAGAACAGCGCGCCGCAGCCTACGTGCCGATCGGCCGTGCCGGTCGCCCCGAGGAGGTGGCATCGGCCGTGGCCTTCCTCGCCTCCCCCGAGGCGAGCTACATCACCGGTGAATTACTGGTCGTCGATGGCGGCAACTGCCTGATCGAGAACAAGGCACCATGAAGACGATGAACGACATTCGCCCCGTAGTCCTGATCACCGGAGCCGCCGGTGGTGTCGGCAGTGCATTGGTCGCCCGCTTCCTCGCCGGGGGTTGGCAGGTATTCGCCACGGACGCCAACGCGAGCGGCCTGACCGAGCTGGGCCAGCGCCATGCGCTGGTCGGCAGCCTGACGGCGGATATCCGCAAGCCAGCCAACTGCAACGCGGTGATGAACGCGGCGATTGCCTCTTCCGGGCGACTCGACGCGCTGATCAACGCTGCCGGCGTATGGCGCGAAGGGCCGGTGGAGGCCTTCAGCGAGGAGGATTTCGATCTGGTGCTGGACGTCAACCTCAAGGCCAGTTTCTTCATGTGCGCGGCAGCCATCGCTCATCTGCGCCAGACGCGGGGCGCCATCGTCAATATTTCCAGCGACGCCGGGCGCCAGGGCAACCCGAATGCCGCCGCCTACTGCGCCAGCAAGGGCGGCCTGAGCATCTTCACCAAGGCCCTGGCGCTGGATCTGGCGCCCTACGGCGTGCGCTGCAACGCCGTCTCGCCCGGCGACATCGAGACACCGATGCTCAAGTTCCAGGCCGAGCATTACGGCAATGGCGACCCGCAGGCCTATTACCGGGAGTTGCTGGGGAAATACCCGCAGGGCGATCAGGCACGCTTCATCCAGCCGGAGGAAGTGGCGGAACTGGCGTTCTTCCTCTGCCAGCCCGGCGCCCGCTCGATCACCGGCGCCGACATGGCCATCGATCAGGGCGTGTCAGCCGGTCACTGATCGTCGAGCCGTTCGTAGCGGCGCTGGATGCGTGTCAACTCCCCCGAGCGGCGCAACGTGGCCAGCGCGGCGGCCCAAGCCGCGACCAGTGCATCGTCGCTGTCGCGGCTGAAGGCGATGTACAGCGAGGAGCGGTACAGCTCGATGGGAACCCGCCTGAGAGTGCCCGGGGCAATGCCCAGTTGACGACTGTAGTAGGCCACCCCAGCGTCGGTATCACCGACGATCAGCTCGGTGCGCCCGGCCAGGAGCATGCGATAGAGCTGATGACTCTCGGCCGCACTCTTGTCGAGATTCCTGAACCCCAGCGATTCGAGCATTTGCGGCACCAGGCCGGCGTGACGCGTGGTGATCTGCGGCGCGTGCATCAGTTGTTCCAGGGAGGTGATCGGCGCCGCCGTGCCGGCCACCTGATAAGGATGAATGGACTCCTCCACAATCGGCCCGACCCACTTGTACAGCGGCTCACGCTCGGGCGTGCGAAACATCGAGTACATGATGGTGTTGGGGCGGTTCTGCAGCGCATAGGTGGCGCGCATGGTCGGCAGCAGGTCGATCTCGAAGTCGCCTCCGGTAAGCGCCATGATGGCCCGCACGACCTCCGTCGACATGCCGGTGAGCTGGCCGTTGTCCTCATAGTTGTACGGCGCCCATTCTTCCGTGACGATCTGATAGGGCTCCGCTCTGGCCAGGGCGCCAGACAACAGGCACAGCAGCACGAGGGAGAGTATCGAAGGCTTCACGCGTCACGCCTGGCAATTCGGATGGTCAGCCAATCATAGCTGCTGCCAGCCAAGCCGCCCTATCACGCTGGTTGCGACGTGCGCAGCACCCATTAAAGTAGCGCTGCGAGCTCCAGACCCATCTCACTGCACAAGGCCCTTCGGATGAAGATTGGTGAATTGGCGCGGCGTACCGGCCTTGCGGCCTCACGCATTCGCTTCTACGAAAGCATCGGCCTGCTCAGGCTGGTGGAACGACAGGCCAACGGTTATCGCAGCTATCCGGAAGAGGCCGTACTGGTGCTCAAGCTGATCATCAGCGCCCAGCAGGCCGGCTTCAGTCTCGATGAGCTGCGTACACTGCTGCCACAGGATCTGTCGACGTGGCAGCACGGCAAGCTGCTCGACACCCTGCACGCCAAGGTGCGAGACATCGAAGCGCTGCAGCAGCGCCTGGCGCAGAGCAAGACGCACCTGCTTGCGCTGATCGGCGAGATCGAAAGCAAGCCGGAAGACATCGACTGCGCCGCCAATGCCAGGCGGGTACTGGCGAAGATCAATCCATAGGCTTGTATCTGAGCGGTGGTCACCAGAAGGCGCAGGTTGCGCCTCCCGGCCCCCATCGCCAAGGACGGTGCTCAGCGAATGCCCTGGCTGCGCAACGCCGCCGGCATGAACTCCGATTTGCTCGCCTTGAAACCGAAGGCGATGGGCTGCGCGCTGTTGTAGGTCAGGTCGGGAGGAGGTTGTCGCGCCAGGTCTAGAAGTTGCTGGCGTCGCTGGAAAACTTCACAGGGTCTCGGCGAAGGGATCGACGAACTGCTTGTCGATATCGCTCTAGGTCAGACCAAGGCTGAAGCCACTTGCCCAAACCGGAATGGAACCGCCGGCATTGGCAGCCGCCTCGGCGCCCAACTGCATGAGTTGCCACCGCGAAAGTTGCAGCACATGGCCGTGACTGTCAGCAGAGTCGCCTTGGTGAGGTTCTAGTCATGTCCCTGCCCTGCCTGTGCCAGTTTGCCTTCGACAGTCTCAAGATCCTGGCGCGCCTGGCTGGAGCCCAAGGTTTGCGCCCGCAGGAACCAACTGTGCGCGTATTCCAACGCCACGATGCCCTCGTCATTGGCACGGGCCAGATGGCAGTTGCCAGCGGCGGCAGCGAGATCCGCCGTGATCATGCGGTCATCCAGCTCGTTAGTGACGCAATCGCCATAGGGTTCGGCCTGCGCGCTGGCGACGATGAAGAAAGCAGTCGCAGTCAGAAGTTGCTTGATCATGGGATAGACCTCGGAAAGATGCTCGTCATAAAGGTTCTATAACAGAACCTAGCGACGAGAAAATTAGGTGCTATCATGAAACCTGTCAACCACTTTCTTGTCGGTAGCTACAAACTGCCCCCAACCGGAGACCCGCACGTGGAACGAGTTACTTTCGAAGATCGCAACTGTTCGGTGGCCCGCTCGGTAGATGTCCTGGGCGACTGGTGGAACCTGATGATCGTGCGTGAACTGTTCTGGGGGACGAACAAGTTCGATGAGTTCCAGCGCAACCTGGAGATATCCAAGGGCATCCTGTCCAAGCGCCTTAAGTTGCTGCAGGACTACGGCATCGTGGTGAAACACGCCGTTGGCAGCGGCACCGAATACGCACTGACCGAGAAAGGCCGAGCGCTGCACGTGATCATCATCGCCATGCTGCAGTGGGGAGATACGTGGAACCCGCTGGCCGAGGGCGCTCCGCTGATCCCCGTCAACCGCAAGACCGGAGCGCCACTGGCCCCGATTCAACTGACCGACATCAATGGCGAGCCACTCGCACTGAAAGATCTCGGCCTGGTCGTCGGCCCTGGTGCGGATGAGACGACGCGTGAGCGAATGGCCAGGCTGCGCCAGGCAGCCCAGCAGAGGGCCGAGGCCAGCCGCTGATCAACTCAGCCGCGCTTCGATCACCTGCCCACGGGCATGCCACTCGGAAAAACGCAGGCTGACGAAAGCCAGCAACAGAAACAGCAGCGAGGCCAGCAACAAGCCGATGAAGCCGACGAGGGGATAGAGCCATCCGGCAACAGCCGAGCCGGTGCCAATGCCGGCGAACATGAACGACGCGGTCAGGGCCAGGGCGATGCCGCGTTGCTCGGGCATCAGCTCGACGATACGCCGCTGCTGCGACGGCCAGACGATATCGGTGGCCAGCGCCCAGATCACCAGGGCCAGCAACAGCCCGCCGAACAGCCTTGGCATGGCGGCAAGGCCCAGCAGATCCAGCGCCAGCAGGCCGATGCCGATCAGCAACAAACGCTCGGCACTGACCCGCAGCGCCAGGCGCGTGACCAGCAGATTGCCCAGGACGCCGGCCACACCCAACACGGTCAGCGCCAGGGTGATGTCGCCGGCGCTGCCGTGGAAATCGTTGCCGATGATCGGCGCCAGAAAGGCATAGGTGGTGAACACGCCCGTGGTGACGAAGAACACCACCAGAAACGCGCTCAGCGAAGTGGCACGGGTCAGCAACATCATGACCTCAATCGGCGCGACACGCTGGCCCGCCACACGATCTGGCACCCACGCCAGAATCATCACCGCAATGAGCAGACCACTGGCACCGATCCCGAAGAACAGGCTGCGCGCTCCGAACTCATGGGCGATCCAGGCGCTGATCGGCATGCCGGCCAGCCCCGCGACACTCAGCCCGAGCAGCACGATGGCAATGGCGCTGCCCTGCTGCTCGCGCGTCACCAGGTTCGAGCCCAGAGCGCCGAGCACCGGGCCGATGAAGCCCGCCCCCAATCCCATCAGCACCCGAGACAGCAGCAGCGTCCGGTAATCCGGGGCAGCGGCGAACAACAGCGCCGCACCGCTGAACATCGACAACCCCAGCAGCACCTGCGAGCGGCGCCGCAAATGGCCCAAGGTCATCTGCAACAGCGGTGCGGCGAGCGCGAAGGTGATGCCGAACACGGTGATCAACAGGGCGCTCTGGGCGCTGCTCAAGGCCCAGGCGGAGGAGATCGCCTCCAGGCTGCCGACCACCGACAGGGCGCCGACCGCCTGGACGAAATAGGCCAGGCTGAGCAGGCGCAGGGCGAGGCGATCCGGTGCAGGAATGGGGCTATGCATGGGGTTCTCCAGAGGTGCACGAGAACGCCCGACCTCGTGATGAGGTCGGGCGCCGGAGTCAGGCAACGGGGATGGGGTTGTCGATGATCGACTGGTTGAACTGGTTCACCAGAGCGTGCTCGTTCGGCCCGACGTTGGCACGCAGTGCCGTGATGCCGTCGACGATCACCTCGGTGGTCGCCGTCTCCAGCTTGGCCAGGGTCTCGGCGATGAAGGCATCCAGCGGCATCGCGCGCGGGTCGCCGCTCCTGTGGATCAGGTCGGTGTCGACCCATGGCGGCGCGATCTCCAGCACCTTGACGCTGGTGTCACGCAGCATGAAGCGCTGCGACAGGCTGTAGGAGTGAATGGCCGCCTTGGTCGCCGAGTACAGCGCGGTCACCGCAATCGGGATAAACGCCAGCACCGAGCTGTTGTTGATGATCGTGGCGTCCGGCTGGCGCTTGAGGTGCTCGACGAAGGCCGCGCTGACCCGCACCGGGCCGAGCAGGTTGGTGGTCACCAGGCCGACCGCCTGCGCGTCGTCAAGCTCGCCCGAGGCGGCGTCGTCGAAGGGCATGATGCCGGCGTTGTTGATCACCACGTTGAGATCCGGGTGACGTTCGATCACCTGCTGCGCCACCTGCTTGATCTGCTGCGCATCGTTGATGTCCAGCACCACGGTGTCGATGCCGGGGTTGGCGCGGGCGATCTCGTCGAGCAGCGCCTGGCGGCGGCCGGCGATGATCACCTTGTTGCCGCGTTGATGGAAGGCTTCGGCCAGGCCGCGACCGATGCCCGAGGTGCCGCCGGTAATGAAGATGGTATTGCCGCTGAGTTTCATGCTGCTGCTCCTGTCATGAGGGGTCGATCAACGCTGGACGCTGTAGCGCGGCGCCGGTTGGTTGCTGGAAAGCTGGTTGAACATGGCCTTGCGCGCCGCCTCGTAGGCCTGCCACTGGCTGGCATCGTGCAATGAGGGAATGGAGATCAGTTCGCCGTGATCGAAGTCGATCAGCGCGGCGTCGACCAGGGCACTGGCCGGCATCACGATGGCCGGGTCGAGGTGTTCCAGCGGCAGGCCGCCGTTGTCCCAGAACTCGGTGGCGGTGGCGCCCGGCAGCACGGCCTGGATACGCACGCCCTTGTCGGCCAGCTCGTGGTGCAGCGACTGGCTGAAGGCGGTGACGAAGGCCTTGCTGCCGCCGTAAACGCCATTGAGCACTTCCGGGGCGATGCTGACGATGGACGAGATGTTGATGATGGCGCCATTGCCGCGCTCGACGAAGCCGGGGATGGCCGCGTAGCTCAGGCGCATCAGCGCGGTCACGTTGAGGTCGATCATCCGCGTCATCAGGCCGACATCGCTATCGAGCAGCGGCGTGTGGGTGCCGATGCCGGCGTTGTTGACCAGCAGGGTGATGCTCGCGTCTTGCTTGAGTTTGGCCTCGACGGTGGCCAGGCTGGCGGCGTCGCCCAGGTCGGCCTGCAGCACCTCGACCACGCGCTGGGTGTCGTCGGTGATGCGGCGAGCAAGGTCGTTGAGGCGTTCACGGTTGCGGGCGACCAGGATCAGGTCGTAGCCGCGCTGGGCCAGGCGTTCGGCGTACAGGGCGCCGATACCCGAGGATGCGCCAGTGACCAGTGCGGTGCCTTTCGATGCGGTGTTCATGGTGTGTCTCCAAGTACGGTGGGCTTGGGACACATGATGGCGAGGATGGGCAAAGACCTAAATGACGTATAAAGTCATGTTTTAGGACATGTCTTATACGAGACTCACCATGCACAGAATCGGCTACCTGCTCTCCGACGACTTCCAGGTGCTGTCGCTGGCCACCCAGACCGTCTTCGAGTACGCCAACATCGTGGCCGAGGCGCCCTTCTATTCCATCGAATTCTTCTCCGTCGCCGGCGGCATCGTGCGCTCGTCCCTGGGCTTGGGCATCGAAACTCGCGCGCTGAACAACCCCGGCCTGGCCGACACCTGGATGATCGCCGGAGTCAACAAGCCGCTGGAAACGCCACCGAGCGAGGCCGCCCTGGCCTTCGTGCACCAGGCCGGGCAGCAGGCGCGCCGCGTCGCCGGCATCTGCACCGGAGGCTTCGTGCTGGCCCAGGCCGGCCTGCTCGATGGCCGCCGCGCGACCACCCACTGGGCCTACGGCGCCGCCCTGCAAAGGCTGTATCCGCAGATCAGCGTCGAGGACGATCGCATCTTCATCATCGATGGCAACGTATGGACGTCTGCCGGCATGACCGCTGGCCTGGATCTGGCACTCGGTATGGTGGAAAAGGATCTGGGCCCTGACGTGGCGCGCTCGGTGGCGCACAAGCTGGTTATGCACCAGCGCCGCTCGGGCGGACAGTCGCAACACTCGGAGATGCTCACTCTCGCGCCGAAATCCGACCGTATCCAGAACGCCCTGAACTACGCCCGGCAGAACCTGCACAAGTCGCTTAGCGTCGAGGAACTGGCCGAAGCAGTGCACCTCAGCCCACGCCAGTTCACCCGTGTGTTTACCGCTGAGACCGGGCAATCTCCGGCCAAGGCCATCGAGCGCCTGCGTCTGGAAGCGGCGCGGGTAATGATCGAACAGAGCCGCCATTCGCTGGACGTGATCGCCAAGGAAACCGGCTTTCGCGATCGCCGCCATATGCGCGAGGTGTTCATTCGCGGCTTCGGCATCCCGCCACAGGCGATACGCCGCGATGTGCGTGGCGTGAAGGCCTGAGCGAACCACACGAACAGCCATTGACATTAAAGTGAACTTCAACGTTAAGGTCGCCTCACCCTAAGCCGAGGAAGCGCTGATGAACCTGTTCGATCCCCTTGCCCTGCCCAACGGCTCGACCATTCCCAACCGCATCGCCAAGGCGGCCATGGAAGAGAACATGGCAGATGCCGACCACGCACCGTCCGAGCAGCTGTTGCGCCTCTACCAGGCCTGGGCCGAAGGTGGCGCGGGTCTGCTGATCAGCGGCAACGTGATGGTCGACAGCCGCGCCATGACCGGGCCGGGTGGCGTGGTTCTGGAGGACGACGCGCAACTGGCCCGCTTCGAGCGTTGGGCACGCGTCGGCCGTGCTCGAGGCGCGCAATTCTGGCTGCAGATCAACCATCCCGGCCGGCAGATGCAAGCCAACCTGGGCCAGCCGACCTGGGCACCTTCGGCCGTAGCGCTGGAGCTGGGTAACCTGTCCAAGCGCTTCGCCACGCCACTGGCGATGACCGAGCCGATGATCGCCGAAGTGATCCGGCGCTTCGCCCACACGGCACAGCTCGCCGAACGTGTAGGTTTCAACGGTGTGCAGATCCACGCCGCGCATGGCTACCTGCTCAGCCAGTTCCTTTCACCGCTGAGTAATCAGCGCAGCGATCAGTGGGGCGGCACGCTGGAGAACCGCGCACGCCTGTTGCTGGAGATCGTCAAGGCAGTGCGTGCCGTGGTGTCGCCGGGCTTCGCCGTGGCAGTGAAGCTGAACTCGGCAGACTTCCAGCGCGGCGGCTTCAGCGCTGAGGACGCGCAGCAGGTGGTGCGCCTGCTCGACGGCCTGGGCGTGGATCTGGTGGAACTCTCTGGCGGCAGTTACGAGGCGCCGGCCATGCAGGGCCAGGCCCGTGATGGCCGTACCCTGGCGCGCGAGGCCTACTTCCTGGAGTTCGCCCGCGAGATTCGCGCGGTGGCGAGCATGCCGATCATGGTCACCGGTGGCATCCGCCGTGCACCGGTGGCGCAGCAGGTGCTCGATAGCGGCATCGAGCTGGTCGGCATTGGCACCGCTCTGGCAATCGACCCGAACCTGCCGCGTGACTGGCAACTGGGCCTCAGCAACGCCCCACAGTTGCCACCGATCACCTGGAACAACAAGGTGCTGGCCTCGCTGGCGAACATGGCGGTGGTCAAGTACCAACTGCGCAGACTCAGCCAGGGCAGTCAGAGCACACCCGAAGTATCACCCGCCTGGGCACTGCTGGTGCAGCAACTGGCCGATCTGCTGAGCACCCGCCGCTACCGCAGCTGGATGGCCAGACGCAACGCGCGTTGATCTTCCGCAGCGGCTGCCAGGCCACGACGACAACGCGATTGCCGTTTCGCTCGTTGCATCGATGCAACAGTCCTTTCTCGAATGCGCGGCTTAATTAGCTTGCTAACGAAGCGTATAAACGAGGTGCGACATCTCGCCGCACCCGTTATTCGAGGAGACAAGCATGAACGTGATCGTGCATGAGCGTGACAGCGAACATCTTTCCCATGAGGCCCGTGCCATGGGTATCGAGGTCTGGGATGTGATTCAGAACGGTGAGCTGGTCGGTATCTTCCGCTCTCAGGAAGACGCCGACGCCTATCGCAAGACGCTGGAAGAAGCTCAACCACAAGGATGATGCACAGGCTGTTGCCGTTTGTACTCAAACGGCAACAGCCTGCCCCCCGGACAGCCACAGGGCGAGCACGCATGTCCGCCCCGGCAACCGCCAATCGCGGCGTTGCCATAAAGGTACTCCAGACACCAGCCGCATTGCCGAAGCTGGGCTAGTCTCACCCACGGGAAAGAGGATTTCCGGAGTACCGAAATGGCTGAAAACCGATTCGACCCCACACCTGTGATCCTGATCGTCGACGACCAGCCCACTGACGTCAGGATTCTGCAGGAGGCCGTTGGCGAGCTGGCGCAGGTGCATGTCGCCAATGACGGCCGCATGGCTTTGGAAGTAGCGCGCTTCTGCAGACCAGACGTGGTGTTGCTGGACATCGAGATGCCCGGCATGAGCGGTTTCGAGCTGTGCCGCCTGATCAAGGCCGACGCCAAACTGTGCGATGCAGCGATCCTCTTCGTCACCGCACACACGCAGACGGAGAACGAGGTTCTGGCACTGGATCTGGGTGGCATCGATTTCATCCAGAAGCCGCTGAGCATCCCGGTGGCACGCGCGCATGTGCGAGCACACCTCAACCTGCGTGCCGAGGCCAAGCGCCTGGCCTATTTCGATGCGCTGACCGGCCTGCCCAACCGCATGTTGCTACGTGACCGGGCCGAGCAGATGCTGCAGAAGGCCCGGCGCAGCAGCGCCCGCCTCGCCCTGCTGCTGCTCGACCTGGACAACTTCAAGGGCATCAATGATTCCCTGGGCCATTCCACCGGCGACCTGATCCTCAAGGAAGTCGGCCGGCGCCTGAACGACACCTCGCGCAACGTGGATACCGTCAGTCGCCAGGGTGGTGACGAATTCGTGATCCTGGTGACCGATATCCAGCGCTCGGAAACCATCAGTGACTACGTGGAACGTCTGCTGCAGATCATCGCCCTGCCGATGAACATCGCCGGCCACCGCTTCGACCTTTCCGCCTGCATCGGCATCAGCGTCTACCCCGATGACGGTGAAGACCTCGAAGCGCTCTATCGTCAGGCCGACGCAGCGATGTACCAGGCCAAGCAGGAAGGTCGCAATCGCTACCGTTTCTTCTCCCAGAGCATCGAAAGCAACGCCCGCGCCCGACACCTGCTGGAAAGCCACATGCGCAGCGCGCTGGAATCCGGTGTATTCGAGGTGTTCTATCAGTTGCGCTTCGACGTGCGCAACGAGCACAGCTGTGGCATGGAGGCCTTGATCCGCTGGCGCCGCGACGAAGGCGAGCTGGTCTCACCGGCAGCCTTCATCCCGCTGGCCGAGGAAACCGGTTTGATCGTGCCGATCGGCAAGCAGGTGCTGTACCAGGCCTGTAGCGACGCCAGGACGCTACTCGACCGGGGCAAACGTCTGTGCGTGGGGGTGAACATCTCGGTGGTGCAATTTCGCGAGGAATCCTTTCTCGACATGATCAAGGAAGTGCTCTGCGAAACCGGGCTGCCCCCCGAACTGCTGGAGCTGGAAATCACCGAAGGCGTGCTGGCGCGCGACATCGACCAGGCGCGTGACCTACTGGAAGCGCTCAAGCAGATGGGGGTGCGCATCGCCATCGACGACTTCGGCACCGGTTACTCGAGCCTCTCCTACCTCAAGAAATTGCCGATAGACGTGTTGAAGATCGATCAGAGCTTCGTCCGTGACATGCTCACCGATCACAGTGACGCGGCGATCATCGAAGCCATCGTGCACATGGGCCAAGCCCTCGGTCTGGAGCTGGTGGCCGAAGGGGTGGAGAACCTGGAACAGTCCGAGCGGCTGCTTGCCCTGGGCTGCGAGTTGATGCAAGGCTTCCACTACTGCCGCCCCATGCCTTTCGAACAACTGTGCGCCTGTATGGGCCTGACAGCGGTATGGGAACAACAATGAGCCCAGGGAAGCGACTACGGTGCGGCTGATCATTCTTCTCACCTTCACCGCCGGCATGGCCGCCACGGCCCTGGTTGCCGGCGTATTGCAACAGAGCAACCAACAGCGGATCCACAGCGCTCTGGTCAATGCTACGGAGCGCGCTGCCTACGCGGTGACCAAACGCATCGAGCTCTACCAGTATGGTTTGCGCGGCGCACGGGGCGCCGTGTTGGCCAGTGGCGACCATGGCATTACCCGCAAGGGGTTTCTCCGCTACAGCAAGACGCGCGATGTCGCCCAGGAATTTCCTGGAGCCCGTGGCTTCGGCTTCATTCGTCGGGTGCCGGCGGAGGAACAGGATAGCTTTGTCGCCCTGGCCCGCGCCGACGATATGCCGGATTTCCAGATTCACCAACTGGCACCACATGACGGCGAGCGCTTCGTCATCCAGTACATCGAGCCGGTCGAGAGCAACCGCCAGGCCGTGGGGCTCGACATTGCCTCGGAAGACAACCGCCGCAGCGCAGCCATGGCGGCCATGGCCAGCGGCGAAGTGCGTATCACCGGGCCGATTACGCTGGTTCAGGCGACAGGTAGCCCGCTGCAATCCTTCCTGATCCTGCTGCCCATCTATCGAGACTCGGTCACACCCGACACCCTTGTAGCGCGCATGGCACAGGGGATTGGCTGGAGCTACGCCCCGCTGCTCACTGCGGAGGTCTTGCAGGGCCTGACACTCGACCGCGAAGGCCTGCACCTGCAACTGAGCGACATAACCGACCCCGAGCAACCCCTGGGCTTCTTCGGCCAACACCCCGACAAGGCGCCCGGCGAGGAGATCGCCAGCTTCGCACTGTCACGGCAGATATACGGGCGGCTCTGGCAGATCGAAGTGCATGCCCAGCCAGCCTTCATCGAGCAGTTGAACCTGCTCTCTCCGAGCCTGGTCGCCCTGATCGGAAGCCTGCTCAGCCTGCTGCTGGCCGCGCTGATGGGCATGATTCTGATCAGCCGCCAGCGCCATCGCCAGATCCTTGCCGAACAGGCCCGCTCGGCCGCCATCGTGGAAAGCTCCAGCGACGGCATCATTGGCCTAAATCTCGACGGTACCGTGCTGAGCTGGAACCGCGGCGCCGAGCGTATCCTGGGCTACAGCGCAGCAGAGACCATCGGCCATCCACTGCTCGGTCTGATCATACCGGAACACCTGGCCGATGAAGAGCGCGCGATCCTGCAGCGCATCGTCAGGCGCCAACCCGTAGACAATTTCGATACGCAACGTCTGCGCAAGGACGGCCGCCTGCTGGACGTATCCATCTCGGTATCCCCCCTGTTCGACGACAGTGGCGCACTGGTCGGCCTGTCCAAGACCGTGCGCGACATCTCCGCGCAAAAGGCTGCCGAAGCCCGCATCCTCGAACTCAATGCCAGCCTCGAAGAACAGGTCAGCGCGCGCACTCAGGAGCTGCATGAAGTCAACGTGCTGCTCAACACCGTCCTGCAATCAGCCTCCGAAGTGTCGATCATCGCCACCGATCTCGAAGGCGTGATTCGCGTGTTCAACCGGGGCGCCGAACGCCTGCTGGGGTATGACGCGAAGGACGTCGTAGGCGTGCAGACGCCGGCGCTCTTCCACCTCCCAGAGGAGGTTCGGACGCGCAGCGAAGAGCTCAGTCAGGAGTACGCTCAGCCCATCGAAGGCTTCCGCGTGTTCGTGCACAAGCCGGAGCTGGAAGATGCGGAAAGCCGCGAATGGACTTACTTGCGCAAGGATGGCTCGTACCTCTCGGTCACCTTGCTGGTCACCGCCATGCGCGATGCGGCAGGGAGTCTCGTCGGCTATCTGGGCATCGCCCTGGATCTGTCCAAGGAAGTACGCCTGCGCCGCGAAGCACTGGCTGCCCATGACCAGGTGTCGATGGCGGCACGGGTCGCGGAACTGGGTATCTGGTCATGGACACCGGCAGACAATCGCCTGCAGTGGAACGAGCGGATGTTCGAGCTGTACGACTATCCGCTCGAACTGCGTGAACAGGGGCTGGAGTATCGCTTCTGGCGCGATCGTATTCACCCTGACGACCGGCCGGCCACCGAGGCGAATCTCCGCGACGTGATGGCTGGCAAGGCAACCTTCGACCGCGTATTCCGCATCGTCAGGCCCGATGGGCAGGTGCTGTACATCCAGCCTGGCGCCCACGTCGAGCGCGACCTGCAGGGCATACCGGTGAAGATCACCGGGATCAACCGCGACATCACCGCGCAACTGCAACTCGAAGCCAGCCTGCGCCATGCCAAGGAGCAGGCCGACGCCGCCAGCGCCGCCAAGAGCGCCTTCCTGGCCAACATGAGCCACGAAATCCGTACGCCGATGAATGCGGTGCTGGGCATGCTGCAACTGGTACAGGCCACCGAACTCAATGCGCGCCAGCTCGACTACGTGCTCAAGGCGCAGGGCGCCGCGCATTCCCTGCTCGGCCTGCTCAACGACATTCTCGATTACTCGAAGATCGAGGCCGGCAAGCTGCAACTGGATCTGCATGATTTCGAGCTGGAGCCCATGCTGCGCGACCTGGCCGTGGTGCTGGCGGGCAACCAGGGCGACAAGGACATCGAGGTCATGTTCGACGTCGACACCCTCCTGCCCGCCGTGCTGCAGGGCGACAGCCTGCGTCTGCAGCAGGTACTGATCAACCTGGCCGGCAACGCCCTCAAGTTCACCCACAGTGGTCAGGTGGTGGTCAGCCTGCACCGCCTGCAGCGCACGGCCGAGCACGTCAGGCTGCGCGTGGCCGTAAGCGATACGGGCATTGGCATCAGCGAACATCAGTTGCAACGCATCTTCGACGGCTTCACCCAGGCGGAAGCGTCCACCACCCGGCGCTACGGCGGTACCGGGCTGGGCCTGGTGATCTGCAAGCGCCTGGTGGAATTGATGGGCGGCACGCTGCACGTGGAGAGCCAGCTCGGCGTCGGCAGTCGCTTCTGGTTCGACATCGAGCTGGGCGTCGGCGATGGCGCCGATCTGCTGGTGCACACGCGCGACGAACCAGAACACCTGCGCCTGCTGATCGTCGACGACAATCTGGTTGCGCGGCAACTGCTGCTGCAGACCATCCTCGACTTGGGCTGGCACGCCGAGACCGCCGACAGCGGCGACAACGCCCTGCTGCGCGTGCAACAGGCGCAGCAGCCTTATGACATTGTCCTGCTGGACTGGCGCATGCCCGGCATGGATGGCCTGGAGGTCGCCCAACGCATGCGCGAGAACGCCTCGCCGCATCGCCCGCCGCCAACGGTGATCATGATCACCGCCCATGGTCGCGAAGTGCTGGCCGACCGTTATGGCGAAGCCGATGCGCCGTTCGCCGGCTTCCTCACCAAACCCGTCACCCCACGGCAACTGGTGGCCTGCATCCTTCAGGCCCGCCATGGCGACAGCGGCGAGGCGCCGGTACCGGGCTACAAACTGGGGCAGCGCCTGCTGGGGCTGCGCCTGCTGGTGGTCGAGGACAATGCCCTCAACCGCCAGGTCGCCCGCGAGCTGCTGGCCGGCGAAGGCGCCGAGGTCAGCCTGGCCGAAGGCGGCCTGGAAGGCGTCAAACTGGCGCAAACCACGCAGCCGCCCTTCGACGCCATTCTGATGGACATCCAGATGCCGGATATCGACGGCCTGGAGGCCACACGACGCCTCCGTCAGCACCCGGCGCACAAGACGCAACCGATCATCGCCATGACCGCCAACGCCTCCAGCACCGACCGTGACCAGTGCCTGGCGGCCGGCATGAACGACCATGTTGGCAAACCGATCGACATCGAAAAGCTGGTCGCGGTGATTCGCCAATGGTGCGGTCTGGATCAGACACAGCCCGCTGTCACCGAGCATGACGACCCTCTGGAAGACGAGACCGCCATTCTCAAGCGTTTCGGTGGCAACCTGGCGCTGCTGCGCTCGATGCTGGAGATCTTTCCTGCCGATCTGCAGCAGCAGTTGGATCAGTTGCAGACGCACCTGCAGCAAGGCGACAACCGAACCATCCTCAGAAGCCTGCACAGCCTCAAGGGGAGTGCCGGCACCATCGGTGCTCGGCAGTTCTCGGCGCGCTGTGCCGAGCTGGAAAAGCAGTTCACCGAGGATGCCGGCCCGCTCCTGGCTGATACGCGCTGGTTATCTGACCTGCGCCAACAACTCAGCGAAAGCTGCGAGCGCCTGCAGGCGATGTTCGCCACGCCCAACGCTGTCGCGCCAGCCCCCCTCGCAACATCCGCCGCAACCTTGCAGTGGACGCAGGCCCTGCAAGCACTTAACGTGCAACTGCAAGCGCACAACCTGAGCGCGCTCGACTCGGTACAAGCCCTGGCCGCGCAGGTGCCGGATAATCTGCACAGTGACTTCGAGGCCATCCATCAGGCAGTCAATGCATTGGACTTCCAACGTGCATTGCACTTGCTCGAAGCGTTACAGCAATCGATAGAAGGGGAGTGACTTGGAGCGACTAAAACCCTACCTGCACGCCCGCCCGAAACTGCTGATCGTCGACGATCAGCCGCTGAACATCCGCTTGCTGCACGAACTGTTTCGCGACGACTGCGACGTGTACATGGCCACCAGTGGCGAGCAGGCGCTGACGATGTGCCGTGACCTCGCCCCGGATCTGATCATGCTCGACGTGATGATGGCGGACATGGACGGCCACGAAGTCTGCAGACGCCTGAAGGCTGAAGCCGAGACCAGTCAGATCTCGGTGATCTTCGTCACCGGCAAGGATCACGAGGACGACGAAACCATCGGTTTCGAGCTGGGAGCGGTGGACTACATCCGCAAGCCGTTTCATTCAGTGGTGGTGCGCGCCCGGGTGATGAACCACCTCAAGCTGAAACTGCAGAGCGATGTACTGCGCGAGATGGCCATGCTCGATGGGCTGACCGGCATACCCAACCGGCGCAGTTTCGACGAGCGTTTCGAAACGATGCGCGCACACGCCCTGCGCGAACAGCGCCCGCTGTCGCTGCTAATGATCGATGTCGACTACTTCAAGAAGTACAACGACCTCTACGGCCATCTGCGTGGCGACCAATGTCTGCGCGATGTCGCTCAGGCCCTGAATGACAACGTACGCCGCCCTCACGACCTGGTCGGGCGCTTCGGCGGCGAGGAGTTCGCCGTGCTGCTGCCGGATACCGACGAAGCCGGTGCGCTGACCGTGGCCGAGCAGTTGCACTCGGCGATTGCACGGCTCGCTATCGAACACCGAGCTTCCGATGTAGCCGACCGAGTCAGCCTGTCCATCGGCGCCGCGACCCGCCTGCCGACCTCGACGGCCAGCCTGGAGCAGCATCTGCAATGGGCCGACGAACAGCTCTACCGCGCCAAGAGCGAAGGTCGCAATCGCACCTGTATCCAGAGCTACGGGGCCTAGACCTATAAATCCAGCTGCAAGGGTTCTCCCGCTGCCGGGACTGCGCAGCAGATCAACACACCGCCGTCCTGCGGCAATTCGGCAGGCGGGTTCGGATAATGCACCTGGCCACTGACCAGGCGCGTCCTGCAGGTGCCGCAGGAACCACCCCGGCAACTGAACTCGGGCATGAGGCCACGACTTTCCGCCAGTTCCAGCAGGCTGCCGCTGTCCGGTGTCCAGCGCGCCTCCTTGCTCGAAGCGGTGAAATACACCGGTACCGGCTCCGCCGCTGCCGGCGGCTGCACCAGGGTGGCGGCCTGGCCGTCCGTGCGACGTTTGAGCGTCGAGGGACCGAACGCCTCGGCATGGATGCGCGTGTCGGCGACGTTCAGGTCGCGCAGGCCATCGTAGATCACCTGGGTAAAGGCGGCCGGGCCGCACAGGTAGAAGTCGTAATCGTCGAACGACAGCACCGACTTGATCTGCGCCAGCTCGATGCGCCCCTGCTGCTCGTAGTCGCGCCCCGGCAGCGCGCCAGCTTCCGGAGCGCTGAGGGCACGGTGAATCTTCAGCAAACCATCCGCATGCTGCACCAGTTCGCGCAGTTCGGCCTGGAACGGCAGATCGGCCAGCGTCCGCGCGCCCTGGAAGAAATGGATGCGCCTGCCCTGCCCCAACGCCACCTGTTCACGCAGCATCGACAGCAACGGCGTGATGCCAACCCCTGCGCCGATCAGCACCAGCGGCCGGTCGGTGTCGCTGTTCAGGGTGAAGCTGCCCAATGGCGGACGCACCTCCAGCAGATCACCCGCCTGCACCTGTTCGTGCAGATGCCGCGAAACCACACCCTGCGCCTTGACGCTGATGCGTAGCTGGCCGTCGGACGGCGCACTGGACAGGCTGTAGGTGCGCAGCAGGGTTTCGCCCGCAGCGGTGGTGATGCGAATGGGCAGGTGCTGACCCGCAGCGAAACTCGGAGCTGCGCCCGTTTCCGGCGCCAGCACGAACGAGCGAATGTCGGCACTCTCCTGCTGTACGCTCTGCACGCGCCAGCGTTGCCACTGATTGCACTGCTCACGCTCGCGCAGACGCGCGTCGGTTTCCGTCCAGGTGCCGGTCATCAGGCTGGTCGGTGCATATTCCTCGAACGCCCAACGTAGTGAGGTCGCGGCTGGGCGCAGTACCACTTGCTCGACGTCGAACGTCCACAGCCGCTCGGCGCCCTCGAAGGCCTTGATCAACGGGCTATCGAGGATGATCTCGGCGCGGCCAGCCAGTTGCAGCACATCACCCGTGGCGAAGTCGACGAACAACAGGCCGGCGCGCGGATTGACGCTGAGGTTGCCCAGGGTGTTGAAGAACAGGTTGCCGGCGTAGTCGGGAATGGTCAGGCGCTTGCCTTCCACTCGTACGAAACCGGCGCGGCCGCCCCGGTGCGAGACATCCACCGAACGACGACCATCGTCGTGCTCGACGTAACTGGCGACGAAGAAGGTGTCGCCGCCTTCGATCAGCGCGCGAGTACGCGTATCCAGTTCCGTTGAATCCTCGCGCTCGCCGCCACGCTCGGCCACACGGCGGTACTGGCGCAGTTGGATGTACTGCGGGCAATTGCCGTAGGAATGCTCCACGGCGATCTCCAGGCGTTGGGCCGCAGCCTGGAGAATCTGCCCGTTGATGCGATTGCGCCGCCGCGTATGCAACTCGATGCCCAGCAGGCCGATGGCACCGCCCGCCTGCAGGCCACTGCTGGCCGGGTCGAGCGGATCGAGCGCCATGGCGGCGAGATCGAACGACAGTCGGCGTGGATCGGGCGAGGTGACGAAGCCTTCCTCACCCTCGATCAGCGTGGCCCACGGCTGGCCTGCGCCATCCACGGCACCCGCGATCATGAACGGCAACTGGTGGTAGAACGCGCGATGCTGATCCGGCATGTAGTCGCGGATCACCTTCTGCCCGAGCACTTCCATGCGCTCGCCGACACCGACCTTTTCCTGCAGTTGCCGTTCACCGGCATGCCAGGGCGACTGCCGATGGCTGGGGAGCTGTTGCATGTTGCGCCCTCCTTCAGAGGTGCTGCCGGTGTACCCGGCAGCCACGGTATATCAGGCCTGCAGACCAGCGGCGGTACGCGGCATCGGCACGAAACCCGGCAGTGCCTCGATGCGTGCCAGCCAGGCGCGGATGTTCGGGTAGGGCTCCAGCGAGACATTGCCCTCCGGCGCATGGGCGATATAGGAGTAGTTGGCGACGTCGGCAATGCTCGGCTTGTCGCCGGTCAGGAATGGCGTTTCGCTCAGCTCACCCTCCATCACGGTGAACAGCGCGTGGGCGCGGTTGATCACTTCGTCGGTATTGAACGAGGCGCCAAACACGGTGACCAGACGCGCAGCAGCGGGGCCGAAGGCCACCAACCCGGCGGCGACCGACAACCAGCGCTGCACGCGGGCAGCCGCGGCCGGCTCTTGCGGCAGCCAGTCGTCATTGCCATAGCGCTTGGCGAGGTAGACCAGAATGGCGTTGGAGTCACTGACGATGGTGCCGCCATCATCGATCACCGGCACCTGGCCGAAGGGGTTGAGAGCCAGGAACTCCGGCGTCTTGTGCTCGCCCTTGGCCAGATCGACGAAGATCAGCTCGGTGGGCAGTTGCAGCAGCGAGAGCATCAGCTCGGCACGGTGGGCGTGGCCGGAGCGGGGAAAGTTATACAGCTTGATGGCGGGACGGGACATGGCGATGACTCCTTGAGAGTGGGAGGCAGGCCGCGGAAAAACGTTGGCGAGGCAGGCAGGACAAGGCAAAAACGACCGAAAAAGCGGAGTTTACGAGCTGTAAATGAGCATTTTGAGGTCGTTTTTAACGCCGTACTGCCAACGCAGATAGTTTTTCAGCGGCCTGACAGGTCATCGCGAGACGACATGCTTTCGCGACGATGGAGCGATGTTCACCCCATCCACTGCAAAGAAGAATTACCAGCCAAGACAATCCACTATTTCACTTTCCGCAATTACTTCATCGCAAACGCCGGATGAGCGCGCAGGCGCGGCACAGCGAAGTCGAGGAAGCTGCGCACCCGTGCGGCAGCACGGCGCCCCTCGCGGTAATACAGTTGCACCGGCAGAGGCGGCGCGGCGAAATCCTCGAGCACGGCCAGCAGTTGCCCCGCCTGCAACTCATGATGGGCTTCGTAACTCAGGCAGCGGGTCAGCCCGAAACCCGCGAGCGCCGCGCGGATGGACGCCTGCGGTGTGCTGCAGGTCAGCCGTGGCGCGACCTTCGCGGTTTCCTGCGCAAAGCGCCACTCAACCGCGTGGCCGGTCGACGAGGTGGCAATGGTGAGATGCGCTGCCAAGGCCTGTGGGTTGGCCGGCTGGCCCCAGCGCTCGAAGTAAGCAGGCGCCGCGCAGACCACTGGCCGTACCTGCCCCAGCGGTACGGCAAAACCGGACGAACTGGGCAACTGCCCAACGACCACGGCCAGGTCGATACCCTCCTCCAGCAACCTCGGCAGCTCTTCGCGCGCCAGAGTCGCCAGACTCACCTGGGGAAATGCCGCCAGGTACTCCACGGCGACGGGCATCAGCACCTGGTGCGTCATCAACAGCGGCAGGGCCAGGGTCAGTTGTCCGACAGGGCTGGCATGCAGGCCGGTCACCGACCGCTCGGCCTCGTCCAGCCGCTGCAAAATGCGCTGGCAGCTATCGGCAAACGCCGCACCTGCTGGGCTCAGACTGATACCGCGAGGCCCTCGCAACAGCAGGGCACTACCCAGGCGGTTCTCGAGCGCCGCCACGGTACGCATCACCGTCGCCTGCGACAACTGCAGCGCCCTGGCGGCAGCCGCCAGACTGCCCGCCTGCGCCACGGCGAGAAACACCTGCATCTCGCGATGATGATTCATGCGGCGGGTGGAACACCGGCCGCGCGCAGGGCCGGGTCGGCACGAAAGCTCGCGGCGCAATGGTCGACGAAGGTACGCACCTTGGCCGACACCTGGCGCCCGCCCTGGTGAATGATGTGCACCGGCAAGGCGGGTGGCTCGAACGCTTCGAGCACCAGTTCGATCTCGCCGCGCGCCACTGCAGCGGCGACCTGGTAGGACAGCACACGGGTGTAGCCCCAGCCCAGGCGTGCAGCACCGATTGCCGCCTGGTTGGAGCTGACGGTGAAGCGTGGCACCGGGGTGAAACCGAACCCGCCATCGGCGCCCACGAAGTTCCAGTGCGTCAGCAGCGTGCTGGCACTGGACATGACGATGGGCGCATCGAACAACTCATCCGGATGCTGCGGCCGACCGACCCGGTCGAGAAAAGCGGGCGATGCGCACACCACCGGGCGAATCTGCCCGACCTGCAAGGCCGGATGATCACCTTCAGGCAGCGAACCGATACGCACGGCGACGTCGATGCCCTCCTCCATCATGTTCACCACGCGGTCGACCAGAACGGCATTGACCTCCACGTCCGGGTAGGTATCGAGGTACTGAGCAATGCGCGGGATCAGGAACAGCTCGCCGAACATCACCGGCGCAGTGACGGTCAGGCGACCACGGGGACGCACCCTGCCACCGGCGGCCAACTCCTCGGCCTCCTCCAGTTCCAGCAGGATCCGTCGGCAGTCCTCGACATAGCGCTGGCCGGCTTCGGTCAGGCGCAGGCTGCGCGTGTTGCGCGCCAGCAACACTGTGCCCAGACGCGCTTCCAGCGCCGCGACGGCGCGGGTCGCACTGGGTGGTGAGATACCCAACCGCTTGGCGCCGCCGACAAAGCTCTCGGCTTCGGTCACGGCCAGCAGCACACGCATTTCCTGAAATCGATCCATCGTCACCGCCTAACACCAGACCCCGATAACGCCGATTCGCAGTCAGCGCCTGCTCAATGCCAGGCGCGCGGCGAACAGCATGAAGATCAGACCGGTACTGCGCTCCATCCACTTGATCACCGCTTCGCGCCGCAACCAGTGCCCGAGCGGCCGAGTGGCGCCAATCAGCAGCAGCGCCCAGACCAGGCTGAGCGCCACATGGATACCCACCAGGCCGAATGTCCAGGCAATCAGAGGCTGCCCTTGCGGGATGAACTGCGGCAGGAAGGACAGGTAGAAAATCCCCACCTTGGGGTTGAGCACATTGCCCAGCAGGCCACGCAGGAACCAGTTGGCGCCGGGCGTGCCACTCGCTTGCGCAGGGGCCAGCGAGGTACGCGGGCGCAGCAGCATGTTCAGCCCGAGCCAGGCCAGATAGGCCGCACCGCAGTATTTGAGGAGGTTGTAGCCGAATTCGGACACCGCCAGCAGTGCGCCCAGACCGAAAGCCACGGCGGCGCCCCAGAGCAAACAGCCGGCATTGATGCCAAAGGCTGCACGCCATGCCTGCCGCCGTCCCTCGACTGCCGCCGTACGCAACACCAGCGCGGTGTCGATGCCCGGCGTCAGGGTCAGCAGCGTGGCCGCCAGGGTGAAGGCGATAAGGTTTTCGGCAAAGGGCATAAAGACACCGGGATCGGGAAAGAGATTGGAAGATGGCGGCCCTGCCTGCGCTAGAGCCCGTCTTCCTGCAGATGATCGAAATTCACCGCCTCACCGGGCTTGGCCTGCAGCTTGGCGCGGATGTCCTCGAAAATGGCGTCGTATTCCTTGTGCTCGCGCATGATCGGGCTGTGGTTGGGATGCAAGCCATGCTTGGCGACCAGCCGCGAGATCACGCTGGCGAAGTTGAACGCGGTGTCACGGTGCATCTCGAAGGTTTCCTCGAAGGCCTTGCCCTCGATTTCTCCGACCAGGCGCCCGTGCAGCATCGGGCCCTCCTTGGCGTCCTGGCGCACCTCGTAATAGAAGTCGATGCTGTACTCGGGCTGCCCGGGGAGGCCTGGTAGGTTGTCACGATGCAAATGACCGGGTTCGAACATGTCGCCACTCCTTCACCTGTTCACGATTGCATGAGCCAAGCAGTCTAGACCGGGCATCCGCATCATGCCCGCCCCTTTTCAGTGCAGCGCCGCGCTCGATGCTCTTTCCTGTACCAGCACCCAGGGCGCGACGACCACGGCCCACAGCTGTGGATCACGAGCCAGCAGATCCTCGGCCTGGTCGTCCTCGAGTTTGCCCAGCACGCCTTGCTCCATCCACAGCTTGACCTTGGCCTGGTCATTACTGGCCACGGCCTCCGCGACCCTCACCAGATCCTGCCGGCCATCGACCCACAGCAACGCACCACGGGCGAAAAAAGGTTGCAGCTCCTGCCAGGTAATGGCGGCCGTTTGGCCAAGCAGCTTGGCATAGAGGGTGCTAGTTTGTTCCGTCATGGCATGCCCTGTGTCGGTTGGCGTATGGAAGCGCGCAATGATAGCGCCGACATACCCCCTGGCAAGCCGCCGGACGCTCAGCGCCCGCGTCGGGACACGCCGTATTTCTATACATTCCTTGTAATTAAGCGACACCCCTCATTTCGCCTCCAACTGTCGGCTTTTCAAGGCGCAAATCGGCGCTCTACACTGTTCCGGTACAGTTGCCGGCGGCATGGATGGGGTTTTCCAACCCGGTTCTGCAGCTACGGCCGCGAGAACTACAACAACGAAAACACAAAAGAGTGGAGCACTATGAAAAAGGCTACTAAGCAGATTTCCAAGCTGTTCGCCGCAATGGCCCTGGCGGGGGCGGCCAGCTATTCGATGGCGGCAGACACCATCAAGATCGGCCTGGCCGGCCCGGTGACCGGCGCGGTCGCTCAGTACGGTGAAATGCAGTTCATTGGCGCCAAGATGGCCATCGAGCAGATCAACAAGGCTGGCGGCGTCAACGGTGCCCAGCTCGAAGGCGTGGTCTATGACGATGCCTGCGATCCGAAGCAAGCCGTGGCCGTGGCGAACAAGATCGTCAACGACGGCGTCAAGTTCGTGGTTGGCCACCTGTGCTCCAGCTCTACTCAGCCGGCGTCCGACATTTATGAAGACGAAGGCATTCTGATGATTACCGCGGCTTCCACCAGCCCGGAAATTACCGCCCGTGGCTACGAACTGGTGTTCCGCACCATCGGTCTGGACAGCCTGCAAGGCCCGACCGCCGGTAACTTCATCGCCGACCACATCAAGCCGAAGACCGTTGCCGTCATCCACGACAAGCAGCAGTACGGTGAAGGCATCGCCACCGCGGTCAAGCAGACCCTGGAAAGCAAAGGCGTGAAAGTCGCCATGTTCGAAGGCATCAACGCCGGCGACAAGGACTTCTCCGCCCTGATCGCCAAGCTCAACCAGGCTGGTGTCGACTTCGTCTACTACGGCGGCTACCACCCGGAGCTGGGCCTGCTGCTGCGCCAGACCAAAGAGCGCGGCCTGAACGTCAAGTTCATGGGCCCGGAAGGCGTGGGTAACAAGGAAATCTCGGCTATCGCAGGCCCTGCCTCCGAAGGCCTGCTGGTCACCCTGCCGAAGTCCTTCGACCAGGATCCGAAGAACAAGGCGCTGGTCGAGGCCTTCAAGGCCAAGAACGAAGACCCGAGCGGCCCGTTCGTGTTCCCGGCTTACGCTGCCGTGCAGGTCATCGCCGAAGGCATCGAGAAAGCCGGCGACACCGACACCGCCAAAGTGGCCGCAGCCCTGCGCGCCAATAGCTTCGACACCCCCACCGGCACCCTGGCCTTCGACGCGAAGGGCGATCTGAAGGACTTCAGCTTCGTGGTGTACGAGTGGCATCAGGACGGCACCAAGTCCGAAGCCAAGTAAGCTACCTGTCTGAACTCAAAGCCCACTGCGCCTCCCGCAGTGGGCTTTGTCTATTAGAAGAATTCCGGCCTCGCGCTGCGCCACAAGCGCCGCTTTACGCGCTGCCCAGGAGTTAGGCTATGCCTGATCTTTATCACTACCTGCAACAGCTGCTCAATGGCCTGACCATAGGCAGCACCTATGCCCTGATCGCCATTGGCTACACCATGGTCTACGGCATCATCGGCATGATCAACTTCGCCCATGGCGAGGTGTACATGATTGGCGCGTACGTCGCCTTCATCGTCATCGCGGGTCTCTCCGCGTTCGGCATCGAAGCCGTGCCCGTGCTGATGATCGGCGCATTCGTCGTCACCATGATCGTCACCAGTGCCTACGGTTACAGCATCGAGCGCGTGGCCTATCGCCCGCTGCGCGGCGGCAACCGTCTGATCCCACTGATCTCGGCCATCGGTGTGTCGATCTTCCTGCAGAACGCCGTGCTGCTTTCGCAGGACTCCAAGGACAAGGCGATCCCCAGCCTGCTGCCAGGCAACTTCGTGCTTGGTGAAAGCGCAGCCAATGGCGTGGTGATTTCCTACATGCAGGTGCTGATCTTCATCGTCACCTTCATCGCCATGGTCGGCCTGACCCTGTTCATCTCCCGCTCGCGTCTGGGCCGTGCCTGCCGCGCCTGCGCCGAAGACCTGAAGATGGCCAACCTGCTGGGTATCAACACCAACAACATCATCGCCCTGACCTTCGTCATCGGTGCGGCACTGGCGGCCATCGCCTCGGTGCTGCTGGGCATGCAATACGGCGTGATCAACCCCAACCTGGGCTTCCTCGCCGGCATCAAGGCCTTCACCGCTGCCGTGCTCGGCGGCATCGGCAGTATCCCTGGCGCCGTGCTCGGTGGCCTGGTACTGGGTGTGGCCGAAGCCTTCGGCGCCGACATCTTCGGCGATCAATACAAGGACGTGGTGGCGTTCAGCCTGCTGGTGCTGGTGCTGCTGTTCCGTCCCACCGGCATCCTCGGCCGTCCGGAGGTTGAAAAGGTATGACGCGCAATCTCAAATCCGCCACGCTCGGCGCCCTGCTGGTGCTGATCATGGCCTACATGGTGCTGGGCCTGAAGCTGACCACCGTCGGCATCAGCCTGGAAGTCCACGGCGCCACGCCGTTCGAGCTGTGGTGCATCGCTGGCGCGGTCGTGCTGGTGTTCGTCTGGCAACTGCTGCGTGATCACATCACCCAGATCTGGAGCAAACGCCCCGCCCTGCCCAGTGGCTCCGGCCAGGTCGGCAACTTCCTGACCTTGCCCTCCACGCAGCGCTGGATCATCCTGGCCATGGTCATGGTCGCACTGGTCTGGCCGTTCTTCGCCAGCCGCGGCGCGGTGGACATCGCCACGCTGATCCTGATCTACGTGATGCTCGGCCTAGGTCTGAACATCGTGGTCGGCCTCGCCGGCCTGCTCGATCTGGGTTACGTCGGCTTCTACGCCGTCGGCGCCTACAGCTACGCGATCCTCTCGCACTACTTCGGTTTTGGCTTCTGGATCTGCCTGCCGATCGCCGGGATGATGGCGGCGCTGTTCGGCTTCCTGCTCGGCTTCCCGGTACTGCGTCTGCGTGGTGATTACCTGGCCATCGTTACCCTGGGCTTCGGCGAGATCATCCGTATTCTGCTGCGCAACCTCACCGACCTGACCGGCGGCCCGAACGGCCTGAGCATCGCCAACGAGAACAAGCCGACCCTGCTCGGTCTGTCCTTCGAGCGCCGGGTGCCGGCGGACATGCCGACCTTCCACGGCTTCTTCGACATGGCCTACAACTCGCAGTACAAGGTGGTCTTCCTCTACCTGATCGCCCTGCTGCTGGTGCTGCTGACCCTGTTCTTGGTCAATCGCCTGCTGCGCATGCCCATCGGCCGCGCCTGGGAAGCGCTGCGCGAAGACGAGATTGCCTGCCGCGCGCTGGGCCTGAACCCAACCGTGATCAAGCTCTCGGCCTTCACCATCGGCGCCAGCCTGGCCGGTTTCGCCGGCAGCTTCTTCGCCGCGCGTCAGGGCCTGGTGACGCCGGAGTCGTTCACCTTCATCGAGTCGGCGATGATCCTCGCTATCGTCGTGCTCGGCGGCATGGGCTCGCAGCTCGGGGTAATCCTCGCCGCCATCGTCATGGTGATGCTGCAGGAGATGCGTGAGCTGAGCGAGTACCGCATGCTGATCTTCGGCCTGGTCATGATCTTCATGATGGTCTGGCGCCCGCAAGGTCTGCTGCCGATGCAACGTCCCCACCTGGAGCTGAAGCGATGAGCCGCACGATTCTCGAAGTAAGCGGCCTGACCATGCGTTTCGGCGGCCTGCTGGCCGTCAACGGGGTGGGCCTGAACGTCAAGGAAAAGCAGGTGGTGTCGATGATCGGCCCGAACGGCGCCGGCAAGACCACCGTGTTCAACTGCCTGACCGGCTTCTACCAGCCAAGCTCCGGCAGCATTCGTCTGAACGGCGAGGCGATCGAAGGCCTGCCGGGCCACAAGATCGCCCGCAAGGGCGTGGTGCGGACCTTCCAGAACGTGCGTCTGTTCAAGGACATGACCGCGGTGGAAAACCTGCTGATCGCTCAGCACCGCCACCTCAACACCAGCTACCTGGCCGGCCTGTTCAAGACTCCCGCGTTCCGCCGCAGCGAGCGCGAGGCCATGGACTACGCCGCGCACTGGCTGGAGCAGGTCGACCTGCTGGAGTTCGCCAACCGTAACGCCGGCACCCTGGCCTACGGTCAGCAACGCCGCCTGGAAATCGCCCGCTGCATGATGACCCGCCCGAGCATCCTCATGCTCGACGAGCCGGCCGCCGGCCTCAACCCGCGCGAAACCGAAGACCTCAAGGCGCTGATCGCCATGCTGCGTGACCAGCACAACGTCACCGTGCTGCTGATCGAGCACGACATGAAGCTGGTGATGAGCATTTCCGACCACATCTACGTGATCAACCAGGGCACGCCCCTGGCCGACGGTACGCCGGAGCAGATCCGCAACAACCCGGACGTGATCAAAGCCTATCTGGGGGAGGCGTAATCCATGCTCAGCTTCAACAACGTCTCTACCTTCTACGGCAAGATCCAGGCCCTGCACGACGTCAGCATCGACGTGCAGAGAGGCGAGATCGTCACCCTGATCGGTGCCAACGGTGCCGGCAAGTCGACCCTGCTGATGACCCTGTGCGGCAACCCGCGCGCCACCAGTGGCAGCATCCGCTACCTGGGTGAAGAGCTGGTGGGTATGGAAACCCCGGAGATCATGCGCAAGAGCATCGCCATCGTGCCGGAAGGCCGCCGCGTGTTCGCCCGCCTGACCGTCGAGGAAAACCTGGCCATGGGCGGCTTCTTCGGCACCAAGGCGGACAATCAGGAGCAACTGGACAAGGTGCTGCACCTGTTCCCGCGCCTGAAGGAACGCTTCGCCCAGCGCGCCGGCACCATGAGCGGCGGTGAGCAGCAGATGCTCGCCATCGGTCGGGCGCTGATGAGCAAGCCCAACCTGCTGCTGCTCGACGAGCCATCGCTGGGTCTGGCGCCGATCATCATCCAGCAGATCTTCGACATCATCGAGCAATTGCGCAAAGACGGCGTGACCGTGTTCCTGGTCGAGCAGAACGCCAACCAGGCGCTCAAGCTCGCCGACCGTGGCTATGTGCTGGAGAACGGCCATATCGTCATGCGCGGCAGCGGCGAAGACCTGCTCAACGATCCGAAAGTCCGCGACGCCTACCTCGGCGGTTGATCCGCTGCAGAAGCAAACCGTGGGAGGGGCTTTAGCCGCGACAAGAGCCCGCCGCTGAAGCGCCTCCCACGGTCATTTATCCTGTAACCGACATTACCAACCCTCTATTCCGGCACCTCGACGCTGACGTGAATCGCGTCGTGCCGCCAGAACTCCAGATCGCAATCGATGATGCGCCCGTGCTGGTCACGGTTGACCCGCGTGATGCGCAGCGCCGGGCTGCCCGTTGCTACCCGCAGGCTGGCTGCCGCCTCGGCATGCAGCGCGGTCGGCACCATGTCGAAACGCACCCGCCCGTAGTGAATGCCGTACTCGCTGGCATACAGATCGGTCAGCGAACGGGTCAGGTCGAACTCGAGAATCCCGGGGAAATAGGCCGGGTTCAGGTAATGCTCGACGTACAGCACCAGCCGCCCGTCGATGCGCCGCGCCCGGCATACCTGATAGACGCTGGACAGCGCCGCCAGCTCCAGGGTCTGGCAGACCTCGGCCGGTGCCGGTATCAGCCGTGCGCTGAGCACCTCGGTGGCTGGCACCCGCCCCTGCCCCGCCACCATGGCATGGAAGTGCGTGCGTACCAGCGGGTTGTAGGCGATGCGCGTCGGCGAGACGAACCAGCCGCGGCGCTCCTCGCGGTAAATCAGCCCCTGCGCCTCCAACTGCCCCAGCGCCTCACGCAGGGTGATCCGCGTGGTGTCGAACAACTCGCTGAGCTTGCGTTCGGCCGGCAACTTGCTACCCGAGGGCAACAGACCGCGGTCGATCTGCTCCTGTAACGCATGGCAGATGGTGGTGACGGCGCGTGGCGCATCGATACGCATCAATTGTTTCCCTTTTGGACTAGTCCAGCCCCATCACAGGGCAAAAGCGTGCAGCGCGGATTCATGACAAGCCTAGGCAAGCCAGATGACCAGCAGATGACAGAACGACGACAAGCATGCCTCATGCCACGCTGCGACCCAGTCATTCCGGGTGTTTGACCATGGTCTACGCTTGTTGGGCGCAGCGCTTGGCTGGAACGCGATAGCAGTCGTCAGGCGTCAGGACACAAAACTGTCATCAAAGGCGCCTAGATTGGCTCGGGTATTGCTGATCTAGACCAACACTCACACCGCAAAGGAGTTTCCAATGAAACAACTGCTGCTGGCTTCACTGATGGGTTCGGCCATCGCTCTGGCCACTTCCGCCATGGCTGCAGGCACCGACCTGCAGGCACTGGAAAAAGCCGCTCGTGCCGAAGGCACGGTGAATAGCGTGGGGATGCCCGATAGCTGGGCCAACTGGAAGGACACCTGGAACGACCTGAACACCAAGTACGGCCTCAAGCACTCCGACACCGACATGAGCTCGGCCCAGGAGATCGCCAAGTTCGCTGCCGAGAAGGACAACGCCACCGCCGATATCGGCGACGTTGGCGCCGCCTTCGGCCCCATCGCCATGCAGCAGGGCGTGACCCAGCCGTACAAGCCGAGCACCTGGGAGCAGATCCCGAGCTGGGCCAAGGACGCCGATGGCCACTGGATGCTGGCCTACACCGGCTCCATCGCCTTCATCGTCAACAAGCAACTGGTCAAGGATGTTCCGAAATCCTGGGCCGACCTGAAGAACGGCAAGTACCGCGTCGCCATCGGTGACGTCAGTGCCGCCGCGCAGGCCGTCAATGGTGTACTGGCTGCCGCCATCGCCAATGGCGGTGACGAGAAGAACATCCAGCCGGGCCTGGACTTCTTCGCCGCCATCGCCGAGCAGGGCCGCCTGTCGCTGTCCAACCCGACCATCCAGACCCTGGAAAAAGGCGAAGTGGAAGTCGGCATCGTCTGGGACTTCAACGGCCTGTCCTACCGCGACCAGATCGACCCGAGCCGCTTCGAGGTGCTGATCCCCTCCGATGGCTCGGTGATCTCCGGCTACACCACCATCATCAACAAGTACGCCAAGAACCCCAACGCGGCCAAGCTGGCGCGTGAGTACATCCTCTCCGACGCCGGCCAGATCAACCTGGCCAAGGGCAATGCCCGGCCGATCCGCGCCGAGCACCTGACCCTGCCGGCCGATGTGCAGGCCAAGCTGCTGCCCAACGAGCAATACGCCAAGGTGCAGCCGATCAAGGACGCCGCCGCCTGGGAAGCCACTTCCAAGGCGCTGCCGCAGATGTGGCAGGAGAACGTGATCATCAATATGGAGTGATGCGCTGCATCGTGGGAGGCGCTTTAGCGGCGACAGTCGCGGCTGAAGCCCCTCCCACAAGCCGTAGGAGCGCGTAAGGTGGATCGGGGCGCGTAGCTGACGCTTCATCCGTCCACCTTGCCGTTTTGGCGTTTACCCATGCGGTGGATCGACGAAGCGCGATCCACCCTACGCTTTTCAGGATTCCCCATGCCTTCCAAGGTCATCCTCGTCGTGCTCGACGGCCTTAGCCACTCGGTCGCGCAACATGCCATGGGCCATCTGCATGCCTGGTGCGACGCCGGGCGCGCGGCCTTCTACCGTCTCGACTGCGAACTACCGGCGCTGTCGCGCCCGCTCTACGAGGCCATCCTCACTGGCGTGCGCCCCATCGACAGCGGCATCGTGCACAACGATGTGTCGCGCCTGTCGCGCGAACGCAGCCTGTTTCATTACGCCCGCGATGCCGGCCTAAGCACTGCCGCCGCGGCTTATCACTGGGTCAGCGAGCTGTACAACCGCTCGCCCTTCATCGCCGTGCGCGACCGTCACACCTGCGATGAATCGCTACCGATCCAGTACGGCCACTTCTACTACGCCGACCATTACCCGGATTCGCACCTGTTCGTCGACGCCGAGAGCCTGCGCCTGCAGCACGCGCCCGACCTGCTGCTGGTGCACCCGATGAACATTGACGACGCCGGCCACAAGCACGGCCTGGACAGCCCACAGTACCGCAACGCAGCGCGCATGGCCGACGTGCTACTGGCCGACCATCTGCAGAACTGGGTCGATGCCGGCTACCAGGTGCTGGTCACCGCCGACCACGGCATGAACGTCGACCGCTCGCACAACGGCCTGCTCCCTGAAGAGCGCCAGGTGCCGCTGTTCGTCATCGGCGACGCCTTCAGCCTCGATGCCAGCGCGCGCCCACGCCAGCTCGAACTGTGCGGCAGCATCTGTCAGTTGCTCGGTGTGCCCCACGACAAACCCTACTGCGCGGAGTTGCTGAAATGAGCGCGCCGTCCTCCCTGCGGCGCTGGCTGCCGCTGCTGTTCGTGCTGCCCTTCGCCGCGTTCTTCCTGGTGTTCCAGGTGGCGCCGCTGGCATGGGTGGCGATCAACAGCCTGAACAGCCCCGATGGCTGGGGCCTGGGTAATTTCGAGAAGATCTTCGCCTCCAAGTTCTACCTGCAGGCGATCAAGCACAGCCTGGAGATCGCCTTCTGGTCGAGCCTGTTCGGCATGGCCATTGCCATCCTCGGCAGCTACTCGCTGCGCCAGGTGGACTCGAAGCTGCGCGACTTCGTCATTGCCTTCTCCAACATGACCAGCAACTTCGCCGGTGTGCCGCTGGCCTTCGCCTTCATCATCCTGCTCGGCTTCAACGGCGCGCTGACCCTGCTGCTGATCCAGCTCGGCCTGATCGAGAGCTTCAACCTGTACTCGAAGAACGGTCTGATCGTGCTCTACACCTACTTCCAGATTCCGCTCGGCGTGCTGCTGCTCTACCCCGCCTTCGACGCCCTGCGTCAGGACTGGCGCGAGTCCGCCGCATTGCTCGGCGCTGGCACCTGGGACTTCTGGCGCCATATCGGCCTGCCGGTGCTGACCCCGGCGCTGCTCGGCACCTTCGTCATCCTTCTGGCCAACGCCCTGGGCGCCTACGCCACGGTGTACTACCTGACCACCGGCAACTTCAACGTGCTGCCCATTCGCATCGCGGCGATGGTTTCCGGCGATATCGCGCTGAACCCGAACCTGGCCAGCGCCCTGTCGATGATTCTGGTCGGGCTGATGGTGCTGATCACCGTCGTCCACCAGGTGCTGCTGAAAAGGAGCCAGCATGTCACGCGCTGATGCCCCCACCGCCAGCCTCTACCACCGCATCGTGGTCTGGCTGCTGTTTCTGATCCTGCTGCTGCCACTGGCCGGCACTCTGCTCTACTCGCTATCCACCAGTTGGTCGGCCACCATCCTGCCGGACGGTCTGACGCTCAAATGGTACGCCGCGCTGTGGAGCGACGAGCGCTTCCTGCGTGCCTTCGGCCAGTCGCTGCTGGTGTGCTTCGGCGCACTGGCATTGTCGGTGGCGCTGATCCTGCCGCTGATGTTCGTGGTGCACTACCACTTCCCGAAACTCGACACGCTGATGAATGTGCTGATCCTGCTGCCGTTCGCCGTGCCGCCGGTGGTGTCCTCGGTGGGCCTGCTGCAGCTCTACGGCTCCGGGCCACTGGCGATGACCGGCACGCCGTGGATTTTGCTCGGCTGCTACTTCACCATCGCCCTGCCGTTCATGTACCGCGCCATCGCCAACAACCTGCAGGCGATCAACCTGCGCGACCTGATGGACGCCGCCCACCTGCTCGGCGCCAGCACCTGGAAGGCGGCCTTGCTGGTGGTGCTGCCGAACCTGCGCAAGGGCCTGATGGTGTCGTTGTTCCTCTCCTTCAGCTTCCTGTTCGGCGAGTTCGTCTTCGCCAACATGCTGGTGGGCACCCGCTACGAGACGCTGCAGGTGTACCTGAACAACATGCGCAACAGCAGCGGCCACTTCAACAGCGCGCTGGTGATTTCCTACTTCTTCTTCGTCCTGGTGTTCACCTGGGCGGCCAACCGTTTGAACAGGGACAAGGCATGAGCTTTCTGAGCATCCAGAACCTGCATAAAAGCTACGGCGACACCCGTATTTTCAGCGACATCAACTGCGAGATCGGCCAGGGCGAGTTCGTCACCCTGCTCGGCCCCTCCGGCTGCGGCAAGTCCACCCTGCTGCGCTGCATCGCCGGCCTTACCGAGGTCGACGGCGGGCGTATCAATCTCAGCGGCGAAGACCTGGTGCCACTGCCACCGCAAAAACGCGGTATCGGCATGGTGTTCCAGAGTTATGCACTGTTCCCCAACATGAGCGTGGCGCAGAACGTCGCCTTCGGCCTGCGCATGCAGAAGGTGGCCAAGGCCGAGAGCGAACAACGCGTGCGCGAGGCGCTGGAGATGGTCGAGCTGGGCGACTTCGCCACACGCTACCCGCACCAGCTCTCCGGCGGCCAGTGCCAGCGCGTGGCCCTGGCCCGTTCTCTGGTCACCCGCCCACGCCTGCTGCTGCTCGACGAACCGCTGTCGGCCCTCGATGCACGCATCCGCAAACACCTGCGCGAACAGATCCGCGCCATCCAGCAGGAGCTGAACCTGACCACCATCTTCGTCACCCACGATCAGGAAGAGGCGCTGACCATGAGCGACCGCATCTTCCTGATGAATGCCGGCCAGATCGTCCAGAGCGGCGACGCCGAAACCCTCTACACCGCCCCGGTGGATGCCTTCGCCGCCGGCTTCATCGGCAACTACAACCTGCTCGAAGCCGACGCCGCCAGCCGCCTGCTCGGCCAGCCGATGGGCTCGCGCGTGGCCATTCGCCCGGAGGCCATCGCTTTCGCCGACAACGGCATCGCCGCAAGGATCATCAGCCACAGCCTGCTGGGCAACGTCATCCGCTACCGCGTCGAGGCGCAGGGCAGCCAGTTGCTGGTGGACGTGCTCAACCGCTCGGCCGCCGACCTGCATGGCAACGGCCAGGCGGTGAGCCTGCAGATCGACGCGAGCGCAATCCGGGAGGTGAAGTGATGGCCCTGGCAATTTTCGATCTCGACGAAACCCTGATCCATGGCGACTGCGCCAGCCTGTGGACGGAGGAAATGGTGAAGATCGGCTGGGCCGATGGTGAATCCTTCCTCGCCCACGAGCAGGAGCTGATGCGCCAGTACGCCGCCGGCACCCTGGCCATGGAGGACTATATGGCCTACACCCTGTCGCCGCTGGTTGGCCGCACGCCCGAGGAGGTCGCCCATGTGGTCGAGCCCTTCGTCGAGGATGTGATCGAACCGATCTTCTACACCGACGCCAGCCGTTGCCTGGCCGCGCATCGCCAGGCCGGCGACCGCCTGCTGGTGATTTCCGCCTCGGCGCATTTTCTGGTCAGTGCCATCGCCGAACGTTTCGGTATCGACCAAGTACTGGCCATCGACCTGGAACAGCAGCATGGCTTCTACACCGGGCGTACCCAGGGCGTGCTCACCTACCGCGAAGGCAAGGTCACGCGCCTCAATGCCTGGCTCGCCGAGCAGGGCGAAAGCCTGGCTGGGGCCAGCTTCTACTCCGACTCGCGCAACGACCTGCCGCTGCTGCAATTGGTCGACAAGCCGTTCACGGTCAATCCCGACCCGACCCTGCGCGCCCATGCCGAGCAGGCCGGCTGGCCGATCCTGAGCTGGCGGTGAATACGCGCTATCGCGGCTGAAGCCGCTCCTACGGGAGACTCTTCAACCGCGATCATCTGTAGGGCGGGTGAAACCCGCCACTTGTCTTACAGACGGAAACGACTGACCAACGCCTGCAGGTGCCCACCCAAACGCGCCAATTCGGCGCTGGAGGCGGCGGTTTCTTCGCTGGCACCGGCGGTCTGCTCGGAGATGTCGCGCACGCTGATCACGCTGCGGCTGATCTCCTCGGCCACCGCACTCTGCTCCTCGGCGGCGGCGGCGATCTGCTGGTTCATCGACTGGATGTTGGACACCGCCTGGGTGATGCTGGCCAGCGAGCTGCCGGCCTGGCGGCTCAGCTCCACGCTGCTGTCGGTGATGTCACGACTGGCGCGCATGGCGGCCGCGACCTGCTGCGTGCCGCTCTGCAGGCCGGCGATCAGCGCTTCGATTTCCTCGGTAGATTTCTGCGTACGCTGCGCCAGGCCACGCACCTCGTCCGCCACCACGGCAAAACCACGCCCGGCCTCACCGGCACGCGCCGCCTCGATGGCGGCGTTGAGCGCCAGCAGGTTGGTCTGCTCGGCCACCGACTTGATCACATCCATCACGCTGCCGATCTTGTCGCTTTCCTTCTGCAGACCGGTCATCGCCTCGGAAGAACGCCCCACCTCGGCAGCCAGACGTTCGATCTGCGCGACCACCTGGTTCACCACCTGATTGCCCTCACGGGCCTCGCCATCGGCAGCAGTGGCGGCATGCGCAGCCTGCTCGGCGTTCTGTGCGACCTCCTGCACGGTGGCCGACATTTCATGCATGGCGGTGGCCACCTGATCGGTCTCCTGGCGCTGATGGTTGGCACCGGCACTGGTCTGCTCGGTCACGGCCGAGAGTTGCTCGGCAGCGCTGGCGATCTGCGCCACGCCGTCGCGAATGCCGCCGATCAGTTCGCGCAGGGTACTGGCCATCTGGGCGATGCCCTGTTGCAGCAGGCCCAGTTCGTCGCGACGCACCACCTGCTGGGTATCGGTCAGGTCGCCCTCGGCGATGCGCCGCACCGCGCCCAGGGTGTCACGCAGCGGATGGGTGATCTGACGGGTGATCAACCAGGCCGCCAGCACGCCAAACAGCACCGCCAGAAGCACGGCGACTATCTGCCAGGTACGCGCCTGACTGCTTTCGATAGCCAGACGCTCGGTCTGGAACGCGTACAGAGCATCACTGATGCGCACGATCTCGCGCTGCTGATCGGTCATTTCCTGACGCGTACGGGCGATGTCCTGAGTGGCCTGCTTGAGGGCCTGCATGGCCTGGGCGTAGCTGCCGAGCAGCGTCTCGATCCGCGTGACATCATCGCTGCGCTGTGCGCCGAAGGCCTCGCGCAGCGGCTCCAGGGTCGCACGTGCAGCCGCCAGACGGGCTACCAGCGCCTGCTCGGTATCGCTGTCCGCGCTGTTGTCATAGCGTTCGAGCAGGTAGCGCACACTGAGCAACTCGCCCTGTGTCTGATTCAGTGCCTGCAACTGGCCGAAACGGCGACCATCGTATTCCGGCAGCAACTGCACGCCACGCTGCAGGCCCGCCAGCACCTGAGCCAACTGTTGTGCTTCGTCGGCCACCCGGCGCCGAGCCTGCTCGGCTGCCGCGTAGGCCGAACGCATGCCCGCCAGCGACTGCTGATAGGCCTGGTTGTAGCCATCCTGCTCACGCAGCAGCTTGACGTTGACCGGATTAGTGAACGTCTGCAGCAGCTTCCTCTGCTGTTGCAGGTAGATGTCCAGACTGCCGAGCAGGCGCTCGGTAGTCGGCGCATCGCCCTTGGCCAGCATGAACTGCAGGCGTGCGACGCGCAGGTTGGTGAGGGTGTTGTTGAGCTGAGCGATCTCGCTCATCCAGGTGCTGCGCTGAATAACGCTGCCGAGGCTGCTCCAGGCAACCCAGGCGAGCGCCAGGGTGAGTGCCAGAACCAGCCCGAAGCCGAGTGCCAGCTTGCGCGTAACGCTGAGGTTCGCAAACCACGAATGCATGAACAGTCTCCACGAGAGTCTTGGGGTTGCGCTGGAGAATTGTTCTTTTTGAAGCCAGCAAGGTCTGTGCTGACGCAGGCGAAGCGGCGGGAGGCACAGCCATTTATCGACTCCGTCACAAAACGGCAAAAGGCTGTGTTACCGAGGATTTCAAGCGACCATCGGACGTGGCGAGCGCCACGCCCGATCAGGAGGATCAGACCCGGAAGCGATTGACCAAGGTCTGCAGGTGAGTCCCCAGACGCGCCAGTTCCACCGAGCTGGCGGCGGTCTCTTCGCTGGCCTCGGCGGTCTGCTCGGCGACATCGCGCACATTGACCACGCTGCGGCCGATTTCCTCGGCCACCGCACCCTGCTGCTCGGCAGCTGCGGCGATCTGCTGGTTCATCGACTGGATGTTGGAGACCTTCTGATTGATCACCACCAGCGCATCGCCGGCCTTGCGCGCCAGACCGACACTGCCCTCGGTCAGGCTGCGGCTTTCCTGCAGCACGCTGGCCACCTGCTGGGTACCTCGTTGCAGGGCGCCGATCAGGCTCTCGATCTCTTCGGTGGACTGCTGGGTACGGCGTGCCAGGTTGCGCACTTCATCGGCGACCACGGCAAAACCGCGCCCGGCCTCACCCGCTCGCGCCGCCTCGATGGCGGCATTCAGCGCCAGCAGGTTGGTCTGATCGGCGACGGCCTTGATCACATCCATCACGCTGCCGATCTTCGCGCTTTCCTGCTGCAGCAGATCCATGGCCTCGGTGGAGCGCACCATCTCGCCCGCCAGTGCCTCGATCTGGCCGATGGCCTCGACCACCACCCTGCCGCCTTGATTCGCTTCGGCGTCGGCGTCGATGGCAGCACGCGATGCATCCTCGGCGTTACGCGCGACCTCGTGAACCGTGGCGGACATCTCCTGCATGGCGGTCGCCACCTGGTCGGTCTCGAGCTTCTGGCTGTTGACTCCGGCGCTGGTCTGCTCGGTCACCGCCGACAGCTGTTCGGCGGCGCTGGCGATCTGGCTGACGCCATCACGGATGCCGCCGATCAGCTCGCGCAGGGCATTGCCCATGCGCTGTACGCCTTGCTGCAGCGCACCGATCTCATCGCGCCGGGAGGTGTTGGGTATGGCAGTCAGATCGCCCCCTGCAATGCGCTCCACAGCGGCCAGAGTCGTGGCCAGCGGTACGGTAATCTGCCGCGTGATGGCAATGGCCGACAGCACGCCAACAGCCAACGCCAGCAGGGTCGCGATCACCTGCACGCTCTTGGCCATGGACGCGTCGGTATTGCTCTGCTCGACCTGATTGCGAATCAGCTCGTCGCTCAGACGAACGATTTCCGCTCCTTGTCGATCCAGCTCGTCACGCGCCTGGATGACGGCCGTATTGGCCTGCTGGAAAGTCTGCACGGCCGTGCGGTAACCCTCGAAGGCAGCCTGGATCGCCTTGACCTGCTCGGGAGCCTGAGCACCGATGATGCTATCGAGCTCATCGAGGCTCTCGCGAGTGCGCTGCAGTTGCCGCGTCACGGCCGCTTCGGTATCGGCGTTGACGTTGGCGGTGTAACCGCGCACCTCGTAGCGCATCAGTTGCAGCCCTTCCTTGGCGTCACGCATGGCGCGGTAGCTGGCGAGCCGCTGTGGGTCGTATTCGGGAATACGCAGCACCAGGGTCTCGATCTGCTCGAGCTGGGCGAAGGCGTCACGGGCCTGGCTGCCCATTTCACCACGCGCGGTACTGGCCTGACGGTAGGCAGCCTGCATGGCATTGAGCGAGGCCTGATAGAGATCGATCTGCTCGCTCTGAGCCTTGAATCGAGCAACGTTATCGGGATTGGTGAAATGCGCGCTGACGCGCTCATGGGCCTTTCGATACTGCTCCAGCGACTGCTGCATGCGCTCGGCCAGGGTGTTGTCACCATTGCTCGCGATGTAATGCAGGCGGCTGACGCGCAGGTCATCGAGCAGATCATTGACGTCGTTGATTTCGACGACACGCTCACTGCGCTCGGTCAGACGTCCAATGCTGTCCCAACCGGAAGCAGCCAGCACCAGGGTCAGCAGGAGGACGAGGCCGAAACCGAAGGCCAGTTTGAATGTGACACTGAGATTGCCGAGCCATTTGCTCATGTAATTCTCCAACCGAGGATCGGGGTTTCTGCAACCGCTGGAGAATTGTTCTTGTTACCAGACCGGAATTGTTCGGCACTTTGAGAAGTGACCAGGCGGTCGACAATATCACGGCGCCACTATTGCGTCATTCATCTAGTTGACTGATCTCAGGACTTTTCAGGAACTGCAGCCAAAAAGCCTGAGTGGGCGGCGCGGTTACCGGTCCGCAGCAGGCTCTAGCGCTCATCCTCGCCCCGGAGCAGATGACGGCGTATCAGAGGCGCATTGCTGGCGTCCCAATTCATCAACCAACACTCGTCCGCCCGGCTCATCCAGACAGGCGCCAGCCGCCAGAAGAAGACCACCGGAAACCGACAGTCAAAGCTGCCGTTCATCTACCCTACCGAACCCGCCCTCTTGCCCGGCCCGATTTGCTAGGCTTGCGGCCCTCTTCCAAAAACCTCTCGGATACACCGCCATGCGTGCCTTGATCGCCTTAAGCCGTTTCGTCGGCAATACCTTCGCCCTATGGGTATTGCTGTTCGCCATTCTGGCCTTCTTCCAACCGGCCTGGTTCCTGCCCCTGACCGCCTGGATCGTGCCACTGCTGGGCCTGATCATGTTCGGCATGGGCCTGACCCTGAAGACCGAGGATTTCCGTGAGGTGGCGCGGCGCCCGGTCGCCGTGCTGATCGGCGTGCTGGCGCAGTTCATCATCATGCCCTGCACCGCCTGGCTGCTGTGCCAGGTCTTCGGCCTGCCGGCGCAGATCGCCGTGGGCGTCATCCTGGTCGGCTGCTGCCCTGGCGGCACCGCTTCCAACGTGATCACCTGGTTCGCCCGTGGCGACCTGGCGCTGTCGGTGGCGATCACTTCGGTGACCACCCTGCTCGCCCCACTGGTGACGCCGGCGCTGATCTGGCTGCTGGCGTCGGAATGGCTGCCGGTATCGTTCAGCGCGATGTTCGTCTCGATCCTGAAGATGGTGCTGCTGCCCATCGTCCTGGGCCTGGTCGCCCAGCGCCTGCTCGGCGAGCGGGTAAAAACGGCGGTGGATGTGCTGCCGCTGATCTCCGTGGTGAGCATCGTCGCCATCGTTGCCGCCGTGGTCGCGGCCAGCCAGGCCAAGATCGCCGAGTCCGGCCTGCTGATCATGGCCGTGGTGGTGCTGCACAACGGCATCGGCCTGGCACTGGGCTACCTGGCCGGCCACCTGTTCGGCATGCCGCTGGCACAGCGCAAGACGCTCTCCATCGAGGTCGGCATGCAGAACTCTGGCCTGGGCGCCGCACTGGCCAGCGCCCACTTCAGCCCGCTGGCGGCGGTGCCAAGCGCGCTGTTCAGCGTTTGGCACAACCTCTCCGGCCCGCTGCTGGCGACCCTCTATCGCCGCATGGGCAACGATACGCCAGAGAAAAACGGCTGAGCCGAGGGTCGTCAGCTCGTTCGCACCACGGGCTAACGACGCTCTCCACGCAGTTCGCTTACCCGCGCCTGCAGCAGGTCACGCGTGGCCTGCTCGGGCGCAATGGCCTCACCCGCCACCAGCGTCACCCGTGACCACAGACGCTTGAACAACCCCTTGTTCGGGTCGTAGCTGAAGAAGCTGCCCCACAACCCCTGCAAAGCCATCGGAATCACCGGCACCGGGTTCTCATCGAGGATGCGCTGCACCCCGCCCTTGAACTCGTCGATCTCGCCGTCACGGGTCAGCTTGCCCTCGGGGAAGATGCACACCAGCTCGCCGTTGCGCAGGTACTCGGCGATCTTCTTGAACGCCGCGTCGTAGATCAACAGGTCCTCGTTACGCCCGGCGATCGGCACGGTGCCGGCGGTGCGGAAGACGAAGTTGAGCACCGGCAGGTCGTAGATCTTGTAGTACATGACGAAGCGCACCGGCCGGCGAATGGCGCCACCGATCAGCAGCGCGTCGACGAACGACACGTGATTGCACACCAGCACGGCCGGCCCATCCTCGGGGATGACCTGCAGATTGCGGTGCTCGACGCGGTACATCGAATGCCCCAGCAGCCAGATGAGAAAGCGCATGCTGAATTCGGGGACGATCTTGAAGATGTAGCTGTTGACCGCGACGTTCATCAGCGAGGCCACCAGGAACAACTGCGGGATGGTCAGGCCGGCGACGCTGAGGAAGAGGATCGCCGCAATGGCCGAGGCCACCATGAACAGCGCGTTGAGGATGTTGTTGGCGGCGATCACCCGCGCCCGCTCATGCTCGGCGGTGCGCGACTGGATCAGCGCGTACAGCGGCACGATATAGAAACCACCGAACAGACCGATGCCGAGGATGCTGCCGAGGATCCACCAGGCCTGGCCATAGCCGAGCAACGCCAACCAACTGTGCGGCGCAGCACCCTCGGGGAAGCCGCCGGAGCACCACCACAGCAGGATGCCAAAGAAGGTCAGGCCGATGGAGCCAAAGGGCACCAGACCGATCTCCACCTTGTGTCCGCTCATGCGCTCGCAAAGCATCGAACCCAGGCCGATGCCCAGCGAGAACACGGTAAGAATGAGCGTCACCACGCTCTCGTCGCCGTGCAGCCATTCCTTGGAATAGGCCGGGATCTGCGTCAGGTAGATCGCGCCGAGAAACCAGAACCAGGAGTTGCCCACCAGCGAACGCGACACCGCCGGACGCTGGCCAAGGCCGAGCTTCATGGTCAACCAGGACTGACGCAGGATGTTCCAGTCCAGCTGTAGCGTCGGCATCGCCGCCGCCGCACGGGGAATGCCGCGACTGGCCAGGTAGCCCAGCACCGCCACCCCCACCACCGAGCCGGCGACGATCGAGGCGTAGCTGCTGCTGGCCATCATCACGCCGGCGCCGATGGTGCCAGCGAGAATCGCCAGGAAGGTTCCCATCTCCACTAGCGCGTTGCCGCCGACCAGCTCGTTCTCCTGCAAGTGCTGAGGCAGGATCGAATACTTGACCGGGCCGAACAGGGCCGACTGCGTGCCCATGGCGAACAGCACCGCCAGCATCAACTCAAGATTATTCAGCAGCACCCCAGCAGCCCCGGCGAGCATGATGAAGATTTCCGCCAGCTTGATCTGACGAATCAGCGCGTCCTTGGCGAACTTCTCGCCGAACTGACCGCCGAGCGCAGAGAACAGAAAGAACGGCAGGATGAACAGCAACGCACAGAGGTTGACCAGCAGATCGCGGTCGGCGTCGGTGTTGAGCTTGAAGAGGATGGCGAGAATCAGCGACTGCTTGAAGATGTTGTCGTTGAAGGCGCCGAGCAATTGCGTCACGAAAAACGGCAGGAAGCGCTTCTTGCCGAGCAGGGCGAATTGCGATTGTTGGGTCATCGTCCATGGTCCTCGCGGGGGTCGGATTTGCCCGCACCTGCATTTGACTGCATATCCCCGCCAGAAAGCCACAAGCGCCCATCACCCCGCACCTCTCCCAGCGACCGCCTGGGCCTGAAGCGCCACACCTGCGGATTAACGAAAACTTAAAATCCATGTCATCAGACAAGAAAAAAGATAACTAACGCACAACTTCCGAGCACAAAGAAGAACAGTGATACATAATGGAGCAGGAACGGCGACGAACTAATGACGCCAAAAAATCCCCCAAAAGCAGCGAAACTATTTTTTGACGCTGGAAATAGTGAAAACTATAAGTTATTGATTTTATTGCTATTTTTAAAATCAATAAATAAAAAATAAAAAAACAACACCAACCAAAACTAGAGCTATTGAAATACCAAAACATTCGCCCTAGTATCCGCGCTAATTGCACACCAGCACCAACACACCAATAAAAAACAAAGTGATTGCGCGATAGCACATGCGCAGTCAGTACGTGTGTGTTTGCCTGGAATAAGCGCAGCAGATTTAGCCAATAACTTAGTGTTGAGGGGATGGAGCGATGAGAATCAGTATCTTTGGACTGGGTTATGTTGGGGCGGTCTGCGCAGGCTGCCTGTCAGCGCGCGGCCATGAAGTGATAGGCGTCGATGTCTCGCAGACCAAGATCGACCTGATCAACCAGGGTAAGTCCCCCATCGTCGAGCCAGGACTTGCCGAACTGCTCCAGGCAGGCGTCAACAGCGGCCTGCTGCGCGGCACGACCGACGTCGGCGCGGCCGTGCTGGCCAGTGATCTGTCCTTCATCGCCGTAGGTACGCCGAGCAAGCGCAACGGCGACCTGGATCTCGGCTATATGGAGTTGGTATGCAAGCAGATCGGCGCCGCCCTGCGTGACAAGGACGCACGTCACACCGTGGTGGTGCGCAGCACGGTGCTGCCGGGCACCGTGAAAAACGTGGTGATTCCGCTGATCGAAATGGAGTCCGGCAAGAAAGCCGGCGTCGACTTCGGCGTGGCCACCAACCCCGAATTCCTCCGTGAAAGCACGGCCATCAAGGACTACGACTTTCCGGCCATGACCGTGATCGGCGAGCTGGACAAGCAATCCGGCGATCTGCTGCAGGAGCTGTACAGCGAACTGGACGCGCCGATCATCCGCAAGACCATCGAAGTTGCGGAGATGATCAAGTACACCTGCAACGTCTGGCACGCCACCAAAGTGAGCTTCGCCAACGAGATCGGCAATATCGCCAAGGCCTGCGGCGTCGACGGCCGCGAGGTGATGGACGTGGTCTGCCAGGATCACAAGCTCAACCTCTCCAAGTACTACCTGAAGCCTGGCTTCGCCTTCGGCGGCTCCTGCCTGCCCAAGGACGTGCGCGCCCTCACCTATCGCGCGGGGCAACTGGATGTCGAGCATCCGTTGCTGGCCTCGATCATGCCGAGCAACCGCGCCCAGGTGCAGCGCGCCTACGACATCATCTCCACCTACGACAAACGCCGCGTCGGCCTGCTGGGCCTGAGCTTCAAGGCCGGCACCGACGACCTCCGCGAAAGCCCGTTGGTGGAACTGGCGGAAATGCTCATCGGCAAGGGCTTCGAGTTGCGCATCTATGACAGCAACGTCGAGTACGCCCGTGTCTTCGGCGCCAACAAGGAATACATCGAATCCAAGATCCCGCATGTCTCCTCGTTGCTGTGCAAGGAACTGGAGGAAGTGGTCGAGGCTTCCGATGTATTGATCCTCGGCAACAACGAGCCGCTCTTCGCCGAGGTACTGCAGAACCTGGGCAGCGACAAGCAGGTAGTAGACCTGGTCGGCTTCATGAAACACAGCACTCAGGAAAACAGGGAAGGCATCTGCTGGTAAGCATCCCCCCGAACGGCAGCGGCATATGCACGCTGCCGGGGGGGCATGGTCGAGACCAATGGTCTTTTTGCACTGCCTAGTAGGTTGCCAATCCGTGTTTGCACAGGAGTGACGAGATGATTCCCCTGATTTTGTCCGGCGGCAGCGGCTCGCGGCTCTGGCCGCTGTCGCGCAAGCTTTACCCGAAACAGTTCCTGCCACTGACCGGCTCGGCCACGATGCTGCAACAGACGCTGCAGCGCCTGGCCCCGAAGGGCCTGCACAAGCCCATCGTGGTGTGCAACGAAGAGCATCGCTTCATCGTCAATGAACAGCTCAGCGCCATCGGTTGCGAAGCGCACAGCATCCTGCTCGAACCCTTCGGCCGTAACACTGCGCCTGCCGTGGCCATTGCCGCCATGCACCTGTTCGCTGCCGGCCGTGACGAACTACTGCTGGTACTGCCGGCCGACCATGTGATCGAGGATCATGAGGTCTTTCACCAGGCGCTCGACCTTGCTCGGCAGGCTGCCGAGCAAGGGGAGATGGTGCTGTTCGGCGTGCCTGCCGAACGCGCCGAAACCGGGTACGGCTACATCAAGACCGGCACGCTGCAGGACGACCTCCCCGAAGGGGTAATGCCGGTGGAGCGCTTCGTCGAGAAGCCCGATCTGGCCACCGCGCAGGCATTCGTGGAACAGGGCGGTTACTTCTGGAACAGCGGCATGTTCCTGTTCCGCTGCAGCCGTTATCTGGAAGAGCTGCAGAAGCACGACCCCGATATCTACGACACCTGTCAGTTGGCGCTGAGCCGCAGCAAGAGCGATCTGCAGTTCATCCGTATCGACCCCAGTTCCTTCGCTTGCTGCCCGGACGACTCCATCGACTACGCGGTGATGGAGAAGACCGAGCGTGCCTGCGTGGTGCCGCTGGCCGCTGGCTGGAACGATGTCGGCTCCTGGTCCGCGCTGTGGGAAGTACGCAACAAGGACGCCAACGGCAACAGCCTGTCGGGTGATGTCCTGGTGCATGACAGCCACGACTGCCTGGCCCATAGCCAGAGCAAGCTGGTCACCCTGGTCGGCCTGCAGGACGTGGTGGTGGTGGAAACCAAGGACGCGGTGATGGTCGCGCACAAGGATCGCGTGCAAGACGTCAAGCAACTGGTCAATAGCATGACCCGCGATGGCCGCAGCGAGGCGCTCAACCACTGCCAGGTCTATCGCCCATGGGGCAGCTACGACTCCATCGACAACGGCAATCGCTTCCAGGTCAAGCGCATCGTGGTCAAGCCCGGCGAACAGCTCTCGCTGCAGAAGCACCATCACCGTGCCGAGCACTGGATCGTGGTATCCGGCACCGCGCGAGTGACCTGTGACGACAAGACCTTCCTGCTCTGGGAAAACCAGTCGACCTATATCCCCATCGCCGCCGTGCACCGCCTCGCCAACCCCGGAAAGATCCCCCTGGAGATCATTGAGGTGCAGTCCGGCGGTTATCTCGGCGAGGACGACATCGAACGCTTCGAGGACGTCTACGGGCGCAGCGACAACATCCTCGGCTAGCCAGGAAAGCGCTGCTGCCAATGCCTCGGCAGCGGCGCTCATCAATGAAGGAAGCACGTCAAATGCAAAGATCCTTTGCAGACAGATTGAACAAGTTCTTGGGCTGGGCCTGCCTCATCGCCCTGATCCTGCTCGCCTCGGAAATGATCGATCCGGCCTACCTAGATCCGGCGCATCAGAAGTTCATCTTCCTGATCGGGGCACTGGGCATGTGGCGCTATGGCAATGCGGTGATGCATTACCTGCGCGGCATGTACTTCCTGCACTGGCGCTTCCCACGTATCCGCAAGGCGGTCGAGCGGATGGGGACGGCGGCACTGCCTGAGCACATGTTCATGGTGGTCACCAGCTTCCGTATTCCCACCCAGACCACTTACAAGGTCTATCAATCGGTGTTTCAGGAAGTGCAGCGCATGCCCGTGCCCTGCACGGTGATTGCCTCGATCGTGGAAAAGAGCGACGAGAACTTCATCAAGGACATCATGCGTCAGGAAGTGCGTGGGCGTGACGATATCGATCTGGTCATCGTGCGCGCCCGTGGCACCGGCAAACGTGACGGCCTGGCCCATGCCTTCCGTGCCCTGTCACGGCGCATGCCGCTGGAGAACTCGGTGGTCGGCGTGGTCGATGGTGACACCCTGATGCTGCCAGGCTGCGTCGAGCGTGCAGTGAGCCTGTTCGCCTATCTGCCCAGCGTCGGCGGTCTCACTACCAACGAGTTCTGCGAGGTCGAGGGCAGTCGCCTGATGCGCGAATGGCACACCCTGCGCTTCGTCCAGCGGCACATCAACATGTGCTCGATGGCGCTTTCCAAGCGTGTGCTGACCATGACCGGGCGCCTGTCGTTCTTCCGCGCCAGCGTGATGACCGACCCGGCGTTCATCAAGGACGTCGAAGCCGACTACCTCGATCACTGGCGCCTGGGACGCTTCCAGTTCCTCACCGGTGACGACAAGTCCTCCTGGTTCAGCCTGATGCGCGCGGGCTGGGACACCTTCTACGTGCCCGACAGCCACACCCTGACCATCGAGCACCCGCCCAGCGACAGCTTCTTCCAAGCCACCCGACAACTGATGTACCGCTGGTATGGCAACTCGCTGCGGCAGAACTTCCGCACCACCCGGCTACTGGGTTTCAGTCGCCTGGGGCTGTTCACCATGTATGTCCTGTACGACCAGCGCGTGTCCATGTGGACCTGCCTGATGGGCCTCAGCGCTTCGGTGGTGGCCGGCCTGCTGTTCGGTATCCAGTACCTGCTGCTGTACCTGTTCTGGGTGCTGCTGTCGCGCACGCTGGTGACACTGCTGTTCTTCTTCAGCAAACACCCGGTCGATCCGTTCTACCCGTTCGTTCTCTATTACAACCAGATCGTCGGCTCGGTGATGAAGGTTTACACCATGTTCCACATGAACCAGCAGAGCTGGACGCGACAGAAAACCACGCTCAGCAATGGCAGCGTCAGTTTCGATGCAGCCCTTAACCGATGGACGTCGAAGGGCATGCTGTTCTCCTCGATCGCCATCTTTTTCGGGGTCATCTCGATCCTGCTCGAACTCACGCAACACTAAGCAAAGGCGCGCAGACCATGAGTAGCACTGTACTTCCCGCAAACATCGTTCATGAGGCCATCGACGAGCGTCAGTTCGTTCGCGCCAAGATCCCTGCCCGCGTCATCCTCGAGGGTAACGGGCTCAAAGGCCTGGAATGCGAAATAGAAGATCTGTCGCTGGGCGGCCTCGGTCTGTTGCTGGCTGAGCCCATGACCATCGGCAGCCTGTTCGATGCCTCGATCAAGCTGAAATTGAACAAGATCGACCTGAACATCGAAACCAAGCTGAAGATCGTCTCCCAGCGCAACAATCAAGTTGGCGCCGAGTTCGTCAACCTGGATCGGCAGAAAAGCGACATCCTGCGCTACATCATCTCGTCCTACATGTCCGGGGACATGGCCGATATCAACGGTCTGTTCAACGTGATGCAGCGCGAGAACTACATCAAGGAACGCAAGCAAAAGAACGCCGAAGCACGCACCGTCGGTGAGCGCCTGCGCGCCCTGTTCGGCTCGCTGCTGTTCCTCGCCGTCGGCCTCGCGGCTCTCGCCCTGATCGTCTACAAGAGCTACCTGCTGTTCTTCCAGATGCAAGCAGCACAGGCCGTGGTCGGGGCCAACGCCTACGTCGTCAGCATGCCGGAAAACGGTAACCTCAAGTACCTGATCGCCCCTGAACAAACGGAAGTCAGCACCGGTCAGCCACTGGCCAGCGTCTCCACCCAACTGGCCAGCAGCCTGACCAGCCCGACGGACATCGCCGCCCTGGCCAACCTCTCGGAACAGGACAGCGCCGCCCTGCTCGGCCGTGTAACCGTGGAAACGGTGATCGCCAGCCCATGCAATTGCAGCCTGTACTACCCCAAACCGCGTCAGGACGGCTTCGCCTACAAACAGGACGCGCTGGTACATCTGCTGCCGCTGGATCAGCCACTGAACATCAAGGCCAGCATTCCCTTCGCGCAGATGAACAAGCTCGAGCGTGTGCGTGGCGTGGAGATGCGCGTACTGGGCAGCGACCAGGTCTTTACCGGCGAGATCATCGCCAGCCGTTTGGACGATCAACGGCAGATGGTTGAACTGACCATCAAGCCGGATCAAGACCTGCCGCGCAACGACTATCAGTTGCCGGTGGCAGTCGACTTCAGGCTCGGCCTGCCCACGCGCTGGACATTCTGAGGTCGCCATGTCGATCAGATTCATCCTTTGCACAGGCGCCATGACCCTGGCGCTGAGCGGTATGGCACAGGCCGAGCGCAGCCTCGACCAGGTGCGCTATGCGCTGTTTCAGGACAACCAGGCAGCGGTGGAAGACGACCTGCGCCTGCTGTCCCAGCGCGGCGACCTGGCCGCCACGCGCCTGCTCGGTGAGATATTGGCCAGCCGCAGTCCAGCCAATACCGCGCAGGCCATCGCGCTGTTCAAGCAGGCCTTCGCCGATGGCCGTGGCGATATCGGCGCGTTGATCCCCCTGGCCCGCCTGGTGGACTACAAGCCACGCTGGCGTGCTGCCAATCGTGACTTCATGCGCCAGGCGCTGACGCGCTTTGCCGCCGAGCGTGACTTCGTCAACGTCGATACGCGCCTGGAAGTCTTTCTGGTCTACCCGGAACTGTTCAGCCAGGCCGAGGCGATGCAACTGATCGACCTGTATGACCGCGCCTGCCTGATCTACTGCCACGCCGCGCTGTACCGGGCGGTGGCAGCCGCACGCCAGGGTGACCGTAGCGAGGCCGGGAAGTGGTTTGAGCAGGCAGTGGAAAGCGATGCGCGTGCGGTGAACCGTTACTACGTCTTCCTCGGTGAACAGCGCAACGAACTGTTCCGCGCCTTCGCCACCCGCCTGGCCCCGCGCATGGACAGCCTGCCGGTGGATCTGGTGCAACGCATCGCCCAGCAACTGAGCGAGGTGCGCAACGCCGAGATCAGCACCTACAACAACAACCGTCCACTGACCCGTGCACAGACCGATGAAGAAAAGGCCGAACGGGAACAGAAGGCACAGGCGCAGGCCAGCCTGATCGAACAGATCGACCGTGAAGTGCTGTTGTGGCTGGATAACGCCATCGCCCGCGACTTCGGTCCGGCCATGGTCAGCAAGGCCTATTTCCTCATGACCGCCCCGGATCGCTATGGCCCGGAGCAGGTGATCGAACTGATCCAGCGCCTGGAGCAACGCCAGGGACAGAACCTCAGCCTGAGCATGGCCGAGCGCGAAGACCCGATCACTCCGCAACGCATCAAGGCCCTGCGCGCCAGCCTGCACATGGTGGTCTGGCGCACCCTCGACCCCCACCTGAGCCAACGCCTGATCGCCGAACTGCAAGCAGAAGGCTATCCCGAAGCGGCACTGCTCGAAGGCGACCTGTACAGCCAGGGGGTGCTGGACGAGCCCGATCAGCAACGCGCCCTGGCGCTGTACATGGCGGAAGCCAAAAGCGGCTCGACCAACGCCCTGATGCGCATTGCCCGCCTGTACACCTATGGCCGAGCTATCTGCCGCGACAACGGCAAAGCCTACACCTTCGCCTTTGCCGCTCAGGAACTGGGCGATCAACGCGCAGAGAGGCTGGCAGAGGCGCTGAGCACACGCCTGACGCCCGAGCAACGCACTGCAGCCATCCGTGAAGGCAACCGACTTATCGAGGAATTCGCCCAGTGATCCGCTCTCATATCCTGCGCCATACCGCCCTGCTGCTCGCCTGCCTGCCCCTGACCCTGGTGCAGGCCGAAGAAGCCGATAGCCCGCAGACAGAGACCAGCAACCTGTCGCCAGAGCTTGAGCCCGTCACCTCCCTGCTTACCCACAAGCTCTTCATGCGCACCGGCTATGGCCCGGATGAAACCCGCCTGGGCGAGGATCGTCGCAGCTTCTTCAGCCTGCGCTACGAACCCTCCTACCACTGGTACTCTCCTGAGCAGCGCTGGGCCAAATGGGAAGCCTTCGGCCGACTGTGGCTGAATTACGACACCGACCCCAATGCCCTGCAGGCCGTGGAGGGCGATAACGACACCCAGGCGCGTCGCCGCCATGCCTACAGCGAGGCGCGCGAATTCTATGTACGGCGCAACCTGCTCGGCGATGACCCGCGCTTCTCGGCGACCCTGGGTCGCCAGCGCTTCAGCGACCGTTTCGGGATCTGGTGGGATGACAGCCTCGAAGCCCTGCGCCTGGACTACAACGACAGCTTCGCCACGGGCTTCGTCGCCGTGGCCGAGAAGTTCTACTACTACAACTCCGACGACAATCGCCTCGACCCGCGCGACAAGAACATCCGCTACCTGATGGCCGAGTATGCATGGCGCTGGCATGCCGACCACTGGATCGGCGTACGCCTGCTGCACGAGGACGACTACTCCGGCAGCACCACCGATGACCGCCAGGACTTCGATGGTCTTCGCTATGGTCTGTTCCTGCGTGGCGACACGCGCCAGTTGACCTCGCTGATCAGCGATTACCAACTGGAACTGGTGCGTCTCGATGGCGATCAGGAAATCACTCAGCGCAACGGCCTTCGTGATCGCAGCGACAAGAATGGCTGGGCCGTGGTCGGCGATATCGGCAAACGCTTCGAGGATCTGCCCTGGACGCCACGTGTCGGCTTCACCGCGGGCCTCACCGACCGTCCAGACGACAGCGGCAACGACGGTTTCAGCCTCAACCGCATCCAGTCGGATCGCCGCAACGACCCGTTCAGCTACAGCAGCCGTCTGGTTAGCAACCTGGTCAGCGTCAACCTGAGCAACCTGGCGTTCTATGGCGTCAGCCTGGAAACCCACCCCACCGACCGCAGCCAACTGGACTTTCGCCTGAGCGACCTGCGCCTGCGCAACGCCTCCGCGCAACTGCCACTGCGCACCACCACCGAGGGCGAGGTGCGCAACAGCGACGCCTCTAGCCACCTGGGCCAGGTGCTGGACGTCACCCACTACTGGCGCATGTTCCCGTTGGCCTACGAGGGCAAGCGCATCCAGCTCAACACCCTGACCAGCCTGAGCTACTTCCGTGCCGGCAGCGCGCTGGAAATCGGCGATGACTACCAACTGACCCTGGGCGTCACCCTGACGTACTGACCGAGAGTAGTGCCAGCATGATCTTTGCCTCCAACGTCTTCCTGTTCCTCTTCCTGCCGGTATTTCTGCTCTGCTATTACCTGGCAAGAGAGCATTGGCGTTCCTACGTGATCGTGCTCGGCAGCTACCTGTTCTATGCCTGGTGGCGCCCTGACTTTCTGCTGCTGTTCGTCGCCATTTCCTACTGGAACTACTGGTTCGGCCTGCGCATCAAGGCGCGCATGGATGCGGGTGAGAAAAAGATCGCCTTCCGCCTGCTGACCGTTGGCGTGCTCGGCAACCTGGCCACCCTGGGCTACTTCAAGTACGCCAACTTCGGCGCCGATGTGCTGGCGGCGATACTGGAGCCGCTGGGCATCAACACCTTCACCCTGGAACACATCATCCTGCCGCTGGGCATCTCCTTCTACGTGTTCCAGGCGCTGAGCTACATCGTCGACATCTACCGGCGCAACGCCGAGCCCACCGAGCGCTTCGTCGACTTCGCCGCCTACATCGCCATCTTTCCGCAACTGATCGCCGGGCCGATCCTGCGTTACAGCCTGATCGACAAGCAGTTGAAGCAACGCACCCATTCGCTGGAACTGTTCTCCCTGGGTGCCTGTCGTTTCATGCTCGGTTTCATCAAGAAGGTACTGATCGCCGACTCCCTGGCACCAATAAACGTGCTGTTCATCAGTGGCGGCAGCGCTGGAGACCTGCAAATGGCCGACGCCTGGTTCGGCCTGCTGATCTCCGCCCTGCAACTGTATTTCGACTTCTCCGGCTACAGCGACATGGCCATCGGCCTGGGCATGATGATGGGCTTTCGCTTCGCCGAGAACTTCAACCAGCCTTACATCGCCCAGAGCATCACCGAGTTCTGGCAACGCTGGCACATGACCCTGGCTGATTTCCTGCGTGACTACGTGTACATGCCGCTGGTACGCAAACGCCTGGTCGGCATGCTCACCGGGCTGGTGGTGACCATGCTGCTGTCGGGTCTGTGGCACGGACCGAGCTTCGCTTTCATCTTCTGGGGACTGTTCTTCGGTCTGGCCATGGTCAGCGAACGCAAGCTGGGTATCGCCACCAAGATCACCACGCCCTACAACTTCTGGCGCAACATGCGCTGCCTGCTGCTGCTGCTGTGCTCCATGCCACTGTTCTTCACCGGCAATCTGCCGCATAGCCTGCTGGTCTACCAGGCCATGTTCGGCTTCAACGGTTTCGGCTCGCTGGAGCCTTACTGGTTAGGCACCTCGGCCATGACCCTGAGTTTCACCCTGCTCACCGTGCTTTGGCTCGTCGTCGCCGGCACGATCAATCAGCGTTATTACGCCGGCAACAAGCAGCAGCCGTACTTCATGCAACACGTTGACGGCCTCAACACCCTGTTACTTTGGGCAGTCTTTCTGCTGACGCTGAGCCGTCTCGCGGCGAACTCCTTCTCCCCTTTCCTGTACTTCCAGTTCTGAGGAGACCTGCATGTTTCCCGTCATGAGTTCGGCCAGCAAGATCAATGGCATCCTCTTCATCGTGCTGCTGTTTGGCATGTTCCTGTATTCACTGCCACTGGTGTTCGGCTTCGCCGGTGGCCAGAGCCCCAGCCAGGCCATGGCGATGTTTCTCGATGGCAAGCTGGTGCGCAAGTTCGAGCACTACTACGACAAGAGCCTGTTCCTGCGCGACCCATCCGTCGAGCTGTGGGCCGATATTCAATATGCGCTGTTTCGCGAAGGCGCGAGCGGCGTGGTGCTGGGCCGCGATGGCTGGCTGTTCACCAACCAGGAATACCTGCTACCCGGCGCTCTGGAAGAGAACCTGGACAAGCAACTGGCTCTGATCGAGCAGACCCGCGAGCAACTGGCGGCCAAGGGCATGCGCCTGATCCTGCTGCCCATTCCGATGAAGCTGGACACCTACGCCGAACACGCGCGCCTGGCGCCCAGCGCACAACTCAGTGGTTTGTACGCGGACTTCCGCGCACGCCTGAGCGCGCGTGGCATCGCCTCGGCCGACCTGCGCAGTGCCTATCAACAAGCGGCCGCAGCCGTGCCCCTGTTCCTGCGCAACGATACCCACTGGACACCCCAGGGCGCCGACCTGGCCGCACGGACGTTGGCCGTACAGTTTCCCGAACTGGCCGGCAACACTCCCTACCTGACGCAGGCGGTGGGCGAAAAGCAGGTGCCGGGTGATCTGCTCAACTACCTCAAGTTCGACCCCAGGCTGGCCCCCAGTTACTTCGAGCCGGTACACATCGCTCTACACGAAACCCTCAAGGCGTCGTCACAGGATCTGGGTGACAGCCTGTTCAACGACGAGGCGGTGTCACTGGCGCTGGTCGGCACCAGTTATACGCATATCGAGGACTGGAACTTCATCGGCTTTCTCAAGCAGGCCCTGCAGCGTGATCTGGTCAGCGTGGCCCTGGAAGCACGTGGCCCGTTCGAGGCCATGAACACCTTTCTCGCCAGCCCGGCAGCCGCCAGCGGCGAAGTGCAAACCGTCATCTGGGAATTCCCCCTGCGCACCCTGCTCGCGCAACGCCAACTCCCCTTGCCCATCGCTCAATAATGAAGAGGTACTCCATGTTCACTCCCCTGCTTCGCGCCCTGTTCATGCTGCTGATCCTCGGCAGTGCCACGGCCCAGGCCGCACAGGACAACAATGCCGATCTGTATGACCCGGTGGCACCGGCCAACTCGGCGTTCATCCGTGTGCTGAACCTGAGTGAGCGCAACATCGAAGTCAGCCTGAGTGGCAAGAACAAGCCCCAGCTCGTCAGCAGCGGGCAGTTCGGTGGCTATCGTTTCGTTGCACCGGGCAAGCAGCTCATCAGCACCGGCGGGCAGACCCTGGAAAGCGAGCTCAAGGCCAACACGGCCAGCACCGTGATCTACCGCGACGGCAAGTTGCTGCTGCTGGCCGACAAGTTCGTCGACGAGCCGCGCAAGGCGCAGATCGCCTTCTACAACCTGACCGACAAACCGGCGGCCCTGAAGACCGTCGACGGCCAGCATGTGGTGGTCGATACCCTGCAGCGCGACCAGACCGGCAGCCGCATGGTCAACGAGCTGAAGATCGCCTTCGCCGCCTACGCCGACAACGACAAGCTCAGCAGCTTTGACGAGTTGTTCCTGAAGAAGGGCCGCTCCTACAGCTATGCCCTGCTGCCGGCAGGCAGCGGCTACCGCGCCATCACCCTGGCCAACAGCATCGACCCCACAGAATGAAATCCGAACGGCAGGTCCAACGAGTGAGCGGACGATGATCCCGACGAAGATGAAGCACTACCTTTCCCTGGCCATCGGCAGCCTGCTGACCAGCGCCCTGCAAACCAGCTTCGCTGCGGAACCAGCAAGCAAGACCGACGACTGCACGGATCTGCAATGCCTGATCTGCCCGCAACTGAGCGCGCCCGAGGAATACGCCGAGGGCAACATGAAGGCCCTCAAGCAGATCGTGCCCGGCAGTGATCGCTGGCTGTTCCGCTCCGAAGTGGATCTGACCAACGACTTCGGCATCCCACCCGCCATGCAGCCGGAATTCGCCCGCCTGATGCGCGCCTTCGCCAGCCACGGCACGCAGGTGGCAGTGGCGGTGCAGCCAACCCGTGGTCTGATGCATCGTGCCCAGCTCCTGCCGGGGCAAGCGCACGGCTTCGATTACGCTCTGGCCAGCCGCAACCTGCGCCATTTCCTGCAGCAGATGCGTGACGCAGGCGCCATCGTGCCCGACATCATGCCCCTGGTGGAGCAACCGCCGAAGGACTTCTTCTTCCGCCGTGACCACCACTGGACGCCCGTGGGAGCCGAGGCCGTCGCCAAGCTCACCGCCGAGGCCATCCGCCAGCAACCGGTCTACGCCCAACTCACGCACAAGGGCTACAAGACCGAGCAGAACATGACGCTGTACAAGGACGGCACCCTCAACCTCGGCCTGAACTCGATCTGCGGTAACCACTACGGCAACCAGTTCGTGCCCGGCTACCAGACCTTCCCGGAGAACAACGACGCCGCCCAGCTCTTCGAGGAACAGCCCGAGCCAGAGATCGTTCTGGTCGGTACCAGTAACTCCGCCGCCCGTGAAGACGAAACCAAGCAGTTCAACTTCGACGGTTTCCTCAAGCAGTACCTGAGCAGCGACCTGCTCAACTACGCCCTGCCCGGCGCCGGCCAGGACGGTTCGCTGCTGCAATACCTGCTATCGGACAACTACGCGCCGGACAAGGCCCCCAAGCTGATCATCTGGGAACTGCCCGCCAACTACCGTCTGGACGGCGAGACCACCTACCGGCAATTGGTGCCTGCGGTCAACGGTGGCTGCAAGGCCAGCCCCAGCGAACTCGAAAGACGCGTCGAACGCCCTGGCCTGCAGCTCAATGATCGTGTCGAATTGCTCAGCAATGCCGGGGAGCAACGCAAGGATCTCAAGGGCCGTGATGCCGTGCTGGACATCCGTATCAGCGACCGCAACCTGAAGAGCTTCTACATCATCACCTACTACGACAATGGCACCCGCGACAAGGTGTGGTTCCGCCGCGAAGCCATCGTCAACGGCGGGCAGTACTACCTGGAACTGAGCCGCGCCGCCGAGTTTCGCGACGCCAACCTGCTATCCGTCTTCCTCGAGCCCACCGAGGTCGTCGAGCAACCTCTTCAGATCGAGACCAAGCTATGCCTGTGACTACGTCAACCAGGTGGCTGGCTGCCGCCCTGCTGCTCGGTCCATTGAGCGCCAGCGCCGCACAATCGATCTGGGTCAGCCAGGCCACACCAGCCTCCAGGCTGGTGGCCGACTACCGCAGCCAGCGCTGTCCGAAAACGCCGCCACCCGCCTATACCGGCCACCTGCAACTCGACAGCAAATACGACCAGAGCGACAGCAGCAAATCACGCCTGACGGCCAATCAGAGCAAGGACACCCAGCGAATTCGCAAGCAGGTGCAGTACTACATCGGCGGCCTGGTCAAGGCCGGTGAAGTGTTCCAGCGCTCGAAGAAAGCCGACGAAGCCAACATTGCCCTGGCCTGCCTGGATCAATGGCTCGACGCCTGGGGTAGCCAATCGGCACTGCTCAGCGACGATGCCAGCAAGACTGGCGTGGCCGCACGTAAATGGGCATTGGCCGCCATTGCCTCGACCCTGCTCAAGGTGCGCGCCCTCAGCGATCAACGCTATCAGTTGAGCAACGTACAAACGCGCTGGCTCGGCCAGCTTTCGACCAAGGTGATATCCGAGTACGAGCCGCGTCGCCACGACCCTCGCATCTACTTCAACAACCATGATTACTGGGCCGCCTGGGCCGTCGCCGCCAGCGCCATGCTGCGCAATGACGATGTTGCTCTGGCCTGGGCCGACGTGGCCTTGCGTCGCGCCTTCGGCCAGATCACCAGCGGCCAGGGCGATTACGCCTACCTGCCACTGGAAGTCGCCCGAGGTCGCCTGGCCGCCGACTACACGCATTACGCACTGGTGCCACTGACCCTGCTGGTGGAAACGGCAGAACATAACGGCAGACCACTCACGACAGAAGAGCGCAGCAAGTTCGCCGCCCTGGCCAACTTCGCCGCGCGCGCCGTGCTCGAACCCAAGACCCTGCCTGAATTGACCCAGCGTCAGGCCGAGGTCGGTACGCACAAGATGGTCTGGCTGCTGCCGTTCATCACCCGTTATCCGCAGCATGCATGGGCCAAACGCCTCTATCAGGCAGACGGCCAAGACATCAACGGCTACAGCCAGGTGGGTGGCGATCTCAAGCCACTCTACCCTCGCCTCAACTGATACAGGACGCCGCCATGCCCCAGGCACTGCCCCTCTCCCGCGCACTGCTCCTGCTGAGCTGCATGACCTGCGCCCTGCTCGCTCAGGCAGATCCTGCCGCCCTGCGTACGCTCGATCCCCAATGGCAGGAGCAGCAAGAGCTCCCTAGTCAGCAGATTCTCCAGCGCAGCCAACCTCCGGCCGTTGAAATCTCGGTGCCCAGCAAGCGTGGCAGCGCCTCTCTGGAGCCCATGTACTCGGCCCAGGCCGGTAGCTGGCCGTTCGAGCCCTTCGTGCACAATGGCCTGTTCCGTGCCATCGCCAGCTACCAGGCGCAGCATCCACAGGCGCTGGTCATTCGCGGTGGCGCCATCACCCTGGCGCAACTGCAAGCGCAACTGAACGACCCGAAGGTTCTGCGACGCCACCAGGACGGCTACCTGCTCAGCTACCCGCTGATGATCGGCGAAGACGCTGCCCTGCTGATCGATGACCAGGTGCTCTACCTGTTCGCCCCCTCCGGCACCGCGCTGATCAACCAGGGCGTGCTGCAGGTGCGTAACTCACGTCTGGAAAGCTGGAGTGACGGCCGCGCCCTGAATACCGACCGCCCCACTCGCCCTTTCATCATGAACTGGGCTGGCAGCAGCCTGAGCCTGGATAACGCCCACCTGGTCAAGATCGGCTACAACGCCAACTTCTCGCGTGGCATCAGCAGCGGCCTGAGTCCCCAGCAGTCACCCAGCCAAGCGCCTGCGCGCATCCTCATCAGCAACAGCCAGTTCGACAACATGGCCAGCGCCCTGGAACTGCGCCACAGCGATGCGCAGATCCGCGACAACCGCTTCAACCAGCAACAGCAGTACGCCATCGACCTCGGCAATAGCCGCTTCATCATTGCCGACAACCGTATCGACGGGGTCAAGCACAACAGCGGCATCCGCATCAGCGGCAGCAGCAGCGGGCGCATTCGTGACAACCTGATCCTGCACACGGGCAAGAGCGCCATCGAAGTCACCGAACAGAGTGGCGCCCTGCTGATCCGCGGCAACCTGATGGGCGCCTCCCTGGGCTACGGCATGATGCTGCGGCAGATCAAAGACGGCAGCCAACTGCTGATCGAAAACAACCTGATCGCCAACAGCCGCCTGAGCGCCATCGATGCTGGCGAACTCAATGGGGCCTGGATCCTCGGCAATCGCATCAGCTCCACCCCCGAGTACGCCATCAGCCTGCGCAACGGCCAGCCAGCCGCCGGCGAACTGGTGATCACCGGCAACACCCTGGAAAACATCGGCAAGGCCATGATCCGCGTCGAAGGCATGCAGCACACCGTACTCGGCGACAATCAGTTCCGCGCCAACCCACTGCTGCAGAACCTGCTGATCGGTGACCTGCTGCCTCTGCAGAGCCAGATTCTCGACAGCACCGTGCGCCGTCATTGCCATCTGCAGATTTCCCGGACGCCAGCGAACAAAACCGTCGCCAGCGATGCTCCCAACTGCAGTAATTAGCAAGGGCTCCCTTGGGTGGCATTCGCCACTCAAGGGTCACTGGCGGTGTTCAACCTGCAAATCCGTGAAAACCGCCGCTCCCGCGTTGGTTTCATTGCCGCTGTTGTCGAGGGTGTAAACCCCAGCCTTGAAATACAGGCCATAACTGGCCCAGGCCTTGTTTACCGAGGCACTCCAGGTTTTCACTGCGCCACCTGGCTCGACCAGGCCAATGGTCAGTTTGCCACTCTTCGAGAGCTGCACTTCATACCTGAAGTCCTGATTCAGCCTGACGTTGCTCGACAGCACGATCTTCGTGGAGTCGGCAGAATCAGGATGCCCGCGAAACGCGATCACCACATTGCCGTAGCCACTTTGGGGAAGATATTGATAACCCAACATCAGCAGCGGCGAACTGCTCTGCTTGGCGTGAATCTGAGAGAACGCCAGTATGCCGCTGGCCGGTACCTGCGTGATTCTGGCGGTAGCGCTGAGCACATCATTGGCTGCCGTATAGGACCAGTTGCGCAGGACACCATCGGCATAGGTTTCGCGTAACTCACTGCGCGGGAAAGTCGAGTTGAGGGTGGTCGAACCATTGGCCGGCGCCCAGAAGAAGATCCGCCCGTCCCGGGATTGGAAATAGTTGTCCTGATATCCGCCGGCTAGCAAAGGGGTATCGATGACGGTCGCAGGTTGACCTACGGGAATGGTCAAGTTCCAGGTAGCAAGATCGATCATGATTGAAGTCCATGGATAAAACGGCCGCCAAAGGCCCACTCAGCCCCGCCAGACAGCGAACCTAGACCGGAGGTCAAGGGCTCTGACTTGCAGTGAGCTTATCTTCAGCTTTGACGGGGATTAACGACCACTCATCGCCATATTGACGCCTATTTTTTGACATTGCCATGCACGCGTTGGCTCGCCCCTCCCTTTGCCTCGCCCCACAACGCATATTTGCTGGCATCGCGCACGAGGCACAGAAAAACCAGACTCCGTACTGCTCAGGCAAATGCCAGGAATGTGAACGAATCGAGGATTTACCCGCAGCTCACCACTCCAGTTGCAACGCGCTGTGGAACTCGCGCTCTTGCGCGCTGACCGGGTCGCTGAAACACAAGCCACGCGCCAGCAGCTTGAGCGGTTTGCTGTAGTCGTCGGCCTGCTGGCGGGTGCTGCTGAGTTGTGGGTAGAAGTCGTCGCCCTGGATCGGCGCACCGAGGCCGGCCAGATGCACGCGCAACTGGTGTTTGCGCCCGGTCACCGGCGACAGGCCGTAGCGCCAAAATTGGCCACGTCGCTCCAGCACCTCGATATGCGTCTCGCTGTTGGCCTCCCCCACCACCTCCTGCATGCGGAAGAAGGGCTCGCCCTCGACCATGCGCGAACGGTGCACGTAGGGAAATTCGAGCTGCGGCAACGCCGGAGCGATGGCCTCGTAGCGCTTGTGCACCTCACGCTGGCGAAACAGCGCCTGATACGCGCCGCGCGTACTCGGCTGAACCGAGAACAGCACCAGACCGGCAGTCAGGCGGTCGATGCGGTGGATCGGCACCAGATCCGCGTTGCCGGTACGCCTGACCAGACGCGCCAATAGCGTCTGCTCGACGTATTCACCGGCCGGCATCACCGGCAGGAAGTGCGGCTTGTCGACCACCAGCAGGTGCTCGTCCTGCCACAGCACCTGTTCCTCGAAGGGAATCGGCGTTTCTTGCGGCACTTCGCGGAAGTAGCGCACCTTGAGCCCGGCGCGATAGGGATGCGTTGCATCGAGGGGCGCACCCTCGGCATTCAGCACCCGTCCGCGTGCCATACGTTCGAGCCAGGTGGCGCGGTCGATGGCCGGGAAGTGGTCGCACAGGCAGTCGAGCACCGTGGCCCACTCGCCCTGCGGCAGGTGAAGGGTGCTGGGACGCATGGCGGGGCTGGACATGAATGATCGACCGAAAGCGGGAAACCGGCGCATTAGGCCGCAGCAGGCGCGTCTCGTCAAAGCAAACGGCTTGAGCCGCGAACGCGCTGTGGCTATGGTGGCGGCTTCCTTCGGAGGCCCCCATGTCCATCACCCGCAGCCTGTTCGCCACCCTCGCCCTGCTCCCCCTCGTGACCGCCTGCCAGGTTTATACCGGCAAGCCCGAAGGCCCGCCGCCGGCCACGCGCCTGCAAGGTGAGGTGCAAGTCCAGAACGGCGCCCTGCTGTTCACCCCCTGCCAGGAGCAACGTCGCTTTACCCTGGTCGACGCCAGTGGCAGCGGTATCGAGCGCGAAGCCATGGATCTGATGGCAGACGGACACAGCAACCTGTTCGCCGATGTCGCCGGACAACTGGGTGGCAGTCAGGGTCAGGGCAGCGATGGCCGCTTCGAGGTCATCCGCCTGTATCGCCTGCAGGGCGAAGGTCATGGCTGCGACGACCTCAACTTCAAGCGCCTGACCTTGCGCGCCAGTGGCAACGAGCCGTTCTGGCAGGTGGAAGTCGGCAGCAAGGGCCTGGTGCTCAACCGTCCGGATCACGAGCCGCTGGCCCTGCCCTATCTGGAAGAACAACTGCCGGACGAACGCATCAGCTTCAGCAGCGAGGCCAACGGCCAACGGCTGGAGCTGTGGGTCGCGCCGCAGCGCTGCGTCGACGCCATGAGTGGCACGGTCAACCACCTCAGCGCCGAACTGCGCCTCGATGGCCAGGTGCTGCGGGGTTGCGCCCACTTCGGCGGCATGCGCAATTGACAGGCGCGCGTGCCGGTAGTGCACCGGCACGCGACTTCCGTCATCTTTTGCCACTGCCGGTTGGCCAGGTCTCGGGCTCTGCACCTAAGCTGAAAGAGCCAATGATGGAAGGAGACCGCCATGCTACGCATTGCCCTGAATGGATATGGGCGTATCGGCCGAGCCCTGGTACGCGCGCTGGTGCAACGCGACCTGCAACAACGCATCCGCCTGGTCGCGATCAATGACCTCGGCGACCACGCCACCCTCACCCACCTGACCCGCTTCGACTCCACCTTCGGCCGCTTCCCCGGCGATGTCGACCTGATCGGCGAGCAACTGCACCTCGGCGGCCAGGCCATCCACCTGCTTAGCGAGCGCGAAGCCTTCAACCTGCCGTGGAACCGCCTGGGCGTCGATCTGGTGCTGGAGTGCTCGGGCAAGTTCAAGAAACGCGAGCAGGCCGAGCAGCACCTGACCGCCGGCGCCCAGCGCGTGCTGCTCTCGCATCCGCTGGAAAGCGCAGACCTGACCGTGGTCTACGGCGTCAACCATCAACTCCTGAGCAACCAGCAGCAGGTCGTTTCCAACGCCTCCTGCACCACCAACTGCCTGGCGCCACTGGCCAAGGTGCTGCACGAGGCGGTGGGCATCCGACAGGGGTTGGTCAACACCGTGCATGCCTACACCAACGACCAGAACCTGCTGGACAAGGCCCACGACGACCTCTACCGCGCCCGCGCTGCAGCGCTGTCGATGATCCCCACCAGCACCGGCGCGGCGAAGACCATCGGCCTGGTGCTGCCGGAACTGGCCGGTCGCCTCGACGGTCTTTCCGTGCGGGTGCCAACACCCAACGTGTCGCTGCTCGACCTGACCTTCAACGCCGAACGCCCGGCCAGCCGCGAAGCCATCAACGCCGCCCTGCAGGACGGGGCCAAGGCGCTGACACCGGGGGTGATGGAGTGCAACGAGCTGCCGCTGGTGTCCAGCGACTTCAACGCCTATCCGGTGTCGTGCGTGGTCGACCTCAACCACACCCGCGTACAGGACGATCTGGTCAAGGTGCTGGCCTGGTACGACAACGAATGGGCCTTCGCCAACCGCATGCTCGACGTGCTGCTGCACTGGCATCACCTGAGCCGCGCTGACAATCGCGGCTAAAGCCCCTCCCACACAAGCCTCCTGCGATCCTGTGGGAGGCGCTTCAGCGGCGACAGCTCTGCTACGCCGAGCGACGACCGGCACGCGGCGATCCTGTACAATCGCCGCCCTTCTTTACACCCTGCCGGATCACCACCGGCCCTGCTGGATACCCGCCATGATTCGCCTGACCGAACTGAAACTGCCGCTCGACCATCCAGAGGAAGCCCTGCGCCCGGCCATCGTCCAGCGCCTGGGCATCGAGGATGCCGAGCTGCTCGCCTTCGCCGTATTCAAGCGTAGCTACGATGCGCGCAAGAAGTACGGCGACATGCCGTTCATCTACACCGTTGACTGCGAAGTGAAGAACGAAGCAGTGCTGCTCGCCCGCCTGAGCGATGACAAGCATGTCGGTCCAGCACCGGACATCGCCTACAAACCGGTGGGCAAGGCCGAAACGCCGCTGGATGAACGCCCCATCGTCGTCGGTTTCGGCCCCTGCGGCATCTTCGCCGCGCTGATCCTGGCTCAGGCCGGTCTGCGCCCTATCGTACTGGAGCGCGGCAAGGAAGTGCGTCAGCGCACCAAGGACACCTGGGGCCTGTGGCGCAAGAACGTGCTCGACCCCACCTCCAACGTGCAGTTTGGCGAAGGCGGCGCCGGCACCTTCTCCGATGGCAAGCTGTACAGCCAGATCAAGGATCCCAACCACTACGGGCGCAAGGTGCTGGAAGAGTTCGTCAAGGCCGGCGCGCCGGACGAGATTCTCTATGTCAGCAAGCCGCATATCGGCACCTTCCGCCTGACCGGCGTAGTCGCCACCATGCGTGAGGAGATCAAGGCCCTTGGCGGCGAGGTGCGCTTCCAGCAGCGCGTCAGCGACCTGCTCATGGCAGACGGCCAACTCAGCGGCGTGGTGCTGGAAAACGGCGAGCAACTGCTCAGCAAGCATGTCGTGCTCGCCCTCGGCCACAGCTCGCGCGACACCTTCCGCATGCTGCATGCCCGCGGCGTGTACCTGGAAGCCAAGCCGTTCTCGGTGGGTTTCCGCATCGAGCACCCGCAATCGCTGATCGACCGTGCTCGCCTGGGCAAGTACGCCGGGCACCCGAAAATCGGCGCCGCCGACTACAAGCTGGTGCACCACGCCAGCAACGGTCGTGCGGTGTACAGCTTCTGCATGTGCCCGGGCGGTACCGTGGTCGCCGCCACCTCCGAGCCGGAGCGCGTAGTCACCAACGGCATGAGCCAGTACTCGCGCAACGAGCGCAACGCCAACGCCGGCATCGTCGTCGGCATCACCCCCGAGCAGGACTACCCGGGCGGCCCGCTGGCCGGCGTGGAACTGCAGGAGCGCCTGGAGTCGCACGCCTACGTGCTCGGCGGGCGCAACTACGAGGCGCCGGGGCAATTGGTCGGCGACTTCATCAAGGGCACGCCGTCCACAGCACTTGGCGAAGTGCAGCCGTCGTACAAGCCGGGCGTACGCCTGGGCGATTTGGCCCCCTCGCTGCCGGACTTCGCCATCGAGGCGATCCGCGAGGCGATCCCGGCCTTCGCCAAGCAGATCAAGGGCTTCGACCTGGCCGATGCGGTGCTCACCGGCATCGAGACGCGCACCAGCTCGCCGGTGCGCATCACCCGTGGCGATGACCTGCAAAGCCTGAATCTCAAGGGTCTGTACCCGGCCGGTGAAGGCGCGGGCTATGCCGGCGGCATTCTCTCTGCGGGCGTCGATGGCATCCGCGTGGCCGAGGCGGTGATCAAGGATATGCTCGGCTAACCCTGATCACGACTGCGTCTCCTGTAGGAGCGGCTGGGCGGCATTCCGCTTCAGCCGAGAAGCGTTTGTTTTACCGGCCTCGTCCAGCCGCTCCTACAGCTGTTTCTGTCGGCTTCTGCCAAAACGCAGCCGCAACAGCCCTGCCGGCAATGCCAGAACCAGCACACCCACACCGACCACCAGCAGGCTGCGCAGCGGCATGCTGGTGAAGCCATTGGCCCAGTACAGCGCCCATAGCGCCAGGCAAATGCAACAGCCGATCAGGCCGCTGCGTTGACTGCGGCAACTGATCAACCAGATCGCATTGGCCAGCGCCAGAATGGCAAATACATAGAGCGAATGGTGCAGCTGCAGGCCGTAGCTGATATCGCGACGAATGCTGCCAGCCATCTGCCGATAAGCACCGAAAGCACTGTTGTAGAGCACCAGTGCCAGCACTGGCTGCAGCACAGCCAGTGAGGTAATCGCAGCCAGACGCTTGATCATCATGCGTTCGCTGCGGCTACACCCTCACTGCTCCCAGGGGCGACCGCGAGTGTTCTCATTCATCGGCAGCTTCTGCTGCAGCGCAGCCTTGGCCAGCATATGCGCGCTGACCGGCGCGGTGATGAACAGGAACAGGGTGATCAGCAGCTCGTGCAGGCTGATGCCATTGCCGCGCGTGCCGAAGTAGATCAGCGAAGCGATGACCATGCCGCCCACGCCCATGGTGGTGGCCTTGGTCGGGCCATGCAGGCGCATGAAGAAATCCGGCAGACGATACAGGCCGATGGCGCCCACCAGGGCGAACAGGCTGCCGATTAGCAGAAACAGGGCGACCAGGCCTTCGATCCAAGTTTGCATACAGCAATCTCCGTAGAACGATTCAACGATCTCGCGAGCTAGCTCCATGCAAGGCAAAAACAGGCGAGGACGCGGAGTTTACGAGTTGTAAATGAGCATCCGAGCCTGTTTTTAACGCAGCAGGGCCGACGCGCAGCAGATCGTTCTTATTCGATGATGTCGCCGCGCAGCAGATACTTGGCCACTGCAACGGTACCGATGAAGCCCATCACCGCGATCAGCAGCGCTGCCTCGAAATACAGATCGCTGCCCAGCCAGATGCCAAACAGCACCAGCAGCGCAATGGCGTTGATGTACAGGGTATCCAGGGCCAGGATGCGGTCAGGCATGTCCGGCCCCTTGATCAGCCGGGCCAGGGTCAGCACCAGCGCCAGGCCCATGATGGCCAGGCAAATCGGGATCACGAACGCGAGCATGCGAACACCTCCAGCAGCGGGGCTTCGTAACGGGTCTGAATGGTGCGCACCAGTTCGGCTTCGTCGTCCACGTTGAGGCTGTGGATCAGCAGCGTGCGCTTGTCGTCGCTGAGGTCGGCCGAAACGGTGCCCGGCGTCAGCGAAACGATACTGGCGAGCATGGTCAATGCCAGTTCATCGTCCAGTTGCACCGGTACTTCGACGAACGCCGGGCGCAGACGACTGGTCGGACCGAGGATGAGCTTGGCCACTTCCAGGTTGGCCACCACGATGTCGCCCAGTACGCGCAACAGGAACAGGCACAGCTTGATGGGCTTGCGGATCTGCGGCGGGTTGATCCAGAACACCTGGCTGACCAGCGGAATCAGCCAGCCCAGGAAAGCCCCCAGCAGGCAATGGCCAAGGCTGAAGTCGTTCACCAACAGCAGCCAGACGCCGAGCAGGCACAGGCTCAGCAGCGGATGCGGCAACCAGCGACGTGCGTTCATGCACCACCTCCGCTGCGCAGGATCATGTGATAGCTCCCCAGGTCATGCAGTTGCGCCACCGTGGCCGCCAGGTAGTCCAGCGCAGGCGCGGCGCAGAGCACCAGCAGCGGGCTCATCAGCAGCAGGCCGATGGCCGCGACCAGGCGGCCTTCGTCCAGTTCGGCGCTGTCGAGTTGGCTCAGGCCAACGCGCCAGAACAAAGTGCTGCCAGCACGGCTGAGGCTGATCAGGGTCACCAGACCGCCGATCAGCACCACTGGCCACAACAGCGCCGCTTGCCAACCAGTCCCGGCAGCCTTGAGCAGCAGCACCTTGCCGAAGAAACCGGACAGCGGCGGCAAGCCCGCCACGGCAATGGCACCGGCGAAGAACAGGGCACCGAGGATATGCGGGTTCTGCAGCGCCGGCCCCTGGATCAGTTGACCGACCTTGATACCGCGCTGGCGGCTGATCAGATCGGCGATCAGGAACAGCGCACCCGCTACCCAGGTGCTGTGGATCAGGTAGAACAGCGCGGCCTGCAGCGCCTCGGGCGTACCCAGCGCCATGCCGGCGAGCAAGGTGCCCACCGACAGCACCACCAGATAGGCGAGCATGCCCTGCAGCGTGACCGAGGCGAAGGCGCCAATGGCGCCCAGCGCCAGGGTCAGCAGGGCCAGCGGCCACAGCCACTCCTGCACCAGGTTCGAGAGGTTGCCGGCCTCGTCGCCGAATACCAGGGTGTAAACACGCAGGATCGAATACAGGCCGACCTTGGTCATGATCGCGAACAGCGCCGCCACCGGCGCAGTGGCCGAGGCATAGGCGCGCGGCAGCCAGAAATACAGCGGCAGGAACGCCGCCTTGAGGCCGAACACCACCAGCAGCAACATGGCCGCCGCGGCGATCAACGGCGCATGATCGGCACCGGCTGCGGCGACGCGCTGCGACATGTCGGCCATGTTCAAGGTACCGGTCACGCCATACAGCGTACCCACGGCGATCAGGAAGAACGCCGAGCCGACCAGATTGAGCACCACGTAATGCAGCCCCGCACGCACCCGATCCTTGCCGCCGCCATGTAGCAGCAGCGAGTAGGAGGCGATCAGCAGGATCTCGAAGAAGACGAATAGGTTGAACAGATCGCCGGTGAGGAAGGCGCCATTGATGCCCAGCAACTGGAACTGGAACAGGGCGTGGAAGTTACGTCCGCGCTCGTCATCGCCACGCATCGCGTAGAGCACAGCGAACAGCGCCAGCACCGAGGTCACGGTCAGCATGAGCGCGCTGAGGCGGTCGAGCACCAGCACGATACCGAACGGCGGCTGCCAGTTACCCAGGGCATAGACCTGAATGGCGCCCTGGTCGGCCTGCAACAGCAACCACAGGCTCAATGGCACCAGCAAGACGCTGCTGGCGACGGAAACCAGCCGCTTGAACGGCATGTCGCGACGCGCCGCCACCAGTAGCAGGCTGCCCGCCAGCAGGGGCAGGAGAATCGGCAGGATCAACGCATGATTCATCGATGCTGCTCCCGGCCATCGACGTGGTCGGTGCTCAGCTCACCGACGCTGCGCAGTGCCAGCACCACGACGAACGCGGTCATGGCAAAACCGATGACGATGGCGGTCAGCACCAGCGCCTGCGGCAGCGGATCGACATACTGCGAACCGCGCCCGATCACCGTCGAGGCGCCGCCTTGCAGACGACCCATGGCGAACAGGAACAGGTTGACCGCGTAGGAAATCAGGGTCAGGCCCATGACCACCGGGAAGGTTCGGGCGCGCAGCAGCAGATAGACCCCGCTCGAGGTCAGGATGCCGAGCGCCACGGCAAACAGCGCTTCCATATCAGAGTACCTCCTGTCCGGGCTTTTCCTGGGTCAGCTTGCCCAGGTTGGCGAGGATGAGCAGGGTCGCCCCGACCACGGTCAGGTAGACGCCCAGGTCGAACAGCATGGCGGTGGCCAGCTCGATCTCCCCCACCAGCGGAATGTTGAAGTGACCGAATGCCGAGGTCAGGAACGGCCGTTCGAACAGCAAACTGCCCAGCCCCGTAGCAGCGGCGATGAGCACGCCGGCGCCGGCCATACGGTGGTAATTGAGCGGCAGACGCGACTGCGTCCACTGCACGCCGCTGGCCACGTACTGCAGGATCAACGCCACGGCGGTGACCAGGCCGGCGATGAAGCCGCCACCTGGCAGGTTGTGACCACGCAGGAAGATGAACACCGAAATCAGCAGCGCCATCGGCAGCAGCACGCGCGACAGGGTGGCAAGGATCAGCGGGTGGCGATCACGCGCCCAACTGCGTCCCTCGGCGTCGGCATTGGGCTGGAACAGGCGCAGGCCATCGAGCATCGCGTAGATGCCGACACCGGCGATGGCCAGCACGGTGATCTCGCCGAGGGTATCGAAGCCCCGGAAATCCACCAGAATGACGTTGACCACGTTGGTGCCACCGCCGCCGGAAACGCTGTTGGCCAGGAAGTAACCGGCGATCGTTTCGTAAGGGCGGGTCAGCACGGCGAAGGCCAGCATCGACACCATCACCCCGCTGCCAATGGCCAGGCTGAAGTCACGCAATGCACGCATGCTGCTGGACTCGACGCGAGTCTGCGCCGGCAGGAAGAACAGCGCCAGCATCAGCAGGATGATGGTCACCACCTCCACCGACAGCTGCGTCAACGCCAGATCCGGCGCCGAGTAACGGGCGAATGCCAGGGCCACCATCAGGCCGACCACGCTGAGCATCAGCAGCGCCACCAGGCGCTGGCGATGGAAGATCACCGTGACCAGCGCCGCCAGGGTCATGATGCCCAGGCCCAGCGCGGTGATGCCATCGATCGGGCTCAGCGGCACCGAACCGCCCAGCTCAGGCAGCGGCCCCAGCGCCATCACCACCACGACGATGGCCGAACCCAGCAGGTAGGCGATGTAGCGTTGCAGCGAAGCATTGTCCAGGCGACGGGTCAGCGCCGTCGCACTGATGAACAGGCTGACCACCATGCGCTCGAACACCAGCTTGGCATCGACCTTGGGCATACCCGAATACCAGCGGAACAGCGGCTTGCGCAGGGCGTAGACCAGCACACCGCCGACCAGCGCCACCACGCTCATGATCAGCGGCAGGTTGATGCCATGCCAGATCGACAGGCTGTACTCCGGCAGGTTGCCCCCCAGGGTTGCCGAAGCCGCCGCGGCCAGCAGCGGCGCGACGGTATAGGCCGGCACGATCCCCACCAGCAGGCAGAGGAATACCAGCACCTCGACCGGCACCTTCATGTAACGCGGTGGCTCGTGCGGCGGGTATTTGGGCAGGTCGATGGGCTCGCCATTGAAGAACACGTCATGGATGAAGCGCAGCGAATAGGCCACCGAGAAGACCCCGGCCAGGGTCGCCACCGCCGGAATCACCCAGTTGAAACTGCCCAGCAGGTGCTGGTGCAGGGTTTCGGTGAAGAACATTTCCTTGCTCAGGAAGCCATTGAGCAAAGGCACCCCGGCCATTGCCGAAGCCGCTACCATGGCCAGCATCGCCGTGTGCGGCATGTACTTCCACATACCATTGATACGGCGCATGTCGCGGCTGCCGGTTTCATGGTCGATGATGCCGGCGGCCATGAACAACGAGGCCTTGAAGGTGGCGTGGTTGATGATATGGAACACCGCCGCCACCGCAGCCAGGCGCGTATCAAGACCGAACAGCAGGGTAATCAGGCCCAGGTGGCTAATGGTCGAGTACGCCAGCAGCCCCTTGAGGTCATGCTGGAACAGCGCCAGAGTCGCGCCGATCAGCAGCGTGGCCAGGCCGGTCAGGCTGACCAGGTAGAACCACCACTCGGAGCCGGCCAGCGCCGGGTACAGACGCGCCAGCAGGAAGACGCCGGCCTTGACCATGGTCGCCGAGTGCAGATAGGCCGACACCGGCGTCGGTGCGGCCATCGCATGCGGCAGCCAGAAGTGGAACGGAAACTGCGCCGACTTGGTGAACACACCCAGCAGCACCAGGATCAGGGCGAGTGGATACAACTCATGGGCACGGATCGCGTAACCCGCGGCGAGCACCTGCGACAGCTCGAAACTGCCAGCGATATGCCCGATCAGCAGAATGCCGGCCAGCAACGCCAGACCGCCACCGCCGGTGACGGCCAGCGCCATGCGCGCGCCCTTGCGTGCATCGGAGCGCGAACCCCAGAAGCCGATCAGCAGGAACGACGACAGGCTGGTCAGCTCCCAGAACACCAGCATCAACAGCAGGTTTTCCGACAGCACCACACCGAGCATGGCGCCCATGAACAGCAGCAGGAAGGCGAAGAATCGCCCCATCGGCTCGCTCTTGGACAGGTAATAGCGGGCGTAGAGGATCACCAGCAGACCGATGCCGAGAATCAGCAGGGCGAAGAGAAAGCCCAGGCCATCGAGGCGCAGGCTGAGGTTGAAGCCCAGTTGCGGCAACCACTCAAGCTTGGCCCGCAGCACGTCACCGGCGAATACACCCGGCTGCAGACTGAACAACAGCACCAGTGCAATCAACGGCGGCAGCGCAGCCGCAACGGCACAGGCCGAGCGCCCCAGGCGCTCGGTGAGCACGGGAAGAAACAGCCCCAGAAATGGCAAGGCGACGATCAACGCAAGCGCCATCAGCAAAACCCCTTATGCAGGCACGCCGGCCAGCCACGACCGGCGACGAGAATTGGAGTCGCAACTCCCTGACGGTGAACAACCACACACGACAACGACTCAGCTAAGTCGTTGTCGTGACAAGAATAACCACCGATTATCCATACCTATCGGTGGATCGTCATGCATTGAATTATTACTAAACACACCGGCAGCTGAATAAGCGAATCTATCTATCGCCCGATAGACGAACGCACATAAAAAAACCGGAGCAGCCTGTGACTGCTCCGGTTTCTTCGATCAGCGACTTCGGGCGCCTCTAAAAACGTAGGCGAGGCAGTCAGCACAAGGCAAAAACAAGCGAAAAAGCGGAGTTTACGAGTTGTAAATGAGCATTTTGAGCTTGTTTTTAACGCAGTGATGACAACGTAGATAGTTTTTAGAGGTGTCCGTTAGTGAGTAACGCGACTGGTGCCATTGACCGTCATAATGCGCACACGCTCACCGACGCGGAAGATCTGGTTCGGCTCGACTTCCTGCACATAGGCGCGCATGGTGCCGTCGTCTTCACGCACGGTGATTTCCACGCCTTGGGTGCGGGTCAGGCCTTCCTCGGCCGCCGCGCCCAGCAGGCCACCGGCCACTGCGCCGACCACCGCCATCACGACGCTACCGCGACCGCCACCGAGCGCACTGCCGCCGACACCACCGACGACCGCGCCAGCGCCAGCGCCGATTGGCGTCTTGGTACCCTCGATCTTCACCGGGCGCAGGGACTCGATGGTGCCCATGCGCACGGTCTGAACCTGGCGAGCCTCATCACGGCTGTAGGTGTCACCGGTCAGGCTCGAGGCGCAACCACCGAGCGCGAGAGTCGCGGCAACGAATACAGCCATAGCTGCGGGCTTACGCATGGTTTGTTTCCTCCATTGATGACTGATGCCTATTAGACTCCTTGCCTGGCCGAGTGTCACCCGGCGCGGCGCAAAGACGCAGCGCCGTACAGCCGGGCGACAGCTAGAATGCGACCTGCATCAAGGCAACAGAGTATTGCATGGACTATTTCATCATCGTCGTCACGACCGTCGCCGGCCTGGCCTTTCATGCCTGGCTGTATCTGCGCATGCGCCAATGGATCGACCGTGACCAGGCACTGGCGCTGGCCGGCGACAATCCCGACATGTGCCGCTACATGCTCGAATGCCTGGCCGCCGCCCGTCAGCAGAAGGTGCCGCGCAAGCAGTTGCCGGCCTTCCTCGAACGGGCCGCCGCGGCCTACCGCGAAGCTTCAGCCCCGCCCGGCGAGACGCCATAGGCGCGCGATATCCACGGCGCGCGCCTGCAGCTCGCCAGCAGCGCCTGCCATCGCCTGCTCCAGGCTCAGCGGCCCTGGTGCCAGGCTGAAGGCGGCTTCGATACCGGCGTCATACAGCGCCTGATAGTTGTCACCGAGGCTGCCCGCCAGGGCGATTACCGGTACGCCAGCGCCCTGTGCCACACGTGCCACGCCCATCGGCGTCTTGCCATGCAGGGTCTGCGCATCCATCCGCCCTTCCCCGGTTATCACCAGATCGGCACCCGCCACGGCCGTGGCCAGGCCGGACAGTTCGGCCACCAGCTCGATCCCCGGGCGGAAGGTCGCCTTGAGAAAGGCCCGCGCGGCAAAGCCGAGACCGCCCGCCGCACCAACGCCTGGGAAGGTGGCGTGGTCTTCGCCCAGCGTCGCCGCGACGATGCGGGCGAAACGCCCCAGGGCCAGATCCAACTCCTCGACATGCGCAGGCGTCGCGCCCTTCTGCGGGCCGAATACCGCCGAGGCGCCACGCGGGCCACACAGCGGGTTGTCGACGTCCGCAGCCACTTCCACCTGCACCGACAGCAGGCGTGCGTCCAGGCCACTCAGATCGAGTTGATCGAGCGCAGCCAGTGCCGCGCCGCCCGGCGGCAGCTCGCGCCCCTGTTCGTCGAGCAGGCGCATGCCCAACGCCTGCAACAAGCCTGCACCGCCGTCGTTGGTGGCGCTGCCGCCCAGACCAAGGATGATCCGCGAGGCGCCGGCATCGAGCGCCTGCAGAATCAGCTCGCCAGTGCCGTAGCTCGATGCCTGGCGAGCATCGCGTTGTTCGCGCGGTACCCAGTGCAGGCCACTGGCAGCGGCCATTTCGATGACCGCCGTACCGTTATTGAGCAAACCCCAGTGTCCCTGCACCGGCTGGCCCATGGGCCCACGCACCTGGCATTCGCGACGCTCACCGCCCACGGCGGCGAGCAATGCGTCGACCGTGCCCTCACCGCCATCAGCCATGGGCCGCAGCAGGCACTCGGCCTCGGGGAACACCTGTTGCCAGCCACGGGCGATGGCAGCCGCCACGTCGGGCGCGCTGAGGCTCTCCTTGAAGGAGTCGGGGGCAATGACGATTTTCATCTTGGGTACCTCGGCAGGGGCGAGCGACCGTATGGTCGCCCACCTGTGGAGCGGATTACAGCAGCACCAGGCTGAGCAGCCAGACGGTGAGCATGCCGGCGATGCCCTGAATCAGGGTCGCCAGGGTCTGAGCGCGGTAGGCGGTCGAGACCTTCATGCGGCTGAACTGGGTCACCACCCAGAAGAAGCTGTCGTTGGCGTGGGACACGGTCATCGCGCCGGCGCCAATGGCCATCACGGTCAGCACGCGGCCCATCTCGCTGTCCAGGCCCAGGTTGCCCAGCAGCGGCGCGACCATGGCCGAGGTGGTGACCAGTGCCACGGTGGAGGAGCCCTGCGCACTCTTCAGCGCAGCTGCCACCAGGAACGGCATGAACAGACCGATGCCCAGCGCCGACAGGGTGTCGCCCAGGTAGCCGGTCAGCGCGGTGGCCTTGAGCACCGCACCGAAGGCACCACCGGCACCGGTGATCAGCAGGATCGGGGCGGCATCCTTGAGGCCGTCGGCGACGAAATCATGGAACTGCTTACGTTTGTCCTCGCCCTTGAGCAGGCTGCAGGCCAGGGCCAGGCCGACCAGCAGCGCGGCAACCGGCTGGCCAAGGAAGCTCAGCACCTGGAACAGCCCCTCGGTACCGAACGGCTTGCTCGGGAAGGCGGCGATCGAACCCAGGCAAATCAGAGCGATGGGCACGAAGATCGGCGCGAAGGCCTGCCAGGCACTCGGCAGTTTGCCGTAACGGGCACGCAGTGCTTCGAAGTCGACGTTCTCGGCCAGCAGTTCGCTGGGGGCTTCCTCCAGCAGTTGGCTGTCATCCTGCTTGAGATAACGGTTGGCCCAGAGCATGCCGGCGAATGCGGTTGCCGCAGCGACCACCAGACCCACCAGGATCACCAGGCCCAGCGAGGCATCGAGGCCCAGGTTGCCGGCAGCGGCAATCGGACCGGGGGTCGGCGGCACGAAGGTGTGGGTGGCGTACAGGCCGGTGGCCAGGGCCACGCTCATGGCCACCACGGAGACTTTCATGCGCGCGGCCAGGGCATTCTTCAGCGAGTTGAGGATGACGTAGCCGGAGTCGCAGAACACCGGGATCGACACCAGGTAACCGATGATCGACATGGTCAGCGTGGGGAAGCGCTGGCCCAGCAGGCGGATCACCGTCTCGGCCATGGTGATGGCGGCGCCACTGCGCTCGAGAATCACGCCGATGATGGTGCCGAGCACGATGACGATACCGATGTAGCCGAGGATGCCCCCGAAGCCTGCGGTAATGGTCTTGATGATTTCAGCGCTGGGCAGCTGATAGGCGAAGCCGGCAATCAGCGCGGCGCCCAGCAGGGCCAGGAAGGGATGAAGTTTAAGGCGGGTAGTGGAAAGCACGATGAACGCGATCAGCGCCACCAGAATCAGGACCAGGCCCATGACCAGTCTCCTCGTTGTTGTTATGAGCGGATGTCACATCCGCTTGGGAATGCCGAACAGGCGGGCCATTGTGGCTCAGCGCGCCCCACTATCGCTCTGTGCACAGGCACCAACCGCCCCAACATGATCGCGCATCCCCCTGTGCATACGCACAACGCCATCATCTTGTAGGAGCGGCTTCAGCCGCGATCTTCTCCGATGCCGTGCCAATCCCATCGCGGATAAATCCGCTCCTACGACAGCGCGTCATGCAGCTATCTGCAGAGCTTCACCCCTGAGCCTTCGGCTCCAGCAGGCCGAGCCCCAGAGACAGCTGCAGGCGCTGCTCCAGACGATTGAGATCCAGCCCGCTCAGTTCGCCGATGCGCTCCAGGCGGTAACGCAGGGTGTTGCGGTGAATGCCCAATGCCTGGGCACAGGCCTGTGCCTGACCGTCGTGGGCGCACCAGGCTTCCAGGGTTTCGCGCAGGCTGCCCTGGGTGTCCTGCGCCAGCACCCGGCGCAGCGGCGCCAGCCAGCCTTGCAGCAACCAGTTGTGACGCTGGGCATAGAGCAGCGTAGGCAGGCGCAGCTCATCCAGGCGCAGCAAGCGGCGCTCGGGAAAGCGCGCCTGACCGTAGGCCAGCAGGTCGCGCAGCACCAGGCTGGCCTGGCGCAACTCGGTCAGATTGGCCAGAGGGTCGCTGAGCGACAAGCACTGCACGCCCCACTCGCGCTCGTCCGCCTGCGCCAGCCAGGCCTGATCGTCACGCGTGGCGCTGTAAGGTCGACACCAGAGCAGTTCGAAACGCCCCAGTGGCGCCACCAGATGCTCGCTCTTGGTCAGTGCAGCCAGCAGGCGCGCCTGACGCGGCAAGGGATCGCCCTCCTGGCTCAGTTGCAACAGACACATCTGCCTCGGCCAGCTCAGGTTCAGCCCCAGGCGTTCGGCTTCGGACGCCAAGCCCGCCAGGCCCTGCTGCGGATCGAGCAGATGGCGCAACCAGGCCTCCTGCTGATGCCGCTGCCAGTGTCGCTCGGCCTGTAGCACGCGATGCTCGACGAGCATCTCGGCAGCCATGCGCACCAGCTCGGCATAAGGCCGCACCGTTTCCGGATCGCCGGTGATGCCGAGCACACCAATCAGTTGATCGGCATGCAGCAGAGGCAGGTTCACTCCGGGCTTCACCCCACGCAGACAGGCTGCGGCCTGGGCATCGATCTCCACCACACGGCGGTTGGCCAGCACCAGTTGCGCCCCCTCGTGGCGAGTGTGCAGGCGACTGGGATCACCACTGCCGATGATCATGCCCTGTGCATCCATCACGTTGATGTTATGCGGCAGGATGGCCATGGCGCGATCGACGATGTGTTGCGCCAGGGTGGAATCGAGTTCGAGCATGGAGTGCGGCCTCGCGGGTGAGGCCGCCATTGTAGGCTGATCAGAAGCGCTTCACGATGGAGGCGCCGGGCGGCCTCACTCAGCGCTTGCCGGCGTTGCGGCCTCGACTGCCTTGTCGTCTGCTGGCACTTTCGCCTTGGCCTGATTGCGCCGCGCCTCCATGCGCTGACGTCTGGCCTGCTGCTTGGCATGCAACGCCTGCGGCGCAGTCACCACGCCCGCAGGCTGGCCTTGCAGATCGAGGCGTGGCGCATTCTCGGTCATGGCAGACCAGTAACGCCCACCGCGACACCAGGCGGCGATGCCCAGTTTGAGCTGCTCGAGGCTGATGCCCAGCAACTCCAGATGCTGCTCGGCATCCTTAAGAATCCCCTCTTTGAGCGGCACCTTGGGCGCTGGGTTGACCGGGAAGGCCAGAGGGAAATGCTTCTGCAACCGCCAGATCGCCTCGATAGCCGGCTCCTGCTCACGCGGCTTGGTCTTCTGCGGCGCCTTACGCTTCTGCGGCTTGGGGCTTTCGTTCTTTACCTGCGGCGCCTGCTTGTCCTGCTGTTTCTCGGCGCGCAGGCGGTCACGTAGCTCGGCTAATTGTTCAAAACCCATCGTTCGGTTCACAGCATCCTGGTTGGTTCGTGGCGCAAGGGTAGCCTATGTGCTCGATTCATTCAGCCTTCTTAGCGACTAGTGCGCTCGGCGGTCACAGGTTTGGGGGTAAGGGGGCATCTGTAGGGGCCGCTTTGGACCCAAATTTGTTCCACGGCGACGCGGACTGCGATTCAGCGCGCAGGGTGGACTCAGAAGCGCAAGCGAACAGTCCACCAGCCAGAACAAAAGGCGCACTGCTTCGCCGTCCTACGCGCTGGAACTCAAGGTGCCAGCCGCTCGCGAATCCAGGCCTCGCCCTTGAGACGGTAGTTGAGGCGGTCGTGCAGGCGGCTCGGGCGGCCTTGCCAGAACTCGATGCGCTCGGGCAGCAGGCGGTAACCGCCCCAGTGTGGCGGACAGTGCGGGGTCTGGTTGAGGAAGCGTTTTTCGGTTTCCGCCAGCAGGCTCTCCAGCTCGGCACGGTCGCGGATGACGCGGCTCTGCGGCGAGGCCCAGGCGCCAATGCGGCTGCCCAGCGGGCGTACCTGGAAGTAACCGTCGGATTCGGCCGGGGTGACCTGCTCGACACGCCCCTCGATACGCACCTGACGCTCCAGGCTGGGCCAGAAGAAGGTCATGGCAGCGAACGGCCGCGCCGCGAGCTGACGCCCCTTGGCGCTGTCGTAGTTGCTGAAGAAGGTGAAGCCGCGCTCGTCGAGGCCCTTGAGCAGCAGCACGCGGCAGTGCGGCCGGCCGTCGTCGTCGACGGTGGCCAGGGTCATGGCGTTCGGTTCGACCGGAGGTTGCTCGGTCTTTACCGCATCCTCGAACCACTGGCGAAACAGGGAGAGGGGTTCCAGCGGGGCCTGAGTCTCGCTCAGGCCGTCGCGGGTGTAGTCACGGCGCATATCGGCCAGGGTTTGGGTCATGACGCGTCCTCAATCCTTTGGAAATGCCCCCAAGCTTACTCCTACTTACCCTGTTTTCCTTGATCTACGGCAGCTACCTTGGGCGCCTCTTTCAACTCGGCCTTGGCCGGCTGGCTGTATTTGGCGATGAGGCCCTGCATGGTGTCGCGCGAGGTCAGGAGGATTTCCACGCGGCGGTTGAGGGCACGGCCAGCAGCCGTGTCGTTGGCCGCACGCGGTGCATCGGAGCCCAGGCCCATGACCTGCAGACGGTTCTGCTTGAGGCCGCTGAGGCGGAAGATCGAGGTGACGGCACGCGCACGCTGCTGGCTCAGCTCGCGGTTATCGGCGGCGTTACCACTGCTGTCGGCATGGCCGAGTACCACCACGGCAACGTCATTGTCGGCTTCGAGCAGCTTGGCGACACGGGTGATCGGCCCCAGGCTGGCTGGCAGCAGCATCTGCGGACGATCCGGGTTGAACGAGCCCTGCACCGGCGCGGTGACGACCAGCAGGTTCTCGCGGCGCTCGAGTTCGAAGTTGGTGCCCTTGACCGCTTCACGCAGCTTCGGCTCGTATTCGTCGAGCCAGGCGCGAGTGACCTGCGGCGGCGGCATCACGGCCGGCTTGGCGGCCTCTTCCTTTTTCTTGTCCGCACTGGAGCAGCCAGCGATCAGCAGGCAGCAGGTGAAGGCGATGATCTTGTTGCGCATGAAGCCCCCCAGGGTCTCAATCAATTCGAATTATTCATAACGCGACTGCCGAGCAGTGTAGACCGGCAGTTACAGGCATTGGGCCAATACCCGCGCCAGCTTCTGCGCGCGCGGATCCATCAGAACGTAGGGGCCCAGGTTGTTGATAACGAAGCCGAACGCGACATCGCGCTCGGGGTCGGCAAAGCCGCTTGAGCCGCCTGCGCCTGGATGGCCGAAGGCGTTGCCGCCGAGGCCGTAGGTGGCGTTGGCCACCTCGGCCTGGTCGAGCATGCAGCCGAGGCCGAAACGGGTGCGGGTGAGCAGGGTCTTGTCTTCGCCGACACCATGTTCACGGGTCATCTCGTTGAGCAGTTCGCTTTCCAGCAGGCTGCCGTCGAGCAGACCGGCATAGAAGCCAGCCAGGCTGCGCGCGTTGCCGTGGCCGTTCGCCGCTGGCTGCTGCATGCGCCGCCACTCGGGCTTGTTGGTGCTGGTCATGATCGATGGCGGGTTGGTGAACGAGCGCGTGCTCATGGCACTGGCGTCAGTCATCATCACCTTGAGCAGACGTTGCGCGGCGGCATCGCCGAGATTGCCCTTGCCGCGGGCGATATGCGCCACGCGGTCGAATTCGCTGTCTGCCAGGCCGACATGAAAATCCAGGCCCAGCGGCTTGGCGATGCGCGCGGCGATGCTCTCGCCGGGGCCACGCCCTTCGACGCGACGAATCAGCTCGCCGATCAGCCAGCCATAGGTGATCGGCGCATAACCCTGGCCGTCGCCAAGTGGCCACCAGGGGGCCTCAGCAGCCAGTGCGGCGGTCATCGTCGACCAGTCATAAAGGGCTTCAGCCGGCAGCAGCTCGCGCAGCGCCGGCAAACCGGCCTGGTGGCAGAGCAGGTGACGCAGGGTGATGCGCTCCTTGCCGGCGGCCGCGAACTCGGGCCAGTAGCGGGCTACCGGAGCATCCAGTTCGAGCTTGCCCTCGCCCACCAGTTGCAGGGCGACCACGGCGGCAAAGGGCTTGGTGCAGGAGAACAGGTTGGCGATGGTGTCGCTGTGCCAGGCCTGCTGGCCGTCCTTGTCCATCACCCCGGCCCAGATATCGATGACGGTTTCACCGCCGACCTGAATGCACAGCGCGGCACCGCGCTCCTGAGGATCGTCGAAAAGGCTGGCGAAGGCTTCCTTCACCGCCTCGAAGCGCAAGTCGAAATAACCCTGAACCTGCACGTTTGACTCCTTGAACGAAATTGCGCGCATTGTTCCAGCCAATGCGCCAGTTGGGAACCGTCAGCACCCCACAAAGGCCCGTGGTACGGGCGCTTCAGTGGATTTCCCGACGAAAGGGCGGCAAGGCATTGAGAATCGCCTTGCCGTAGCGCTGGGTGACCACGCGCCGATCCAGCAGGGTGATGGTGCCGCGGTCGGCCTCGGTACGCAGCAAACGCCCGCACGCCTGCACCAGGCGCAGCGAGGCGTCGGGCACGGCGATTTCCATGAAGGGGTTGCCGCCGCGCGCCTCGATCCATTCGGCCAGCGCCGCTTCGACCGGATCGTCCGGTACGGCGAAAGGAATCTTGGCGATCACCACGTGCTCGCAGTAGGCGCCGGGCAGGTCGACGCCCTCGGCGAAGCTGGCCAGGCCGAACAGTACGCTCTCTTCGCCGGAATCGACGCGCGCCTTGTGCTTGTTCAGGGTCTCCTGCTTGGACAGGTTGCCCTGGATGAACACGCGCTTGCGCCAGTCACGCTCCAGGCCGTCGAACACGTCCTGCATCTGCCGGCGCGAGGAGAACAGCACCAGCGTCCCGCGGCTGCCAGCCACCAGCGTCGGCAGCTCGCGGATGATCGCAGCGGTGTGCGCGGCGGCATCGCGCGGGTCGGCCTTGAGGTCGGGCACACGCAGCACGCCAGCATCGGCGTGGTGGAAGGGGCTCGGCACGATGGCGGTGACCGCCACCTTGGGCAGCCCGGCACGCATGCGGTAACGGTCGAAGGTGCCCAGCGCGGTCAGCGTGGCGGAGGTCACCAGGCAGCCGTACGCGACATTCCATAGGTTGCGACGCAGGGTTTCAGCGGCGAGGATCGGGCTGGCATTGACCTCGATGTCGTACAGCGCGCCGCTCTCGGCCAGGGTCAGCCAGCGCGCCATGGGCGGGCTTTCTTCCGGGTCTTCGGCGGTGAAGGCCAGCCACAGCTCCCAGTTGCCCTTGGCACGCGCCATCAGGCTGCCGAACAGCGGATACCACTCCTCGGCCTGGTGGCTGGCGATGCCCACGGCGCCCTCGCCGTCCATCGCTTCCTTGAGCAGTTCGGTGACGCCGGTAAACAGATCGTTGAGCTTGGAGAAGCCCTTCTTCAGCTCCAACCCCAGCTCAGTCAGATGCTCCGGCACCACGCCGCCGACGAAGCGATGACGCGGGCGTTCGCGCCCTTCCATGTCCTCGCCGGCTTTGAAGTCGGCAATCTCTTCGCAGGCGTTGAACATGAACTGCTGCTGGGTCTTCAGCTCACGGGCCAGCTCCGGCACCTGTTCGATCAGGCGGCCGAGATCGCCCGGCAGCGGGTTCTGCGCCAGCAGCTTGGTCAGGTTCTTGTCGATCTGGCTCAGCCAGTCGGAGGTACTGCGCAGGCGGGTGAAATGGGCGAAGTGGCCGATGGCCTTGTCCGGCAGGTGGTGACCTTCGTCGAACACGTAGAGGGTTTCGCGCGGATCCGGCAGCACCGCACCGCCGCCCAGCGCCAGGTCGGCCAGTACCATGTCATGGTTGGTGACGATCACGTCGACCTTACCCATGCCCTCGCGCGCCTTGTAGAAGGCGCACTGCTGGAAGTTCGGGCAATGGCGGTTGGTGCACTGGCTGTGGTCGGTGGTCAGTTGTGCCCAGCGGCTGTCTTCCAGCTCTTCGGGCCAACTGTCGCGGTCGCCGTCCCACTTGTTGCCGGCGAGCTTCTCGATCATCGCGGTGAACAGCTTCTGGCCCTGCTCGTCGACGTCGATCTTGAAGCCTTCATCCTCGAACAACTGGGCCGTGGCGCTCTGTGCGGCGCCGTCCTGCAGCAGGTTGTCGAGCTTGGACAGGCACAGGTAGCGGCCACGCCCCTTGGCCAGGGCGAAGCTGAAGTTCAGGCCGCTGTTGCGCAACAGATCGGGCAGATCCTTGTGCACAATCTGCTCCTGCAGGGCCACGGTAGCGGTGGCGATCACCAGGCGCTTGCCGGCCGCCTTGGCGGTAGGGATGGTGGCCAGGCTGTAGGCGACGGTCTTGCCGGTACCAGTGCCGGCCTCTACAGCTACCACGGCGGGGTCGCCCAGGCGCTTGCCCTCGTCGTCGCTCTTGATGGTGCCGAGCACCTTGGCGATCTCGGCGATCATCAACCGCTGGCCGTAGCGAGGCTTGAGCGACTTGGCCTCGAGGAAGCGGGAATAGGCGCCCTGGATCTGGGACTTGAGTTCAGTGCTGAGCATGGATTCTGAAACGAAAAAGGCTGGATAAATTTTCAGTATTCGCGGAGCGGCCGCTATCATAGCGCGCCAATCGATCCGGCGCAGAACCCTGTGCTGAACGAGCATGACAAGAATCGACAGGAGAAGCCCGATGACCTTCTACGCACCGCTCTACACCCTGCACCTGCTGGCAGCCCTGATCTGGGTCGGCGGCATGTTCTTCGCCTGGATGATCCTGCGCCCCGCCGCCGTCGAGGTGCTGGAAGCCCCTGCCCGCCTGCGCCTGTGGCTGAACGTGTTCAAGCGCTTCTTCGTCTGGGTCTGGGTCGCGGTGCTGGTGCTGCCGGTAACCGGCATGGGCATGCTGCATGCGGGCTACGGCGGCTTCGACGGCGCACCACGCTACGTGCACATCATGATGGGGCTGTATCTGGTGATGCTGGCGCTGTTCCTGCGTATTCAAGCCCTGCAACTGCCGGAGCTGCGCCGCGCGGTAGAAGCGGAGAACTGGCCGGCTGGCGGCGAAGTGCTGGGGCGCATCCGCCGTGTGGTGGGCAGCAACCTGCTGATCGGCCTGGCGCTGATCGCGCTGGTGGCCATGCGCCCATCCTTCTGAATCGGCGGACAAGCGCCGGGCTCGCACCCGGCGCACAAGCGCTTAAAAGCGCAGTACCTGCAAGTCGCCATCGGGGCCGGCGCTACCCGGACGCCCCGGCTTGCCTGGGCTGCCGTCCGGCGCACCCTTGACGCCATACAGCCAGCAATCCTTGGCTGCACCGCCACGCCCGGCCTTGCCAGCGCTGCCGGCTTCACCACCGGCACCACCGTCGAGCAGCACCTGCAACTTCTCCTGCGCCACTTCGTTCGGCACTTCCAGGATGACCTTGCCGCCCGGAGCACCCGGATGACCGTCGCTGCCATCCTGGCCGTCGTAACCGGCGCTGGCACTGCCCCAGGTGCAGCCACCGGGCTGACCGTGGGCACCATCGAGGCCGGCATAGCCGGGCCTGCCACGGCCGCCGCGCACGTCGAGGGTCAGCGACTCCACCGTCAGTTTGTGCATCTTCACGCGGATCTCACGGCCCGGTGTAGCCGGATGGTTGTAGGTACCTGCCGCGCCCTTGGCGCTGATCCAGGCGCCATCCGCGACATCGGCATCAAGCACTTCGATGCGCAGGGGCTGATCGCTCGGTGCCACACCGATACGGGCTTCACGGCCCATTAGCAATTGGCCGATATGCAGCTCGGTGACCGAGGGCGGGATCAGCAGGGTCGCCTGATCCGCCACTTCGAGCCGGTCGAGATACAGCACGCTTGCCGAAGTCGGCAGACGCATCAGGGTGTTGCTGGCGACACTGACCTGCGAGTTGGCCATGGCTGTCGCCGCGCAAAAGCACAGTGCATAGGCAAGTTTACGCATGAGCCACCTCCGCGTTCGCAACCGCTGGGGCTTCGGGCTTCGCTAGCGCATAGAGATGGAAGATACCGAACAGCATGACCTGGAAACGGTCATGCCAGGGGCTGGCGCCGGTTGCCGGTACCTTGACGAACAGCCACAGCTGCAGAGCATGCAGTACCAGCAGGCAGGCGGCGAGCAGGTAGATCATCTGCTGGAACGGGCTATCCAGCCAGTGCCCTAGTGCCGCCGCAAAAACCAGCCAGAACGCCCCGGCAAGCACCTTGCCAAGCATCATCAGTACCTTCATCGCCGCCCTCGTGTAAGCATTCTTCTAGTTGGGTGCAGCACGTTAACCGGTCGCGAGGGCAACCACCAGAGCAACACGCGATATCCAGGCGCCTGCACGCCAGAAATGACGAAGCCCCGCCTGGCCGGAGCCAGACGGGGCTTGCGCTGACAGGCGAGGGTCAGGGACGCGCTTCGACCTCAGCCTCTACACGACGGTTGATGGCACGGCCTTCGGCAGTGGCGTTGTCAGCCACCGGACGGGACTCGCCATAACCCACGGCATTGACGCGGTTGCCTTCGACACCGTACTGATTGACCAGGACGTCACGCACGGCCTTGGCACGACGCTCGGACAGGCCCTGGTTGTAGGTATCGCTGCCCACGGAGTCGGTGTGACCTTCGACCACGGTGCTGGTGGATGGATACTGTTTCATGAAGTCCGCGAGCGCCTTGATGTCGCCGTAGCTCTCCTGCTTGACCTGGGCCTTGTCGAAGTCGAACTTGACGTCCAGCTCGACCCGCACGGCTTCAGCCGGCTCGGCGACCACGACTTCTTCCTGCTCGACGACCACTTCCTCGACTTGAGCAACCTTCTGCGAATCGGCACCGTGCACCCAGCAATAGGCTGCACCCATGCCCGCACCGACCAGAGCGCCGCCGCCCGCCCAGCTAGAACTTTCGATCGCCCCCAATGCCGCGCCACCCACACCGCCGACGGCGGCACAGGTCGGCCAGTCGGTTTTCTGCACGCCGGCGCAGCCGGTCAACAGGGTGCCGGCCAGAATCAGGGGTACTGCGTTCCTTGTGATACTCATAATTTTAGGTCTCCAATGTTCATCGGCCCATAACCGATCCTCAACCAGTAAAGACGGCTATGGAGTGATACGCCAGTTATGCCCTTTCCACGGTGATGCATGCGCCGCATTGGCGCGTTCCCTGCCGCAATGGCAGTGAATGACGCACTGGGTTAGCCTTTGCTTCCCAGCTAGAGGACGCCAGATGACCCGCCATCCTTCTTCCCGTACACCTCAGCAGGCCCTGGCCGCCCTGCTCGATCGCTATGCCCCGCAGCACCTGCTGCTGGTAGGCGCCAGCGCCCTGCCGGCCGTCAGCGCCTTCCAGGAGGCTCATCCACAATGCCGCATCGACATCGCCCCGGCGGCCCCGCTTTCCACCGAACTGCGCAGCCAGCGCTACGACCTGGCCCTGCTGGTCGACTGCCTGGAGCACCTGTCCAAGAAGCAAGGCCTCGAGCTGCTCGGCGGCATTCGCAACCTCAATGCCAGCCGCGTCGCCACCCTGGTGGACATGCACGCCTGCGACTGGCAGGAAACCGACTTCTACGCCCTGGCCATGCAGGCCAGCGAATGCTTCCAGCGTGAAGGCCAAGTGCTACATCTGTTCACCTATGATCTACTCGATTACAAGCAAGTTCCCGACTGGTTGAACGCAAAGTTCTGGGCCAACCCCGAACTTTTCGGCAAATACTGGTGGTGAGCCGATGACGACCGCTATTTCCAACTGCCCGTGCGGCAGTGGCAACCCGCTCGCACAGTGCTGTGGCCGCTACCATGCCGGCACCCCGGCGCCCTGCGCCGAGCAACTCATGCGCTCGCGCTACAGCGCCTATGTACTGGGCCTGGTGGACTACCTGGTGGCAACTACCTTGCCAGCTCAGCAAGCGCTTCTGGATCGCACCGCCATCGCCGCCTGGAGCGCCCAGAGCACCTGGCTTGGCCTCGAGGTGGAAAGCCGCGAAGTCTTCGGTGGCAAGCCCGAACATGCCCAGGTTACCTTCACTGCACGCTGGCATGACGAGAACGGCGAGCACAGCCATCGCGAATGCTCGGCTTTCGTGCAGCACGAGGGCCACTGGTACTTCATCGACCCCACCGCGCCGCTCAAGGCAGGCCGCAACGATCCCTGCCCCTGCGGCAGCGGCCAGAAGTTCAAGAAATGCTGCAGCGCTTACCTGGGCTGAATATGCCCTGACAAGCGCACCGGCTTCTGCTTGAGTTGATCACTTCGGGCCAGCCAATCGCCCGCGCTCAACAAGGAGAAGCACATGCACAAGCAACGTGGTATCGCCCTCTTTCTGGCCAGCTTGCTGGCCGGTTGCGTCAGCACGCCCCATGAACACTCGAGCGACTTCATCGACCTGGGCGATAGCCAGCGCGTCACACGCCTGTTCGCCTACCCCAACAACTGCAACGTCATCTGCTACCGCGACTGGACGCTGGAACAGACGGTCGAGCACTACCTCGACCAGAGCCTGCAACGCGATGGCTATGCCCAGGCCAGCGTCGAGGTGAAACGCGAAGGCGAGCGCATTCACGCCCATTTCAAGGGCGTGCCGGCCGACTACGGCAAACCGCTCGAAGAACTGCTCGACGCCGGCGACCTGGCCTACGACGGTGCCAGCCGCCTGAACCGCGACGGCAAATGGCAGTACAACTGGTATTTCTTCCTGCCCCTGGGCATGGCCCTGGAGAATCGCAAGAGCGTCGAGCTGCTGCACTTCCCGCCTGACTACTCCCTGACCCAGGCACAGGATTACCTGCATTCCAGCACCACAGACCGCTGGGCGGCGCTGCTCACCTACAACGGCATTGCGGCGACGCAGACACCGGCCTACCAGACCATCATCGACATCGCTCCCATTGCCGCACCAGCCAGCGCCGGTAGCTCGCTGGAGGGCGTTTACGACTATTTCAACAGCTACCAGCAACGGATGGTCAGCGAACTCAGTGCGGGCAAGGGGGGCACCAGTCTGCCCATGGTTGCCTTCGGCAGCCCGGTGCGCAGCTGGATCCAGCAGCAATATGGGGTGACCCTGCCAGTGCTGGGCCTGGGCCAGATCACCGCCGCGCCCGGTCAGACGGTCGCGGTGCTGGGCGCCAACCACCCCAGCTACATCTGGTATGCAGCCGACCCTGCCAATAATGGCGGCAGCCAGACCAAGGCCGACGCCAATGGCATCCAGGTCATGGGTCAGGATCTCAGTGCGGCCTGCTGGCAAGCCGGCATGGGTCAGCAGCCTTCAGCCAATGCGCAGCAAACCCTCGATGGCTGCACGCAGAAATGGCAGGTGACCGACAAGTTGCAGACCTGTGAGCTGTTCTACATCAGCGTGCGCAAGCTCAAGCCCGAGGAAGCCGAAGCCAAGTGCACGAACCAGGCGGGCTAGATGCAAAAACGCCGCACGGCCATGGCAGCGCGGCGTTTTTTGGAGGAGTTGCAGCCGTGCAGTTACCTCAATCCTGCAACTTCAGGTGCGAGGTATCCGGCGCTGGTGCAGTTGCCTCAGCCCGTGCCTGACCCATGTCGCTACCCACAGGCGCCAGGCTGAACTGCGACAGGTCGACCTGCGGCGCCTCGGCCTCCGGCCTGGCATCCTGCAGATCGCTGCCGACCGGCGCGATGCCGAAGTCCGGCGCGTCGACATTGCTGAAAGCCGCCATGTACTCGTCACGCGGCGCAACCTGCAAGCGCCCCGGACGCCCGGCCTGGGCGACAGGAACGCTCGGCGGCTCCATCGGCGGCGGCGCCAGCTCCACTTCCTCGATCGGCATGTCCATGTCGACCACCTCGACCAGCGCTCCGGCTCGCTCCAGTGTTACCCGGTACTTCTCGGCACCGGCGGCATCAAGATTGTTCTTGATCACGATGCGGCGCCCGGAGAACAGCTGAGCGATGCGTTGGGCATCGGCCTGGAACAACTTGGCCAGGTTGGCCTTCACCGGCTCCAGCTGGGCACCCGGCACCAGTTGTCCGGAAAAGGCGATCTCATAGCGGCTCATGGTCACACTCCTGTCCTATTCGGCACTCAGTATGGCGCAGGTTTTTTCCGGCTCACAACGACGCCGTCTCAGCGCCGACCACAGCGTCAGGCAAAACCGGTCGAACGCACTACAAACAGCGGCTTAGGCTACCCAACAGGCGAATCGGGGCACCCGGAAAATAATTGACGCCCCCCAGGTTGCAGCCAAGCGGTTGCTTGTTACACTGGGGCGCAATGGGGGTATGAAATGTTTTCTCAGGCGCAAACGATAAGAATTATCAGCCTATTGATGTTTTTGGGCCTGACTTCAGGCCTGGCAGGATGCTCCACCTGGATGACGGGTGGTTTCAAGGACCCGGATGTCCGACTCATCAAGGTAGACGTGATCAAGGCCAAGCTGCTCGAGCAGGAGTTTCGCCTGCGCTTTCGCATCGACAACCCCAACGGCGTCAGCCTGCCGGTGCGTGGATTGGACTACGACGTCACCCTCAACGACATCCCCCTGGCCGAAGGTTCCTCCAGCGAGTGGTTTACCGTGCCTGCTCACGGCCACCACACCTTCGAGATTCCGGTACGCACCAACCTCTGGCGTCATGTACGCCAGGTGGTGAAGATGCTGGAAAAACCCAACAAGCCGATCCGCTATAGCCTCAAGGGCGAGGTGAAAACCGGCATGCTGTTCAGCCGCAGCGTGCACATGTCGCGCAATGGCGAGATAATTCCCGGCGATTTCATCCCGGAGTAACCCCCATGAGCAACCAACCCCACGTCCACGGCCCTGACTGCAACCACGACCACGATCATCACGATCACGGCCATGTGCACGGCCCGCATTGCAACCACGGCCATCAGGAGCCGGTACGCAACGCGCTGAAGGATGTCGGCCGCAACGATCCCTGCCCGTGCGGCAGCCAGAAAAAATTCAAGAAGTGCCACGGCGCCTGAACCGCGCATGACCACTCTGACCTTGTCCCTGCTGCTCGCCGGCCTGCTGCTGATCGCGGCTTTGGCTGTCTACGCCTGGCACCTCTGGCGCCGCGTCTGGGCCCAGCAACGCGCCCAGGATGAAGCCCGCGAGGAACGCCAGGATCGGCTCGGCGGCGACCTGAACATCCTCGCCAGCAGTCTGCTCGACGAGCAGTTGCCGCTGATCGAGGGCGCCATTCGCATCAAGGTGCTGCTCGACAACTATGACAGTGCCCTGAGCAATGACAGCCGCTGCCAGGTGTTCCACCTGATCTTCGACGCCACTGCCGACGTTCCGACCCACGCCGCCTGGAAGGCGCTGGACAAGACCGAGCGGCGGCGCTTCGAGAAGCGCTTCAACGAACTGGAACTGCAGCACAAGGCCGCCGCCCGCACGGCGGCGCGCTGGCTGCTCGACGATGGGCTCAGGCGCGCACGCACGAACGCCTGAGTCCCTCTTGCCAGGCTGCGACGGCCTCTTTACCTTGGCGCCTTTGTGGCCGATCGACACAGGATCGGCCTTGCCCACGCACACCAAGGAAATCCGCCATGCGCACGCTGGCCCGCCTGACGCTTGCCGCCTCCCTGATCAGCCTCGCCGGCTGCCAGTCCCTGCTCAATAGCCGCTACGCCGACAGCGTGCCGCCCACCCGTGGCGTGGAGCGGGTCAAGGGCGTGGCCGAGAGCGCATCGGTACGGCGCAACGCCCTGGGTATGCCGCTGATCGAGTCGAGCACCTTCCACGACGCCCTGTTCACCCTCGGCTACGTGCATGCCGGCGACCGTCTCAGCCAGATGGTCGGCATGCGCCTGCTGGCCCAGGGACGCCTGGCTGAGATGACCGGACCAGGCGCGCTGGAGATGGATCGATTCATGCGCGCGGTGAACCTGAAGAAGAGCGCGGAGATCCTTTACGCCGACGCCTCGCCGCGCCTGAAGCGCTTCTTTGAGGTGTACGCACGTGGCGTCAACGCCTACCTGTTCCGCTACCGCGATCGCCTGCCCATGGATCTGGCCGAATCCGGCTATCGCCCCGAATACTGGAAGCCAGAGGATTCGGTGCTGCTGTTCTGCCTGCTGAATTTCGGCCTGTCGGTGAACCTGCAGGAAGAAATCGCGGCGCTGACCATGGCCCAGCAAGTGGGCGTGGACAAATTGCCCTGGCTGCTGCCGATCTACCCGGACGAGCCGCTGCCCTTCGCCGAAGCGGAGAAGCTCGCCGGCCTCGATCTCAAGGGCCAGTTACCCGGCCTGCAGGCGATGGCGCGCACCGCTGCGCAGATCGCCGACCAGCACATGCTCGGCGTCGCCGCCTCGAACAACTGGGCCATCGCCCCCGAGCGCAGCCGTGGCGGCAAGAGCCTGCTGGCCAACGACACGCACCTGCCGCTGAGCATGCCGTCGCTGTGGAATTTCGTGCAGATCCGCTCGCCCAAGTACCAGGCTGCCGGCATCTCCCTGGCCGGCGTACCGGCCGTGGTCGCCGGCTACAACGGCAAGCTGGCCTGGGGCATGACCATGGTCATGGGCGACAACCAGGACATCTTCCTCGAACGCATCAAGCGTGAAGGCAGTCGCCTGATGTACCAGGCCGACGGCAAGTGGCTGCCGGTCAGCGAGCGCCAGGAAACCTTCTTCATCAAGGGCCAACGGCCGATCCGCGAAACCCTGTACGAGACCCGCAATGGCCCGCTGCTCAACACCGTGCTGGGCGAGCGCAAGAACATGCTGCAACCGCTCCCCGTACAGAGTGGGTATGGCCTGGCACTGAAGACGGCCCTGTTCGAGCGCGACAAGAGCCTCGATGCCTTCTTCGACCTGTCCCGCGCCCAATCGGTGGACGAAGCCTTCGAAGCCGCGCGGGAAATCCGCGCCATGCCGCTTAACATCGTCTTTGCCGATGCCCAGCACATCGGCTGGCAGGTTACCGGGCGCTACCCGAACCGCAGGGAAGGTCGCGGCCTGATGCCGTCGCCCGGCTGGGACGACCGCTATGCCTGGGATGGCTACGCCGACCCGATGCTGCATCCCTATGACCAGGATCCGCCACAGGGCTGGCTGGGAACAGCCAACGAACGCAGTGTGCCGCCGGGCTACGGCATGCAGTTGTCCAGCTCCTGGTATTACCCGGAGCGCGCCGAGCGTATCGCCGAACTGGCCGGCAACGGTCGCCATGATGCGCGCAGCATGATCGCCATGCAGTACGACCAGACCTCACCCTTCGTCGCCAAACTGCAGGCCATGTTCAATGATCCGGCCATGCATGATTCGCTGCGCCAAGCCATCGCCGCCCTGCCGGCTGGCCAGCGCGAACGCGCCGAGGAGGCGCTGAAGCGCCTGCTGGCCTTCGATGGCAAGCTGGCCGCCACCTCTGCAGATGCGGCCGTCTACGGCGCCTTCCTGCAGGAAAGCGCGCGGCAGATCTTCCTCGACGAACTCGGCCCCGAAGGCAGCCCGGCCTGGAAGGCCCTGCTGGAGACCGCCAATACCTCCTACTCGGCGCAGGCCGATCACCTGCTCGGCCGTCCTGACAGCCCGTTCTGGGACGACATCCGCACCCCGCAGAAGGAAGACAAGCCGGCCATCCTGGCGCACAGCCTGGCCGCCAGCATCGACCTGCTGGAAAGCCGCCTGGGCAGCGAACGGCGCAATTGGCAGTGGGGCAAGCTGCACACCTACGAGTGGGTCACCGACACCACCCGCATGGCGCCCTACATGAGCGCCAGCCAGCGCAGCAGCATCAATGCGCTCAAAGGCTACCTGGATCGCGGCCCCTACCCGGCCGGTGGCGACCACAGCACGCTGAACGTCTCGGCTTACCCCTGGGGACAGGACTTCAACACGTTCCTGATTCCAGCGATGCGCATTGTCGTCGACTTCTCTGCCGACGAGCCGCTGATCGGCGTCAACAGTTCGGGGCAGTCCGGCAACCCGGCCAGCCCGCACTATGCCGATGGCATCGAGTCCTGGCTCAAGGGCGGCTACATGAGCTTCCCGTTCAAGGCGCAGAATCTGGACAAGGTCTACGGCAGCCAACGTCTGCTGCTGATGCCGGGCAAGTAACGACCGTTCGTCGGCAGGCGCTGAACCTTTTGCTCAGCGCCACGCTCTGAATAATCGACTTACTCCATAGATCATCTTTAAGGCGCCCTTGGCGCCTTTTCTTTTGCCTGCAGAAAAATCAGCCGGAATTGAACTTCGCAGAGATCGCAGGCTCAGAACCTATGCATCGATTGCAATGCTCCCCTGGCGCCTCTGGCGCCTATTTTTTTGCCTGCGTTTTCTACACTCGACCTCAGGCCAGCAGGCTGCGGTCGAAAATGAAGGCTGCCCCGGCCTGCGGGCGATGCTCGAGCAGCATCTGCGGGCGCCCCATCTTCGGGTAGTTCTTCTCGCCGGTATCGATGATCCAGCCTTGCGCCTTCATGCGCTCCAGGCGTCCACGCAGCGTGGTGTGCTGCACCGGCTCACCCAGGCTGGCCTGGAAGGCCGCGAGCGCCTCGGTGACGCTGAAGCGTGGCGCCAGCAGGAACAGCGGCAGCGAGCTGTAAACCGATTTGCCCTGCAGACGCTCGGCAGCCAGGCGCACCAGGTGGGCATGATCGAACGGCAGCGCCTGCTGCCCCCCTATCACCGCCTGCAAGTCGACGAAACGTAGACCTTCATCCTGAGGCTCGACGTCCGGCGCGAGCAGCGCTAGGTAGCAGGTACTCAGCGACCAGCCACGCGGATCACGTACACCATTGCCCACCGTGGCCACCTGCTCCAGATGCTGCGGTTGCAAACGCGCCTTTTCCGCCAGCGCCCGCACGGCGGCGGCGTCCAGGCTGGCATCGGCGCAACGGCCGTTGACCAGCACACCCGGCAACGCCCATTGCCCGGCATAGGGCTCACGCTGGCGGCGCAGCAACAGCACCTGCAAACCTGCCTCCCCCAGGCGCAACGCCACGATGTCGACGCCCGCCAAAACCTCCACTGCACTCATCGCGCCCCTCACGTCTCCTTGCACTTATTTCATCTTGACCAATAAGCCCGCGCTTTTCACCTCTGGATGATAAAAAACGCTTGACTACATATTTCATCAGATGAAATATGTAGTCACCCCATGCGCAGGAAGGAGGCGCACCATGAAGATCGCCAGCTTCGATGTAGACGCCCAGAAAGGCTTCACCCCGCTATGCCCGAGCGAGCTGCCCGTGCCCGGTGGCGACACCATCGTCCCGGCACTGAATCAGATGGCCGCTTGCGCGCAACTGCGCATCGGCAGCAAGGATGCCCACAGCCCGCAGGCCGCCTGGGTGGTCGACAGCCACGCCGAGATGCTCCGCGCCCTGCCCCTGGCCAACGCCGATCTGACCTGGGTCAGCCACTGCGTACCGGGCACCCAAGGCTTCGAGTTGCTCGACGGCCTCCCCGCACCGCTGGACTATGACTACTTCGTCTGGAAAGGAGTGGAACCGGATCTGCACCCCTACGGCGCCTGCTACCACGACCTGGCCGAGAAGCGCAGCACGGGCGTGATCGAATTTCTCCGGCACAATGGCGTCGACCATGTAGTGGTCGGCGGCCTGGCATTGGATTACTGCGTCAAGACCACGGCCCTGCAACTGCGTCGTGCAGGTTTCGAGGTAATCGTCTATCTGCCCGCCTGCCGCGCCATCGCCGAAGATACGGCCTCGATCGCCAGCCGAGCGATGGTGGACGCCGGCATCATTCTCGCCGCCAGCCAGGAAGAGCTGGAGGCGACCCTGCCCCTGGAGACACAAGGATGAGCGACAGCATCTTCGCCGACCGCATCGTGCAGAACCTGCTCGATACCGACCTGTACAAACTGACCATGATGCAGGCGGTGCTGCACAACTACCCCAACGCCGAAGTGGAATGGGAGTTCCGCTGCCGCAACAGCGAGGATTTGACGCCCTACCTGGCCGAGATCCGCTACCAGTTCGAGCGCCTCAGCGAACTGAGCCTGACCGTCGATCAGCTCGCTTTCCTCGAACGCATTCCGTTCATCAAGCCGGACTTCATCCGCTTCCTCAGCCTGTTTCGCTTCAACCTGCGTTACGTGCACACCAGCATCGAAGACGGCCAGTTGAGCATTCGCCTGCGTGGCCCCTGGCTGCATGTGATCCTCTTCGAAGTGCCGCTGCTGGCGATCATCAGCGAGGTGCGCAATCGCTACCGCTACCGCGAAGTGCTGCTGGAGCAGGCGGCCGAGCGCCTCTACGAGAAGATCGACTGGCTGCGCAGCGAGGCCAGCGACGACGAGCTGGCCGGTTTCCAACTGGCCGACTTCGGCACCCGTCGGCGTTTTTCCTATCGCGTGCAGGAACAGGCCGTACGCATCCTCAAACGCGATTTTCCCGGCCGTTTCGTTGGCACCAGCAACCTGCACCTGGCGCGCGAGTTCGATGTCAAACCCATCGGTACCATGGCCCACGAATGGCTGATGGCGCACCAGCAACTCGGCCCGCGCCTGATCGACAGCCAGATCGCCGCACTGGACTGCTGGGTACGCGAGTACCGTGGCCAGTTGGGTATCGCGCTGACCGACTGCATCACCATGGACGCCTTCCTGGCCGACTTCGACCTGTACTTCGCCAAGCTCTTCGATGGTCTGCGCCACGACTCCGGCGACCCATTGGTGTGGGCGGAAAAAGCCATTGCCCACTACGAGAGCCTCGGCATCGACCCGATGACCAAGACTCTGGTGTTCTCCGACGGGCTCGATCTGAAGAAGTCGCTACGGCTCTACCGTGCACTTTCCGGGCGAATCCACGTAAGCTTCGGCGTCGGCACCAACCTGACCTGTGACATCCCCGGCGTCGAGCCGATGAACATCGTGATCAAGATGATCGCCTGCAACGGTCAGCCGGTGGCCAAGATTTCCGATACGCCCGGCAAGACCCAATGCCGCGACGAGAACTTCGTCCACTACCTGAAACACGTCTTTCGCGTCCCTGACGCCCAGTGAGGACACAGACATGAGCAACCGCCAAGCCGAAATTGCCGCCGCCCTCGACGTCGTGCCGCCGTTTGCCGACGACGCCGCGCTGATCGCGGAGATCGAGCGGCGCAAAACCTTCATCAAGCACACCCTCAAGCAGTCCGGCCTCAAGGTACTGGTGCTCGGCATCAGCGGCGGCGTCGACTCGCTGACCGCCGGGCGCCTGGCCCAGCTGTCGGTCGAAGAACTGCGCACGGAAACCGGCGATAACGCCTACCGTTTCATCGCCGTGCGCCTGCCGCACAACGCCCAGCATGACGAACACGACGCCCAGGATTCGCTGAAATTCATCCGCGCCGACGAGGAAGATACCGTCAATATCGCGGCCAGCGTGCTGGGTCTGGGCGAGCAGGTCACCCACCTGCAAAAACTCACTGATGCCCGTCGCGACTTCGTCGTCGGCAACATCAAGGCACGCATTCGCATGGTCGCCCAGTTCGCAATCGCCAACGCCAACAATGGCCTGGTGATCGGCACCGACCACGCTGCCGAAGCGGTGATGGGCTTCTTCACCAAGTTCGGTGACGGCGCCTGCGACCTCGCTCCGCTGTCCGGCCTGGTGAAGAAACAGGTGCGCGCCATTGCCGCGCATTTGGGCGCACCGCAGCACCTGGTGATGAAGACCCCGACCGCCGACCTGGAAGAACTGCGCCCAGGCAAACCGGACGAAGAAGCGCACGGCGTGACCTACGCCGAGATCGACGCCTTCCTGCATGGCGAGAAGGTCAGCGACGAGGCCTATGCCACCATCGTGCGCACGTACGACAACAGCCGTCACAAACGCGAACTACCGCTGGTGCCTTGATCCTCGCCGACCGAAAAAGAAGCCGGGCATTGCCCGGCTTCTTCGTTTGCAAACCTGCGCTAATGCCACTCGCCCGCGACACGCTCCGCCGGTGCGACACAACGCTCGACCATCTCGCGAGGCCGGCACTGGGCGACCGGCACCGATGGCGGCTGATCCGGCACCGTCGGCTCACCCGGCTCCTGCGGGGGCACGGGCTTACCAGGCTGATCGGGAATATCGGGTTCCGGCTGGCCGGGAATAGCAGCGGCGCTGAAATCGACAAGGGGCATGGAAGGCTCTCCTGAACGTGGGCTATTGCAAGTTGAGTGCTGCCCGCTCGGGAAATTCAGCCTTTTCGATCAATGACGCTGCTCATGAAAAAGCCGGGCATTGCCCGGCTTCTGCTGCTGACCTGGTCGATCAGGCTTTCGGCAGAGTGACGCCTCTCTGCCCTTGGTACTTGCCACCGCGATCACGATACGACACCTCGCAGGCCTCGTCGGACTGCAGGAACAGCATCTGCGCTACGCCCTCGTTGGCGTAGATCTTCGCCGGCAGGTTGGTGGTGTTGGAAAACTCCAGGGTCACGTGGCCTTCCCACTCCGGCTCCAGCGGCGTGACGTTGACGATGATGCCGCAACGCGCGTAGGTGCTCTTGCCCAGGCAGATGGTCAGCACGTCACGCGGAATGCGGAAGTACTCGACGGTACGGGCCAGGGCGAAGGAGTTCGGCGGAATGATGCAGACATCACTCTTGATGTCGACGAAGCTCTTCTCGTCGAAGTTCTTCGGGTCGACGATGGCAGAGTGAATATTGGTGAACACCTTGAATTCGTCGGCGCAGCGCACGTCATAGCCGTAACTGGACACGCCGTAGGAGATCACGCGACTGGCGTCGGCACCGCGTACCTGGCGCTCGACGAACGGTTCGATCATCCCGTGTTCCTGGGCCATGCGGCGAATCCACTTGTCCGATTTGATGCTCATGGCGAAGGTCCTGAATGGTTCGTTGCGAAAAAGTGCACGCATCTTACCGAGGCTGGCGCCGGGCTTCAAAGAGCGCTGCCAGAACCTTCGCGGATAATTTGCGAAAAAAGCTGCATCCAGCATTCGCACTCGGCGATAAAAACACGTATGGTGTGTTCACTGTGCTGCATGTGTCACCGCGAATCGCTACTTGATGCCTAGATTTCGATCCAAACATCGTCCGACTCCTAGTACTCGTTGCACTCAGTCCCGGCCTGGGCTTTTCCGAGGCTGTTATCAATTCTGTTTAGGAGACATCACATGTCCAATCGTCAGAACGGCACCGTCAAGTGGTTCAATGATGAGAAAGGCTACGGCTTCATCACCCCGCAATCCGGTGACGACCTCTTCGTACACTTCAAAGCCATCCAGGCTGACGGCTTCAAGACCCTGAAGGAAGGCCAGCAGGTCTCCTTCGTGGCTACCCGTGGCCAGAAAGGCATGCAAGCTGAAGAAGTTCAGATCGTTGGTTGATCTGCGCTTTTAAGCTGCAATAAAGAGCCCCGCCCAGTGCGGGGCTTTTTTATGCCTGTTTGTACGCCCTGTATAGCCGGAGCTATTCACGCAATTCGCGGCTGAAGCCGCTCCTACGCAAACAGGGTCGGAGAAGGATGCGTCCATCGCCCTCTCCCACCCTTCGGCCCACTCCCATAAATAGGATGGGGTAACCAGATGCCGCTACGCGGCGCTTTTAGTCCTCGCTGATCTCGATGTTTGGCATGGTCGGCTTGCCCGCCTGGGCGATACGCGCGCCCACCTTGCGCGCCAGATCCTGATAGATCATCGCCAGTTGGCTCTCCGGATCGGCAATCACGGTCGGTTTGCCCTCATCGGCCTGCATGCGGATGGCCATCGACAGCGGCAGCGATGCCAGCAGCTCGACACCATACTGCGCGGCCAGCTTCTCGCCGCCACCTTCGCCGAACAGATGTTCGGTGTGGCCACAGTTTGAGCAGATGTGCACCGCCATGTTCTCCACCACACCCAGCACCGGGATATGCACCTTGCGGAACATTTCCACGCCTTTTTTGGCGTCCAGCAGAGCCAGATCCTGCGGGGTGGTGACGATCACGCTGCCGGCCACCGGCACCTTCTGCGCCAGGGTCAGCTGGATGTCGCCGGTGCCCGGCGGCATGTCGATCACCAGGTAGTCGAGGTCGTTCCAGGCGGTCTGGGTGATCAGTTGCAGCAACGCGCCACTGACCATCGGCCCGCGCCAGACCATGGGCGTGTTGTCGTCGGTGAGAAAGGCCATGGACATCACCTGCACGCCATGAGCTTCGAGCGGCACGAACCACTTCTGCTCCTTGACCTGCGGCCGCGTGCCCTCGGCGATGCCGAACATGATGCCCTGGCTGGGGCCGTAGATATCGGCATCGAGCATGCCCACCCGCGCACCTTCGCGGGCCAATGCGAGCGCCAGGTTGGCGGCGGTGGTGGACTTGCCCACGCCGCCCTTGCCCGAGGCCACGGCGATCACGTTCTTCACCCCGGCCAACGCCGGCACCTGGGCCTGACCCTGGTGGGAATCGATCACGCAGTCGACCTGCACGCGAACACTGTCCACACCCTCGAGGTTCTCCAGGGCCATCTGCAGCATCTGCGCCCAGCCGTTCTTGAACAGCCCGGCGGCGTAGCCGAGCTCCAGGTGCACGGCCACGCGCGCGCCCTGGATGTCGACTTCGCGCAGGCAACCGGCGCTGATCGGATCCAGCTCGAGATGGGGGTCGGTGAACTGACGCAGACAGGCTTCGACCGCTTCGCGGGTGACGGCACTCATGCAAGAACTCCAGAAGGCAGGCAAAAAATCAGATGAGCATCTTAACAGCAGCGACCCACCGCATACGTCTGACCACGACCATGACCCTGCATATATCCGCTCTTGCTTGCAGCTTGTGGCTTGCAGCCTGCCGCTGCTTTATAGTTGCCGACTTCCCTCGTTTTACCAGTGCAGCCGATCACCATGACCGAAGCCCGCAAGATTCTCGTTACCAGCGCCCTCCCCTACGCCAACGGTTCGATCCACCTCGGCCACATGCTCGAGTACATCCAGACCGACATGTGGGTGCGCTACCAGAAACTGCGCGGCAATCAGGCCGTCTACGTTTGCGCCGACGATGCCCACGGCTCGGCGATCATGCTGCGCGCCGAGAAGGAAGGCATCACCCCCGAGCAACTGATCGACGGCGTGCGTGCCGAGCACATGGCCGACTTCGCCGACTTTCTGGTGGATTTCGACAACTACCACTCCACCCACTCGGAGGAGAACCGCGAGCTGTCGGCGTCCATCTACCTGGCGCTGCGCGACAAGGGCCATATTGCCACCCGTGCGGTGACCCAATACTTCGACCCTGAGAAGGGCATGTTCCTCGCCGATCGTTTCATCAAGGGTACTTGCCCGAAATGTGGCACTGACGACCAGTACGGTGACAACTGCGAGAAATGCGGCGCCACCTACGCGCCGACCGAACTGAAGAACCCTCGCTCGGCCATCTCCGGCGCCGTACCGGTGCTCAAGGAGTCGCAGCACTTCTTCTTCAAGCTGCCGGACTTCGAGGCCATGCTCAAGCAGTGGACGCGCTCCGGCACGCTGCAGGAGGCGGTGGCCAACAAGCTGGCCGAATGGCTCGATAGCGGTCTGCAGGAGTGGGACATCAGCCGCGATGCGCCCTACTTCGGCTTCGAGATTCCGGGTGAGCCGGGCAAGTACTTCTACGTCTGGCTGGACGCGCCGATCGGCTACATGGCCAGCTTCAAGAACCTCTGCACACGCCGCCCGGATCTGGACTTCGACGCCTTCTGGGGCAAGGACTCCACGGCCGAGCTGTACCACTTCATCGGCAAGGACATCGTCAACTTCCACGCCCTGTTCTGGCCGGCCATGCTCGAAGGCGCCGGCTACCGCAAGCCGACCGCAGTCAACGTGCATGGCTACCTGACGGTGAACGGGCAGAAGATGTCCAAGTCGCGCGGCACCTTCGTCAAGGCGCGCACCTACCTGGATCACCTGAATCCGGAATACCTGCGTTACTACTACGCCAGCAAGCTGGGCCGTGGCGTCGATGACCTCGACCTGAACCTCGAGGACTTCGTGCAGAAGGTCAACTCGGATCTGGTCGGCAAGGTGGTCAACATCGCCAGCCGCTGTGCCGGCTTCATCCACAAGGGCAATGCCGGCGTGCTGGTCACGGCCAACCCCGAGCCCGCCCTGTGGGATGCCTTCCAGGCCGCCGCACCGAGCATCGCCGACGCCTACGAGGCGCGTGACTTCTCCCGCGCCATGCGCGAGATCATGGCGCTGGCCGACCGCGCCAACGCCTGGATCGCCGACAAGGCGCCCTGGGCGCTGAACAAGGTCGAGGGTAAGCAGGCCGAGGTGCAGGAAATCTGCGCCCTGGGCATCAACCTGTTCCGCCAGTTGGTGATCATGCTCAAGCCAGTGCTGCCGAAACTGGCTGCCGATGCCGAGGCCTTCCTCAACGTGCCGGCACTGACCTGGGCAGACCTGACCATGCCGCTGGCCGACCACCAGCTCAACCCGTTCACCCCGCTGCTGACCCGCATCGAGCCGGCGAAGATCGAAGCCATGACCGAAGCCTCCAAGGAAGACCTGGCCGCCGAAGCCAGCAAACCTGCTGGTAACGGCGAACTGGCCAAAGACCCGCTGGCCGCCGAGATCAACTTCGACGCCTTTGCCGCCGTCGACCTGCGCATCGCCCTGATCGAAAAATGCGAGTTCGTCGAAGGCGCTGACAAGCTGCTGCGCCTGTCGCTGGATATCGGTGACGAGAAGCGCAACGTGTTCTCCGGCATCAAGTCCGCCTATCCGGATCCGAGCAAACTGGAAGGCCGCCTGACCCTGTACGTGGCCAACCTGGCGCCGCGCAAGATGAAGTTCGGCATCAGCGAAGGCATGGTGCTGGCCGCCGGCCCAGGTGGCGAGGAAATCTACCTGCTCAGCCCGGACAGCGGCGCCAAGCCGGGCCAGCGCGTCAAGTAACGAACGAGCCAGGAGGCCTCGATGAAACCATGGATGGTGTTACCCCTTCTTGCCCTCGCCGGCTGCTCGCCATCGCCCGATACGCCGGGCGGTGGTGGCTTGCAGGGCGAGCGCAACCAGGCCGGGAACTACCTGGCCTACGAACATCAGGTGGTGATCGAGCTGCCCGCCGAGCAGATTGGCGAGCGCCTCGCCAGCACCCGTGAGGCCTGCCTGACCGCCCGCTTCGGCAACTGCAGCCTACTGGGCGCGCAGCAAAGCAGCGGCCGCGCACCTCGCGGCGAGCTGACCTTGCGCATCGTGCCGGAAGGTGTCGAACCGCTCACCCAACTGGCCAGCGCGGGCGGCGAACTGGTCAGCCGCAGTACCCATGCCGAAGACCTGGCCCAGGCCGTCAGCGACAACCAGCGCCAGCACGAACGACTGCTGCGCCAGCAACGTACCCTCCAGCAGTTCGAGCAACGTGATGATCTGGCGGTGGCCGACCTGCTGGCCCTGGCCCGCGAGCAGGCCGCACTGGAAGTACAGTTGCAGACCATCGCCCAGGAAGCCGCCCAGCAGCAGCGGCGCCTCGACACCAACCTGCTGACCCTGACCTTAACCAGCAGCTACGAACACAACCGCATCGGCGACGCCTTCTCGCGCCTGCAGGACAACCTGATCGAAGGCACCGCCAACGTCATCGAGTTCGTCGGCTACAGCCTGCCCTTCCTCATCGTGCTGTTCCCGGTGGCGCTCGGCCTGCGCAAGTTGTGGAGACGCCTCACCCAGCGCTGAAATCTGCCAGACTGCTGAGCGTGAAACACAGCCGAGCGCAGGCAAATCGCCGCACTCGGCTTGTATGGCCCGGGCCGCTTCCCGATAATAGGCGCCCTTTTCCTATGGCCTTTGCGCACTCGACGGCAACCCGATGACCGAACTCGTCCTGATCATGGTCAGCGCCATCCTGGTCAATAACTTCGTGCTGGTGCAGTTCCTCGGCCTGTGCCCGTTCATGGGCGTGTCGAAGAAGATCGAAACCGCCATCGGCCTGTCTCTGGCGACCACCTTCGTGCTGACCTTGGCCGCCATGTGCAGCTACCTGGTGCAACAGTACGTGCTCAAACCGCTGGATCTGGAATTCCTGCGCACCATCAGCTTCATCCTGGTGATCGCCGTGGTGGTGCAGTTCACCGAAATGGTGGTGAACAAGACCAGCCCCTTGCTCTATCGCGTACTGGGTATCTTCCTACCGCTGATCACCACCAACTGCATCGTCCTCGGCGTGGCCCTGCTCAACGCCAACAAGGCCGAGTTCACCTTCGTCACCGCTACCGTCAACGGCTTCGCTGCGGGGCTGGGGTTTTCCCTGGTATTGGTGCTGTTCGCCGCCATGCGTGAACGCATCGCCATCGCCGACGTGCCGAAATCCTTCCAGGGCGCGGCCATCGGCATGATCACCGCCGGGCTGATGTCGCTGGCCTTCATGGGCTTCTCCGGGCTGATCAAGCTATGAGTCTGGTTTTGGTCGCCGTCCTTGCCCTGCTCGCGCTGTGCCTGGTCGCCGGCGCTATCCTCGGTTTCGCCGCCGTGCGCTTCAAGGTCGAGGGCGACCCCATCGCCGAGCAGATCAACGCCCTGCTGCCGCAGACCCAATGCGGCCAGTGCGGCTACCCCGGCTGCAAACCCTACGCCGAGGCCATTGCCGGCGGCGACAAGATCAACAAGTGCCCGCCCGGCGGCGAGGCGACCATCGCCGCACTGGCCGACCTGCTGGATGTGGAGCCGGAGCCGCTGGATGCGGTGGAAGGCGAGAAGCCGCAGATGGTCGCCTTCATCCGCGAGGCGGAATGCATCGGCTGCACCAAGTGCATCCAGGCCTGCCCGGTGGACGCCATCGTCGGCGCGGCGCGGCAGATGCATACGGTGATCGTCAGCGAGTGCACCGGCTGCGACCTGTGCGTCGAACCCTGCCCGGTGGACTGCATCGACATGCTCGAAGTCGGTAGCAGCGTGCAGAGCTGGAAGTGGGACAAGCCGCTGGCGCCCGGCCAGTTGATCGCCAGCGACCGGGAGCAGGCTGCATGAGTGCACAGGAACGTATCTGGGATATCCCTGGCGGCATCCATCCTGCCGAGCGCAAGGAGCTGTCCAACCGCACGCCAATCCAGCAAGCACCATTGCCCAAGCACCTGGTGCTGCCGCTCGGCCAGCACATTGGCGCTGCCGCCGAGACCTGCGTGGTCGTTGGGCAGCGTGTACGCAAGGGCGAGAAGATCGCCAGCGCCAACGGCTTCGTCAGTGTGCCGCTGCATGCGCCGACTTCCGGCACTATCGCCTTTATCGGTGAGCAGCCTTATCCGCATGCTTCCGGCATGCTGGCGCCGGCCATCGTCATCGACAGCGATGGTCTGGACGAGTGGGTCGAACTGACGCCGCCAGCCGACTATCGCAGCCTGGAGCCGTCCGAACTGCTGGCATTGATCCGCGAGGCCGGCATCAACGGCCTCGGCGGCGCCGGCTTCCCCACAGCGGTCAAGCTCACCGCACGGCCAACACAGAAGATCCATACGCTGATCATCAACGGCACCGAGTGCGAGCCGTACATCACCGCCGATGACGTGTTGATGCGCGAGCGCGCTGCCGAGCTGGTGGCCGGTATCGAGGTGCTCGCCCATCTGATCCAGCCGCAGCAGGTGCTGATCGGCATCGAGGACAACAAGCCCGAAGCCATCGCTGCCGTACGTGCTGCCTGCGCCGGACATGACTACCAGGTGCGGGTGTTTCCCACCAAGTACCCGTCCGGCGGCGAGAAACAGCTGATCCAGATTCTCACCGGCGTCGAGGTGCCCAGCGGCGGGCTGCCGGCCGATATCGGCATCCTCTGCCAGAACGTCGGCACCTGTGTGGCTATCCACGACGCCATCCTGCTGGGCAAACCGCTAATCTCGCGCATCACTACGCTGACCGGTGAAGCACTGGCGCGCCCCGGCAACGTCGAGGTGCTGATCGGCACACAGGTGGGCGAATTGCTGACCTTCGCCGGGCTCAACCCGAGCAAGATCAACCGCTTGATCATGGGCGGCCCGATGATGGGCTTTACCCTGCCATCGCTGGACGTGCCGGTGATCAAGACCAGCAACTGCCTGCTGGCCAGCACAGCTGCCGAACTGCCACCACCGCCACCGGCCATGCCCTGCATCCGCTGCGGCGAATGTGCGCAGGCGTGCCCAGCCAGCCTGCTGCCACAGCAACTGCACTTCTTCGCCCTCGGCCAGGAGCACGAGCAGCTCAAGGAACACAATCTGTTCGACTGCATCGAGTGTGGCGCCTGTGCCTACGTCTGCCCGTCGAGCATCCCGCTGGTGCAGTACTACCGTGTGGCCAAAGCGGAAATTCGCGAGCTGGAACAGAAGCAGCTCAAGGCCGAACACTCCAAACAGCGCTTCGAGCAACGCCAGGAACGCCTGCGCCGCGCCGAGGAGCAGAAGGAAGCCGAGCGCAAGGCCCGCGCCGAGAAAGCCGCCCGCGCCAAGCTAGCACAAGCCGAAGCCCCGCCTGCTGCCGCAGCGGCGCCGGCCGATGAAGCGCTGAAGAAACTCAAGATCGAAGCCAGCATGGCCCAGGTCGCGTTGAAGAAGGCGGAAAAGCAACTGGCCGCCCACGACACGCCCGAGCTGCAGGCACAGGTCACAGAGTTGCGTGCAGCGGCCGAAGCCGCGCAGAAAGCGCTGACCAATGCCCAGGCAGCAGCACCAGTCCCGGCGCCCAAACCGGCCGGTGACGAAGCGCTGAAGAAGGCCAAGATCGAAGCGGCCATGCTCAAGGCGCAACTGCGCAAGCTGGAGAAGATCGAGGCCCCGGACGACGAACAGCAAGCCGAAATTGCCCGCGTGCGCCAGCAACTGGAAGCCGCCGAGCAAGCACTGGCCGAGTTGGACAGCCAGAAGCCCGCAGCCGCTGCCAAACCCGCTGGCGACGAAGCGCTGAAAAAAGCCAAGATCGACGCCGCCATGCTCAAGGCGCAATTGCGCAAGCTGAAAAAGATCGAAGCCCCGTACGACGAGCAAAAAACCGAGATCGCCCGCGTACGCCAGCAACTGGAAGCCGCCGAGAAAGCTCTGGCCGAGCTGGACAGCCAAAAGCCCGCTGCGGCCGCCAAACCCGCCGGTGACGATGGACTGAAGAAGGCCAAGATCGAACTGGCGATGAAACGTGCCGAGCTGAAGAAGGCGGAGAAAGCCGGCAGCGACGAAGCCGCACTGCAACCGCTGCGCGATGCCCTGGCCGCTGCCGAGCAAAGCCTGCACGCCGCCGAAGCGGCCTCGGGTAAACCTGCGCCGGAACTTGTACGCACCGAACGCCCCGGCGTGGATGCCGAGCTGAAAGCGCTGAAAACAGAAGTGGCCTTCGCCCGCGCCGACCTGCGCAAGCTGGAGCGTGACGACAACGCCACCAGCGATGCGCTGGAGCAGGCCCGTACGCGCCTGGCCGAGGCCGAACGCAAGCTGGCGGAATACCAGGCCTGACAACCTTCCCGGATTGCATCCGGGCTACAAAAGATAACCCGTCGCGCCGGATCATCCGGGCGGCAAAGACACCGTAGCCCGGATGCAATCCGGGGAATGAACACCAGAAACACCGGAGCGCCGATGGCCCTGCCCCGTATCACATCGCCCCACGCCACGGGCAGCAACCGTACCCAGCAGGTCATGCTGCAGGTGCTGCTGGCCTGCGTGCCAGGTATCCTCGCCCTGACCTGGCTGTTCGGCGTCGGCACCCTGTTCAATCTGGTCTGGGCCAGCCTCTGCGCCCTGGGCTTCGAGGCTGCGCTGCTGGCCGCGCGCAAACGCCCGATCGCCTTCTTCCTCAAGGACTACAGCGCCCTGGTCACCGCCGTGCTGCTGGCCCTGGCCCTGCCACCCTACTCGCCCTGGTGGCTGACGCTGATCGCCTGCGGCTTCGCCATCGGCCTCGGCAAGCAGCTCTACGGCGGCCTTGGGCAGAATCCGTTCAACCCGGCCATGGTCGGCTACGTGGTGGTGCTGATTTCCTTTCCCGTCGACATGACCAGTTGGCCCACGCCACACGGTGTCGCCGCGCTGGATGGCATCCAGCACATCCTCGGAATCGCCAATCTCCCGGATGGCTGGGCTCAGGCCACCGCGCTGGACGCGTTGAAAGTGAACAAGAGCCTGACCATCGACGAGCTGCACGCCAGCAACCCGGCCTTCGGCCATTTCGGCGGTGCCGGCAGCGAGGTGGTAAACCTGGCCTTCCTCGCCGGCGGCCTGTATCTGCTGCATAAACGCCTGATCACCTGGCATGCGCCAGTGGGCATGCTCGCCGCGCTGTTCATCATGAGCCTGCTGTTCTGGAACGGCAGCGGCTCGGATTCCAACGGCTCGCCGCTGTTCCATCTGCTCACCGGCGCCACCATGCTCGGCGCTTTCTTCATCGTCACCGACCCGGTGTCCGGCGCCACCAGCAATCGCGGGCGCCTGGTGTTCGGCATCGGCGTCGGCGTGCTGGTCTACGTGATCCGCACCTGGGGCGGCTACCCGGACGCAGTGGCCTTCGCCGTGCTGCTGATGAACCTGGCAGCGCCGACCATCGACTACTACACCCGGCCGCGCAGCTACGGCCATCGCAAGCCCAACAGCGGCTTCAAGCTGGGAGAATGAGCATGCTGCCGGAAATCAGCCGCTCGATGCTGAAGAACGCCCTGGTGCTTGGCCTGTTCGCCATCGGCACCGTCGGCACCGTCGCCTTGCTGCAACAGGGAACCGCCGAGCGCATCGCCAACGCCGGGCGCGAAGCGCAGGTGCGTGCCCTGGCGGAAATCCTACCGGCCGGCAGCTACGACAATCACCTGCTGGATAACCGCATCGAGCTCAACGCCCCCGAGCTGGGCCACCGCAGCCCACAGTCAGCCTATCTGGCACTCAAGGGCGGCGAGCCCAGCGCACTGATTCTGCCGGTGACCGCACCGGACGGCTACAGCGGCGCCATCCACCTGCTGGTCGGCATCTTCGCCGATGGCCGCCTGGCCGGCGTGCGCGTGCTCAGCCACAAGGAAACCCCTGGGCTGGGTGACAAGATCGAGCTGGCCAAGAGCGACTGGATCCTCGGTTTCGCCGGCAAATCCCTGGATAATCCCGGCGAAGACGGCTGGGCGGTGAAAAAGGATCGCGGCGACTTCGACCAGTTCGCCGGCGCCACCATCACCCCACGCGCCGTGGTCAAGGCCGTGCATGGCGCCCTACGCTACTTCGACACGCACCGCGCACAACTACTGGGCCTGGCGGAGGACGAACGATGACCAGCTACCGCGACATCACCCTCAACGGCCTGTGGAAGAACAACCCGGCGCTGGTGCAATTGCTCGGCCTCTGCCCGCTGCTGGGGGTAAGCAACTCCACGGTCAACGCCCTCGGTCTGGCGCTGGCCACCACGCTGGTGCTGATCTGCTCCAACACCGCCGTGTCGCTGGTGCGTGGGGTGGTCAATACCGCCGTGCGCCTGCCGGCCTTCGTCATGATCATCGCCGCGCTGACCACCTGCATCGAGCTGCTGATGCAGGCCTACACCTACGAGCTGTACCAGATCCTCGGCATCTTCATCCCGCTGATCACCACCAACTGCGTGATCCTCGGCCGCGCCGACGGCTTCGCCGCCAAGCACGACCCGGCCCGCGCCGCCTATGACGGCCTGATGATGGGCCTGGGCTTCGGCTCGGTGTTGGTGTTGATCGGCGCCATCCGCGAATTGCTCGGCACCGGCGCATTGTTCGCCAACATGCACCTGCTGTTCGGCCCGATGGCCGCCGACTGGAAACTCACCCTGGTGCACGACTACCGCGGTTTTCTGCTGGCCATCCTGCCACCGGGCGCCTTCATCGTCCTGGGCCTGCTGATCGCCGGCAAGAACCGCATCGACCAGATCGCCGCCGAACGAGCCAAGGCAGCCGCACCCGAGCTGCCCGCCCAAAGCCGCCGCGTTCGCGTTACCGGAGTCATCGAATGAACGCTGCCAAACGCCTGGAAATCTTTCGTCGCCTGCATGAGGACAACCCCGAACCGAAGACCGAGCTGGCCTACAGCACGCCGTTCGAGCTGCTGGTGGCGGTAACGCTCTCGGCCCAGGCCACCGACGTCAGCGTCAACAAGGCCACGGCCAAGCTGTTCCCAGTGGCCAATACGCCAGAGGCTATCTACGCCCTCGGCGTCGAAGGTTTGAGCGAGTACATCAAGACCATCGGCCTGTACAACAGCAAGGCGAAGAACGTCATCGAGGCCTGCCGCATCCTGATCGAGAAGCACGGCAGCGTCGTGCCGGACAACCGCGAGGATCTCGAAGCCCTGCCAGGCGTCGGCCGCAAGACCGCCAACGTGGTGCTCAACACGGCCTTCCGCCAGCTCGCCATGGCCGTGGACACGCACATCTTCCGTGTCAGCAACCGCACCGGCATCGCCCCCGGCAAGAACGTGGTCGAGGTGGAAAAGAAGCTGCTCAAGTTCGTGCCCAAGGATTATCTACTCGATGCCCACCACTGGCTGATCCTGCACGGGCGCTACGTTTGCACCGCGCGCAAACCCCGCTGCGGAGCCTGCCGCATCGAAGATTTGTGCGAGTACAAGGCCAAGACCTCCGACGATTGATCAGGCATAGAATCCAGCGATCATCTGATTGAAAAAATCTTTTTTACCCGCTCAATTTTTGCCGCTATAAGGTGCGCAAATGGCCCCAGTCACTGGCCTGGAGTGGAATAGATGAGCACTGACAAAGAAGACCTCGAGCTGGACGAAGACTTTGTCGCAGAGGATGCGGACGATGCCGAGCCTGCGGTGGAAGTCGCCAAGACCAATCTGACCAAACGCCGCATCATCGACAATTTCCTCGAAGAGCGCCGCCTGCACAAACAGCTGGCCGAATACGACTTCGATATCTGAAGGCCGCTGCCTTCTCCAAGAGCCCCGCAAGCCGGGGCTTTTGTTTGAGCGCTGAAATTAACAGACCAGAAACGACGAACCCCGGCACATGGCCGGGGTTCGTTGGCAGGCTGAAGCGGGCTATCAGACCAGCTTGCGCCCCTTGCCGGCGGCAATACGCATGCGCAGGGCGTTGAGCTTGATGAAGCCCGCCGCGTCCTGCTGGTTGTAGGCGCCGCCATCTTCCTCGAAGGTCGCGATGTTGGCGTCGAACAGCGAATCGTCGGACTTGCGGCCGGTGACGATGACGTTGCCCTTGTACAGCTTCAGGCGTACCACGCCGTTCACGCTGGCCTGGGAGGCGTCGATCATCTGTTGCAGCATCAGACGCTCCGGGCTCCACCAGAAACCGTTGTAGATCAGGCTGGCGTACTTCGGCATCAGCTCGTCTTTCAGGTGAGCGACTTCGCGGTCGAGGGTGATCGACTCGATGGCGCGGTGACCTTTGAGCATGATGGTGCCGCCGGGGGTCTCGTAGCAGCCACGGGACTTCATGCCGACGAAACGGTTCTCGACGATGTCCAGACGGCCAATGCCGTTCTCGCCACCGATGCGGTTCAGCTCGGCCAGCACCTGAGCCGGGGTCATTTCCTTGCCATCGATGGCAACGATGTCACCCGCGCGGTAGGTCAGCTTGATGTAGGTCGGAACGTCAGGCGCCGCTTCCGGCGACTTGGTCCAACGCCACATGTCTTCTTCGTGCTCGGTCCAGGTGTCTTCCAGCACGCCACCTTCATAGGAAATGTGCAGCAGGTTGGCGTCCATGGAGTACGGCGACTTCTTCTTGCCGTGGCGCTCAATCGGGATGGCGTGCTTCTCGGCGTAGTCCATCAGCTTCTCGCGCGAAAGCAGATCCCACTCGCGCCACGGGGCGATGACCTTGACGCCTGGCTTGAGCGCGTAGGCGCCCAGCTCGAAACGCACCTGGTCGTTACCCTTGCCGGTCGCGCCGTGGGAGATGGCGTCGGCGCCAGTCTCGTTGGCGATCTCGATCAGGCGCTTGGCGATCAGCGGACGGGCGATGGAAGTACCCAGCAGGTACTCGCCTTCGTAGATGGTGTTGGCGCGGAACATCGGGTAGACGAAATCACGCACGAATTCTTCGCGCAGGTCGTCGATGTAGATTTCCTTGACGCCCATAGCCTGAGCCTTGGCGCGGGCCGGCTCGACCTCTTCGCCCTGGCCGAGGTCGGCGGTGAAGGTCACCACTTCACAGTTGTAGGTATCTTGCAGCCACTTGAGGATCACCGAGGTGTCCAGGCCACCGGAATAGGCCAGAACTACCTTTTTGACGTCCGCCATGCCATCACTCCACGGGTTGTACGGTAAAACCCGTGATTCTACTGGCCAAGCGACTCAATTTACAGGGGCGCGACAGGCGGAGTTGACGAAGCGACGCCCAGAAGGCTCAGGACGGCTGACTACCGGGCGGATCAACGGGTGTTGGGGCCGGTGCGCTCTGCTGCGGCGCCTCGACCGGCGGCATGCGATCCAGGCGCAAGGTTACCCGGCGGTTCTTGGCGCGATTGGCCTCGCTGGTGTTCGGCACCAGAGGGTAGCGCTCTCCGTGGAAGCGCACGCTGATCTGCTCGACGGGAATGCCATGGGCCTTGAGGTATTCCTGCACCGCCAGCGCGCGGCGGCGCGACAGATCGCGATTGGTCAGACGGTTACCGCTGTTGTCGGCATGACCGTCGATCTGGAAGCTGTTGATGCTCGGGTCGGCCTTGACGAACTCGAGGATGATATCGAGCTTGGCCTTGGCCATCGGGTCGAGGTCGATCCCACCACCGGGAAAACCAATCTGCGCCAGGCGAATCTGATCGAAATTCACTGGCAGCAACTTGGCCGTGCAGGCTTCGTAATCGTCGTAGGCCTTGTGAAACTTCACCGGTAGCAGGCGCACTTCCAGTCTATCGCCGCCGTTGAAGGTGCGGTGGCGTACCACCGGGCTGCGCCCCTCCAGCAAGCCGGCGAGCAATCGCGCCCCCTGCTCCTGCGAGCTGTTGAACGGTACCTCGCCGCTGGCAACGCTGACCGAACCCAGATTGATGTCGCCACGCCCCGGCTGCCAGGGCGCGGCAGCAGCCAACAAAGTCGCCGAACCATTGCCGAGCCAGTGCTCACGCGCCTTGAGGCGGAAGGTGACCTGCTCACCGGCGCGGCGCACGAACTCGCCACTGCCGAAGTTGCTGATCGGCTGGCTCAGACGACACTCGAACTTGTCACCCTCGACCGTCCACTCGACCTTTTCCAGCCGCGTCTGGAAGCTGATGGCATGCGCCGGCAGGCACAAAGGCATGCCAGCCAGCAGGCTGATCAGGAGCAAATTGGGCGCACGCACGGTCGACTCCACGGCGGTTCACGGCATTCTCACGGGGTATCGGTCAGGCGCGCGGAAACTTGACCCCCTGCGTGCGATTGTCGCGCCGGCGCGAGCGCGAAGCGGCGCTTTTCAGGTACCATGCGGCCACGTTTTACCCGCCTGGAAGCCTCCATGTCCGACCGTCTGACTCTTCTGCGTCCCGATGACTGGCACATCCACCTGCGCGATGGCGCGGTGCTGCCACATACCGTCGGCGATGCCGCGCGCACCTTCGGCCGCGCCATCATCATGCCCAACCTGGTACCGCCGGTACGCAACGCCGTCGAGGCCGACGCCTATCGCCAGCGCATTCTCGCTGCACGCCCGGCCGGCAGCCGTTTCGAGCCGCTGATGGTGCTCTACCTCACCGACAACACCAGCCCGGAAGACGTGCGCGCAGCCAAGGCCAGCGGCTTCGTGCATGCCGCCAAGCTCTATCCGGCCGGCGCCACCACCAACTCCGACTCGGGCGTGACCAGCATCGACAAGATCTTTCCGGTGCTCGAAGCCATGGCCGAAGTCGGCATGCTGCTGCTGGTACACGGTGAAGTGACCCGCGCCGAGATCGACGTGTTCGACCGCGAGAAGACCTTCATCGACGAACACCTGACCCGCGTGGTCGAACGCTTCCCGACGCTGAAAGTGGTGTTCGAGCACATCACCACCCGTGACGCGGTGCAGTTCGTCGAAGCTGCCTCGGCCAACGTCGGCGCCACCATCACCGCCCATCACCTGCTGTACAACCGCAACCATATGCTGGTCGGTGGTATTCGCCCGCACTTCTATTGCCTACCGATCCTCAAGCGCAACGTGCACCAGGAAGTCCTGCTCGATGCCGCCACCAGCGGTAACGTCAAATTCTTCCTCGGCACCGATTCGGCACCGCACGCCAAGCACGCCAAGGAAGCCGCCTGCGGCTGCGCCGGCTGCTACACCGCCTATGCCGCCATCGAGCTGTACGCCGAGGCGTTCGAACAGCGCAATGCACTGGACAAGCTGGAAGCCTTCGCCAGCCACCACGGCCCGGACTTCTATGGCCTGCCGCGCAACACGGACAGCATCACCCTGGTACGTGAAGAATGGAGCGTGCCGGCCAGCCTGCCGCTGGGCGACAACAGCGTAATCCCGCTGCGTGCCGGCGAAACGCTGCGCTGGAAACTGCTGGAGGGTCAGGCGTGAGCGAAGACAACTACGAAGACGAACTCGAACCGAGCCTGCCATCCGGTCCGCGCACGCCCATGGCGGCGCGCTTTCGCGGCTACTTGCCGGTCGTCGTGGACGTCGAGACCGGCGGTTTCAACAGTGCCACCGATGCCCTGCTGGAAATCGCCGCGACCACCATCGCCATGGACGAGAGCGGCTTTCTCTACCCGGATCACACCCACTTCTTCCGCATCGAGCCCTTCGAGGGCGCCAATATCGAGGCGGCGGCACTGGAGTTCACCGGCATCAAGCTCGATCACCCGCTGCGCATGGCAGTGAGCGAGGAACATGCCCTGGGCGAGATCTTCAAGGGCCTGCGCAAGTCGATCAAATCCGCCGGCTGCAAGCGCGCGATCCTGGTCGGGCACAACAGCAGTTTCGACCTGGGCTTCCTCAATGCCGCGGTGGCGCGTTGCGGCATCAAGCGCAACCCTTTCCACCCCTTCTCCAGCTTCGACACCGCCACCCTCGCCGGCCTCGCCTACGGCCAGACCGTGCTGGCCAAGGCCTGCCAGGCCGCCGGCATCGAGTTTGATGGCAAAGAGGCGCACTCGGCACGTTATGACACCGAGAAGACTGCCGAGCTGTTCTGCGGCATCGTCAACCGCTGGAAGGAAATGGGTGGCTGGGACGAGTTCGATCAGTAACCCATCCTCTCTCGCGGACATAAAAAACCGGCTCAGGCCGGTTTTTTCATGTCTGGGCAACGGAGTAATGCCGCTCGTCGGCTGCCGCGATCATTCGCAAACGATCTTTGACAAGCATTCTCATTAACATTAGTATCCGACCCATCAAACAGAATCACCTGGACGAGCCTTGCCCATGTACGTCTGCCTCTGTGAAGGTGTCACCGATACCCAAATCCGCGAAGCGGTCTATGAAGGCTGCTGCAGCTACCGTGAAGTGCGCGGCAGCCTCGGCATCGCCAGCCAGTGCGGCAAGTGTGCGTGCCTGGCCAAGCAGGTAGTACGCGAAACCATCGCTGAAGTGCAAAGCAGCCAGGCCAGCCTCGCCTACCCCGCTAACTTCGTCGCTGCCTGATTCTCCCGAACACAAAAAACCGGATCATCGATCCGGTTTTTTTATGCCTGCCGTTCGCCTCAGCGGTAGGCCTCGAACAGCCCCGTGGCGCCCATGCCACCACCTACGCACATGGTGACGATGCCGTAGCGCAGTTCGCGGCGCTGCAGCTCACGCACCAGGTGGCCGACCTGGCGTGAGCCGGTCATGCCGAACGGATGGCCGATGGAAATGGAGCCGCCGTTGACGTTGTATTTGTCGTTGTCGATTTCCAGTTTGTCGCGGCAGTACAGGCACTGCGAGGCGAACGCTTCGTTGAGCTCCCACAGGTCGATGTCGGCCACGTTCAGGCCTTTGGCCTTGAGCAGCTTGGGCACCGAGAACACCGGGCCGATGCCCATCTCGTCCGGCTCGCAGCCGGCCACGGTAAAGCCGCGGAAATAGGCCTTGGGCTTGAGGCCCAGCTCCAGCGCTTTTTCCAGGCTCATCACCAGGGTCATGGAGGCGCCGTCGGACAGTTGCGAGGCGTTGCCCGCCGTGACGCTACCCGCCGGGTCGAATGCCGGCTGCAGCTTGGCCAGGGATTCCAGGGTGGTATCCGGGCGGTTGCAGTCATCGGCCTCGACCACGCCATCGACGATCTTCTTCTCGCCGGTGGCCTTGTCCTCAACCTGATACTTCACCGTCATCGGCGCAATTTCGTCGGCGAACAAGCCTTCGGCCTGCGCCCGCGCGGTGCGCTGCTGGCTTTGCAGGGCATAGATATCCTGGGCTTCGCGGCTGATGCCGTAGCGGTTGGCGACGATCTCGGCGGTCTTGCCCATCGGGTAGTAGATGCCGGGGTTTTCCTGTTGCAGCAGCGGGTTGAACAGGTTGTCCATGTTCATGCTTTTCAGGGTCATGGTGATGGACTCGACGCCGCCGGCGACGATGATCTCGCTGCAGCCGGATGCCACCTGGTTGGCGGCGATGGCAATGGCCTGCAGGCCCGAGGAGCAGAAACGGTTGAGGGTCATGCCCGCCACCGGGTTGCCCAGGCGCGAGAGCACGGCGACGTTGCGACCGATGTTCATGCCTTGCGCGCCTTCGTTGGAGCCGGCGCCGACGATGCAGTCATCGACCAGCTTCGGGTCGATACCGTTGCGCGTCAGCAGCGCATCGACGCAGTGAGCGGCCATGTCGTCCGGCCGGGTCATATTGAACTTGCCGCGGAAGGACTTGGCCAGACCAGTCCGCACGCTATCGACGATCACCACATCACGCATGACGCACCTCGTTGTTATTGGATGGCGAATGGCGTGACGATAAATCCAGCCGATCCCTGGGCGCGACCATCATTGATCTGGCGTATACGGGACAATGCCAGCGCGTAGCGCGGATGCATGCTGGGCTTGGATGTCGAAACAAAAGCATCGCGGCTGAAGCCGCTCCTACAGAACTCACCGCACAGTGGGAGGGGCTTTAGCCGCGACAAGACATCAATCCCTGGCGAACGCCGCCTCGATGGCCTCGTTGATGGTGCGCAGTACCTTGACCCGAGCGAAGCGCTTGTCATTGGCCTCGATCAGCGTCCAGGGCGCGATCTCGGTGCTGGTGCGGTCGACCATGTCGCCCACCGCATCGGCGTAGTCGTCCCACTTGTCGCGGTTGCGCCAGTCCTCCTCGGTGATCTTGAAGCGCTTGAAGGGGATCTGCTCACGCTCCTTGAAACGCTCCAGTTGGGTCTGCTGGTCGATGGCCAGCCAGAACTTGACCAGAATCACCCCGGCGTTGGTCAGCTCCTCCTCGAAATCGTTGATCTCGCCATAGGCGCGCAACCAGTCAGCCTGGCTGCAGAAGCCCTCGACCCGCTCCACCAGCACGCGGCCGTACCAGCTACGGTCGAAGATGGTGAAGTGCCCGCGCGCCGGAATATGCCGCCAGAAGCGCCAGAGATAGGGCTGCGCACGTTCTTCCTCGGTCGGCGCCGCCACCGGCACGATGCGGTACTGGCGCGGGTCGAGGGCCCCAGTGACACGGCGAATCGCACCGCCCTTGCCAGCGGCATCGTTGCCTTCGAACGCGGCGATCAGGGCGTGCTTGCGCATGCGCTTGTCGCGCATCAGCCCGGACAGGCGCGCCTGTTCGGTGGCCAGTTGTTCTTTGTAATCGTCCTTGTCCAGCGCCTGGCTCATGTCCAGGCTGGCCAGCAGGCCGCGATTATCCAGGCTCGACACCAGGGGCGCCGAATGTGGCTGCAACTTCGCGCCCTGCGGGTTGGCCAACGCAGACTGCAGGCCTTCGAGCAGAATGCGCCCGACGGTGAGGCTGCGGTAATAGTGATCGACACCCTCGACCACGTACCAGGGCGCGTAGTCACGGCTGGTGCGGCGCAGGATGCGCTCGCCGTAACGCACGAACTTGTCGTAGGTCTTCGACTGCTGCCAGTCCAGCGGGCTGATGCGCCAGCTGTGCAGCGGGTCGTCCTTGAGCGCCTCGAGGCGTGCCTTCATCTGCTTCTTGGACAGGTGGAACCAGAACTTGAAGATCAGCGCGCCCTCGTCGCAGAGCATGCGCTCCAGGCGCTCGGCGCCGTCGATGGCCTGATCCAGCACCGCATCCTTGAAGTGCCCGTGCACCCGCCCCTGCAGCATCTGGCTGTACCAGTTACCGAAGAACACGCCCATGCGCCCTTTCGGCGGCAACTGTCGCCAATAGCGCCAGGCCGGCGGCCGCGCCAGTTCTTCATCGGTCTGAATATCGAAGGTGCTGACCTGGATCAGCCGCGGATCCATCCACTCGTTGAGCAGCTTCACCGTCTCGCCCTTGCCAGCCCCCTCGACGCCGTTGATCAGCACGATCACCGGGAAGCGCGCCTGCTGCTTGAGCTCGTACTGCGCCTCCAGCAAGGCCTCGCGCAGCGCCGGCTCTTCGGCCTCGAATGTGGCCTTGTCGATACTGCGGCCGATTTCGGCGGATTCGAACATGCAATGACCTCCCTGGAATGATCATCAGAGCCTAACGGATAGAACGCGACTTTGCCTGACGGCGGCTCGACACGGATTGACCTGCGCCGGGAAAAGCACATGCGCAGCGGTTAGAATCGCCGCCTGTTTTATCGGGAGCCACCATGTCCGACGTCCACAACGCCCAGCTCGACTGGGACGAACACGGCCAGCCGCTGTCGCGCAGCTATGGCGACGTGTACTTCTCCCGCGCCAACGGGCTGGAAGAAACCCGTCACGTTTTCCTCGCCCATAACCAGATCATCGAGCGTTGCCAGGCCTTGCCGGCCGGCGGGCGCCTGGTGATCGGCGAAACCGGCTTCGGCACTGGGCTGAACTTCCTCTGCGCCTGGCAGGCCTTCGCCGAGCACGCCCCGAGTGATGCGCGGCTGCACTTCGTCAGCGTGGAGAAATTCCCGCTGGCCCTGGCAGATCTGCAACGCGCCCTGGCCCTGTGGCCGGAGCTTGCGCCCTACGCCGAGCAACTGCTGGCGCAGTACCGCGCCATGCATCCCGGCTTCCAGCGCCTGCTGCTCGATAGCGGCCGCGTGGTGCTGACGCTGATGATCGGTGACGTGCTCGACTGCCTGCCGCAGCTCGATGCCAAGGTGGACGCCTGGTTCCTCGACGGCTTCGCCCCGTCGAAGAACCCGGAGATGTGGACGGACGCCCTGTTCGCCGAGCTGGCGCGGCTGTCGACGCCAGGCGCCACCCTGGCCACCTTCACCAGTGCCGGTTTCGTCCGTCGCGGACTGATCGCGGCGGGTTTCGCCGTGGTGCGAGTCAAGGGCTTCGGCCACAAACGCGAGATGCTCACCGGCCCATTCCAGGCGCAGCAGATGCAGCGCCCAGCGCCCTGGTTCGCCCGCCCGGAATTGCCGAAAGGCGAACGTCAGGCCGTGGTGATCGGCGCCGGCCTGGCCGGCTGCGCCACCGCCGCCAGCCTGGCCGCGCGCGGCTGGCGCGTGATTGTGCTGGAGCGCCATGACGATATCGCCCGCGAGGCGTCCGGTAATCCACAAGGCGTGCTCTACCTGAAACTGTCGGCACACGGCACCACATTGTCGCGGCTGATCGTCGCCGGCTTTGGCCATACCCGCCGTCTGCTCGAATGTCTGCAACGCGGCCAGGACTGGGACGCCTGCGGCGTGCTGCAACTGGCCTTCGATGCCAAGGAAGCCGAGCGCCAAGCCAAACTGGCTGCGGCCTTCCCGAATGATCTGCTGCACGCGCTGACGCAGGATGAAGCCGAGCAGCAGGCTGGCATCGGCCTGCCGGCCGGTGGCCTGTTCTACCCGGATGCCGGCTGGGTGCATCCACCGGCACTGTGCCGGCAACTGGTGCAACACCCGTTGATCGAGCTGCGTCCTTACCAGGAGGCGCTGAGCCTGAGTCGTCAGGATAATCGCTGGTGCGTCGAAGGACAGAACAGCGTGTTGGCCGAGGCGCCCGTGCTGGTATTGGCCTGCGCCGCCGAGATCTCCCGCCTGCTGCCAGATGCGAATCTGCCACTCAAGCGCATTCGCGGGCAGATCAGCCGCCTGCCAGCCAGCGAGTCCAGCCGGGAGCTGCGCACCGTGGTCTGCGCCGAAGGTTACGTCGCCCCCGTACGTGATGGGGAACATACCCTGGGCGCCAGCTTCGACTTCCATAGCGATGACCTCACGCCCAGCGTCGCCGAGCATGCCGGCAACCTCGAACTGCTGAGGGAGATTTCCACGGATCTCGCCGAGCGCCTGGACGCGCAAGCGCTCGACCCGGCCACGCTGCAAGGCCGCGCCGCCTTCCGCTGCACCAGCCCGGACTACCTGCCGCTGGTAGGGCCAGTAGCCGAGCAGCAGGCGTTCAACGAGGCCTATGCAGTGCTGGCCAAGGACGCCCGCCAGGTGCCGGAAACGCCCTGCCCCTGGCTACCCGGCCTGTACATCAACAGCGGCCACGGCTCACGCGGGCTGATCACCGCGCCACTGTCAGGCGAACTGATCGCCGCCTGGCTGGAGGACGAGCCGCTGCCAGTTCCGCGCGAGGTGGCCGAAGCCAGCCACCCCAATCGTTTTATGCTGCGCAAGCTGATTCGCGGGAGCTGACTTCCGGGTGACCGCGCTTAGGCCCTGGCCTCGGCAAGCACCGGCTTCGGCTTGCGAAACACCAGCACGTTACCCGCCATCACCAGGCCCAGGCCGAGCAGCGCCGAGGCCGTCCATTGGTAGCCCTCGAGGAACACCGAGATATTCAGCGCCACCACCGGGAACAGCACCGTGCAGTAGGCGGCGCGCTCCGGGCCCATGCGCCCGACCAGCGTCAGGTAGGCGGTAAAGCCGATCACCGAGCCGGGAATTGCCAGGTAAAGCAGCGAGCCGACATAGCGTGCGTTCCACTCGAAGGCGAACGGCGTGCCGCTGACCAGGCAGATGCCCACCAGCATCATTGCGCCATAGAGCATGCCCCAGGCGTTGGTGGTCAGCGGCTTGAACCCGGCCTTCTGCTGCAGGCTGGAGAGCATGTTGCCGGCGGAGAAGCACAGCGTGCCGCACAGTGCCAGGCCGATGCCCAGCAAACTCTCACGACTGGCCTCATGCCCCGCCAGCTCAGGCCAGAACAGCAAGCCCAAGCCGGCCAGCCCCAGCGCGCCGCCGAGCAGCACGTTGGCGGCAATGCGCTGCTTGAAGAACAGCCGCGCATTGATCGCGTTCCACAGAGTGGCGGTGGAGAAGATCACCGCGATCAGCCCGCTGGGGATCCACTGGCTGGCGGTGTAGAAACACAGGAAGTTGAGGCAGAACAGGCACAGGCCCTGTAGCAGGCAGATGCCCTGGCCTCGGCGATCCAGCGGCTGCAGGCGGCCGCTGAACCAGAGCATGGCGAACAGCACCAACGACGCCAACGCGAAGCGATAGGCGATGGAGGCGGCAACGGCCACCTCGCCCATCTGCAATTTGATGGCGATCCAGGTGGTGCCCCAGATCAGTACGGTCAGCAGGTAAAGCGATAGGTTCATCGAGAATCTCCCAAGACTGGAGCACAGTCTGGAAGCGATGTACGCCGGGCGCTTGCACAAAGTTGCGCATTTATCGCTGCGCCATCACTGCCTGCCATCGCGCTGCAGGCTTTATCATGCGGGCTTTATTCGTCAGGTCGTTCTCACCGCATGCTTTCCGCTGTCGCACGCTACAAACAACTGCTGTCCAGCGCCCTCGCCCGTTACTTCCCCCGCACCACCGCCTACCTGCGCGCCGAGCGCGAGGCTGCGCAGCCGCGCAAGCCCGTGCGCAAGCAGAGCAAGAAGAAGTCCACCGCCAACAAGAAAGCCACCGGTCGCAAGACCGCCAGCGGCAAGCCTGGCCCCGCCGGTATTTACACCGCCACCCGGCTGAAGATCGAAGAGGCCCAGGTACAGGCCATGCGCGAGCGCGTGGCCCAGGCGGTGAACGCCGGGCTGATCGGCGCACCGTCGGACGAACAGTGGGCGATGATCCTGTGCCGCGCGCCGCTGGCACGCATCTTTGCCGGCGCCGGCTCGGGCAAGTCGAGCACGCTGGTACTGCGCGTGGTGTTCCTGCTCTGCCACCTGAATCTCGACCCGCAAAGGCTGACGGTAATCTCCTTCACCAATGCCTCCTGCCACGAGCTACGCGAGCGCCTGCAACGCCTGCTCGACTTCTGGCACTACCCGCATGATGCGCGCCAGTGCGTGCGCACCTTCCACGCCGCCATGGCGACGCTGGCCAAGGAAAGCCTGGGCAACCCGCGCTGGTTCGAGCAACTGGACGAGCCCAGCGACGAACCGGACAACCCACTCGCCGGCGCTCGCCTGCGCCCCACGCAACAACGCCTGCTCAAGCAGGCCTACCAGAACGCCTACGCCGACGACCCGCGCTTTCGCGCCCTGACTCACCGCCTGCTCAAACTGCCGGCACCCGAAGAGCCGCCACGGGGCAAGCCCAAGGCGCCACTGGATGCTTGCAAGCTACCCGGTGAATTCGCCGCCCTGCCGCTGTTCGAGCTGCTGCACGGGCAGATCGACTTCGCCGAGAGTCTAGGGATTCGTCTCGAGCGCCTGGACGTGAAGGCCCTGGGCTGCGCGCCCCGCGAACGTGATTTCATCGAGGCCATGCAGCGCTTTCACCAGCACTTCAGCGCCCTGCTACAGAGCCAGGGGCTAATCAGCTTCAACGGTGCCTTCGCGCAATTGAGCGAGCGACTGAGCAGCGACCGCGGCAAATCCGGCCCCGCCCTGCTTGCCCTGAGCCACTTGCTGATCGACGAATTCCAGGATATCTCGCCGCAGATCGTGCTGTGGCTGCAGGCCGTGCATCGCCGCCTGCACGCGGCGGGCGAACACATCAGCCTGATGGCCATCGGCGACGACTGGCAATCGATCTACGGCTGGCGCGGCAGCTCGCCGGAGCTGTTCATCGACTTCGACCGTCACTTCCCCAGTCGTGGACGCAGCAAAAGCACCACCCTGCTGCTGGGCACCAACTACCGCAGCATCGAGCCGGTGATCCGCGATGGTGAGAGGGTGCTGGCCGAGGTGCACAGCAAGCAGGCCAAGACCTGCATCGCGGCCAAGGCCATGCAACCGGGCGACCACGGCGTCAGGCTGATCCAGCGCTTCGACCTGGCCAGCGGACTGCCGGCGCTGCTCAAGGAAATCACCGCGCAGTGCCAGCACGTCAGCCAACGCCCCAACGCGGATCGCACCGCCGTGCTGCTGCTTAGCCGACGCAACGAGCCGCTGCAGCAGGTGCGCGCGCAACTGGACAAGGCGCTGCCGGTCAAGGCCCTGACCATCCACCGCGCCAAGGGCCTGCAGGCTGAAGTGGCAATCATCCTCGACGACTGTCTGCCCGTGGACAAACACCCGCTGCGCAACGCGCTCTACGCCCAGTGCGGTTTCTTCGCCGGCAGCTACGATCAGGCCATGCAGGACGAAGCACGGCGCCTGGCCTATGTCGCCATCACCCGCGGCGTGAGCCGAGTGTTGTGGTACACGCGCAAGGCCCAGGGCGCCACGCAGTGCTTGGCAGCGAGCCAACCTATCGCGCAAGCTTCAGGCTGATCGGCACTTCAGGCGTTCCCATGGACAAACTGCTGGCTCTGCGCACCTTCGTCGCCACCGTTCGCTGCGGTGGCTTTTCCGCTGCAGCGCGGCAACTGGGGCTGGCTACCTCATCGGTGACCCGCGCAGTCAACGCCCTGGAGCAGGAGCTGGGCTGCGTGCTGCTCAACCGCAACACACGGCAGATCAGCGTCAGCGAGGCCGGACGCGACTACTTCGAGCGTGCCCTGGCCATCCTCGATGCGCTGGACGAGGCCGACGCCGCCGTGGCCGACAAAGACGGCGAAGTACGCGGCCGTCTGGCCGTAAGCGTGCCGGTGGAGTTCGCCCGACGCATCATCGCACCGCACCTCGGCAAGCTACTGGAACGACACCCACAACTGGAGGTGACCCTACGCGTCACCGACGAGGTGGTCGACCTGCTCAGCGAACGGGTCGACCTGGCGCTACGCCTGGGCTCATCCATCGTCAGCGACGACGTGGTCAGCCAGCGTGTCGGCAGCTTTCGCCGCTGGCTGGTAGCGAGTCCGCATTATCTGGCTCGCACCTCGCCCATCGAACATCCGGACGCACTGCAGGCGCACGCCTGCCTGCTGTACGACTACGGCAGCCCGGCGAACTACTGGCGCTTCGAACAGGACGGAAAGACCTTGCAGGTGCCGATCAGCGGGCGCCTGCGCAGCAACAACGCCGATATCCTGCGTCAGGCGGCGCGGGATGGTCAGGGCATCGCGCTGCTGTCGGACTGGCTGGTACGCGACGATGTAGACAGCGGCAAGCTGCAGCGCCTGCTGCCCGACTATGAAGTCGCTCCCGGCCCGCACGAAGGCACCATTCATCTGCTGTACCTGCCGAACCACCGTGGCTCTCGGCGCATCGCCGCGTTCAGCGAGTTTCTCCAGGAACTACTGCAAGGCTAAGGGCTTTTGCACGGCGTGCAACGCAGCGTTGCCGATTCGACGGATTCTCCGCCAGTCGTTACCTGCCTAACCTTGCGCCTGTCGCTTCCTCTCATCGAGATCCCATCATGACTAGCCAGACCTCCTCACTCACGAGCGAGTCGCCAGCCCTGCCACAGGCACTGGTGCTGCTGTTCGCCCTGTGCTGCGGCGCGATCGTCGCCAACCTCTATTACGCCCAGCCGATCATCGAGCTGATCGCCCCGGATGTCGGCCTCAGCGCCGAACGCGCCAGCCTGATCGTTTCGCTGACGCAGATCGGCTATGCCCTCGGTCTGTTGTTCCTGGTACCGCTGGCCGACCTGCTGGAAAGCCGTCGGCTGATGCTGATCACCACTGCCGCCGCCCTGCTCTGCCTGTTGGCGGCCGCCTTCGCGAACCAGCCGGATCTGTTCCTCGGTCTGGCGCTGCTGATCGGTCTAAGCTCGGTCTCGGTGCAGATGCTGATCCCTCTGGCCGCCAACCTGGCGCCGGAGGCCAGCCGTGGCCGTGTGGTGGGCAATATCATGAGCGGTTTGCTGCTGGGCATCCTGCTGGCACGCCCGCTGGCCAGCCTGGTCGCCGGTGAATTCGGTTGGCGCGCGGTGTACCTGATGGCAGCGGCCCTGATGCTGGTGATTACCCTGGTGATCGCCACCACCATTCCGCGCCACGCCCCCAGCCACAAGGCAAGCTACGGGCAACTGCTGGCCTCGCTCGTTCACCTGCTGCGCCGCTACCCGACACTGCGCCGTCGTGCGCTTTATCAGGGCCTGATGTTCGCCAGCCTCAGCCTGTTCTGGACGGTGGCGCCGTTGGAATTGTCGCGTCACCTGGGCTTGAGCCAACAGGACATCGCCCTGTTCGCCCTTGCCGGTGCCATCGGCGCAGTCGCGGCCCCTATTGCCGGACGCCTGGCCGATGCCGGCCATACCTGGCGCGCCAGTCTGGTGGCACTGATTCTGGCACCACTGGCTTTTGCGCCCAATCTGCTGGACGCAGGGCTGGGCTGGATCGGCCTGGTCGCCACCGCCATCGTGCTGGATTTCGCCGTGCAGATGAGCATGGTGCTGGGTCAACGCAGCATCTACACCCTGGAGCCGCAAAGCCGTGCGCGGCTCAATGCGCTGTACATGACCAGCATTTTCGTCGGCGGCGCCATCGGCTCGGCACTGGCCAGCCCGATCTACGAGCGCTTCGGCTGGTCGGGCACGGCACTGCTGGCCGCCGGGCTGCCATTGCTCGCACTGCTGGTATTCATCGGTAAAGAGAAGTGAGGAGTCGGCGCATATAAAAAATCGCAGGCAACAAAAAACCCGCCTAAGCGGGTTTCTTCCCAACCATCCGACATCCTGTCGGTAGCCATCTTGGCCTGGTCATCTTCCGTGATCCTCAGCGATCCATCGCTGCAGGGGATGTGTGTAGATTAGAGATCAGCCCTCGATGGCAACAGTGGCGGTTGCCGCCTGAACGTGTAAGCCTTTTGCCATAGCCAGCGGATTCAGCGACCGATCATGCGTGCAAGGACGTCCTCACCGCTCAGGCGACGATGGACGAACGCCATCACCACATGGCCGATGACCAGCACCAGCAGCAGCCAGCCGAGGTTGCCGTGCAATAGATTGGCCGGCTCGATCATCCATCTGATCTTGCCGTCGCTGAAACCCGGCATGAGGGTCATGCCGAATGCCACGAACTCGCGACCCGAGCCGTACTGACGCAGCAGCGCGACCAAGGGGATGAGGAACATCAACACATAGAGCGTAACGTGCCCCAGCCTTGCCAGCAGGCTGATTGCAGCGGGGCGACGGCTGAGACTGGCAACCGCCCAAACCAGACGAATCAGCACCAGGATCATCAGCAGCAAGCCGGTAGGCTTGTGCGTACTCCACAGGAGCTTGTCCAGGCCGCTGTCTTCCATGGCCGTATGGGCGATCACGGTAACGAACTGCCAGCCCAGAAGAATCGCCATGCTCCAATGCAGCAGGCGCGTGACCAGACCATAGCGATCTGCAGAGTCGTAAAGATTGGACATGGCGGCTCCTTTTCTATCGAACTCGATCCCTGGCCGGCTGCGTAGAGCGATAACAATCGATTTGCATGACCTGCTCGCACAGGCTGCGGTGGCTTCGCTTCAGGTTAGCAGGTATATCGGCGAGCCCTCGCAAGCAAGGGCTCGCCGCATCGTCAGCTATCGCGCAACGCTTCGCGGGCGTCGCGCCAGGCGCGATATTGCGGCTCCTGCCAGACACGAGCATGCAGACGAGCCATGCCATCGGGGTCGTTGAGCAGGCGCCAGCGCGTCGCCTCGACACGGCCATCCGGCCCAGCCGCGAGGATTTCCTCGATGCGCTCGTCACGCAGGGCCTCGGCAGCGGGCACTACCTTGGCATGGCGCGCACGCGCCATGGCGCATACGAGAGCGTTGTACAGCGGGTCGACCACCGCACGCACGAAGCCTTTGCGCAGAGCGCGCGAGCTGTTCAGGTGCTCGTACTCGGCGGTATCGCTCAACTCACGCGGCACCTGATGCTCCTCGGGGATCAGGAACAGCTTGCCGCGCTTGGCGGCCAGGCCGGGAGCGGTACGACTGGTCAGCACCGAAACCACCGGCGACAGAATCAGCGAGACGACGATGGGTGCCAGCCACCAGAGGAAGTCCGGATTGAGCCAGGCCACCAGCGCCGTCCAGCTGATACCGATCAGTACCTGGGTGCCGTGGCGACGGAAGGCTTCGCTCCAGGGCGTGGAATCATCCACGCGCTGCGGCGAGTTCCATTGCACCGACCAACCGAGGAAGGCGGCCGTGACGAACAGGCTGTGGAACAACATGCGCACCGGCGCCAGCAGCACCGAGCAGGATGCCTCCAGCAGCATCGACAGCAGCACGCGCATGCGACCGCCGTATTCCTCGGCGCCCTGAATCCAGATCAGCAACACACTGAGCAGCTTGGGCAGGAACAGCAGGGTCATGGTCGCCGAGAACAGCGCCACGGCCTCCTCCGGTTGCCAACGCGGCCACAGCGGATAGAGCTGATTGGGCTGCAGGAAGTACTCCGGCACCATCAAGGTATGGATCGCCAAAAGGCTGGTGGAGAGCACCAGGAACAGCAACCACAGCGGGGCCGACAGGTAGGACATGACGCCGGTGAGGAACACCACACGATGCACCGCATGCATGCCCCGCACGAGGAACAGGCGGAAGTTCATCAGGTTGCCCTGACACCAGCGCCGATCCCGCTTGAGTTCGTCGAGCAGGTTCGGCGGCAGCTCTTCGTAGCTGCCCGGCAGGTCGTAAGCGATCCACACGCCCCAGCCGGCACGGCGCATCAATGCAGCTTCGACGAAGTCGTGCGACAGAATCGCACCGGCAAAGGCGCCCTTGCCCGGCAACGGCGCCAAAGCGCAGTGCTCGATAAAGGGTTTGACCCGAATGATCGCGTTGTGCCCCCAGTAGTGCGACTCGCCGAGCTGCCAGAAATTGAGGCCGGCGGTGAACAGCGGGCCGTAGACGCGCGTGGCGAACTGCTGCAGACGGGCGTAGAGGGTATCCATGCCCGATGCTTTCGGCGCGGTCTGGATGATACCGGCGCCCGGGTTGGCCTCCATCAGGCGCACCAGGCGAGTCAGGCATTCACCACTCATCACGCTGTCGGCATCGAGCACCACCATGTAGCGGTAATTGCTACCCCAGCGACGGCAGAAGTCGTCGATGTTGCCGCTCTTGCGCTTCACCCGGCGCCGACGGCGACGGTAGAAGATATGGCCAAAGCCCTCGACCTCGCGGCACAGCTCCATCCAGGCCTGCTGTTCGGCGACGCAGATGTCCGGATCGTTACTGTCGCTGAGGATGAAGAAGTCGAAATGCTCGAGCTGACCGGTCTTCTTCAGCGACTCGAATGTGGCGCGCAGACCGGCGAAGACGCGTGGCACGTGCTCGTTGGCAATCGGCATGACCAGCGCAGTGCGGGCCTTGGGCGAAATCGGCTCGTCGCCGCACGACGTGGCAGAGATGCTGTAGCGATCACGCCCCTTGAGCAGTTGGAAGAAGCCCATCAGCGCCGTCCAGAAGCCCATCGACACCCAGCAGAACAGCAGCGCGAACAGCGCCAGGATGCTGGTTTGCACCACATAGGGCAGGATCTGCCGTGCCGACTCCAACCAGGGTTGTTCGAACACCAGGCCCAAATCGACCAGTGACCAGCCCTGATAAGGCAGCACCGATTTCATGTACCAGGTGGCGACCACGGTCTGCGCGATCATCAGCACCATCAGCGCTGCACGGCGTACCGCGGCCACGTGGCGCCAGTGTTCTTCACTGAAGTCCTCGGACTCACGGGTACGGGGTCGCGGGTTCGACTTGTGCCCCTTCAGGCGCCACCAGCCAAGTTCGAGAATGTTGGTCTGCCAGGGCTCCGGCACCATGCGCGTACGCTTGATCGGCGGCGTCGATTCGATGGTCGGTCGACCCTGGTGATCCTGCACCAGTTGGCAACCCCGCTCGACGGCATCGGGCCAGCCCATGGACAAGCGCACCGGCACGGACTCGAGCAGTTCGCGGGTTTCCTCATCCACTTCTTGCGCGGCGACTGCCGGAGGCAGCAGGGCGTGATGCAGTTCAGCCAGATCGCCGCCCTCCTCCAGGCGGCGCTCCAGTTCCTGTTGCTGAGCCTGATCCAGGGGCAGTTCGTCCAGATAGTCCTGGATCAGCGTAGCGTCGGGAGATTTATTCATGGGCAGGCAGCTGATAGCTCCAGGTTTCCGACAGGGGCTTGCCGTCCTCGATCAGGGCAGCGCGCATTTCCACCGGTTGCGCCGGATCCTTGACCATGACCCGCAGGGTCAGGCGCCAGCCTTTGCTCACCGGGTTGTAACGCAGGTTCTTCTCCACGATGTCGGCATTGCCATCGACGCTGATCTGCGGCTCGATGGCCGCATCCGGCGCGCGTTCAGCCAGAACCGGGCCGGCGAAATCCACCACCAGTGCGGTGCTGCCATCAGGCTGACGAATCAGGTTGGCCTGTTTCACATCACCTTCGGACAAGCGGGTCTGAGTGACCATGGCCAGCTTCGGATCATGCAGCTTGGCGTCGTCACGGCTGAAGTGTAGACGGTAGTGAACGTCGAGGGCTTCACCCGGCGCCGGCTGCTTCTCGGGGCGCCAGAGCGCAACGATGTTGTCGTTGGTCTCATCCGGGGTTGGAATTTCCACCAACTCGACGTGGCCAGGGCCCCAATCACCGACGGTTTCCACCCAGCCACTGGGACGCAGCTCGTAGCGATCATCCAGATCCTGGTACTGGGCGAAGCTGCGGCCACGCTGCATCAGACCAAAGCCACGCGGATTCTCGATGCTGTAGCTGCTGACGTTGAGGCGCTTGGGGTTGTTCAGCGGGCGCCACAGCCACTCACCGTTACCAGCGGCAATGGCCAGGCCGTCGGAGTCATGCAGCTCCGGGCGGTAATTGTGGCGCGGCCAGGGCTGGTTGGCACCGAACAGGTACATGCTGGTCAGCGGGGCGATGCCGAGTTTCTCAACCGGCTCGCGCAGGTAGACCTTGGCCTGCACGTCGAGCACGCTGTCGCGGCCCGGGTCGATTTCCATACGGTAGGCACCGGTGGCACGCGGCGAATCCAGCAGCGCATAGAACAACAGGGTGGCGCGATCAGCTTTCGGCTTCTCGATCCAGAACTCGGTAAAACGCGGGAACTCTTCGCCCGATGGCAGTGCGGTATCGATCGCCAGGCCGCGAGCCGACAGGCCGTAGACCTGGCCCTTGCCAACGATGCGGAAGTAACTGGCGCCCAGCACGCTCATCACTTCGTCCTGCTTGCCCGGCTCATTCAGTGGATGAATGATCTTGAAGCCGGCAAAACCCAGATCCTTGAGGTCATCCGGGTTGAGCTTGACGTCAGCGAAATCGAACATCTCCGGGGAATACTTGATCTCCCGAGTACCGGTTGCGGTGACCTCGTTGAGCTTCACCGGAACGTCGAAGTGCATGCCCTGATGGAAGAAATACAGCTGATACGGCGTCTTGCCATCGCGCCAGTAGGCGTGATCCTCACGGAAGCGCACCTTCTGGTAATCGGCGAATGGCATCTGACGCAACGCCGTCGGCAAGCGGCTCTGCGGAGCGCTATAGCGCTCTGACGCAAGGGACTTGGCCTTGACTGCCACATCATCCAGATCGAATGCCCAGATCTGGGCAGCGAACAGCATGGGCAAAGTGCACAGGATCAACCGGCCGGTCTTGCCCAGACGGGTTCCAGAACGACGACTCATTGACTAACAGCCTCCAAGGCATACGGATTGACGCGCAGCGGACGCCCCACGGGTCGCCGCTGCACGGGGTTCAAATTTGGGCGGAAAATGATGCAAGAAAGCGCTCGTGTCACGTCAGGCCTCGAAAAGATGGCTACTGGCCGTATGCACGTATTTTTCTGCGCATTATTACCGGATCGCGCTGCCCGGCACAGGGGCTCACACAGGTATATTTTCGCCTCCTTGGGCCGCACCACTCACTGGCGCGGCAACAGTTCGAATCGGGCCTCCTGCACAGCCTCCGAATCCAGCCCTAACTGAACGCGGAAAGCACCTGGCTCGCTGACATGACGCAGGCTGGCATCGTAGAAGCGCAGCATCGGCTCGTCGATCTCGAAACTCACCTCACGTGACTCACCTGCCTCAAGCTTGACCTTGCGGAAATCCTTGAGTTCCTTCACCGGACGGATCACCGAGGCCGCTTCGTCATGCAGATACAGCTGCACGACGGCAGCACCGGCGCGGGTTCCGGTGTTTTTCAGGGTTACGCTGACACGGATTTTTTCATCCGCCTTCATGCGTTCGGCCGAGAGTTTCGGCGCCGACAGCTTGAAGTCGCTGTAGCTTAGGCCATAACCGAACGGATACAGCGGGCCGTTGGGCTCCTCGAAGTATTGCGAGGTGTAATTGCCAGGCGTGCCGGGGGTATAAGGGCGGCCCAGACGCAGGTGATTGTAGTAGGTGGGAATCTGCCCGACCGAGCGCGGGAAGGTGATCGGCAGCTTGCCCGACGGATTGTGCTCGCCGAACAGCACGTCGGCGATGGCGTTGCCGCCTTCGGTGCCGCTGTACCAGGTTTCCAGCATGGCGTCGGCGTTTTCCTTTTCCCAGGTCAGCGCCAGCGGGCGGCCGTTCATCAGCACCAGCACCAACGGCTTGCCGGTGGCCTTGAGTGCGCGCAGCAGGGCCTGCTGGCTGTCGGGAAGATCCAGACGGGTACGGCTGGAGGACTCGTGCGACATACCGCGCGCCTCGCCCACGGCGGCGACGATGACGTCGGCCTGCGACGCGACACGCACCGCTTCTTCCAGCATCGCCTGCGGGGTGCGCTTGTCGAGTACGACTTCCGGGCGATCCCAATTGAGTTGGTTGAGGTAGTTGATCACGTGGGGGTCGTCGGTGACGTTGGCACCACGCGCGTACATCAACATGCCATGCCCCTTGAGCGCCTTGGCCATGCCGGTTCGCAGGGTCACCGCTTGCTCAGGAATACCCGCTGCCGACCAGCTACCCAGCATATCCACCGGCGAATCAGCCAGCGGGCCAATCAGTGCGACGGTGGCTTTCTTGTTCAGCGGCAGCGTGTCACCGTGGTTTTCCAGCAGCACCATGGAATCACGCGCCATGGCACGTGCCTCGTCACGGTGCAGACGCTGCTCGGCATTCACGTCGGCCGGATCGTCTTCTGCACGGCCAATACGCAGGAACGGATCGTGAAACAAGCCCATATCGTACTTGGTGCCCAGCAGATGCCTCACGGCGTCATCAAGTACGGTTTCGGACACCGCTCCACTTTTGACCAGCTTCGGCAGTTCCTGATCATAGAGGGTATCGGCCATGCTCATGCCCACCCCGGCATTGATTGCCAAGCGCGCCGCCTCAGCGCCATCAGCAGCCACGCCATGGCGCATCAACTCGGTAATGGCGCCGTGATCGCTGAACACCCCGCCCTTGAATCCCCAGTCGCGACGCAGCAGATCCTGTAGCAGCCAGGTGTTGGCCGAAGCCGGCACACCATTGACCGCATTCAGGGCGACCATCACCCCGCCCGCCCCGGCATCGATGGCAGCGCGGTAGGGCGGTAGGTAGTCCTGGTACATGCGCATCGAGCTCATATCGACCACGTTGTAGTCACGTCCGCCCTCCACGGCGCCGTAAAGGGCGAAGTGTTTGACGACAGACATGATGCGCTGCGGTGAGTTGGCACCCTCACCCTGATAGCCCCTGACCATCGACTCTGCAACACGCGAGACCAGGAACGGATCTTCGCCAAAGCCTTCGGATGTGCGCCCCCAGCGCGGATCGCGAGCGATATCCACGGTCGGCGCGAAGGTCATGTCCAGACTGTCGGAGCTGGCCTCCAGCGCTGCGATTCGCGCGCTGTTCTCGATCGCGGGCAGATCCCAGCTCGACGCCAGCCCCAGGCCGATGGGGAATGTCGTGCGATGGCCATGAATAACGTCATAGGCGAAGAACATCGGAATCTTCAGGCGGCTGCGCATGGCGGCCTCCTGCATCGGTCGGTTCTCCGGTCGACTGATGGAGTTAAACGTCCCGCCGATGCGCCCGGCGGCGATCTCCTGACGTATCAGCTGGCGCGGCATCTCAGCACCGATACTGATCAATCGAAGTTGACCGACCTTCTCCTCCAGCGTCATGCGATTGATCAGGTCATTGATAAAGGCATCCTTGTCATCCAGCGAGGGGCTGGCGAGAACAAAGCCCGAGGTACAGAAAAGAGTGGCGAGCGCGAGCGAGGGCAGGCATTTCATCAAGACAGGTATCCAGCCAGTTACATTGTTCGAATGGCCGCCAAGATACCGCGACTGCGCACATCCCGCGCCTGGGCGACAGAAAAATATTCACTTGCATGAACTTGCGCTTTTTATGGCCAAGGGGCTGGCATGCCGGTGCAGTGAGCGTAGCATCATCGCTCAACCGGAGAATGTGATGGCGCCACTGGAACATCTGCAGGTCTTTCACAGCATGAGCCAATCGCCCAATGCGCACCTGCATGCGCGGGCCGATCTGGGCGCTGGCCTGGCGCTGGCGCGCTGGAGCAATGCCCACGACTCCCGCGATTACGTCGCCCCGAGCCATCACACCCTGTCGTGCTACCTGAGCGGTGGCACCGGCACCTTCCGCCGTGAGCAGCCGTTTGCCAAAGGCGCGCCGGATCGCCTGTGCGTCATGCCGGCCGGGCATGAGTCGGCCTGGATCATCAATGGCGAGGTGCAACTGGCGCACCTCTATATCGAACAGGAGCGTTTCGCCCTGGGTGCCGTCACCTTGCTCGACCGCGAACCGCGTAGCCTGCAACTGACAGAGGCCACCTTCCTCGAGGACGCCGAGCAGGCGACTCGTTTCCGTCAGTTGTGCACGCTCGACTGGCAGGAGCCAAGCGAGCGCGTGTTGGCCAGCAGCCTGGCGCATGACCTGCTCGACCACGCCCTGCTGACCCAGGTTGGCCTGCGTCAGGGCCTGCAACTGAAAGGCGGCCTGGCGCCACACCAACGTCGCCAGTTGCGCGACTATATCGAGCAGCACCTGGCCGAACCGCTGCCGCTGAGCGAGCTGGCCGGCCTCTGCGCCCTCTCGGAATACCATTTCGCGCGCATGTTCCAGATCAGCTTCGGCCTGCCGCCGCACCGCTACGTACTCGCCAGGCGTCTGGCTCAGGCCTGCCATCTGCTGCGCCACGGCACACTGGCGCTGGGCGAGGTAGCCCTGGCCTGTGGTTTCGCCAGCGCCAGCCACTTCAGCAATCGTTTCCGCCAGGCCATCGGCGCCACGCCCGGCCAGTACCGTAACGCCTTTATCTAGCATCGCTGCAATCTCGTCGGCACGCCTGCTAATCGCCGTGCAGCTATGCGAGAATTTGCGGCTTTGCATCGATCAACGGCTGTTTCATGCGCCTCGCTACTGCTCGCTCGAGTCATCGTCGATGACCCTGGATATCCATCACCTGCACCAGGACGACTGGCGCTCCGAATTCGGTGCCGGCGACCTGCGCCGCGGCATCGCCTACGCGGAAGAAAAGCGCAGCAAACTGCTCAGCCTCAGGGACAACAGCCTGCTCGCCAATTGCCGCGGATCAGGCTGGGAGACCTACCAGCAACGCATCACCCTGCACCCTTACGGGCGTAAATGGAGCGTGACCGGTCACTGCACCTGTCCGGTGGGCTTCAACTGCAAGCATGTAGCCGCCGCCCTGCTCACCCTGGAAGCCCAGCAACGCGCCGGCAGCGACCTCTCAACCATCATCGTGGCCGACAAGGAACTGGCGGAAACGCGTCTGGAGGGCATCGCGCCCACGGCCATCCTCAGCCTGGGGAGCCAGGTGCGCGTGCATTTCGATGCGCGCAAGGGGCGCATGCAGGAGCAGACCCAGCACCGCGCCGCACTGGCCTTCGACTATGCAGGGCACAAGGTCTTCGGCAAACCGGCCAAGGATCTGGTCAAACGTCTGGATGCAGAAACCAATCTGCGCCTGATCCGCGATGGCGCTGCCGAGGCCGCTCTGCGCAAGCGCCTGGAAAGCCTTGGCCTGCAGGTAGCCTTGCGCCAGAGCGATGCACTGCCGGCGGAAGCAGGCGAGCCATTCGAGCTGGAACGCGAGCGCGACTGGCTGAATTTCGTCCAGCAGCAGTTGCCGCAGTTGCGCGCCGAAGGCTGGCAGATCCACATGCGCCCCGACTTCCAGTACAACCTCGCCGAGGTCGACAGCTGGTACGCCGAGGTCGAGGAAGATCCGCAGCAGAACTGGTTCGATCTGGAACTGGGCATCGAAGTCGAAGGCCAGCGCCTGAGCCTGCTGCCGATCCTGCTCCAGGCCATTCGCCGCACGCCCTGGCTGCTGGCGCCCGAAGCGCTGGCCCAGCGCGCCGATGAAGACCGCCTGCTGGTCAACCTGCCACACGGCGGCAAACGCATCGCCCTGCCCTTCGCTCGCCTCAAGCCATTGCTGGCCACCCTGGGCGAGCTGTATTTCCGCGACCCAGGCGAAGACCATCTGCCGCTGCGCCTGGGCCGCGCCGATGCCGCGCGCCTGGGCGAACTCGCGCATGGTTCCGCACTGAGCTGGCAAGGGGGCGAAGAACTGCGCAGTTTTGCCAAGCGCCTGCAGAACCTGGCCGTGCGCGAGATAGCTCCACCCGAGGGCTTGCAGGCCGAATTGCGCAGCTATCAGTTGCAAGGTCTGAACTGGATGCAGACCCTGGCTGAACTGCGTGTCGGCGGCGTGCTTGCCGACGACATGGGCCTGGGCAAGACGCTGCAGACCCTGGCGCACATCCTCTGCGAGAAACAGGCCGGACGTCTCGACAGGCCAGCGCTGATCGTCATGCCCACCAGCCTGATCCCCAACTGGCAGGACGAGGCCGCACGCTTCACGCCCAGCCTGCGCGTACTGGCCCTGCATGGCAGCAAGCGCAAGGCGCTGTTCGAGGAAATCGCCGAGCACGATCTGATCCTCACCACCTACGCCCTGCTGCCGCGCGACCTCAAGACGCTGAATCAACAGCGTTATCGCCTGCTGATTCTCGACGAAGCGCAGAACATCAAGAACCCGCGCAGCAAGGCGGCTACTGCCGCCGCCCAGGTGCAGACCGACCTGCGCCTGTGCCTGACCGGCACGCCCCTGGAAAACCACCTGGGCGAACTCTGGTCGTTGTTCCATTTCCTCATGCCGGGCTGGCTGGGCGACGCCAAGGCCTTCACCCGTGACTACCGCACGCCCATCGAGAAACGTGGCGACGCTCAGCGCCTGAACCACCTGAATGGACGTATCCGCCCGTTCCTGCTGCGCCGTACCAAGGAACAGGTGGCCAGCGAACTGCCACCGAAGACCGAGATCGTCCAATGGGTCGAGATGACGCAGCTGCAACGCGACCGTTACGAGACCCTGCGCCTGGCCATGGATCAGAAGGTGCGTGACGAAATCGCCCGCCAGGGCCTGGCGCGCAGCCACATCGTCATCCTCGAAGCGCTGCTGCGCCTGCGCCAGAGCTGCTGTGACCTGCGCCTGTTGGGCGAGGCTGACCAAGCGCTGCAGGCCAGCGACTCCGGCAAGCTCAGCGCGCTGCTGGACATGCTCGAGGAATTGGTCGCCGAAGGCCGCCGCGTGCTGCTGTTCTCGCAGTTCACCTCGATGCTGGCACTGATCGAGGCGGAACTGCTCGCGCGCGACATCGGCTACGCCAAACTGACCGGCAGCACCCAGGATCGGCGCACGCCGGTGCAGCGCTTCCAGGCCGGAGAATTTCCGGTGTTCCTGATCAGCCTCAAGGCAGGCGGCAGCGGCCTCAACCTGACCGCCGCCGACACCGTGATCCACTTCGATCCCTGGTGGAACCCCGCCGCCGAAGCCCAGGCCAGCGACCGCGCCTACCGCATCGGCCAGGACAAGCCGGTATTCGTCTACAAGCTGATCGCCCGTGGCAGCGTCGAGGAAAAGATCCAGCAACTGCAGCAGGCCAAGGCCAGCCTGGCCAAGGGCGTACTCGAAGGCGGCAGCCAGGGCCAATGGCAACTGGATGAAACCGATCTGGCAGCGCTGTTCGCGCCGCTCGACTGACATCCCGCCTCGTAGGGTGGATCGCGCTCTTTTCATCCACCGTGACGCCCGCCCCGGTGGATGAAAAGAGCGTCATTCACCCTACGCCTCAATCCGACGTATCGTCGCGCTCGGCCTCGGCATCCTCGCGATTACGCGGTTTGCTGCGCGGATTGGGCGCTGCCACGGCCGGGAAACGCGACGAGGCATAGCGCACCACCAGGATCGCCAGCGCCAGCAACAGGATCGCGCCCGAGACCATCACCACGCCCCAGCTCGGCTTGTGGGTGTGGGAGATATCGGAGATCAGCAAACGCGTCAGCGCCGTGATCGCGACATAGATCATGAAGCGAATCGGCATGTGGTTGGTCTTGAAATAGATCCCCACCATCGCTGCCAGCTCGAGATAGATGAACAGCAGCAGGATGTCATCGACCGTGATGTGGCCTTTCTCCAGCATGCCGAGGAAGGCCATCACCCCCGCCCAAGCGGTAATCGCACCGATGGCGAACAACGCCAGGTAATGGAAGGCCTCCATCAACAGGTTGCCCAGCGATTCGGCCAGGCCATGCAGCCCTTCGCGCAGACGTTCCGCCCAATTCATTCCGTACTTCTCCCCAAAACCGGCATCGACGCCTGAGCGCTCGGGATGAACGCTCCCCAAACGAGGATGCAGGAAAAAGACCAACTACAGGATGAAGCAGGAAAATGACCGCAAGACACAGTCTCACACGACGGCCAATACCGGAGGGCGGGATTCAGGCCAGGCATAGCAATGCTTGCCGGCCTCCTTGGCGCGGTACATGGCAGTGTCGGCTGACGCGACCAGCCGGCGCCTGTCCTCACCGTGCTCGGCATAGAGCGCCAGGCCCACGCTGACCCCGACTCGCACCTGCGGATGCTGTGGCAGCAAGGCGCTATCGAGCACCTCGATCAAACGTGCCGCCAAACGCTCGACGGCTTCGGCATCGCCTGCCGCAATCACGGCGAATTCGTCGCCACCGAGCCGGGCCAACAATTCTCCCTCGCGTATCACCGTCTGCCAGCGCGCCACCACGGCCTTGAGCAGCGCATCGCCGGTCGCATGCCCAAACTGGTCGTTCACCGGCTTGAAACCATCCAGATCGAGGTAGAGCAGCGCCACCTGCCGCTCACCACGGCGCGCCAGCGCCAGCGCCTGATCGAGCGTGTCATTGAATGCACGGCGGTTGGGCAGGTGCGTCAGGCTGTCGTGCTGCGATTCGAACGCCAGGCGCTGGAGCAACTCGGCACGCTCGCGCAAATCCTTGCGCAGGTCGACGAACAGCAGCGTCAGCAGCCCCAGCATGAGCACGGCACCGCCACCGCCACCCCAGAGTGCCAGCGCCGAACGCGTGACCAGATCCTGCTTCTGCTTGAGCAGGGCTGCGCTCACGCCGCTGCGAATATGGGCAATGCGTGCTCGCAGTTCGTCCATATAGACCTTGCCCCTGGGTTCCAGCCCCTCCGGAAAGCCTTTGCCGTTCTGGCGACGCCGCGCAATGCTTTCGGCCAACTCGTCGCGCTTGAGCCGACTGAGCTGCGTAATGGCGGCAAGATCCGCTGCGTAGGAGTCAAGCACCGGGTTTTCGAGCAACTGCTCCAGTTGACCGTCGACCAGCTTGATTGCCCGTTCGTATGGCGCCAGGTAGCGCTCATCATTGCTCAGCAGGTAGCCGCGCTGACCGATCTCGGCATCCTGCAGGCTGGAGAGCAGCTCGGAAAGCAGGTAAAGCGACCGATACAAATCCTGTACAGAGCGTCCATTCGACAAGCTGGTCTGACTGCCCCAGATGGCACCCACCAGCAGCATCAGGCTGAGGTAGAACAGCGCCACGAGCGCAAGCAGCTTGCGCTCGACTCGACCAATTGAGTTGAACATGTAGACCTCGCGCCAAAAGGGTCAACGAAGGTTTTCGGTAGTGCTCTGACGACACCCTAGCGGCCAATGAGATAACGGCTCAAAACGAGATTTGCACCAGCATCTGCCGATGGATTCTGGGCCCGCCGCTACATATACACAACCTGTACAGCACAACTTATTTGCCGGCTCGCAAAATATGCCATCACGGCGCAAACTTCTGTCTTTGACTCGCCCAAGGAGCAACACATGCGACTTCTATCGATCGGTACCGCTGCCCTGATCGCCTGGTTCAGCCTGCCTGCCCATGCCCAGGCACCGGCCCAACAGAAAACCCAGGTGCCAGGCTACTACCGCATGATGCTCGGTGAGTTCGAGGTCACCGCGCTCTATGACGGTTACGTCGACCTTCCCAGCACTCTGCTCAAGGGCATTGGCGACAAGGATCTGCAGGATCTGCTGGCGCGTATGTTCGTGCAGTCCACCCCTGGCGTGCAGACCGCGGTCAATGCCTACCTGGTCAACACCGGCAACAACCTCGTGCTGGTCGACACCGGTGCCGCGCAATGCTTCGGCCCCACCCTCGGCGTGGTAGAGCGCAACCTAGAGGCATCCGGCTATACGGCCGATCAGGTGGATACCGTCCTGCTCACCCACCTGCATCCGGATCACGCCTGCGGCCTGCTGAAAACCGACGGCAGCCCGGCCTACCCCAACGCCACCGTGGAGGTTCCCAAGGCTGAAGCGGACTTCTGGCTGAGCGAGGCGAACATGGCCAAGGCGCCTGAAGGCATGCAGGGCATGTTCAAGCTCGCCCAGACCGCTGTTGCGCCCTATATCAAGGCCGGCAAGCTCAAGCAGTACCAGAACGAAGGTACGTTGCTGCCCGGTATCGACCTGGTATCCAGCATCGGTCATACGCCTGGGCACACCTCCTACCTGTTCAAGTCGGGCGAGCAGCGCCTGCTGGTCTGGGGCGACATCGTGCACAACCATGCCGTGCAGTTCGCCAAGCCGGAAGTGGTGATCGAGTTCGACGTCGACAGCGACAAGGCGCGTGAGTCGCGCCAGCGTCTGCTGGCCGAAGCGGCTCAGGACAAACTCTGGGTTGCCGGCGCGCACCTACCCTTCCCCGGCCTCGGTCACGTCCGCAAGGAAGCACAGGGCTACGCCTGGGTACCAGTCGAGTTCAGCCCGGTGCGCAGTGATCGGTGAATATCGGCTCACTCGCTGCTGGCCAAATAGCAGCGAGTTCTTTATGCTTCGAACACTGTATAAATACACAGCAAACAACTGACACGCATGAAGGCAGATGAGGTGATGAATGGCCGTCGAAGTGGTGTACCGCAGCAGTCGCGATCCGGAGCATTTGTTCATGGATAAGGCCGAAGCCGATCGTTACGACAAGATGCTCGAGCTGGCCGAGCGGCTGACCGAGGTGCTGCACAAGGCCGTTCCCTCGCTGAGCGAGCAGCAAGGCGAAGAACTGGGCATTTACATGGCCAAGAATCGCGATGTGTTCGCCAAGGCCTTCAAGAACCAGCCCGACGCACTCGACGAGCTGGGCGAAAACGCCGAATGATGTCCCCTTGGCCCCGCATCTCAGACCGTGTGAAAACGTAGCGAGCGAAGGTCAGGCAAGGCAAAAAACGGCGAAAAAGCGGAGTTTACGAGCTGTAAATGAGCATTTTGAGCCTTTTTTTAACGCAGCATGGCCGAGCGCAGTAGTTTTCACACAGTCTGATCTGCGGGGCTTTCTTTTTATGGGGTAGCTCAGGCGCCGTACAACAGCCGCTCGGCCAACTGGTCGGCAACGCGCGCGGGGGAACGTTTGTCCGCCTGGGCATGAGCGTAGATTTCCGTCAGCCGCTGCCTGATGCGGGCCAGATGGGCCGTGACCGCACTCGGCGGTTCGCCACAATGGCGCAAGGCGACATGGATCAAGCCGCCGGCATTGATCACGTAGTCCGGCGCGTAGAGGATGCCGCGCGCCTCCAGTGACTCGGCCACGTCCGGGCTGGCCAATTGATTGTTGGCCGCGCCCGCCACGGCAGCACAACGCAAATGAGCAACCGTCTGCATGTCGAGCACGCCACCCAGACCACAGGGCGCGAGGATGTCGCACGGCGTGGTGAGCAATGCCTCGCATGCCACCGGATGCGCCCCCAATTGCTCGACGGCGAGCTGCACGCGACCACCATCGAGGTCGCTGACCAGCAGCTCGGCGCCTGCGGCATGCAGTGCCTCGGCCAGCGCTAACCCCACGCTGCCCAGCCCCTGAATGGCGACGCGCAGCCCATCCAGATCATCATTGCCCAGACGTGCCATGGCCGTGGCGCGAATACCGGTGAATACGCCCATGGCCGTGTGCGGCGAAGGATCGCCCTGCTCGCTGGTGCTGGTGACGTGCTGGGTATGCCGGGCGATGCAATCCATGTCGATGCTCGAGGTGCCGCTGTCGGTGGCGGTGATATAGCGGCCACCCAGGGTTTCGATGAAGCGTCCGAATACCTCGAACAACGCCGCCCGGTTCTGCACATGGGGCTCGCGCAGAATCACCGCCTTGCCCCCACCCTGCTCCAGGCCCGCCAGCGCCGCCTTGTAGCTCATGCTCCTGGCCAGGCGGATGGCGTCTTCGATGGCACTGCGTTCATCGCCATATTGCAGATAACGGCAGCCACCCAGTGCCGGCCCCAGACGGGTGCTGTGGATGGCGATCACGGCACGCAGACCGCTGGCCGGATCCTGCACCAGGTGCAGGGCCTCGAGGCGGGCCGCTTCCATCGCAGCGAACATGGCAGGCTCCCCGTCTGAACGTGTCCACCCAGTATAGGCCGCAGGCCGAAACTGGACGCCCGACCGACAAAGCGCTACAAACCAGAGACCAAGCGGAGATTGTGCGATGAGCCCACGTCAAGCCTGTCTGCTGTGTCTGGAGCGCGAGCCGCCGGCCTTTTTCGAAGCGGCACTGTGGATTGCCGCCGAGCATGACCCGCACCTGCAACCGGCTCAGGCGCTGGCCGATCTGCATGGCCTGCAGGTACAGATCGATGCCGGCCTGCCGGAACTGCCACGGCGTGAGCTGGCGCAACCGCTGTTGCGACGCCTCAGCGAACTGGACTACCGCGAAAATGACGAGGGCCCGACACGCCCTCGCCACGCGCTGCTGCACGAAGTGCTGCGCTGGCGGCGCGGCCAGCCGCTGGCCCTGGCCTTGATCGCGCTGGAACTAGCCAGACGTCTGGATATACCGCTGCAGGGCGTGAACTTTCCCGGGCACTTTCTCCTGCGCGTGCCTGGCGCCGATCACCTGCTCGATCCCTGTGGCGGGCGACGCCTGTATACGCGCGACTGCCGCGAACTGCTGCTGCATCACCTGGGGCCGGCGGTGGAACTGAGCGCAACGCATCTGCAAGGCGCCGACGCCCGCAGCATGCTGCAGCGTCTGTCACGCAACCTGCGTCACCTGCACCTGCAACAGGACGACCACCTGGCCGCGCTCAAGGATGCCGAGCGCGTGCTGCAGCTGGGCCCGCCGAATCTGGCCGATCACCTGGCTCGCGCCGACATCTATCACCGCCTGGAATGCCCGCAGGGCGAACGCTACGACCTGCAGCATGCGCTGCTGCTATGCGAGGAAGTCGGGCAACGCCTGCACCTGAGCCAACGCCTGCGCAATCTGGAGGCGGTAACGGCACTGCATTGAAATCAGGCCGAGGCTGATTGGGTGTGGAAGCTGAAGTAGTAGCGCAGCGCGTCGATCATCTCGATGTAATCCGCCGGCGGTGCAACCAGGGCAAAACCTGAGTCGTAGCTGCCTGGCGTGACGTCCTCGCGGCACCACTGGCAGTTGGCGGAAAAGTCGATGAAATGCGGGCCACTCAGACCCGGCAGTTTCAGGCGCATGTCGAAGCAACCGCCGACCAGCATGGGTAACTGACTGATCAGCATCAGCCCATCCACCGAAACATTGCCGATGAACCCCATCGGCTTGTCGGTGATGCGGTTGAACACCTTCAGGTAGTAGGGCAGTTGATGCCGCTCGATTCGACGTTGGCTACGCATGGTGGCATATCGCTACAAGGGATTGGAGTATGCGCCCCTGGCCGCCACCACACCAGCCTCAGGAGCACCGCTCGGCGAGCCGTTCGCGCACCTGGCGACGAGCGGCGTCGAGCTCTTCATCACTGTAGTAGATTCGTTCGCCGTTGGCGCCCTCGCGGAAATACCGATAGCCATCGGGCAACTGCGCCAGGCGCTGGCGCAACTCGCGACATTCGCCGTCGCGCTCCTGACGCTGCTGGGCGGCCGTGGCGGCGGTTTGCTCGCGCTCGGCCTGACGCGCCTGGTAGTAGCGCTCGCTGCGTGCCTCACGTTCGCGGGTGTGGGCGTCGCGCTCGACCACCTGCGGTTTGACCTCGACCCGCTCGGCACCATTGACCGGGCGCTGGCCAAAATGCACCTGCCCCTGCGCATCGGTCCAGCGATAGATTTCCGCACCTGCCAGAGCCGGCAGTAACGACGCGATCAGCAGCAGACGGCGCATGTTCATCCTCCATGAACGAAGGCCGTCAGCTTATACCGCCACGCAGAACCGGCAAAGACGCACAGCCCGCCACTTACAGCGGAGCCGGGCTGGGTTTGGCCGGCGCACCAGGCGTGTAGTGGCCGAGCTGCTCCAGCGTCTGCAGACGTGCCCGCGCACGGTAGGCGTACTCGCTGGCGGGGTAGCGGGTAATGATGAACTGATAGGTCTGCGCTGCGTCGACGAACAGGCTTTCACGCTCCAGACACTGGCCACGCAACAGGGAGATTTCCGGCTGCACGTAGCTGCGCGAGCGGCTCTGCCGCTCGGCCTGCGAAAGCTCCAGCGCAGCCTGGGCGCAATCACCTTCGTTATAGGCACGATAGGCATTGTTCAGGTGGTGATCGAGCGAAACGCGGGAACAACCCGTAGCAGCCAGGGCCACGGCCAGAATGATCAGGGTACGCATGGGCAAATCCTCCAATGAGCAGTGTATCGACAGCGCGGAGAAAAACTGAACAGCCACAAACCTCCGATGGGTTGTGCAGCCGTCGCCTTGCACCTTGAACAGCTAACACTAGACTGCGGGCCATCGGTCGATTACGGCCAAGGAGCCCGCATGCCGCTCACCCGCCTGCTTCCCATTATCCTCGGCGCCTTGCTGTTGAGCGCCTGTGCGCCGACCACGCCATTGTTCGTCGCCCAACTGACCACCAACGAGGTGGTGGAATACAAGGCGCTCAAGGCCAAGCGCATGGCGGCAGCCATCGAAGAGGAAGGTGATCTGCTGACCTACAGCGCCCTGGCCATTCGCGATGCCCACAGCGACAAGGCCGAAGCCCTCTACCTGGAGGGCTACCGCGACACCCGCCTGAGCAGCGAGGTGCGCGCCATCGCGCTGTACCAGATCGGCCTGATCTACATGAACGCCTTCAATGATCAGCGTGATGACACCCGGGCACGCAATTATTTCTACCAGGTGATCAACGAGTTTCCCGCCACGCACGCCGCCAGCCGCGCCGAGGAGCGCATCACACTGATGCGCCAGCGCGACGCGCAGCCCATCCAGCAGAACGCACGCGAACGCCTGGCGCAGTGGCAGCCGAGCCAGAATCTCGATCTGTACCAACCCAGCCTCGATCCGGACATGACCCTGCTGTCGCGCCGCGCCGTGCTCAAGGGCCGCGTCGCCGAAGCCGAAACGCTCTACCAATTGGGCCTGGCCGACCCGCATGTACCGGCCGACATCAAGGAGAAGGCGCTGTATCAACTGGCACTGATGCACATGGCGCCCGACAACCCGACGCCGGATCGCGACAAGGCCATTGCCTACCTACGCCGCCTGCTGGCGCAATACCCCAACGGCGCACTCGCCGCGAAAGCGGCTCGCCACCTCGATCTGGCGCTGAACCCGGGGCAACGCTGACCCACATCAATGCCGGCTGGCCTGCGCTGACCTGTAATGCGGGAACTCCCCAAGGCGAGGCCCCGTCATGAAACTCGAACGCCTGCTGGTGATCATCGACCCCGACCAGGATCAGCAACCCGCCCTGCAACGCGCGCTATGGCTGGCCCGCCAGAGCGGCGTGCGCCTGCATCTGCTGCAGGTGGACTACCACCCGCGCCTCGAGAGCGGCCTGCTCGACGGGCACATGCTCAAACGCGCCCGCGAAGCGCTGCTGCAACAACGCCAGGACAGCCTGCACGCCAGCGTCGCCGAATTTATCGACGAGGGGCTGCAGATCGACGTGGAGGTGCGCTGGCACAAGCACCGTCATGAGACCATTCTCGCCCGAGCCGCCGAGCTTCAGGTCGACCTGCTGCTCAAGTCCGCCCACCCCGGAGGCATGCTGCGTCGCCTGCTGTTCAGCGACACCTGCTGGCAACTGATTCGCCACTGCCCGATGCCGCTGTGGCTGGTGCACGACATGCACTGGCGTGGGCAGCGCATGTGTACCGCGCTCGACCCGCTGCACAGCGCCGACAAACCGGCCGCACTCGACCACAAGCTGATCCGCGAAAGCCAGGCATTGCAGATGCAACTCGGCCTGCAGGGCGATTACGTGCATGCCCTGGCGCCAATGCCGCATTCGCTGCTGTTCGATGCCGAGGTAGCCCAGGCGTATGACGACTACGTGACGCGCAGCGCTCAGGCGCATCGCCAGGCCTTCGACACCCTGATCGGCCAGTATCCGATCGCCGCCGAACGCGCCCACCTGCTCGACGGTTTCGCCGAAGACGCCATCCCGCATTTCGTGCACAAGCACAATATCGATCTGCTGGTGATGGGCGCCATCGCCCGCGGCCAACTGGACAGCCTGCTGATCGGCCATACCGCCGAACGGGTGCTGGAGCACGTGGAGTGCGACCTGCTGGTGCTCAAAGCGGACGACAAAGGGTAGTGCACAGGAACAATGACTACAGCGAAAGGCCGTAGTAGCCTCCCAGGCATAGTCCACTAGGGAGTTCGTGCATGACCTTTCGCCGCACCAAAATCGTCGCCACCCTGGGCCCAGCCAGCAGCTCGCCGGAAGTGCTGGAACAACTGATCCTCGCCGGCCTGGACGTGGCCCGTCTGAACTTCTCCCACGGCACGCCCGACGATCACAAGGCGCGTGCCGCTCTGGTTCGTGAACTGGCTGCCAAGCATGGCCGTCATGTCGCCCTGCTCGGCGACCTGCAAGGCCCGAAAATCCGTATCGCCAAGTTCGAGAACAAGCGCATCGAACTCAAGGATGGCGACCTGTTCCGCCTTTCCTCCAGCCACTCGCGCACCGCAGGCACCCAGGACGTGGTCGGCATCGACTACCCGGCGCTGATCCAGGATTGCGACGTCGGTGACGAGCTGCTGCTCGACGATGGCCGCGTGGTCATGCGCGTCGAACTCAAGGGCGCCGACGAGCTGCACTGCCGCGTACTGATCGGCGGCCCGCTGTCGGACAACAAAGGCATCAACCGCCGTGGCGGTGGCCTGACCGCACCGGCCCTGACCGAGAAAGACAAGGCCGACATCAAGGTCGCCGCCGAGATGGATCTGGACTACCTGGCGGTGTCCTTCCCGCGCGACGCCGCCGACATGGACTACGCCCGTCGCCTGCTCACCGAAGCCGGCGGTACCGCCTGGCTGGTGGCCAAGATCGAACGCGCCGAAGCTGTGGCCGATGACGAAGCCCTCGACGGCCTGATCCGCGCCAGTGACGCAGTAATGGTCGCCCGTGGTGACCTGGCCGTGGAAATCGGCGATGCCGAGCTGGTCGGCATCCAGAAGAAAATCATCGCTCACGCCCGTCGCCTGAACAAAGCCGTGATCACCGCGACCCAGATGATGGAGTCGATGATCCACAGCCCGATGCCAACCCGCGCCGAAGTGTCCGACGTGGCCAACGCCGCGCTGGACTACACCGATGCGGTGATGCTGTCGGCCGAGAGCGCCGCCGGTGAATACCCGGTCGAAGCCGTGCAGGCCATGGCCCGCGTATGCCTGGGCGCCGAGAAGCACCCGACCAGCAAGCAGTCCAGCCACCGTCTGGGTCGCACCTTCGAGCGCTGCGACGAAAGCATCGCCCTGGCCACCATGTACACCGCCAACCACTTCCCGGGCGTCAAGGCCATCATCAGCCTGACCGAAAGTGGCTACAGCCCGCTGATTATGTCGCGCATCCGCTCGTCGATCCCGATCTTCGCCTTCACCCCGCACCGCGAAGCCCAGGCCCGCGTAGCGCTGTTCCGTGGCGTCTACACCGTGCCGTTCGACCCGGCCTCGCTGCCGGCGAACAAGGTCAGCCAGGCCGCGGTGGACGAGTTGCTCAAGCGTGGCGTGGTCGAGCCGGGTGACTGGGTCATCCTGACCAAGGGCGACAGCTACCACGGCACCGGCGGCACCAACACCATGAAGATCCTGCACGTCGGCGATCCGATGGTGTGATCCAGGCGTGAATGCAAGAGGCCGCTCACCGAGCGGCCTCTTCGTTTCTGGGGCTCAGGTACGCACGAAATAGGCAATGCCGATCAGCGCCAAGCCGCCCAGTACCAACCACAAGGTGCCATCGACCAAGTAGGGCAACCCCATCAGCCCCAGTCCACAGAGAAACGGCACGGGCTTGCTCTGGCGTCGCCCGTAGATGACGAAGCCCAGGCCGATGCTGCCGAACAGCAAGCCCCAGAGCAGCACGGCAGCGTCCATCAGGCGAACCTCGTGAAATCCGCCGGGCGCCGTTGCATGAAGGCCGTCAACGCCTCGATGGCCTCCGGTGAGCGCAGGCGTTGACCGAACAAGGCACCCTCCTCCTCGATCACCTGCCGCAGTTGCTCGCGATCCGGTGCACGCATCAGGCGCTTGCTGTCGGCGAGCGCCGATGGCGCCAACTGGAGAAACCGCCGCGCCATCTCGCGGGCCTTGCCAAGTGTCGCGGCGCCATCGTCGAGCGCCTGGTTGGCGATGCCCCAGGCCGCCGCCTGCTCGCCACTGAAGCTCTGTCCGAGCAACAACAACTCGGCTGCCCGGACGTGCCCGAGCATGCGCGGCAGAATCAGACTGGAACCGTACTCCGGGCACAGGCCGAGGTTGATGAAAGGCATCTTCAATTGCGCATCACGGCTGACGTAGACCAGATCGCAATGCAGCAGCAAGGTGGTGCCGATGCCGACTGCGGGGCCCGCCACCGCCGCCACGACCGGCTTGGGAAAGTCGAACAGTGCGCGCATGAACTGGAATACTTCACTGTTCAGCCCGCTGGGCGGCGCCTGCAGGAAATCGCTGACATCGTTGCCACTGGTGAAGCAATGCTCGCCGCCGGTCAGCAATACCACGCGCACGCTGGAGTCGCGCGCAGCCTCATCCAGCACCTCGGCCATGCCGGCGTACATGGCGCGGGTCAGCGCGTTCTTCTTGTCCGGACGCTGCATGCACAGGGTCAGCAGGCCGGCGTCACGCTCGATAGACAGGTATTGGCTCATCAGGCACTCCGCAGCGCCATCGGCAGACGACCTAGGCGCGGGTCAGAAAGGCGTCAGCGAGCATCTGGCCGCGCGGCAAACCGGCCATGTAGAGGCGCCGCGCGAAGCTCTCGACCGTCGTGGGATGGCCGCAGAGTAAGGCGAGGGTCTGCCGCGAAACAAGGCGCAGTTCAGCCAAAGCAGCCGGCAACTGCGCCGCCGTCACCTGTTCGACCTGCAACTGCGGATAAGCTGTAGCCAACGTCTGCAAGGGCTCGGCCAGGTAATGCTCGGCCGGCTCCGCAGCGACATGCAGCAGGCGAATGGGCGCTGCATGCTCCTGGCGCAGGGCTTCACGCAGCACGCCGAACAGCGGCGCCAGGCCGGTACCTGCGGCCAGCAACCAGAGCGGTCGGGCCTGCCAGTCGGGGTCATAATGCAAGGCGCCGCCACGCAGCTCGCCCAGACGCAGCGTATCGCCCACTGCCAATGCCCGAGCTGCATCGGCGAAGGCTCCGCTATGGCCGCAATCGATATGAAACTCCAGCCAGGTATCCTCCGCCGGCACGCTGGCCAATGAATAGGGCCGCGCCACTTCGCCACACCACAGAACCAGGTGCTGGCCGGGTCGATAACGCAAGGGACGGCTCGGCTGCAGGCGCAGACGCAATACCCGTGGGCTGAGCCAGTCGGCACTTAGCACCTCGGCGGGCAGGCCATCACGTTGCGGATCGAAGGGCTCCACCTGCAGATCGTCGAGCACCTGGCACTGACAGGCCAGACGCCAACCCTCGGCGCGGCGTTCCGCCGGCAGCGCTTCAGGCAAACGATCCTGCGGCTCGCCACGCAGGCAGCGCACCAGGCAAGCATGACAACTGCCGGAGCGACAGCTGTACGGCACGCTCACGCCATTGCCCAACAGGGCATCGAGCAGGTTGCTTTGTGCAGTGACCTGAAAGCTTCGGTCACCTACGCGCAGTTCAGGCATCAGCCTCATCCCAGGTGGCTTCACAACGGTTACGACCGCTGCGCTTGGCCTGGTAGAGCGCCTGATCGGCGCGGTGCAGCGCCTCGTCGAGGTCGTCTCCGGCACAGAGCAGGGTCATGCCCACGGAAAGGCTGAGATTATCCACCTTTACGCCCACCGGTTCAGCCCGACTGAAGGTTTCTCGTAGGCGCTCGCAGCAACTGCTGAACTGATCAGCATCGGTATTGGGCAGCAGCAGCACGAACTCCTCACCGCCATAACGGGCAATGGTGTCGCCGTCACGTAGACAGGAACGCGCCACGGAGGCAAAGGTTTGCAGCACGCGGTCACCGGCAGCATGGCCGTAGCGGTCGTTGATACGCTTGAAATGATCGAGGTCGATCAGCGCCAGGCCGTGCCGCTGCCCTGCATGCATCGCCTGCAACTCGCGCCCCGCCAGACGCAGGAAATGACGGCGATTGAACAGGCCGGTCAACTCGTCGGTGGCGACCAGATCCTCGAGCTGGCGCATCATGCCGCGCAGCGTGTCCTGATGCGCCTGCAGGGCGAAACGGCGCTGACGCATGCGCTTGCGCATCGCCTGCACATAACTGGAAAACAGACACAACCAGACCAGCAGAATGAACAGCACCCACACCTGCAACCAGGCCATGCTTGGGTCGACCAACTGCATGCGATAGGCCTCGAGCAGCACCATCGCGGCAAAACCGAGGAAAGCGAAGGCCGCGCAGCGCACGAACACAGGCGGGCGCAGCTGGAATACGCCGAACAGCAGGATCAGTACGTAGAAGACCATCATCACCCCGCGCGCGCTGTCGAACAGCGCCAGCACCGGGGGCTGCCAGGCCAGTGCTACCAGCACCTGGGCTTCGGTCAGGCTAGGGTCGGCGCAACGGAGATTGCGGCCGGAGAGAAACAGCCAGAGGAATACCAACTGGCTGGCGAACACGCCCAGGGTGAGCCAGCCGGCGGTACTGACCGTACCGATGAACAGACCATTGAAGATGGCGAACCAGCAGACAAGCGCCATCATCGCGTAGGTCGTAACTGCCATGGCGAAGCGTTTGAGCAATAGTTTCTGCAAGCTGCGTTGCGAGGCGCGGCGGCTGATCGAGCTCATGGGCTCCGTCCCATACTGGCATCTGGCCGTACTCTACAGGCCTCCTCAGAAAAATCCTAGTTACAACTCAGCCAGGGCCAGCCCTTCTTCAACCTCGACTGCTGTGCCCCTCAACCCCGGCGCGTTATACTGCCGCGCCTTTTTCGTGGCCCGCCATTGCCGGCAGCCATTGTCCAGGCCGTCGCGGGACGATTTCCCCGACCTTTTTACGCCGTTGCGCCGGGTCATGATTCGGCGCTTCCTTATAGATGTTCCCTGACAGAGGAGCGCCCCAATGACCGTGATCAAGCAGGACGACCTGATTCAGAGCGTCGCTGACGCCCTGCAGTTCATCTCCTATTACCACCCCGTCGACTTCATCCAGGCCATGCACGAGGCCTACCTGAAGGAAGAGTCGCCGGCCGCCAAGGACTCCATGGCGCAGATCCTGATCAACTCGCGCATGTGTGCCACCGGCCACCGCCCGATCTGCCAGGACACCGGCATCGTCACCGTATTCGTCAAGGTCGGTATGGACGTGCGCTGGGACGGCGCCACCATGAGCGTCGACGACATGATCAACGAGGGCGTGCGTCGCGCCTACAACCTGCCCGAGAACGTGCTGCGCGCCTCGATCCTGGCCGACCCGGCCGGTGCCCGCAAGAACACCAAGGACAACACCCCGGCCGTGATCCACTACTCCATCGTCCCCGGTGACAAGGTGGAAGTGGATGTCGCGGCCAAGGGCGGCGGCTCCGAGAACAAGTCGAAGATGGCCATGCTCAACCCGTCCGACTCCATCGTCGACTGGGTACTCAAGACCGTGCCGACCATGGGCGCCGGCTGGTGCCCGCCGGGCATGCTCGGCATCGGCATCGGCGGCACCGCCGAGAAGGCTGCGGTAATGGCCAAGGAAGTGCTCATGGAGCACATCGACATTCACGAGCTGAAAGCCCGCGGCCCGCAGAACCGCATCGAGGAACTGCGCCTGGAGCTGTTCGAGAAGGTCAACCAGCTGGGCATCGGCGCCCAGGGCCTGGGCGGCCTGACCACCGTGCTCGACGTGAAGATCATGGATTACCCGACCCACGCCGCCTCCCTGCCGGTGTGCATGATCCCGAACTGCGCCGCCACCCGTCACGCTCACTTCGTGCTCGACGGCTCCGGCCCGGCCTCGCTGGAAGCGCCGGATCTGGACGCCTACCCGGAAATCGTCTGGGAAGCCGGCCCGAGCGCGCGCCGCGTCAACCTCGACACCATCACCCCGGAAGAAGTGCAGAGCTGGAAGCCGGGCGAGACCGTCCTGCTCAACGGCAAGATGCTCACCGGCCGCGACGCTGCGCACAAGCGCATGGTCGACATGCTGAACAAGGGCGAAGAGCTGCCGGTGGATCTGAAAGGCCGCTTCATCTACTACGTCGGCCCGGTCGATCCGGTCGGTGACGAAGTGGTCGGCCCAGCCGGCCCGACCACTGCCACGCGCATGGACAAGTTCACCCGCCAGATCCTGGAAAGTACCGGCCTGCTGGGCATGATCGGCAAGTCCGAACGTGGTCCCATCGCCATCGAAGCGATCAAGGACAACAAGGCCGTGTACCTGATGGCCGTCGGCGGCGCCGCCTACCTGGTGGCCCAGGCGATCAAGGCCTCGAAGACCATCGCCTTCCCCGAGCTGGGCATGGAAGCGATCTACGAATTCGAGGTCAAGGACATGCCGGTGACCGTCGCGGTCGATACCAAAGGCGAGTCGGTGCACAACACCGGCCCGGCGATCTGGAGCAAGAAGATCGCCGAAAGCCTGGCGGTAGAAGTGAAGTAAGACAGTCGCAAGCGATAAGCTTCACACTGCAAGCAGAAGCCCGGCCAAGTGCCGGGCTTCTGCGTTTTCAGGCGTCCAGCAGCAACTGTCGGCCACGCGCCAGGTAACGCTCCATCTCCACCTCCGGCACCATGCTGCCGCCAGTGGCCCAGACCAGATGAGTCGCTTGCGCCATACGCTGTGGCGTCAGGCCCAGGCGCTGGCGGTAGCCCTGCTGCTCGGCCAGCACACGCAGCACCCCCGGCATGCCGGCCAGGGCCGAAGGCTCCAGGCGCTGGCCTTCGGCCTGTTCCAGCAGCGCCAGGTAGCGGAACATCTGCTCGTCGCTGACCGTGTAGTAGCCATCGATCAGGCGCTGCATGGCCCGGCCGACAAAGCCGGATGGGCGGCCGACCGCCAGGCCATCGGCTGCGGTGCGGTTGTCGATGCCGAAATCCTGCACCGCCAGTTCTTCATGTCGGCCGGTGTGCACGCCAAGCAGCATGCACGGCGAATGCGTCGGCTCGGCGAACAGGCAATGCACCGCATCGCCAAATGCCAGCTTCAGGCCGAAGGCCACTCCACCCGGCCCACCGCCGACACCACAGGGCAGATAGACGAATAGTGGATGCTCGGCATCGACCACGACCTTGGCCGCAGCCAGTTGCTGCTTGAGGCGTTCGCCGGCCACCGCGTAGCCGAGGAACAGGTGCCTGGAGTTCTCGTCATCGACGAAGTGGCAGCGCGGATCGCCTTCAGCCTGGCGCCGCCCCTGCTCCACCGCAACGCTGTAATCGCTGGCGTATTCGACCACGGTCACGCCATGGGCACGCAGCTTGTCCTTCTTCCACTGACGCGCATCGGCGGACATATGCACCGTGGCCTGAAAGCCCAGACGTGCACTGATGATGCCGATGGACAGGCCGAGATTGCCGGTGGAGCCGACCGCCACCTGATAGCCCCCGAAGAAAGCGCGCATCGCATCGCTATCGAGGCAGGCGTAATCGTCATCGAGGCTGAGCAGGCCGGCGGCCAGCGCCAGATCCTCGGCATGCTTGAGCACCTCGTAGATGCCGCCACGGGCCTTGATCGAACCGGAGATGGGCAGGTGGCTGTCACGCTTGAGCCATAGCGCGCCAATCTCGCCTTCGCCCTGAAGCTCTGCACTCAGCAAGGTCTGCATCTGCGGCAGAGGCAGGATGTCCGACTCGATGATGCCGGCGCTGGCGGCGGTCTGCGGAAATACCCGCGCGAGATAAGGTGCGAAGCGCTCCAGGCGCGCACTGGCCTCGACCACGTCAGCAGCACTCAGGCCGACATCGACAAGGGCCTCTGCAGCAGATGTCACGGCAGGATTGAACCAACTGGTTTCGCGCAGGGCGATCAGCTGGTCGAGCAGCGGGTATTCCGCGCGCCAGGCGGCGAGCGGCTTGCCAAGGATCATTGCAGTACTCCTGATTGCAGGCATTGGGGCAGCGCCCATTAGACGACCCTCTGCGCCACCTGGCAAAGGATGCTTGCCCACTGCAGAAAATGGCGCACCAACCGGGCGTATGGCGGCCATAGCCGTCAGCGGAACGATAGCCGGCCGACCATGGCCTAACGGACAAATCGGCCAAGGAGTTGCCATGACCTTTTCCCTTATTGCGCGCTGCCCTCGTAGCGGCCAGTTCGGTGTCGCGGCCGCCACGGCCATGCCCGCAGTCGGCAAGCTGCTCAGCCATGCGGCAGCCGGCTGCGGTGCTGTGGCCACGCAGGCCCAGGTCAATCCCTATCTGGGGCTCGATGGTCTGGCCCTGCTGCGCGCGGGTCATTCGGCCCAAGCGGCTCTCGAACGTCTGAAAACCAGCGATCCCTGCATGGAGCTGCGCCAGTGTGCGTTGATCGACGCCCATGGCGATAGCGTCTGCTGGACTGGGGTCAAATGCCTGCCCTGGGCCGGTTCGCTGCGTGGCGAACAATTTTCCGTGCAGGGTAATCGCCTGGTTGGCCCGCAGGTGCTGGACGCAGTGGCCGAGGCCTTTTGCCGGGAAGCTCAACGCCCATTGATCGAGCGTCTGATAGAAGCCCTGGCTGCGGGCGATCGCTGCGGCGGAGATCGCCATGGCGAGTCCTCGGCGGTGATCTACGTGGTCGATCAGGAGGAGTATCCGCTGTGGGATATCCGCGTCGATCACCATCCTGATCCGGTGGCCGAACTGCGCCGCCTGCACGCAGTATTCGCCCGAGACGTACTGCCGGAGATACTCGCCATGCCGACCCGCGACAATCCGGCGGGCAAGGCAGCCGAAGACGCGGTCTAGCGCGCGGCCGTACCGAAACGCCGGCGATAGTCACCCGGTGAGACGCCGACCAGGCGGGCGAACACCTTGCGGAAGGCTCCACTGTCGCGATAGCCCACCTGCCAGGCCACCTGATCGATGCTCTGGCGGGTGAATTCGAGCAGCTCGCGGGCCTTGGTCACACGCAATTGCTGGCAATACTCGGTGGGCTTCAGCCCAGTGGCCGCGCGGAAGCGCCGCAGGAAGGTGCGTTCACCCAAACCGGCGCGAGCGGCCATGCTGGCCAGGCTCGCCTCGGCGCCAGCGTCGCCCTGCAGCCAGTGCTGCACGGCCAACACCGCCGCATCACCATGATCGAAGCTGGGTACGAAGTGGCTGAAATGTCGCTGCGATTCGCGGTTCAGATCCACCACCAGAAAGCGTGCGGTTTCCGCGGCAATGGTCGGCCCCAGCAGGCGCGTCACCAGTGCCAGCCCAAGATCAGTCCAGGCCATCAGGCCGCCGGCGGTGATCAGGTCACCATCGTCGATCACCATGCGCTCGGGCAGCACCTGAACCCTGGGAAAACGCGCCGCCAGTTCTGCAGCCAAGGCCCAGTGCGTGGTCACCGTGCGGCCGTCGAGCAGGCCGGCATCGGCCAGTGGGAAGGCGCCCGCGCAGACCGAGGCCAGGGTCGCTCCGGTACCATGCAGGTGGCGCAGCCAGTCGTGGTAACAGGCGGCGAGCGGTTGCTCGGCGTCACCGTCAAGGCAGGGTGGCAGAATTACCACCTGCGGCGTGCCGGCGTCCTGCGGCTGGCTGTCGTACACCCGGCGCAAACGACCGCTCTCATCCGCCTGCCAATGGCTGATGCGCAAGGTGGGCAGGCCGTGGCGGTTCCGCTCGACAACCCGGCGGTTGGCCACGCCGAACAGATCGCCCAAGCCGTACACCGCAGCCAGTTGCACCCCCGGATACAGCAACAGCCCGATCTCCAGGCAACGTTCGCTCATTGTCAGTTTTTCCCCGCAGATTGTCGGCCTCGCCCATCCTCACGCCAGCGCTGCAGCGCTAAGGTGGGCGCACATCATCCCACGGAGAACCCCATGAGCAAGCGTGCCCTGATCCTCATCGACATCCAGAACGATTACTTTGCAGACGGTAAATGGCCGCTGGCCGGCATGGACACTGCCGCTGCCCATGCCGCACAGGTGTTGGCCGCCGCGCGCGCGGCGGGCGATACGGTGATTCACGTCCGTCATGAGTTCGAGAGCGACGACGCGCCCTTCTTCGCCCCAGATAGCGAGGGTGCCCGTACCCATGCCAGCGTGCTACCGCAGGCCGGCGAGGCGATCGTGCTCAAGCATCAGGTCAATGCCTTCCTCGGCACCGACCTCAAGGCGCAGCTCGATGCAGCCGCCATCGAGCAGATCACCCTGGTCGGCGCCATGAGCCACATGTGCATCGCCGCTGCAGCCCGCGCCAGTGCCGACTTCGGTTACGCGACCACGGTCATTCACGATGCCTGCGCCACCCACGATCAGACGTTCGAAGGCGTCACCGTGGCCGCGGCTCAGGTGCACGCAGCCAACATGGCCGCCCTGGCCTTCGCCTATGCCCAGGTCGTCTCGACCGAACAGTATCTGGCTGGCTGATTCAACTGGCGCCGAAGCGCTGTAGCTGCATCTCACGCAAACGGCTCAGCGTACGGCGGAAGGCAAACTCGAGGTAGCCCTGAGTGTACAGCGCCTCCAGCGCTACCTCGGCCTCGATATACAGGGGCACGCGGCGGTCGTAGCACTCGTCGACCAGAGCGATGAAGCGGCGCACCGCATCGTCGTTGCGCGCTAGCGCCGGCAGCGGCCGATCCCCGGCCACGACCCCCTCGGCGCCGTCCTCGGTGCCACGGGCGATGCGGCCCTCGCGTTGCTCACCGCCCAGGCGTGGCACCTCGCCCAGCAGGATGATCGGAAAGCGCTCGCACAGCTCGATGAAATCGGCTGCGGCCAGCGGCTGTTCGCACAGATCACTGAAGCGGCACCACAGCGCGGCCGGACTGTGGCCCAGATTGGCGATATGCCGGTGACTGAGCGCGACCGGCTCACGGCTGATCACCTGGCTCTCGCTCACGCGGGCAAACAGCTCAGCCAGCGCCTGCGGCTGCTGCACCCAATAGCGCTGCACCTCGGCGCCGGGGTGCAGGCGATGATCCTGCTCGCCGTCCACGGTCACCACCTGCATGTGCGCCTGCAGTGCGGCGATGGCCGGCAGGAAGCGCTCACGGTTGTAGCCATCGGCATACAGCTGATCCGGCGGCTGGTTGGAGGTCGCCACCAGCACCACCCCCTGCTCCACCACCAGGCTGAGCAGGCGGCCGAGCAACATGGCGTCACCGATGTCGCTGACGAACAGCTCGTCGAAGCACAGCACACGTACCTCGCGCCCCAACTCTTCAGCCAACAGGCGCAGCGGATCGGCGTTGCCGGTGAGTTGGAACTGACGACGATGCACCCACTGCATGAAGTGATGGAAATGCTGCCGCCGCGCCGGTACGCGCAGGCTGTTGTAGAAGCTGTCCATCAGCCAGGTCTTGCCACGCCCCACCGGCCCCCAGAGGTACACGCCGGGCGGGCATTCGCCGCGCTGCACGGCTTCCTGGCAGTGCTGCAGCGCCTCAACCGCTCGGCGCTGCGCGGCATCGGCGACGAAGCCACCCGCCAGGGCCTGTTCATAAGCAGCCAGCGGCGAGCCTGGCAATGCCTCTGGCGCGTTCAACGCAGCACCAGCCGGCCATCGTCGAACTGCCTTGGCCAGTCGCGCCGGGTGAATACCTGGCCCTGCTCGCGCACGCGGCGCACCTCGGCCAGATCCAGCTCGGCGAACAACCAGTGGCTGCGTGCGGGGCACAGCTCGGCACTCTCGGCAATCACGCCAGTGGCCGGCATGCCGTAGTCCGATGGCACGTACAGCGCGGCGCGGCCAATGTTCTCGTCCAGCGCTGGCGACCAGGGCGCCAGGCCAACCGTGGGCGACTGCAGCACGGCGATCTGGTTCTCCAGCGCTCGCGCCTGAGCGCCGATGCGCACACGATAGAAGCCCGCTTCGGTATCGGTGCAACTGGGCGCCAGAATCAGGTCCACTCCGGCCTCGGCCAGGGTGCGCGCCAGCAGCGGAAACTCGTTGTCGTAGCAGATCAGGATGCCCAGCTTGCCCAGCGCCGTGTCGAACACCTTGAGCCCGCTGCCGGCAGCGATCTGCCATTGCTCCAGCTCGAAGCGGGTCATCATCAGCTTGTCCTGGCTGCCCAGGCAGCCGTCCGGGCCAAACAGCCAGGCGCGGTTGCGGTAAAGGCCATCTTCATCCAGCACGGCCACCGAACCGGGTTGCAGATGAATCTGCAGCCGCTTCGCCAGGCTCTCGCACAGTTCCAGCCAGCGCGGCAGCAGCGCCTGGATGCCGGCGATGGAGCCATGCAGATCGCTGCGCTGGGCCTCTGGCAACTGCCCGGTCAGCACCAGCCCGGCGTATTCCGGCAGCAGCAGCAGCTCGGCACCCTGCCCGGCGGCCTCTTCGCACAGCTCGGTCAGGTGCGCGGCATAGGCGTCCCAACTGGTCAGCAGGTCGATGTGATATTGGCAGGCGGCAACCTTGATCATGAAGTGAGTTCCTTGAGCCAGAACGACATGGGCTTGGCCGATTCCTCGGCTTCGTCCAGATCGCGCCAATGATAGTGGGTGTGCAGTTCGGGATGATGACGATAACCACGACGCACCCAGAAGGCGTCCAGCGGCTGGTAGTCGGCGGGCCTGCGCAGGTGATCAGCCGGGCGCTGCACGGCGCAGAAGGCGCACCAGTCGAAACGGCCCAGTTTGCGCGCATGGGCCTCGCGCTCGGCAAAGAAGCACACACCCAGACCACGGCCGCGCCAGGCCGGCAACACCACCGACTCGGCGCAGTAGAAAATGCGCGCCGGGTCCCAACCCGTCGATAAGAACGGCTGCTGGAACTCCAGGGTTTCATCGGCCAGAGGAAGCGCCGTGGAGGCACCGACCACACGGCCTTCGTCACGCACCAGCACGCACAGGCTATCGGCGCTGCGCACGTAGGTGTCGAGGTACTCGGCCTCGTAGTCGAGGCTGCCGTCGTAGAGGTAGGGAAATTCGCGGAAGACCGTGATCCGCAAATGCGCCAGGTCTTCGATATGGGGGGCTATCTGCGGCCCCCGGAGCAATTCGATGTCCATCTGGAGTCGTTCGCCAGCAGCAGGGTGACGCCGGCGGCTATGCCGGCTCGAAGGCGCGAACTTATCATGCGGGCCAACCCACCACTAACCACGCTACGAAAGGAACTTAGCCATGACCGCCACCGAACTGGTTCAGGCCTACTACGCCGCCTTCAATGCCGGCGACATGCCCACCTTCCTCGACCTGCTGGCCGAGGACGTGGTGCACGACATCAACCAGGGTGAGCGCCAGGTCGGCAAGGCCACCTTCGCCGCCTTCATGGACAAGATGAACCGCTGCTACCGTGAGCGCTTGGCCGACATCGTGGTGATGCAGAACGCCGCCGGCGACCGCGCTGCCGCCGAATTCGTGGTGCACGGCGAATACCTGGCCGACGACGAAGGCCTGCCACCGGCCAACGGCCAGACCTACGTACTGCCGGCCGGCGCCTTCTTCGAGATCAAGAACGGCAAGGTCGCGCGCATCAGCAACTATTACAACCTGAATGACTGGATCGCTCAGGTCTGCTGAATCACTGCCGCGCAGCCCCCAGCAACTGCGCCCCCACATCACGCTTGAGCAGCTCATAGAGCACGGTGATGAAGAACTCGCGGCTGGGCTCATCGCTCAGCAAGCGAGTCGCCATGCTGTTATGGCTGCTCATGGCACCGACGATGGCCTCAACGGCGCGAATCGGCAGGTCAGCCTTCAGCGCCTGTTCGAGGTCGTTGTTGTGAATCTGCGCCATCACCACCGGATCGCTGCGCAGCGTCTCGGACACCTGTAGCGCCAACATCACCTGATCAGTGTCGGAAACATCCTTGCCGAAGGCAGCGTTGAGCCGTTCGATCAGCTCGGTCAGGTACTTCTTCTCACGGTCGCGGGCCTCGCGTAGGCCATTGTCGGTAATACCGTACAGGCCGGGTGTTTCCCCTTGAACCGCCACGCCATCGAGGCGCTCACCCGCTTTGACTCGGTAATGGCTGAGCTTGAGATCGCCCAGATCCACCTGCTCGGCGCCAATGCCCTTGAGGCGCTTACGCAATAGGCGGGCGAAGCTGGCGAAGGCTTCCAGACTCGGATCGCCCAAGTCCACCAATTGCGCGATGTACTCGTAGCAACGCACGAACTTGGACAGGCTTTCGCTGAAGATCAGCAGCTCATCGCGCTGCTTGCAGTATTCCGCGCGCTGCGCATCGGCATAGGCCGCGCCTGCGTCATCGCCCGTTTCTTCGGCCTTGAACAAAGCCCGTTCCCACTGCTCGATGGCATCGGTGAGGGTCTTGAGCTTGCCGTTGAAGCGGTCAGTAGCCGGCTGGGTCAGCGCATAGAGTTTCTGGTGCGTGACCTTGGGATCGACGATGGCATCGCCGAACGCCTCCACCTCGGCGCGCTCGTAAAGGTGCATGCCATCCAGGCGCTGGCGAATGTCGAAGACGATGTTGGGGTCTTGAATATCGGCCATCCGCGCATCGCGGTAGAAGGTCTGGAAGGCTTCGAGAATCTCCTTGGCCTCGTTGGCGAAGTCGATGACGTAGGTCTTGTCCTTGCCTGGATAAGTACGGTTCAGCCGTGACAGCGTCTGCACCGCCTCCACACCGGAAATCTTCTTGTCCAGGTACATGGCCACCAGCTTGGGCTGGTCGAAGCCGGTCTGGTACTTGTTGGCGACGATCATCACCTGGTAATGCGGCGTATCGAACAGCGTGCGCATGTCCTGGTTGCCCAGTTTGGCGTTGAGGTTCTGCTCGTTGAAGGCATGCTCGTCCGGCAGGCTGGCGGCCAGCGGCGCTTTCAGATCCGGGTCGAGGTTGGGCACATCGCCGGAGAACGCCACCATCGCCCGCACATTGCCGTAGCCACGCCGCTGGCAGTAATCCTCCAGCGCCAGGTGGTACTTCACCGCTGCCGCGCGCGAACTGGTCACCACCATGGCCTTGGCCTGGCCACCGAGCAGGTGAGCGACGTTCTTGCGAAAGTGCTCGACGATCAGCTCCACCTTCTGCCCGACGTTCACCGGGTTGAGCGACAGCCACTTGGCCAGCTTGCGCCGCGCGCTCTTCTCGTCCACGCGTTTGTCGTCCACCAGCTCGTTGCCGATGCGCAGCGCCACGTCGTAGCTGGTGTAGTTGCGCAGCACATCGAGGATGAACCCTTCCTCGATGGCCTGTTGCATGGTGTACAGGTGAAACGGCACAGGTGGGTTGCTTTTGCTCACTGCCAACTCGGGCTGGCGCGGACGACCAAACAGGCTCAGCGTCGAATGCTTGGGCGTGGCGGTAAAGGCGAAATAACTGGCGTTATTCGGCCGGCTGCGCGACGACTGCCAGACCGACAAACGCTCATCACGCGATAGCTTCTTCCACTCCTCCTCGCTCTGCCCGGTGAGCACGTAACGTAGATCATCCGCCGTGCTGCCGCCCGTGGAGCTGTGCGCCTCGTCGATGATGATGGCGAAGCGGCGATCACGCAGGTTGCGCTCTTCGAGAATGGCCTTCTGCGCATGGGGGAAGGTCTGCAGCGTGCAGACGATGATCGGCACGCCTGCCAGCATCGCCTCCGCCAGTTGCTTGCTCTTGGGCAGGCTGGACTGCTCACGGTCGATGGCGCGCACCACACCGGCTTGGTGGTCGATCTGGCGAATCGCCTCCTGCAACTGTTGATCCAGCACCTGGCGGTCGGTCACCACGATGACGCTGTGAAAATACGGCTCGCCATCAGGCCGGCGCACACGAATCAACGAATGCGCCGTCCAGGCGATGGTGTTGGTCTTGCCGGAACCGGCGCTGTGCTGGATCAGATACGGCTGGCCGACACCCTCACGGCGCACCGCATCGATCATTCGCGTCACCCCGTCCCACTGATGAAAGCGCGGGAATACCAGGCGCTCCCTGAATCGGGTATTGCCGTTGGCGTCCTGCTGGGCCTTGCGCTCCAACAGCACGAAGCGGTGGAAGATATGCAGCCAGTTGTCCTTCTGCAGCACGCTCTGCCACAGATAGCTCACCGGGTAGTCGTCGCCCTCGGCCTTGTTGCCGGCAGCACCATCATTGCCACGGTTGAAGGGCAGGAACACCGTCTCGGCCCCCGCCAACTGCGTGCTCATGCGGATATCGCTGTCGCTCATGGCGAAGTGCACCACCGCGCCCCGCTTGAAGGTCAGCAGCGGCTCGCTGCCACCGCTCTTGCGCTCCGGGCGACGATCCTGGCGGTACTGCGCCATGGCCGCCTCCACAGACTGGGTGAAATCGGTCTTCAGCTCCACCGTCGCCACGGGAATGCCGTTGATGAACAACGCCAGGTCGAGTTCGTCGGCTTTGTCCTGCGAATAACGCAGTTGCGGCACCACCCGCAGGCGATTGGCGGCGTAACGCATGGCCACGGTTTCGTTGCGCGCATCCTCGGGCAGCGCCTGGCTCATGGCCAGGGTGCCGGCGCCAGCGATGGAGAAACCGCTGCGCAACACATTGAGCGTGCCGCCTTCGCTCTTGTTCTCCAGTTGCTTGACCAGGCGATCGAGCAACGCAGCTTCGGTGCCCGCGCCATTGAGCGCACGCAGCTTCGCCATCGCCTCAGCCTGGCTGGTATCGAGCCAGGCCAGCACATCTTCGCTGTACAGCGCACGCGCCGCGTCATAGTTCGCGGAGCGGCCAACCAGCCAACCGGCGGCGGCCAGTTGCTCGACGATGTGTCGCTCCAATTCGCATTCGTGGTGCACGTGGCTCATGCCATCCCTCGCCATCCAATCAATGGGCTTATGCCCGCGTGTCATACAGCCCGTGCTGCTCGGCCAGGCGCGCCCGCTCCCGATCCAGCTCGGCGCGTAGCTCTTCCTCGCTGGGCAACACCAGCTTGTACTTGCTGGCGAACAGTTGCTCGCTGCCCTGTAGTACCGAGTAGCGCACCAGCGACGCATCTTTTTGCGCACAGAGGATGATGCCGACAGTGGGGCCATCCTCAGGGCCGCGTTTAAGGTCATCGAACATGCGCACGTACATGTCCATCTGGCCGATGTCCTGATGGGTCAGCTCGCCGCGCTTGAGATCGAAGATCACGAAGCACTTGAGCAGGTAGTTGTAGAACACCAGGTCGATGTAGAAATCCTTGCTCTCGGTGCTGATGCGCTGTTGCCGGCCGACGAAGGCGAAGCCCTTGCCCAGCTCCAGCAAAAACTGCTGCAACTGGTCGATCAGCGCCTGCTCCAGCTCGCTTTCCAGCAAGGTGCCGGCATTGGGCAGGCCGAGAAACTCCAGCAGCACCGGGTCACGCACGAACTCGCGCGGGCTCTTGCCTAGCGCCTGCAGGTTGCTCGCGGCTTCCTGCTCCACCGCCGCGCGATCCTGGCTGGCCAGCAGGCGCTCGTAATACAGCGTGCCGATCTGCCGCTCCAGCGCGCGGGTGCTCCAGTTCTGCGTGGCGGCCTCGTTCATGTAACACTGGCGGGCACTGTCACTTTCCACCTTGAGCAGAGTGCGATAGTGCGTCCAGCTCAATTCGGAACGCAGTGCGTTCCAAATCGGGAATGCCTGATAGAAGGCGCGCATATGCCGCAGGTTGCGCTCATCGAAGCCCTTGCCGAACTCGGCCGTCAGCCCATTGGCCAGGTTGGCCAGCAGCTTCTTGCCGTAGGTAGCACGTGCCTGCCCAGCCTGCTCGAACTCGACGATATGCCGCCCCACTTCCCAGCAGGTTTGCACCTGAATCGCATCCACCGCTCGCACGGCCTGCTGCCGTGCCTGGCGGATCAGCCCAGCCAGCTCGGCGAGCAAGGGTTGCAGCGCGGTCTGTTGGTTGGACGCGCTCATGCGTCTTCCAGCGCCGGTTGCAACGCGCTTAGCTGTTGATCCTGCCAAGCGGCATAGGTTTGTCCGGTGCCATCGACAGACCAGACGACACGGCCATTAGCGCTACGCCCGGAAACCACTGCCGCTGCTGCACTGGGGCTGGCGAATGCATAGTCGTCCTTGAATGCCAGGTGCTCAGCACCATCAGCGATCAGCACGCCATCGGCGACCAGTTGCAGGAACAATCCCTGATAACCGCCATCCACGCCAATCCACTGTTTGCGCGTGCGCGAGCCTTTGAGCACGAAGAACTCACCACCGATTTCCTGGGCATAAGCCGTCACGCCGAACTTGGGAATATCCAGACGGAAACGCGGCGAGCGCTCGATGATGGGTACGCTCTCGGCCATCACCGGAGCAGGCGGTTTGCTCAACTCACGCAGAAACTCGAAACCCAGCACCGGCAGCACCGTGCGGATTTGGTCGAGAAAGAACGCCATATCGGCGCGGTCAGACTCGGGCAGCCCGGCGTACTCATGTGCCGTGCCATTACTCAGCACACAACGCCCGGCGCTGGCAGCAATGCCGATCAGCTTGCTTTCCAGGTACTTCACATGGGCCTTGGTCAGGTTCTGATCCTTGCTGGTGACCAGGCACACACGCTCCCAGAAATCCTTGCCGCCTGCGTCTTCCGGGCGGTTGTGGGTTTTCAGGCGTTGCGCCACATCGTCGGACTCACCGATATACACACGGGTACGCAGGCTGTCGTCCGGGTCGGGGCCAACCAGAAAGTACACGCCGGTACGCGCGCATTCCGGGCGCTGCACCAGCTCGGCCAGTTTGCTGCGCGGGCCGGTCAGCACATGGCCCGTCCAGTTCATGATCTCGGCGGTCAGCAGACCATTGGGCGTGCCGTCCACCAGAAAGAGTCGAATGCTGCGGCCTTGGGTCATGGCACATCCTTGTCAGGTGTTAGCGAGAAAGCGTGGGGCGGAACATATCACGCGGGGTGGATAACGCTCTGTTCATCCACTTCTGCACAACACGACGGCAGGCAGCCCCCTGCAAGACCGCTTGGTGGATCGATAAAGCGTGATCCACCCTACGGCTCATAGCGCCTCCCGCAGGTCGATCTGGCCGGTGACGGCAGCGGTGATCAGGGCGGAGCGGCGTTCTTTCAAAAGAGCCACGCTGAGCGACGCTTTCTGCTCAATCTTGATTAAACGTTCACTCTGGGTCACCAGAGATAACAAAAGCCGCTCTTGCTCAGCAGTAGAAGGAGGAAGCGCCAAAGGGAGGCTGCCAAGAATGCCTTCATTAAGGTTCGCCATCGTTGCCCCTACTGACGCCAGATTCAGCCACTCACGGGCATATCGCGACTGCAGGACAGTATGAATATATCCAGTTAGAGCCTGAAGAGGATTGGGGCGCACTCGCAGTGATCCGGTACCACAGATCCAACCATCCTGCTCATCAAAGATAACCGCAGCACGCCCAAGTTCGCCACGACGCGCAGTAACCAAATCGCCTGCGCGCATTGCCCAGAAACTCAGCCGTTCTGCAGTGTCCGCCGATACCGTGATATCCGGATCGGGGCTGCATTGCTCATCAACGATGTGCGAGGGATTGATCACGGGAACGCCCCCCGTAACGTAATCCTCATTACCCAGTGCCGTACCAAACGGGCCTGTGGAAATGCTGATGCAGATATCACGGAAGCGTTTAATCACCCAATGCTCCGGCACTTCCCCCAACCACTCCACGCCGGAATCTTTCATCTTCACATTCGGGTCAAGCCCCTTGGTGACGGCATGGGTGATCAGCGCCTGGCGCTTTTCGCGCAGCAGTTCGATAAAGCGGGTTTTCTTTTCGATCAGCGCATCGATGCGGGTGGTTTCGCGGTCGAGTTGGGAAAGCAGCAAGTCAATTTCTACTTCAGGCGGCACTACTACGGGCAGTTCCATGATGCTGCTGGAAGAAATGGAGGCCAGATTGGTGCTCTGTTTCGCGCGCCCCATGAAATAGAACTGAGCCGTAAGCGAACCGGTAAAGGCGTTCAGCCAGGCCGATGACACGCCAGAAGGCCTTACGGCAAACACATGATTCTGGTGAATGCAGGGTTCGATCTCACCTTGCCACACGCTGCCACGTCCCAACTTATCGAAGTCCCCTCCTTCGTTCATCAATACATCGCCGGGCTGCAAGCTATAACGTGCCAACTCTTCGCGCGGGATCTCCATTGTCGCTACGTCATCCAGCGATAAATAGCCATCCTGAACATTGGCAACGCGCAGGTAGGGCACCTCGATGGTGTCCTTACCTTCATGATCCTTGCCTTTCGCCATACCGGTTTGCACGGTAGCGATATGCTTGAGGCGTTTCACCTGCCAATGCTCCGGCACCCGCCCCAACCACTCCACCCCGGAGTCCTTATAGGCCGGATAGGGTTTGTAGTGACTCACGCCGTCACCTCACCCAGCAGCGCGGCGATCTCGGCCTCTACGGCCTTGAGGTCGGCATCGATCTCGGCCAGCGGGCGCGGCGGCTGGTAGACGTAGAAGTAGCGGTTGAAGTTGATCTCGTAGCCGACGATGCCCACCTGGCCGTCCTTGGGGTCGAGCTTGCCGGTGTCGATCCAGGCGTCGGGCACGTGGGGCAGCACTTCACGGGCAAAGTAGTCATCGATGTGCTGGTTCAGCGGCACATTCTCGAACTCGCGCAGGTCGGGGTCGGGCTGCGGCTTGCCCTTGTCATCGAGCATCAGCTGGGCGTTGGGGTCACGCTCGCCGAAGCAGGCCAGCGCGGCTTTCAGCGCGCCCTTGCCAAGTTTCTTGATACCAGCGGCCTTGAGAAAAGCAGGCAGATTGTCGAACTCGCCGCTCACGCTGGCGAAGGCGTCGATCTGATCAGCACCCTTGGCCTCGCGGTAGGCGGCGAGCTTTTCCGCGGTGACGCTAAAGCGCAGGCGCAGCGGGCGCTCGACGGTAATGCGGCGGTAGCCGAAGTCACTGGTGGCGAAGATTTTCGACTGGGCGCCTTGCTCGCAGGCTTCGTGCAGCTTGGCGATTTCGGCGATCTGCGCCTCGGACAGGTACTTGCGCTTGTTGCCCAAGCTCTTGCGCATGGGCGCGTGCATGCCGGTGGCGTCGATCAGTTGCACCTTGCCTTTGCGCAGTTCGTCCTTGTGGTTGGACAGCACCCAGACATAGGTGCCGATGCCGGTGTTGTAGAACAGGTCATTGGGTAGAGCGATGATCGCCTCCAGCCAATCGTTTTCCAGTATCCAGCGGCGAATCTCCGACTCGCCCGAGCCGGCACCGCCGTTAAACAGCGGCGAGCCTGACAGCACGATGCCGATACGGGTGCCGCCCTCCTCCGGTGGCTTGCGCTTGGACAGCAGGTGCATGAGAAACAGCAGCGAACCATCGCCCACACGCGGCAGGCCAGGGCCAAAGCGCCCGTAGAAGCCATGCTGGCTGTGCTCGGCCTGCACCTGCGGCTGCACCTTCTCCCACTTCACGCCGAACGGCGGGTTGGCCAGGCAGTAGTCGAAGCGCTCGGCGGGCAGCAGGTCGTTGGACAGGGTGTTGCCAAGCTTGATGTTCTTGGTCTCGAAGCCCTGGATGAGTTTGTCCGCCACGGAGATGGCGTAGGTTTCCGGGTTCAGCTCCTGGGCGTAGGGCACGATGCGCGCCGGAGCCTTCCATTCATCCTTGACCAGTTCGATGGCCGAAGACAGAAAACCGCCCGTACCGGCGGCGCAGTCGTACACGGTGCGCACCGCGCCTTCCTGATTGAGGGCGCGATGATCCGGGGCGAATACCAGGGTGGTGGTCAGGCGCACCACGTCACGCGGGGTGAAGAACTCCCCGGCGGTATCGTTGGCGGATTCGGCGAACTTGCGGATCAGGTGCTCGAACACCAGGCCCATTTCGTGGTTGCTCAGCACCTCGGGGTGCAGGTCGATGGCAGCGAATTTCTGCGTGACCAGGTACAACAATTTGGCCTTGTCGAGCTGCACCAGCCAGTCGGAAAAGGCGAAGTGCTCGAACACCTGGCGGGCGTTGGCGGAAAACTTGGCGATGTAGTCTTCGAGGTTGGCGCGGGTATCGGTGGCGCCCAGGGTAGCCAGGTCGAATTGCGAGACATTGTAGAAGGTGGCCTTGGCCGTGGCGGGCAGGATCAGATCCAGATCAACGCTGCTGGATTTCATCGCCTGATGCTGGGCACGCACCGCGTCACGGGTTGGCTCCAGCACACACTCCAGACGACGCAGCAAGGTGAAGGGCAGGATGATGCGGCCATAGATGGATTGCTTGAAGTCGCCGCGCAGCACATCGGCCACGTTCCAGATGAAGTCGGCGAGGTTTTGCTGGTTCACGCGTGTATTCCTTGAGCGAATGCCGCAAGGCGCCTTGCGCGCCTGCCTGCGAGGTGTTTCTAACGATGGCGAACCTTACCCGCTCCCCCGCTCATGAGCCAGTGTCAGAGCGGAGCGGCTTCAGCCGCGATAGAAAAGCTCGCCGCTAAAGCGCCTCCTACGGGTGCTGAGCCTGACCGCTGGCCTCCGCTGCCGCACGGCCTGTAGGAAGGGGCTTCAGCCGCGATAACCCAACGCCCGAAACATTCTGCAAAGCCTTAATACAGCGTTAAGCCAGCCCTCCCAGAATCACCCCCAGGCCAATCACCGAGGTTCCGACGATGGAACTACCCTGGGCGCATCACGACCGTCCCGTTGCCCGTATCGGGCGCGGCGATACTTACGAACTCCACCTGGCTTCCCCCGGCAGCGCGCGGCGCGAAATGCTGGAGCAGTTCATCCGCCAGCGCTTCGAGTTGCAGCACGGTGCTCGCATCCGTCACTTCATGCCCTGCCTGTTCGGCCTGGAAAACCAGGCCGGGCAACTGCTCGGTGCGGTGGGCGTGCGCGGTGGCAATAGCGGGGCGCTGTTTCTTGAGCGCTACCTGAACGAGCCGATCGAAACCGCTATCGGCTGCCGCCTGGGTTATGTCGAACCCGGTCGTGGCGAAGTGGTGGAAGTTGGCAACCTGGCCGCTGACAGCCCCGGCGCGGCGCGTCTGCTGATCGTTGCGCTGACCGACTTGCTGGTAGCCCTGGGTTTTCGCTGGGTCACCTTCACCGGTACGCCGACGCTGCTCAACAGCTTCCAGCGCCTGGGCCTGACCCCCATCGCCCTCGGCGAGGCAGACCCGACCCGCATGGGCGAAGAGCTTGCCGACTGGGGCAGTTATTACGACAGCCGCCCGCTGGTGATGGCCGGCGACATCCATGGCGGCCATCAGCGTCTGCTGCAACTGGGCGCCTACCCCCGTCTCGGTCACCAACCACTCTATGCCCTGGAGGACATGCCCCATGTGGTCTGCAGCTGAATCCTTCTTCGAGCGTCTGGCCGCCTTTGGCCCGCGCACGGCGCTGGTCGAGGATAGCCACGAACTCACCTATGACGGTCTGCTGGCGGCCGTGGCCAGTCGCAGCCGCCATCTGCGCGAGCTGGGCGCCCAGCGCGTGGCACTGGCGCTGGATAACGGCATCGACTGGGTGCTGTGGGATCTGGCGGCGCTGCATGCCGGCCTGGTTTGCGTGCCGGTGCCGGGGTTCTTCTCCGCCGATCAGCAGCGCCATGTACTCGACAGTGCCGGCATCGACTGCCTGATCGGCGCCGGCGCCCCCGGCTTCGCCACCGTCGAGAACGACATTCATCGCCGCACCGTGGCCCAGCCGCCCGAGCTGCATGCCGGCACCTGCAAAATCACCTACACCTCCGGCACCACCGGTCAGCCCAAGGGCGTGTGCCTGGATCTGGCCACGCAACTGGCCGTGGCTGACAGCCTGGTCAAGGCCAGCGCCAGCCGCGAAGTGGAACGCCATCTGTGCATCCTGCCGCTGGCGACCCTGCTGGAGAACATCGCCGGCGTCTACGCGCCTTTGCTGGCCGGCGCGCGAGTGGAACTGATGCCCATGGCGCAGATCGGCCTGAGCGGCGCTAGTGGCTTCGACCTGATGCGCTTTCTGCAGGCGCTGCAAGCCGCTCAGCCGAACAGCCTGATCCTGCTGCCGCAATTGCTGCTGGCGCTGGTCAGTGCGGCCGAGCGCAAACTGCCGGTACCGAACTCGCTGCGCTTCGTCGCCGTCGGTGGCGGGCGCGTCTCCGCCCAGTTGCTGCAACGCGCCGATGCACTAGGTCTGCCAATCTTCGAGGGTTACGGGCTGTCCGAGTGCGCCTCGGTGGTCTGCCTGAACACCCCCGAGCAGCGCCATATCGGCAGCACCGGCAAACCGCTGGAGCATCTGCAAATTCGCCTGACGGATGACGGCGAGGTGCTGGTCAAGGGCGCGCGCATGCTCGGCTACATCGGCGACCCGGCGCCACAGGGCGAATGGTTGCGCACCGGCGACCTCGGTCATTTCGAGGACGGTTTCCTGGTGCTGCACGGGCGCAAGAAGCATCAGTTCATCACCGCCTACGGGCGTAACGTCAACCCGGAATGGGTCGAGTCCGAGCTGGTGCAGCAGTTGCCCATCGCCCAGGCCTGGCTGCACGGCGAGGCGCTGCCAGCCAACGTCGCGGTGCTGGTGCCGCGCTACCCCAATACCCCTGACGCGCAGTTGCAGGCGGCCGTGGACGCCGTCAATCACGGCCTGCCGGACTACGCCCGCGTGCACCACTGGCTGCGCGCCGATGCCCCCTTCAACGCGAGCAACGACCTGGCCACGGCCAACGGTCGCCTGCGTCGCACCGCCCTGTTCAACCATTACCAAGCCGCCATCGAAGCCTTGATGGCAGAAGGAGTACACGCATGAGCTTCTACGAATCCCTGCTGGCCCAGACCCAAGCCGAACGCGACTACCTGCTCGGTGCGCCGATCATCCAGCAGGCCATGACCGGTCAGGTCGCCCTGCACAGCTACATCGCCTTCCTCACCGAGGCCTACCACCACGTCAAGCACACCGTGCCGCTGCTGATGGCCTGCGGCGCGCGTCTGCCGGAGCGCCTGGAGTGGCTGCGCGAAGCCATCGCCGAGTACATCGAAGAAGAAACCGGCCACCAGGAGTGGGTGCTCAACGACATCGCCGCCTGCGGTGCGGACAAGGAGGCGGTACGCCATGGCACGCCGCACATGGCCACCGAGCTGATGGTGGCCTACGTCTACGACCGCATCGCCCGGCACAACCCGGTGAGCTTCTTTGGCATGGTCAACGTGCTCGAAGGCACCAGCATCGCCCTGGCCACCCAGGCCGCCGGCATCATCCAGGACAAGCTGCAACTGCCGAACAAGGCCTTCAGCTACCTCAACTCCCACGGCAGCCTGGATCTGGAGCACATCGAGTTCTTCAAGAAGCTGATGAACCGCCTGGACAACGACGATGACAAGGCCGCCGTGGTGCACACCGCCAAGGTCGTCTACCGTCTGTACGGCGACATGTTCCGCAGCCTGCCGCTTTCCGCTCAGGAGTGATGCCATGCAACCTACGGATTGCCGTGCCCTGATCACCGGTGCCAGTGGTGGCATCGGCCAGGCGCTGGTGTACGCCTTGGCCAATGAAGGTGCCCACCTGCTCCTGGCAGGCCGTCACCTGGACGCCTTGCAGCCGCTGCTCAAGCGCTTCCCGCAGCAGATCCAGCTGGTGCAGGCCGATATCGGCACCCGCGCCGGGCGTGATGCGCTGGTGGCCGCCGCGCAGAACTTCGGCGGGCTCAATTGCGTGATCAATGCCGCCGGGGTTAACCGCTTCGGCCTGCTCGACCAGCAGGACGAGCAGCAGATCGCCGAGCTGATCGGCCTCAACGTCACCGCCACGCTGCAACTCACCCAGCGCCTGCTGCCCTTGCTGCGCGCGCAGCGCCGTGCCCTGCTGATCAACGTCGGCTCCACCTTCGGCACCATTGGCTATCCGGGCTTCGCCGCCTACTGCGCCAGCAAGTTCGCCCTGCGCGGTTTCTCCGAAGCACTGCGCCGCGAGCTGGCTGACACCAATGTGCGCGTTCTGTACTTCGCCCCACGCGCCACCCGCACGGCGATGAACGCTCCCAGCGTGGTGGCGATGAACGACGAACTGGGCGTGGCCATGGATGACCCGGAAAAGGTCGCCGCCGAGTTGCTGCAAGCCATCCGCCACGAGCAGGAAGAGCGCTATCTGGGCTGGCCGGAGCGCCTGTTCGTGCGCCTCAACGGCCTGCTACCACGCGTGGTCGACCAGGCCCTGCGCAAGCAGTTGCCGATCATCCAACGCTTCGCCCGTCATAAACACTGAGGAAACTGCCCGTGAACGCATTGCGTACCCTGATCATCGCCACGCTCGGCTTCAGCACCCTGCCCGCCTTCGCCCTCAGCGAGAGCGGCGAAGCGCAGTTGCACCAGTTGCAGACGCGCTGGGCCGAGATCAACTACCAGACGCCGGAAAAGCAGCGTGAGGAAGCCTTCGCCAAGCTGGTCACCCAGGCAGACGCGGCCCTGGCCAGCGAGCCGAAAGCCCCCGAGCTGCTGATCTGGCGCGGCATCATTCTCAGCACCGAGGCCGGCGCCAAAGGTGGCCTCGGCGCACTGAGCCTGGTCAAGGAAGCCAAGAGCAACCTGGAACAGGCCCTGGCCATCGACCCGCAGGCGCTGGGCGGCTCGGCCTACACCAGCCTCGGCAGCCTCTACTACCAGGTGCCGGGCTGGCCGATCGGTTTCGGCGATGACGAACAGGCCGAGAAGATGCTCAAGCAGGCGCTGGCGATCAATCCGGACGGCATCGACCCCAACTACTTCTACGGCGACTTCCTGCAACGGCAGAAGCGCTTTGAGGAAGCCCGCGCCGCGCTGGAAAAAGCCCTGGCCGCCAAGGATCGCCCAGGCCGCGAACTCGCCGACAAGGGCCGTCGCGCAGAAGCCCAGGCGCTTTTGCAGCAGGTCGAGAGTAAACTCAAGTAACTCGGACCGCTTACAGGAGTAGCCATGCGCATTCTTCTCGTCGAAGACGACCAGGCATTGGGCGAAGGCATTCGCACCGCATTGAAACCGGAGGGCTACACCGTCGACTGGCTGCAGGACGGTGCCAGCGCGCTGCATGCGCTGAGCCACGAGAGTTTCGAGCTGGCCATCCTCGATCTGGGCTTGCCGCGCATGGACGGCCTGCAGGTGCTCAAGCACCTGCGTGCCGCGGCCAACCCGGTGCCGGTGCTGGTGCTCACGGCGCGTGACGCCACCAGCGACCGCATCGCCGGCCTCGATGCCGGCGCCGACGACTACCTGATCAAACCCTTCGATGTCGCCGAACTCAAGGCGCGCCTGCGTGCACTGCTGCGGCGTAGCTTCCAGCGCCCCGAACCGGCGCTGGAATACCGTGGCATCCGCCTCGACCCGGCCAGCCAGGTGGTCGAGTACCAGGGCAATACCGTCAGCCTGCCGCGCAAGGAATTCCTGCTCCTGCATGAGCTGTTGATCCAGCCCGGTCGCGTACTGACCCGCGACAAGCTGCAGCAGGCGCTCTATGGCTGGGACGAAGAAGTGGAAAGCAACGCCCTGGAAGTGCACGTGCACCACCTGCGCAAGAAATTCTTCCCGGAGCTGATCCGTACCGTGCGTGGCGTCGGCTATCTGGTGGACAAATGAGGCTGCTGAAAGTCCTCGGCTCCATCCGTACCCGCCTGCTGGTTCTCCTGTTGCTGATGCTGGCCGCCAGCTTCGGCCTGATCAGCCACAAGATCTACAACGACTCGGTGCATGAGGTGCGCGAGCTGTTCGACGCGCAGCTCTCGCAGACCGCGCGCCTGCTCATGGGCCTGGTGCGCCACGACCTCGATGATGAAGGCCGCCGTGAGATGCAGGCGGTGCTCGATGAAGCGCTGCTGCTGCATAAGTCGCAGAACCCGGACAACCTGCTGGGCCACGAATACGAAGGCAAGCTGGCCTTCCAGATGCTCGATGACGACGGCAAGCTGCTGTTCCAATCCGCCAGCGCCCCGCCAGGCTTGCTCAACGACATGATCGAACAGCTCGGCCTGGTACTACCCAACGATGGCCAGCCCATGCGCGAGCGCCTGGCACAACTGGCCCGCTACCTGATCGGTTACCACACGCTGAGCATCGGCGAACATCGCTGGCGCGTATTCGTCCTGCATGACAGCCGCGACTACCACTGGGTACTGGCCGGTGAGCGTGAGGACGTGCGCGGCGAGTTGATCGGCAAGATCGCCCAGCGCAGCCTGCAACCCCTGCTGGTCGGCCTGCCGCTGGTCGGTCTGCTGCTGTGGCTGGCGGTGGGCTGGGGCCTGAACCCGCTGCAACGAATGGCCGATGCCATCCGTGGCCGGGCACCGGATAGCCTGGCACCGCTGGTCTTCCCGCCCTTGCCGACTGAACTGGAGCCGATGGCGGCGGCGCTCAACCGCCTGCTGATGCAGGTCAACCAGTTGCTCGACCAGGAAAAGCGCTTCATCGCCGACGCGGCCCATGAGCTGCGCACACCGCTGGCGGTGCTGCGTATCCACGCGCAGAACGCACTTGAAGCACCCGATGCCGGCGACCGCGACGAAGCCCTGCGCCAGTTGGCAGGCGGCGTCGACCGCGCCACCCGCGTGGTCGCGCAACTGCTCACCCTGGCCCGCCTCGACCCCAACAGCGTGCGCCTGAGCATGGGCAATCTGGATCTGCTGGCGTTCCTGCGTGGTGAGCTGGCCGAGCTGACGCCACTGGCGCTCAATCGCCAACAGGATCTGATTCTCGAAGCCGGCGAAGGCGGCAACTACCAGCTGATCGCCGACGCACCGAGCCTGGGCATCCTGCTGCAGAACCTGATCAGCAATGCCGTGCAATACACCCCGGCCGGCGGCTGCATCCAGGTGCATTTGCTGGCCGATGCGCAGGCGCTAGTGCTGCAGGTGCAGGACAGTGGTCCGGGCGTACCGGCCGACATGCGCGAGCGTCTGTTCGAGCGTTTCTTCCGCCTCGGCGAAGGCCAGGGCGCGGGGCTCGGACTGTCGATCGTGCGCCGCGTGGTGGAACTGCATCAGGGCAGCATCAGCCTGGAAGACTCCCCGCTGGGCGGCCTGCAGGTCAGCGTACGCCTGCCAAGGCGCACGGCCTGAGGCGCGGATAGATCCGCGCCTCCCTTCTGATAAAACTATTGATCAGATAGAGACAATCCGTTTTCTCAATCGTCCTTCCCCATCGATCATGGCCGCCTGTTCGTCACCACTCACAGGAGCCCGCCCCATGAGCCTAATCAAACGTTTCTTCCAGCCGACCCGCCCCGCTCAGCAAGCCGTTACGCCGAGCGTGGAAGATCACCCGAATTTCTGGATGTACCCGTGATTCAACCGGCCGCGCCGAGCAGCCGCAGCGGCACCGGGCGCCCGGCCTTCTGCGCCAGGTAGCGGGTGCAGCTGACGCGCAGGAAGGAGGCGAAATTGACCACCTCGCCACGGAAGTCCATCACCTCTTCATAAAGCTTGGCGATCAGCTGGTTGGTGGTCATGCCATCGACCTCGGCGATTTCGCTGAGGATGTCCCAGAACTGGTTTTCCAGGCGCAAGGTGGTCACCACGCCCCGAATGCGCAGCGAGCGTGAGCGCGATTCGTAGAGGATGGGGTCGGCCTTCACATAGAGTTCGCACATCAGGTGTGTCCTCAAAGGTAGGGCGGGTGCAACCCGCCACGCGTGGACTGACGAATGTCCATGATGCGCCCCGGGCTGAGTACGGGCTACGGGCTTTACAGGCGAATTTCCGTGCCCAGCACCTTGAGAAACGCCGCCAGCCAGGCGGGGTGCGCAGGCCAAGCCGGCGCAGTGACCAGCTTGCCCTGGACGTGGGTCTGATCCACCGGGATGTCGACATAGGTGCCACCTGCCAGGCTGACTTCCGGCCCGCAGGCCGGATAGGCACTGCACTCACGCCCCTGCAGCACACCGGCTGCTGCCAGCAACTGGGCGCCGTGACAGACGGCAGCGATGGGCTTGTCGGCGCTGGCGAAGGCCTTGACCAAGGCGATTACCTCGGCATTCAGGCGCAGATATTCCGGCGCGCGGCCACCGGGAATAACCAGGGCATCGTAATCTTCGACACGTACCTTGGCGAAGTCGAAGTTCAGCGCAAAATTGTGCCCCGGCTTCTCGCTGTAGGTCTGGTCACCCTCGAAATCGTGGATGGCGGTGCGCACCGTTTGCCCGGCGCTCTTGCCCGGACAGACCGCATGCACGATGTGACCGACCATCTGCAATGCCTGGAAGGGCACCATGGTCTCGTAGTCCTCGGCGTAGTCGCCGACCAGCATCAGAATCTTCTTGGCAGCCATGATCGTCTCCTGAAGGTGGGGGAACGGGCTCATTATTCGCCTGCTTTTCCACCCTCGGGTAACAACCGGGTACTACGTGTTCAGATCCCGACCTTGTCCAGCGCCTGGCCAATCGAGCGCCAGAAGCCTCGCTGTGGCCGCTCCGGGTCTTCCTGGCTGGCGGCGATATGCTCCGGCGGCTGCACCCGTCGAGTGGCACCGAGTTCGCTCTCGGCCAACTCGGCGGACACCCGCAGCAGCGGCCCCTCGCCGGCACTGTCCAGACCGCTGCTGCTGGGCGGCGGGCCGTCCTCGTCATAGCGCAGGTAATAGCTGGCACCGACGGCGGCATCGAGGGTAAAGCTGGCGATCAGGGTGAAATCCAGCGGCCCGTCGGCCAGCAACGTCCAGAAACTGCCCGCCAGCGGGCGGCGCATCTCCAGTTTGTAGCTGGCAGCGTCGACCTCCAGCAGCAGATGGCCGTTGCTCGGCAGGCTGCCAACCAGGCGGTTGTCGATAAACAATCCTGGCGCCTCCAGCTCCTGGTCGGCCCAGTCGCTGCGCGGGCGGTAGAGGTAGACCAGCGCATGGTTTTCGTCGCTTAGCTGCTGCGGCGAGAAGGCCTCACCATCCAGTTCACCGAAGAAGGCACCAGGGGTCGAGCAACCGGCGAGCAGAGCGACGGGCAATGACAGCAGCAGATGGCGCATCGAGGCTTCCCTGTTGTTAGAACCTGTTCACGATCTGCTGCGCGTCGGCCATGCTGCGTTGAAACCAGCCTCAAAATGCTCATTTACAACTCGTAAACTGCGCTTTTTCGCCTGGTTTCGCCTTGCCTGGCTCTAGCTCGCGAGATCGTGAACAGGTCTCTTAGGCAGATGCACCGAGCTTAGTCGGCCAGCGAGGCGCAGGCACCCGACGAAAGTGCGGGTCGCGATCTATGCGGATCGCTCACGAAAAAGGCCGGCATCGCTGCCGGCCTTGTGCGGTTCGCCTACTGCTTAGAGCGCGTATTTCTGCAGGTTCGCCATCATTTCCTTGAGCGCCTCGACGTTGTCAGCCGGGTGCGCGGCACCTTCGAAATCACAGATGCGCTGCCACTGCGCGGCAACGTCATCGGGGCTGAAGCCGGCCTTGGGATCGAAGCCGGCGCCCAGGCTGCGCTCCCAGCGCACCTTGCCGACCCAGCCACCGCCGACCTCGAACAGGCCGCCGGTGTCCTGGCAGGCGGCGCTACCGAGGTACACCACCAGCGGGCTGACCAGCTCGGGTTTGAGCTGTTCGAACACCTGTGGCGGGATCAGCCCTTCGGTCATGCGCGTGGCACCGGTCGGGGCGATGGCGTTGACCAGGATGTTGTTCTTGCGCCCTTCGATGGCCAGGGTGCGGGTCAGGCCGTACAGGCCAAGCTTGGCCATGCCGTAGTTGCTCTGGCCGAAGTTGCCGTAGATGCCGGAGGTGGACGAGGTGAAGATCACCCGGCCGAAGTTCTGTTCGCGCAGGTGAGGCCAAGCGGCGTGGGTGGTCTTGTAGGCCCCCTCGACGTGCACCTTGTAGACCAGATCCCAGTCGGCGTCCTCCATCTTGTGGAAGCTCTTGTCGCGCAGGATGCCGGCGTTGTTGACCAGCACGTCGATGCGGCCGAAATGATCCAGCGCGGTCTGCACGATCTTGTCGCCATCGGTCACCGAGTCATGGTTGGCCACGGCGGTGCCACCGAAGGCGCGAATCTCTTCGACCACCTTGTCGGCGGCCGAGGCGTTGGCCCCCTCGCCGTGGGTGCTGCCCCCCAGATCGTTGACCACCACCTTGGCGCCATGACGGGCGAACAGCAGCGCATGGGCACGGCCCAAACCACCGCCGGCACCGGTGACTATCACCACTTGATCTTCGAAACGGACGGTATCGTTCATCGGGCAGGCTCCTCGGGCAGATTGCGAATGTCCCGAGTGTCAGGCAGCCCCGCGGGCTTCACAAGGCCGCGCGGGGCACCTGAATGACGGCCGATAATACGACCTTATAGGGCTCGGTTGTCAGTTGCCGGAACCGGAGCCCGAGCTGGAACCCGATCCAGAACCGGAGCCGGAGCCGGAGCCGGCGCCATCATCGCCCGAGCCCGTACCATTGCCCCGCCCTGGGCCACCATCGTTGCCAGGGTTGCCGTCCCGCGAGGGGCCGCCGCCCTGAGGCATGGCGGGCGGAATCTGCGAGCCGTCGTCATTGCCCTGCGGCATCGAACCGGGCTGGCCTGGTGGCGTCGGCAAGGTCTGACCAGGCGTAGGGCTGCCATTGTCATCGTCGTCAGCGGCCAGGGCTGGCAATGTCAGGGTGCTGAGCATCCCGCCGAGCAGGAAAGCAGACAGTAACTTGTTCATGGATCACCTCGACTTTTTCCGTGATTGACAGAAGTAGTGAGTGACCGACTCGGCAGGACGTTCGATAAAAATCTTCGGCGTTCAGCAGGCGCCTGAGCACCTTCACGCCGTGCGCAGCAGGCTCAGGTGGTTGTACAGGTGCATCACGTGCGCTTCGGCATACTCGGCATGGGTCAGCGCGCCATAGGCGAAATGCGGCTGCAGTTCCCCCGAATAGGCCGCGAAGCGTTCGAAGGCTGCGCGCAGGCGCTGCAGTGCCGCCTCCTGGCTGCTCGGTTCGGCCAGCGGGGCTGCACCGGGAATGGCTTCATCCAGCGCATGACGCATCGCACCCCGGGCGCTGAACACGGCAAAGGCCGCCGGGCCGAGACTGCTGCGGAACCAGGTCGGCTTGAGCTGCGGATAGCCATCGATGGAGTAGTCGATGCTCTGCGCGCAGTGGTTGAACACCTCGCTCGGGCTCCAGCCACGGATGCTGCTGAGCTGCCGCCCGGCCAGCGAATCCAGCACCTGACGTGCGCCATCCAGCGTCAGCGCGGCCGGACGTGGGCCGCTGGGCAATGCCCAGAAGCCCGCACCCAGCGCGGCCACACCGCCCAGGGCGGCACCTTTCAGAAGCGTTCTGCGTTGCATGCCATGGACTCCAGGCGATCACGAAATTGCAGGTAATGCCCGAGCACCTCGGCGGGTGCCTCGAGCTGTGGATAATGGCCGATGCCGTCGAGCAGAACGGTGTCGGGGTTTTCGATCAGTTCGCGGTAGCGCGCCACCATATGGGCACCGGAGATCGGGTCGAAGGCGCCGTCGATGACCCGCATCGGCACGCGCGTGGCCTGCATAGCCGCCACCCAGCGCTCGCGCTGCTGGCGCCGCTCGGGCATGTAGCGGATCAGGCGGTGCATCACCGCTGGGCCGGCGTTGTATTCGACCAGCCGCCACAGGTCGTCCAGCTCGTCAGCGCTGGCCTGAGTCTGCGAGCCGAAGATGCGGGCAAAGCTCTGCGCCAGGCTGCGCCGCGAGAACAGCCGGCCGATCAGCGGCCCGAACGGCCCGAGCAACAGCTTCTGCACGCGCACCGGATGATGGGTTTCGGGGAACAGGCCGCCATTGAGGAACACGCAACTGGCCAGTGCCAGGCGCCCGTCCTGATGCCGAGCGATCAGTTCCTGCGCCACGCTGTCGCCATAGTCATGAGCCAGCACGTGCAGAGGGCGCTGCTCGCCGATATGCGCCAGCAACGCCTGCTGCAGGTCGGCCTGCTCCAGCAGGCTGTAGGCATGACCACGGGGCTTGGCGGAATAGCCGAAGCCGAGCATGTCACAGGCGATCAGGCGATAGCGCTCGGCCAGCGGCGCCCACAGGCGGTGCCAGTCCCAGCTCGCGGTAGGGAAACCGTGGATCAGCAGTAGCGGCTCGGCCTCGGCGTCACCGGCGACCCAGTAACGGATGGCATGGCCGTGAAAATCCAGCGTCCGGCTCCGAGCGCGCCAGTCCTCCAGGGCGATCCCTGGCAAGTCGCTCACTGGTCGTAACCCGGCATCTGCTGGTCGAGCTTGCGCAGTAACGCCGGCCAGGGCAGCGAGCCACCCATGCCCTGTGGCGTCTTCATCACGCCCGCGATCATCGCCTGGGCGCCATCGAGAATCTGCTGTGGAATATGGATCAGCTCGGCGCCACCGCTCTGCGCCATGACCTGGATCTCGCAGGCACGCTGCATGATGAACATGCCGAGGAAGGCATCAGCGATATTGCCGAAAGCGGTGAGCAGGCCATGGTTGGGCAGGATCATGAAGTTCTTGTCGCCCAGATCCGCCTGCAGCCGCGCCTTCTCGTCGTGGTTCAGCGCCACCCCTTCATAGCCGTGATAGGCCAGGCTGGCGAGGACGAACAGCGACTGCTGCGACAGCGGCAGCAAGCCCTGTTTCTGCGCCGACACAGCGATGCCGGCCGCCGTGTGGATATGCAGCACGCAGCCGACATCGGGGCGCACCTCATGCACGGCACTGTGGATGGTGTAGCCCGCCGGGTTGATGTCGAAGGGGCTGTCCATCAGCTTGTTGCCGGCCAGGTCGACCTTGATCAGGCTCGAAGCGGTGATCTCGTGGAACATCAGGCCGTAGGGGTTGATGAGAAAATCCTCGGTACCCGGCACCTTGGCGGAGATATGGGTGAAGATCAGGTCGTCCCAGCCATACAGCGCAATCAGCCGGTAGCAGGCGGCCAGGTCGACACGGGCGCGCCATTCGGCTTCGGAAACCTGATTCTTGACGACGGGCAGTTGTAACGGAGCGTTCACGGCGGACACCTCGATCTTGTTATGGGTCGGTGGTGTCGGCAGTCTAGCTGTGGCGCCAGGGCGTGGTAGTCGCCCTGGCAGCCATCTTCATGGCTTTGCAGGTCAGAAGGCCGGCGGGACGCTGCGATAGCAGGATATTCGCCTTCGTTATAGGAGCAGGAGCAACAGCGGCGCGGCGAAGAAATTGAGCAATCCCATCAGCACCATCACCAGCCCGGCCACGGTACCCTCCTCGTTGCCCACCTCCAGCGCCCTGGCCACGCCGGCACCGTGGGCGCCGACGCCGAGCAACGCGCCACGCGCCAATGCCGTCTTCAGCGGCAACCAACGCAGCAGTAGGCCACCGGCGGCCGCACCGAAAACGCCGGTGAGCATGACGAAGATCGCCGTCAGTTCGGCCACACCGCCGAGGCGTTGCGCGATGGGCATGGCGAAGGGCGTGGTGATCGAACGCGGCACCAGCGAACGACTGACCTCGCTGTCCAGGGCCAGGGCACCGGCCAGCCACCAGGAACTGGCGATGGCAATCGTGCTCCCCACCAGCATGCCACCGAGCAACGCTGGCCAGTGCCGCGCCAGCAATGCCCGCTGCTGCCAGATGGGCACGGCGAAAGCGACCGTGGCAGGCCCGAGCATCATCATCAGCCAATGGGTATTGCCGATGTACTCTGCGTAGCGCGTGTGCAGCGGAATGGCCAGCGCCAGCAACAGCAGCGGTACCAGGATCAGCGGCGAGAGCAGATAACGGCCACTGCGCCGATACAGCCAGCGGCTCAGGCCATAGGCTCCCAGGGTCAGGGCCAGCCACAGCAGGGGCATGGGTTCAAGGCTCATGGCGCAAGCTCCTGCGGCACAACAGCTCCACGGTCAGGGCGGTGAATACCATCACCAATAGTGTGCTGCTGCCGATCACCAGCAGAATGCGCCAGCCTTCGCTGCGCAGCAGGCTGCCATAGTCGAGCAGGCTCATCAGTGCCGGGATGAAGAACAGCAGCATCTCCGCCAGCAGCAAACCCGCGCCCAGTTGTAGCGCTGCCGGCTCGACCCGGCTACTGGCAAAAGCCGCCAGCAGCAAACCCAGCCCGATGACGCCACCGGGAACCGGCCAGCCCAGATAGGCAGCTAGCCAGCTACCGAACAGATACAGGCCGATCAGGATCGCCAGTTCGAAGCAAAGACGGGAAAAACGGCGGATGCGAGCCATGCGTAAAGCTCCAGAGGATATGGCCGACAGCTTATTCCCCGGCCTATCATCACCAAAGCGAATTGTCAGAATCGAGGCCATTCCATAATGGAATTCAAACAACTGCGCAGCTTTGCCGAGGTGGTGCGTCAGGGCGGTTTCACCCAGGCCGCCGCCGTGCTGCATACCAGTCAGTCGGCCGTCAGCAAACAGGTCGCCCAACTGGAGTCTCGCCTGGGTGTCCGTCTGCTGGAACGGCACGGCCCGCACCTGCGCCTGACCGATGCCGGCGAGGTGGTGCGCCGTCGCGCCGAGGACTTCCTGCGCCTGCAGCAGGAGCTGTCGCGCGAACTCGACGACCTGAACCAGCTGGTTCGCGGTGAACTGCGTCTGGGCTTGCCCATGCTCGGTAGCGACGCACTGTTCGCCGGCCTGTTCGCTGAATACCGACGCCGTTATCCAAAGATCACCATCAGCCTCGCCGAGGGGGGCAGCAAGATGGTCGAGCGCATGGTGCTCAACGGCGAACTGGAGATCGGCGCAGCCCTGCAGCCGAGCGATCCGTCTTTCGCCTACCGACCGTTCTGCAACGAACCCCTGGATATCCTCCTGCCCGCCCAGCATCCACTGGCAGGCCAGCAGGGCCTGCGCCTGGAACAGTTGGCCGAGACGCCCTTTCTGCTCTACCAGCAGAGCTTCACCCTCAATGATCGCCTGCTCCTGGCCTGCCAGCGCCTGGGTTTCACCCCGCAGGAGGGTGGACGCAGCGGCCAGGCGGACTTCCTTGCCGCCCTGGTGGCCGCCGGTCAGGGCGTGGTGCTGCTACCCCGCGTAGTGGCGCGCAGCCTCGAGCGGCCCGGCGTGGTCAGAAGAACGCTGCTGGGCTCGGATCTGCGCTGGGATATCGCATTCATCTGGCGCCGCGACGCCTACCTGTCGCGAGCCGCGCAGGCCTGGCTCGACCTGCTCGCTCCAGCACAGGACACCGCTGAAAACCTGGGCGAGGCAGCCAGCGCAAGGCACAACGAGCAACGGGAGTGACAAACGAGGGCTACCCGGAGCAGGCGTTAGCGAATCACAAGAGGAGAGGTTTAGCGGTACCCTCAAAGCCAATAGCCATCACCGCTCAGCCGCGACGGCCAACGCGACTATCAGGCCTGCAGCGCCTTGGCGAAGGCCTGCAGCCAGGGTTCGGCATCGCTTTCCGGGGTGACGGTTTCGCTCGCATCTAGGCGCAGCATCTCAACCACCTCGCGCAACCCCAGCTCGGCATAGAGTTCGCGGATCAGCTCACCGCCGCCGCAATAGGTGTCGTAGCTGGAATCGCCGAGGGCCAGCACCGCCGCCGGACGGCCACTCCAGGCCGGCAGGCGGTCGCGGATTTCGCTGTACAGCGGCAGCAGGTTGTCAGGCAGTTCGCCCATGCCGGTGGTGGAGGTCACGGTGAGCAATGCATCCGGCGCAAAGGCCAGCAGTTCTTCCAGGCTCATGTTCGACTTGTGCCAGGCTTCCAGCCCGGCGGCCTTGAGCTGGCGCTCGGCATGGCGAGCAACTTCTTCGGCCGTACCGTAGACCGAGCCCGAGAGGATGGCGACTTTCATGACAACTCCGGATACAGGAAAAACGCCGCGCATTATGCCGCAAGTGGACAGCCTGACCCGATGTTTTAGAATGCAGCGATACTTCTCGCGGAATTGCCTCCATGATCAATGCCAAACTGCTGCAACTGGTAGTCGACGCCTCCAACGATGGAATCGTGGTGGCCGAGCAGGAGGGCGATGACAATATCCTGATCTACGCCAATGCTGCGTTCGAACGCCTGACCGGCTATGCCAGCGACGACATCCTCTACCAGGATTGCCGCTTCCTGCAGGCCGGAGACCGCGCCCAGATCGGCCTGCAAGCCATTCGCGAGGCGGTCAAGGCCAACAAACCCTGCCGCCAGATCATCCGCAACTACCGCAAGGATGGCAGCCCGTTCTGGAACGAACTGTCGATCACCCCGGTGCTCAACGAAAGCGACCAGCTCACCTACTACATCGGCATCCAGAAGGACGTCACCGAGCAGGTGGAAGCCCAGCAGCGCGTGCGCGAGCTGGAAAGCGAAGTGGCGGCGCTGAAAGCCGAGATCGAACGCCTGAAAAACTGACGAACGTACAAAACTAACGGCCCGAGGCACGGTCTGCTGTGAGTGAACCTCTTGCAGTGACCGTCATGCGCAACGACACACTCCTGACCCAGGCTGAAATCGACTTCATCCAGACCCTGAGCACGCAGCCCAGCCCAAGGGCGGCGTTGCCGGAAGACGCCAAGCTCGCCATCGGCGAACAGCTCGGCGAGCTGTTGGAGCGCCTTGGCGCCGACGAACAGCTCAGCCTGGACACCCACAGCCAGAACGAGCACCTCAGCTATCCCCTGCGCCTGGTGCGTACAGGACGCCAACCCGCACGCCTGGAACTGGGCGCGCCACTGATTCTGGAAACGGGCGAAGTCGAAAGGCCGTGGCGCCTGCGCCTGCCGCAAGCCCTGCCGTTACTGGACAACCATGGCCAAGCGGTGCCTGATCTGATGGTGCTGGAACTGTCGAGCAACGGCATGCTGCTGCGGCAACGCACAGTGATGCCAGCGGAGCGCCTGCTGCGTGGCAGCCTGCAGCTGTCGGAAACGGTTTGCGTACGGATCGAAGGGCACCTGGTCAGACGCGTCGGACGTGGCCGTTACGCCTATCACCTGCAACCGCTGTGCGCACAGGACGAGCAGCAGTTGCGGGAATTTCTCTTCGAGCATCACCGTGCTGGGCAGCTCAGCGAAGCGATCGCCTGAGCGGCTCAGGTGTCCAGATGGCCAGCGAGAAACTGCCGCAGCCGCCGTTGCATCAAGCGCCCTTCATTGCCCAGGCACGCGATAGGCGAACCGGCTAGCGCGTCTTCGGCCAGATCCGAGCTGTCGCCCGCCAGCAACAGCGGGCAATCCAGGCTGAGCGCCAAACGTGCCAGTTGCCGCGGAAATTCATCGCCCGGCGGCTGGTTGCTGAAGACCACCAGGGCCTGAGGCCGCATGCGCTCGCAGATCAATGCCAGATCGGTGAACGGAATACCGGGGCCCATGACCGTGGCCTGAGTATCATGGCCACTCAGCATCAACGCAGCTACCAGCAGTTCCAGCTCGCGACAATGGCCGGGCAGTGCCGTCAGCAGAATCGACTCGCGCGTATCGTCACGCCCAAGCTGCAGTCGCTGCCAGCAACGCCCGCGCAGAAAGCCATCGAGCATCAGCCACTCGCTACGCTGGCCGACCTCATCCTGGCGCAGGAGCAACTCCTGCCACAGCGGCATGAAGATGTCCTGGAACACCACCGGCAAGGGGTAGCAGGAGAAGATCTGCCCGTACAGCCGTTCCAGTCGTCGTTCATCGAAGCCTTGCAGGGCAAGCCGCACCTGCTCCTGCCACTGCCCCCAGTCATCGCTGCTGACCTCCTCGTAGGCGGGCGTGACGACGCTGCGGTTGCTGGCGCTCTTGGCCAGGATCGAACCGACCTTGCTGACCGCGACGCCGCGTTCGATCCAGGCGAGGATGCTGCGTACCGCATCGATATCGGCCTGCGAATACAAGCGATGGCCGCTGTCGGTTCGGGTCGGCTGAATCAGACCATAACGCCGCTCCCAGGCACGCAGCGTCACCGGGTTGACCCCGGTAAGACGGGAAACCTCGCGGATGGGGAACAGCTCTTCCTGCTTCAAAGCGCTGGACGCTAGCGATGTGACGGAGGCGAGTTCGGGCATGGCTTCGGGCATCGTGGCAACGAATGTACGGGGATTGTAACCCAGCTTTACCGGGCTTACATTGTGCAAAAGTTATACAAGGCAATCTCATGCACAACCCTGCCTGGCCATTGACCCTTTATTTCGACGGAGATTGCCCGCTCTGCGCGCGTGAAATCCGCATGCTCAGCCGCCACGCAGCGCCGGAGCGTCTGCTTCTGGTGGATATTTCTGCCGAGGACTTCGATCCACTGCCGCTGGGCCACTCACTGACGGCGATGCAGGATCGCCTGCACGCCCGCTGGGCCGATGGCACCTGGTTGCTGGGCCTCGATGCCAGCCTCTGGAGCTGGGAAGCCGCGGGCCTGGGAGCCTGGGTGGCGCCCTTGCGCTGGCGAGCGCTGCGCCCCCTGCTGGAATGGGGCTATCGACTGTTTTGCCGCCTGCGCCCTCACCTGGCGCGGTTACCGCACCCTGACGGTGCAGCGCGCTGCCGAAAAGGCGGCGCCTGTTCAACCCAACGCCCACCGTCAGCGGGCGCTGGCTAATTTTCGCAAAACGGGAATAATCCTTGCTGCATTGTTCGTCGAGCACATCACCCCGTGCTCGACCACGCCCAACGCCCTACCCCGGCTGACGGCAACACTCGAGGAGATACACAATGTCCCCCGTTACCCTGATGGTGGCGCGCCGCGTCGCCGATGGCCGTTATCACGACTTCATCACCTGGCTGCGCGAAGGCGAGCATCTGGCCACCGACTTTCCAGGCTACCTGGGCTCCGGCGTGCTGGCACCACCGCCGGGCGATGATGAATTCCAGATCGTGTTCCGTTTCAGCGATGAGCAAACCATGGCGGCCTGGGAGCATTCAGCCTCGCGCCAGGCCTGGCTCACACGCGGCAGCGGCCTGTTCGCCCAACCCCAGGAAAAACGTGCAGTCGGCCTCGATGCCTGGTTCGGCAGCGCCCATCGCCAGCCCCCTCGCTGGAAGCAGAGCGTGGCCATCTGGCTGGCGTTCTTTCCGGTATCGCTGGCGTTCAACCTGCTGTTCGGCACCTGGCTCGGCGAGCTCTCGCTGGTCACGCGCATCCTGCTCTCAACCCTGGCGCTGACGCCACTGATGACCTACCTGTTCATCCCACTGTCGACACGCCTGCTGGAACCCTGGTTACACGCCCCGACCAGCCACCGCCCTCCTCGTCAGGCGGCCAGCATCGGTAAATCCTGATCGCCATGCAGCACCTCCTCGGCCAGCTTGATGCTGGCCGATTTCGTTCTGACGCCGAAAGCCCAGACCTGTACAAAACAATCACCAAGTACAGGATAAGTACAAAATGACAGGCCGCCACTTTGCGAACAAAAAGCCTTTTATCTCAATAAAATAGGCCTCTTCCGCACTGCCAGCCGCAAAACCACATATCACGCAGGGTTGTACAAAATAGGACTCTGGTATAACTTTGTCCTCGGCCTGGTGAGTACCGCCTGCCACTGGTCAGGTATCCCGAGGCGGTACAGCCAGGCCTTCATCTTTCCTGCACGAGTCGCACATGAGCGCTGCCAGCTTTCCCATTCTGATTACCGGCGCCGGCCAACGGGTCGGCCTGTACTGCGCCGAGCGCCTGCTCGACGAAGGCCAGTCGGTGATCGTCAGCTACCGCCAGGAGCGCGACAGCATCGTGCGCCTGCGTGAGCGCGGCGCCATCGCCCTGCAGGCAGACTTCGGTGACGAGGCCGGCATCCTGGCATTCGTCGAACAGCTAAAGGGGCAATGCAGCGGCCTGCGCGCCATCGTCCACAACGCCTCGCAATGGCTCGCCGAAACACCGGGCGAGGAAGCCGAAGCCTTCCGCCAGCTGTTCAGCGTGCACATGCTCGCGCCCTACCTGATCAACCTGCATTGCAGCGACCTGCTGCTGCAGTCGGCGCAGGCCGATATCGTCCATGTCAGCGATGACGTGGTACGCAAGGGCAGCGCCAATCGTCCGGCCTACTGTGCCAGCAAGGCGGGGCTGGAAAGCCTCACGCTGTCGTTCGCTGCGCGCCTGGCGCCCCGCATCAAGGTCAATGCCATCGCCCCGGCATTGCTGATGTTCAACGACACGGACGACGATGCTTACAGAACAAAGACCCTGGCCAAATCGGCACTGGGCATCGAGCCTGGGCCACAAGCGTTCTACCAGAGCTTGCGCTACCTGCTGGACAACCCCTACGTCACCGGAACAACCCTTACCCTCAACGGCGGCCGTCACCTCAAGTGACGCTCTGCCCAGGACACTGCCATGAGCGAACCCCTCTCCCAACACTATCGCGAGATTCTTGTCGGCCTCGGTGAAAACCCGGAACGCGAAGGCCTGCTCGACACGCCCAAGCGCGCGGCCAAAGCCATGCAGTACCTTTGCCATGGCTACCAGCAGTCGCTGGAAGAAATCGTCAACGGCGCGCTGTTCGAGTCCGATAACGACGAGATGGTGATCGTCAAGGACATCGAGCTGTACTCGCTGTGTGAGCATCACCTGCTGCCCTTCATCGGCAAGGCGCACGTGGCTTACATCCCCACCGGCAAGGTACTGGGGCTGTCCAAGGTCGCTCGCATCGTCGACATGTTCGCTCGCCGCCTGCAGATCCAGGAAAACCTCACCAAGCAGATCGCCGATGCCATCCAGCGTGTCACCAACGCGGCAGGCGTGGCCGTGGTGATCGAAGCCAAGCACATGTGCATGATGATGCGCGGCGTGGAGAAGCAGAACTCGGTGATGAGCAGCTCGGTGATGCTGGGTGCCTTCCGCGAGTCTTGCAACACTCGCCATGAATTCCTGCAACTGATCGGACGGAACAACTGATGCCGCGACTGGAACCCGGAATGGCGCGCATCCGCGTCAAGGATCTGCGCCTGCGCACCTACATCGGCATCAAGGAAGAGGAGATCAACAACAAGCAGGACGTGTTGATCAACCTGACCATCCTTTACCCGGCCGTGGACGCGGTGCAGGTCAATGACATCGAGCATGCCCTCAACTACCGCACCATCACCAAGGCGATCATCGCCCACGTGGAGGGCAACCGCTTCGCCCTGCTCGAACGCCTGACCCAGGAAATCCTCGACCTGATCATGACGCACCAGGCCGTGCGCTACGCCGAGGTCGAAGTGGACAAGCCGCACGCGCTGCGCTTCGCCGAGTCGGTCTCCATCACCCTGGCCGGTCACCGCTAGGCCGGCTTCGTGCCCGGCTTGCCGGCCTGCGGGGCGGCTTTATATCATCGCCGCCACCAACCGCCCACGGAGAGCCCAGCATGACCGAGCAAGAACGCCTCGAACTGGAAGCCGCCGCCTTTCGCGCCCTCGTGCAGCATCTGCGCAGCCGCCCCGATGTGCAGAACATCGACCTGATGAACCTGTCCGGCTTCTGCCGCAACTGTCTGTCCAAGTGGTACAAGGCCGCCGCCGACGACATCGGCGTCGAACTGAGCCCGGATCAGGCGCGAGAAGCGGTGTACGGCATGCCCTATGCCGACTGGAAAGCCAAGTACCAGAAAGAAGCCACCGCCGAGCAGCAAGCCGCTTTCGAAAAAGGAAAATCGCAATGACCACCCTCGCCGACCTGCGCAACCGCCTGCAGCAGGACGACTTCGCCTTCAGCGAGACTCTGGCCTTCGTTGCCGAGCATTACGACTATCAGCCCAGTGCCTTCCGTAATGGCGCAGTGGAAAACGCCGCCGGCCAGAACGAAGGCTCCTGCAAGACCCTGGGCCTGGCATTGCTCGAAGGGTTCAGCACGGATGAAGCGCTGCGCGCCTTTGGCGAGCACTACCGCAGCGTGCTCGCCACTCCCGAGGGCAGCGACCACGGCAATATTCGCGCCCTGATGAGCCACGGCCTGGAAGGCGTGCAGTTCGAGCGCCAGCCCCTGTCTCGCAAGGCCTGAAGATCCCCGGCAAAAACTTGCACAACTGTAGCAAAAGGCTGACAGACATCACTTAGCCATCACGCTATTCTGCGCGCCATCACGATTCATGGAACACGAGGGAATGTGTTCTGCGCGCAGTGGCTGCGCCCCTCCTGTTCCATGCCTGGCATGGAGTCGCCCGATGCAGCAGACCCTGGTATGGAAGCCCTGGTACACCCCCGGCGTGGAAACCCTGCGCCTCAGCCATGATGCCAGTGGCATCCACGCCACCAGCCATCTCATGCAGGTGGTCAAGGGCGACAGCATCGTCGCCAACTACCTCATCGACTGTGATTCACGCTGGCGCTTCCGCCGCCTCTGGCTCAAGGTGGACAATCACGGCCAGCGTAGCCTGTGCCTGCAACGTGATCTGCGCGGCAACTGGCTGCTAGACGGTCAGCCCCGCCCCGACTTGCAGGACTGTCAGCACGTCATGCTCTCGGCCTCGCCCTTCACCCACACGCCGATCCTGCAGCGCAGTGCCCTGGAAGCCGGGCAGAGCGAGGAGCTTCAGGTCGCCTACGTGGACATGCTGAGCCTGAAGGTCGAACCCCGCTGGAAGCGCTACCGCTGCGTGCACCATCAGGCTGGCGAAAGCCTGTACCACAGCCAGGTGGAAGGTCGTGCCGACGAGGAACTCAGCGTCGACGACCAGGCCCTGCTGCTCAAGGTCAGCGAGAAGTACCTGCGCCTCAGCCAGCGCGACCTGAAGGTCAGCGCGCTGGTGTAAGGCTCAGCCTAAATAGGCAGTTGCCCGAACATCCAGCGCAGCAGGAAGAACACCAGCAAACCGCCGCCGATAGTCGCCAGCAGATGCCGGCTGAAGGCCGCAATGCCGATGGCCACCAGACCGGCGATCAGGTAGGCGTTGTCCACTTCGAACGCCCAGTGCTGGCCGTCGGGCATCAGCATGCCGGGCACCACGATCGCCGTCAGCACGGCGGTAGGTACGTAGTGCAGGCCCTGACGTACCAACGGCGGAAAGCGCAGATCAGGAAAGGCGAACAGGCTGTAACGGGTGGCGAAGGTGATCGCCAGCATGCCGAGAATCAACCACCAGATGTCCATCACGCGCCCTCCTCCATCGCCGGCAGCCCGCGCCGTTCCAGCCACACACCGACGAGGATGCCACTGGCGGCAGCCGCCATCAGCCCGAGCTTGTACGGCAAACCGTGGCAGATCAGCGCCACGCCCGCCGCAACCAGCGCCGCAGCCACCTGCGGACGATTGCGCAGCATCGGCACGACGATGCCGATGAAGGTCGCCAGCATGGCGAAATCCAGCCCCCAGTCGCCGATATTCGGGATCGCCCGGCCGAACAGGACGCCGATCAGGGTGCATGCCAGCCAGTTCACGTACATAGCCAGCGCCGCGCCGAGGAAATACCAATGCCGATACTCGGCCTGATCGCCGCGCAGGTAGCGCTGCTGCACCACCGCATAGGCTTCGTCGGTCAGCCAGAACGCCAGCGGCATGCGCCAGCGCTTGGGCAGATGACGTACGTAGGGCTGCAGACTGGCGCTGTACAGGGCATGCCGCAGGTTGACCACGACCGTGGTCAGCAGCACCACGGCAACGCCGGCACCACCGCTCAGCAGGCTGATGGCGATGAATTGCGCCGAACCGGCGAAGACCAGCGCCGACATGCCCAGGGTCTGCAGCGGGTCGAGCCCGGCGGCGCCGGCCAGGCTGCCGAAAATGATGCCGAAAGGCATGGCGCCGAGCAGCATCGGCAGCATGTCGCGCATGCCCTGAGTGAATTCGTGATGACGAGACATGGAACCTCCTTGATCCAGCGAGGGTAACCGCTGCCAGAGGGGAGGTCTTGAACGTTCTTGCGCCTCAGCGCTGGCAAGCCCGCCGGTATTCGCCGGGCGCGATACCGTAGGCCTGCTTGAACTGACGCGACAGGTGGCTCTGATCGGCGAAGCCCAACTGCATCGCCAGCGCAAGCGGCGCGCAGCCTTCGCTCAACAGGGCGCGCGCCTGCTCCAGGCGACGCTGCTTGAGCCAGGTATGCGGCGGCAGGCCTGTCGCGCGGCGAAAGGTGCGGGCGAAATGGAACGGCGAAAGTCCCACCTCTCCAGCCAGCTCGTCCAGGGAAGGCGGATCGATCAGGCGCGCGCTCATCAGCTCACGCGCCCGCGCCACGGCCAGCGGTTCGCGGCCAGCCGGACGCGGCTCGCCAACCCGCGCATACCGGCGAAACAGCAGGAGCAAGGCCTCGCGCCAGGCCAGTTGCTGCTCCAGTGCACTGGCGCCCTGCTCGGACAACTGGTGCAACGCGACGAAATGCCCGGCAACCTGCGGATCATGCAACACGCTGCTGGCAAAGCCCGGTAACCCGCCCGTGGCAATGTCCAGCTCCTTCAGCACGCTACCGACCGCTTCCAGTTCGGGATAGAAGGCGCGGTAGCGCCAACCCTGCTCATGCGCCTTGGAACCCGTGTGCAGCTCATCGGGGTTGATCAACACCATGCTGCCCAACGCCGCCAGATGATCGCTGCCACGGTGACGAAAGCGCTGCGCCCCGGACTCGATCACCGTGAACACGTAACCCGCATGTACATGTGGGGCGAAACGCTGCTCACGGTAATGGGCATGCAACAATTCCACCTTGCCCAGAGCGCTGGCGCGCCAGAAGCGTGTGCGCTCACCACTCATGATCAGCTACCGAAGCCAGCCTCCAGCGCCTGGCGCACCTGCGGCCACTCCTGATCGGTGATGCTGTACATCACGGTATCGTCGAGGCGGCCGTCGGCCAGGCGGCGGTGATTACGCAACAGGCCTTCGCGCACCGCCCCCAGTTTTTCGATGGCGCGTTGCGAGCGCAGGTTGCTGGCCGCGGTCTTCAGTTGCACGCGCACCATGCCCCAGTTATCGAAGGCGTGCCTGAGCATCAGGTACTTGATGGTGGCGTTCAGGCCGCTGCCATGCTGTGCCTGGTCGAGCCAGGTCCAGCCGATCTCGCAGGCCGGCAGGGCGTTGAGGAAGTCGGCGAAACGCGTAGTGCCCACCAGTTGGTCACCCAGGCGAATGACGAAAGGCAGGGCGCGCTGTTCGCGCATGTCGGCCAGGGCGCTGCGGTACCAGTCCAGGCGCAGGGTTCCGTTCATGTACAGCAGCGCTTCACGGTTGGCCTCGGCCAATGTCACCAGAGCCGGAATATCGGCATCGGCCAGCGGCTCCAGGCGCAGCGCTCCGCGCTGCAGCGTTACCAGTTGCGGCTTGAACATCCTTTCCCCCGGCGAGATTACGAGCAGCTCACGCTATCAGGCACACGCCTGCGGCACAATTGGCCGCTGCGGCAATCGGTCCGTGCGACCTTGGTCGCAACTGACGGACTCGCGCTTTGGTGCAACACTGCACCTGTTCCCGCGCCACACCGAGTGCGCGGCCCCATTCGTATACCTGCGTTCCGGAGTGTCCGCATGTCGCTGTCCACCGGGCTGATCGCTGCGGTCGCCCTGATCTACATGACCGTCCTCTTCTCCATCGCCTTCTATGGCGACCGGCGCAGCACCCCCATGCCGCCGAAGGTACGCGCCTGGGTCTATTCACTGTCGCTGGCAGTGTACTGCACCAGTTGGACCTTCTTCGGCGCAGTCGGCCAGGCGGCCGAGCAGCTGTGGTCGTTCCTGCCGATCTACCTGGGGCCGATCATTCTGATGCTGACCATGCCCTGGGTGCTGCAGAAGATGGTGATGATCAGCAAGCAGGAGAACATCACCTCCATCGCCGACTTCATCGCCGCCCGCTACGGCAAATCGCAGTCGCTGGCCGTGGTCGTGGCGCTGATCTGCCTGGTCGGCGTGCTGCCCTACATCGCCCTGCAGCTCAAGGGCATCGTCCTCGGCGTCAACCTGCTGATCGGCGTCGACTCGCAGACCATCAGCACCAGCGCCCAGGACACCGCCCTGATCGTGTCGCTGGCCCTGGCCCTGTTCACCATCCTGTTCGGTACGCGCAACCTGGACGTCACCGAGCACCATCGCGGCATGGTGCTGGCCATCGCCTTCGAGTCGCTGGTCAAGTTGCTGGCCTTCCTCGCCGTCGGCGCCTTCGTCACCTTCGGCCTGTATAACGGTTTCAACGACCTGATCGCCCAGGCCCACGAGGCCCCGGAGCTGGAGGCATTCTGGAACGAGGCCGTGAACTGGCCGGCGATGCTGGTGCAGACCGGCATGGCGATGATTGCCATCGTTTGTCTGCCCCGGCAGTTCCACGTCAGCGTGGTGGAAAACATCGAGCCCAAGGATCTGCGCCTGGCCCGCTGGGTGTTCCCGGCCTACCTGGTGCTGGCGGCGCTGTTCGTGGTGCCCATCGCCCTGGCCGGACAGATATTGCTGCCGAGCGGCGTCACCCCGGACTCCTTCGTCATCAGCCTGCCGCTGGCCGAGGCGCACCCGGGCCTGGCGGTGCTGGCCTTCATCGGCGGAGCGTCGGCCGCCACCGGCATGGTGATCGTCGCCTCGGTGGCGCTGTCGACCATGATCTCCAACGACATGCTGCTGCCCTGGCTGCTGCGTCGGCAGAACACCGAGCGCCCGTTCGAGGCCTTCCGCCACTGGATGCTGACGGCGCGGCGCGTGAGCATCGTGCTGATCCTGCTGCTGGCCTACGTTTGTTACCGCCTGCTCGGCGAAGGCACCAGCCTGGCCACCATCGGCCAGGTGTCCTTCGCCGCCATCGGTCAGTTGGCGCCGGCCATGTTCGGCGCGCTGCTGTGGAAGCAGGCCAACCGCCGTGGTGTGTTCGCCGGACTGATCGTCGGTTCGCTGCTGTGGTTCTACACCCTGGTGCTGCCGCTGGCCGCACGCGGCATGGGCTGGTCGCTGGCCAGCTTCCCCGGCCTGACCACCCTGCTGCATGCCCCCATCGGCCTGCATGTCGACCCGTTGACCCGTGGCGTGGTGCTGTCGCTGGCCGGCAACATGCTGCTGTTCGCCTGGGTATCGTGGTTCTCCCGCACGCGCGTGTCCGAGCACTGGCAGGCCGGGCGTTTCATCGGCCATGACCTGGGCACCAAGCCCAGCGGCCGCAGCCTGCTGGCGGTGCAGGTAGCCGACCTGCTGATCCTGTCCAGTCGTTTCGTTGGCGAGGAACGCGCCCGCCAGAGCTTCACCCGCTTCGCCCTGCGCCAGGGCAAAGGCAAGGACTTCGACCCCAACCAGCCGGCCAACAGTGAATGGATCGCCCATACCGAGCGCCTGCTCGCCGGTGTGCTGGGCGCCTCCAGCACCCGCGCGGTGGTCAAGGCAGCCATCGAAGGGCGCGAGATGCAGGTCGAGGACGTGGTGCGCATCGTCGACGAAGCCAGCGAGGTGCTGCAGTTCAACCGCGCCCTGCTCCAGGGCGCCATCGAGAACATCACCCAGGGCATCAGCGTGGTCGACCAGAACCTGCGCCTGGTGGCCTGGAACCAGCGCTACCTGGAACTGTTCGAGTATCCCGACGGGCTGGTCTACGTCGGCCGGCCGATTGCCGAGATCATCCGCTTCAATGCCGAACGCGGCATGCTCGGCAGCGGCGATGTCGAGGAGAACGTGGCCAAGCGCCTGTACTGGATGCGCCAGGGCACGGCCCACAGCTATGAGCGGGTATTCCCCAACGGCCGGGTGATCGAGCTGATCGGCAACCCCATGCCGGGCGGCGGTTTCGTCATGAGCTTCACCGACATCACCGAGTTCCGCCAGGCCGAGCGCGCGCTGAAGGAAGCCAACGAGAGCCTGGAACGCCGCGTCGCCGAACGCACCTTCGAACTGTCGCAGCTGAACCAGGCACTGACCGAAGCCAAGGCCCATGCCGAAGCCGCCAACCAGTCCAAGACGCGCTTTCTCGCCGCAGTCAGTCATGACCTGATGCAGCCGCTGAACGCCGCTCGGCTGTTCTCCGCCGCGCTCTCGCACCAGGAGGACGCGCTGCCCGGTGAAGCCCAGGAACTGGTGCGCCACCTCGACAGCTCGCTGCGCTCGGCTGAGGATCTGATCACCGACCTGCTCGACATCTCGCGCCTGGAGAACGGCCGTATCACCCCGGATCGTCACCCGGTCGCCCTTTCCAGCCTGTTCGACACCCTCGCCGCCGAATTCGGCGTGCTGGCTGCCGAACAGGGCATCGATCTGCGCGTGCACGGCAGCCGACAGTGGATCGACAGCGACATCAAGCTGCTGCGCCGGGTGCTGCAGAACTTCCTGACCAATGCCTTCCGCTACGCCAAGGGCCGCGTGGTGCTGGGCGTGCGCCGTGAAGGCAAGCAGTTGCGCCTGGAAGTCTGGGATCGCGGCATGGGCATCCCCGAGGACAAGCGCAAGGTGATCTTCGAGGAGTTCAAGCGCCTGGACAGCCACCAGACCCGCGCCGAAAAAGGCCTGGGCCTGGGGCTGGCGATTGCCGACGGCCTGTGCCGGGTACTCGGCCACCGCCTGGAGGTACGCTCCTGGCCAGGCAAGGGCAGTGTGTTCAGCGTCAGCGTGCCGCTGGCCCGCAAGCCTGCGCCGAAACCTCAGGGCGTCCCCTCACCGGCCAGCGATGGCCAGCCCCTGCAGGGCACCCAGGTGATCTGCATCGACAACGAGGACAGCATCCTCACCGGTATGCACAGCCTGCTGTCACGCTGGGGCTGCCAGGTGTGGACGGCGCGCAACCGCCTGGAATGCGAGCACCTGCTGAGCGAGGAAGTGCGCCCACAACTGGCACTGATCGACTACCACCTCGACGAAGGCGAGACCGGCACCGAGCTGATGGCCTGGCTGCGCACACGCCTGGGCGAGCCAGTACCTGGTGTGGTGATCAGCGCCGATGGCCGCCCGGAACTGGTCGCCGAAGTGCACGCCGCCGGCCTCGACTACCTGCCCAAACCAGTCAAGCCGGCCGCGCTGCGCGCCCTGCTCAGCCGCCACCTGCCCCTGCGCGGCTGAAGCAGAGGCTGACTTGGAGCAAAGGCGCCTTCAGTGGCCACGACTAGACTGTTCGCAGTCCTGCCGCCCCAAGGATGCCCCATGTCCGATGCCCTGCAGTTGCTGCTCAACTTCGCCAGCGCCCTGGCAGCAGGGCTATTGATCGGTGCCGAGCGCGGTTGGCAGGAGCGCAATCACGACGATGCGCGCCTGGCGGCAGGCATCCGTACCTTTGGCCTGGCCGGGCTGCTCGGTGGCTTCGCCATGTTGCTCGGCGAGCGCTTCGGCGTACTGGCCTGGGCCGCCATGTTCATCGGTTTCACGGCGCTGGTGCTGGCGTCCTATATCGGCGATCTGATTCAGCGTCAGGAGCTGGGCATGACCAGCGAGGTGGCGTTGCTGATCACCTTCGCCCTTGGCAGCCTGGCGGTTGCAGACCAGGCCTCGCTGGCGGCCGCCGGGGCGGTGGCGGTGGCCTTGTTGCTGAGCCTCAAGCGTACGCTGCATGGCGCCTTGCAGCATTTGAGTGAAAATGAACTGCTCGGTGCCCTGAAGCTGCTGTTCATCTCCCTGGTGCTGTTGCCTGCCCTGCCCGATCAGGGCTATGGCCCCTGGGACGTGTTCAATCCGTACGTGATCTGGTGGATGGTGGTGGCCATCGCCGCCATCGGTTTTGCCGCCTACGTCGCCATCCGCCTAGTGGGCACGCGCCACGGCCTGCTGATCACGGCGCTGCTCGGCGGGATCGTCTCCTCTACCGCCATGACCCTCACCCTGGCACGCCTGCAGGGCGAACGCCAGCTGCTGGCGCTGCTCGCCTGCGGCTTGCTGGCGACCTCGGCGCTGATGTTTCCCCGGGTGTTGCTGGAGGTGGGGCTGGTCAACCACGGCCTACTCATGCAGTTGGCCTGGCCGCTGCTCAGCGCCGCGCTGGTCTACGCGGGCGGCGCCCTGCTCTTCTATCGCCTGGCCGGTCGCGAGCCAGCCAACGCCGGCGAGCCACCGCTGAAGAACCCATTCGAGCTGGCACCCGCACTGCGCTTCGCCGCCCTGTTGCTGCTCATCCTGTTCCTCGTCGAGGCCGCCCAACATGGCGTAGGCGATGCTGGCGTGTATCTGGTGGCGCTGCTCTCAGGGCTGGCGGACGTCGACGCCATCACCCTATCGCTGGCCCGCAGCGCCTCGGGGGAACTGGATCCGCAGGTGGCTGTGCGCGGCATCTTTCTCGCGGCGTTGAGCAACAGCCTGGTCAAGGGCGGGCTGATCGCCCTGATCGGCGGGCGCCACCTGGCCATCCGCACATTGCCGATCATGGCGCTCGGCCTGCTCATCGGAGCCAGCACACTGCTCCTGCTCTGAGCCGCTGTCCACTCACCCGAACCAAGGGCTGGACTTGCCTCCGCCCAAGCGGTGCGCATCGCCCCTGATTTTCCCGCAGAGCCGCGTGCCAGAGCCGTTGCAGCGCTGCGGTAACGGCTCCACACGCTCATCCCGATGGCTAGGCAAGCCAGGCATTGGGCACAACAATGCCGGCGAGCGTTCTCCCCCATCCCTTGCGCGGAGCCGAACATGTCGAGCTTTCCCCACAACCGAGCCGAGTGGACTGCATCGTGAACACAGCACTGGCGCGACCTCTACAGCCCGCGCGGCGCCTGATCGTGCGTGGCGACGGCGTGAATCTGGCGGTGCAATGCTGGGGCCGGACTGGCGCGACACCCTTGTTGCTGGTGCACGGCTACCCGGATCAGCATGGCGTATGGCTGTCGTTGATCGATGCGCTGGCCGCCGACTTCCAGCTGATCACCTATGATGTGCGCGGTTTCGGCGCCTCGGACAAGCCTCGCCAGTGCCAGGCCTACCGCCTGCAGCACCTGGCACGCGACCTCGAAGCGGTGATCCTGGCCACCAGCCCGGATCGCCCCGTGCACCTGGTCGCGCACGACTGGGGCTCGATCCAGGCCTGGGAGGCGGTGACCGAACCGCATATGCAGCCCTTGCTGGCGTCCTATACCAGCCTGTCCGGCCCTTGCCTGGATCATGTCGGCCATTGGCTGCGCGAGCGCCTGGGCCAACGCCGCCTGCGCCCCTGGCTGCAAGCGGGCGGGCAATTGCTCAGTTCCTGGTACATCGCCTTCTTCCATCTGCCACTGCTGCCCGAGCTGAGCTGGCGTCTGGGCCTGGATCGCGCCTGGCCCTGGCTGCTGCGCCAGTTCGAAGGTGTCGAAGCGCCACACCGCTCAGCCAGCCAGCGCGCCGATGGCATGCATGGCGTGCAGCTGTATCGCGCCAACTTCCTCGACTGCCTGCTCAGGCCGCGCCGGCGCTCGACTCGGGTACCGGTGCAGTTGATCGTGGCGCGCCATGATCGCTTCGTAAGGCCGCAACTGTTCGAGGACTTGCAGCAATGGGCGCCGCTGCTGACCCGACGCGAGATCGCCGCCGGCCACTGGCAGCCATTGGCCAAGCCTCATGAGTTGGCCGGCTGGCTGCGTGACTATGTCGGGCAATTGGAAGGCAGCGGTGCCTGCGAGCGGCCGGCACGGGCCATGACGAGCTAGGTTCTGTACGAAAAGTGCCTGCACTTGGTGATGCTTCGTTAAAAACAGGCTGGAACGCCAGCCCGGTCGAATGCTCATTTACAGCTCGTAAACTCGAATGCGAGCCCAGTCCGTTCCTCACCTGTTTTTGCGGGGCCGCCATCGGTATCGCCTGACCTTCGCTCGACGACTTTTCGTACAGAGCCTAGTCTGGCAACTCGTCCAGCGCCGGCAGGTCGGCCGAGCGCTCGAGCAGGTCAGCCGGCAGGTTCTTGCTCGCGCGAGCGCCCAGCAAGCGCAGGTTCTCGACTCGCCCGACCAGATTGCCGCGCCCATCGACCAGCTTGTTGCGGGCGGCGCCATAGGCTTTGTCCAATTGCTGCAGACGGCTGCCCATTTCGTCGAGGTCGGCGATGAAGGCCACGAACTTGTCGTAGAGCTGGCCAGCACGCTCGGCGATCTCACGGGCGTTCTGCCCCTGACGCTCCTGGCGCCAGAGGCTGTCGATCACGCGCAGGGTCGCCAGCAGGGTGGTCGGGCTGACGATCACCACCTGCTGCTCGAAAGCTTCCTGGAACAGATCCGGCTCGGCCTGCAGGGCTGTGGCGAAGGCGGCTTCGATGGGCACGAAGAGCAGCACGAAATCCAGACTGTGCAAGCCTTCCAGGCGCTGGTAATCCTTGCCGGAAAGTCCTTTGAGGTGGCTGCGCAACGACACCAGGTGCTGGCGCAGCGCCTGCTGGCGGCTGGCCTCATCCTCGGCCGCGACGAACTGCTGATAGGCGCTGAGGCTGACCTTGGCGTCGACGATCACCTGGCGATCACCCGGCAGATTGACCAGCACATCCGGCTGGTAACGCTCGCCACTGGCGCTCTTCAGGCTGACCTGGGTGCGATATTCGCGGCCCTTCTCCAGGCCGGCGTGCTCCAGCACCCGCTCCAGCACCAGCTCGCCCCAGTTGCCCTGGGTCTTCTGCCCTTTCAGGGCGCGGGTCAGGTTGGTGGCCTCATCGCCCAGGCGCTGGTTGAGCTGCTGCAGGCGCTCCAACTCCTTGCCGAGGGAGAAACGCTCGCGCGCTTCCTGCTGATAGCTCTCGTCGACGCGCTTCTCGAAGGCCTGGATGCGTTCCTTGAGCGGGTCGAGCAATTGCCCGAGGCGCTGCTGGCTGGTCTCGGCGAAACGCTGCTCGCGCTCGTCGAAGATCTTCGTCGCCAACTCGGAGAACTGCGCACGCAACTCATCACGCGCGCCCTGCAGATCATCCAGGCGCTGTTGCTGGTTCTCGCGATTTTCCTGCAGCTCGGCGGACAGCGCCGCACATTCGGCGGTCAGTCGGCGCAGTTCGGCCTCGCTGCGCTCACGCTGCTGGTTCCAGGATTGCGCCGCCTCACGGGCGATCTGCCGCTCCTGCTGCAGCAATTCATTCTCGCGGCGCAGGCCAGCCAGTTCGGTCTGTTGCTCGACCTTGATCTCACTGACCTCGGCCAGCTCGGCGCGGCAGGCATCGAGTTGGGCGAGCAGGCCGGCCTGGCTCAGCTGGGCATGCTCCAGGCGCTCCTGCAGCAGCGCTTGCTCGCTCTGCTCATGGCCAATGCGGCGCTGCAACGACCAGACAGCAGCCAGCAGCGGAACCAGTGCGACGGTGACGCCAATGACGAGGGAAAGGGGATCGACGGGCATAGACACTCCATGTTTGAGCGCCGGGAGTATACCCAGCCGGCCTCGTGCATGGGGCCAGCACGGCTCAGCGCGACAGGCGATCCAGCTCCTGCTGGGCACCGGAGTCGCCGGCGCGGGCAGCCTGACGCAGCAATTCCAGGCCGATGCGGCGATCACGGGTGTTGCCACAATCACGGCACAGCAGTTGGCCGAGGCGACTTTGCGCCTGCACGCAGCCTTTGCGCGCCGGTTGCTTGAGCAGGTTGCCAGCGATGCGTTTGACACTGGGCGCCTGACCCAGGCGCGGACGGTCGAGCAGCCACAGCGCGACACGCATGGGCAGACGGGCACGGTTGGAACGCGTTACGGACGATGGAGCTGGTAGAGCGCGAGGCATAAATAAAGGGGGGGTTGCTGCCGGGGCGCGCCACTCTACTCCTTTTTTCGCCAAGGTAAAGACTTGCCAGACGGCCCGACTCGCGTTCCAGAGCGCTTGCTTGGCACAATCCACAGAACCTGTGGATAACTCCGTGAACAACTTGGGCGAAAGGCGCTTGAAGGCCGATGAAATGGGGCTTCCAGACAAACTGTCGATTTTTTCACCAATGAAAAAATTGCATATTTTTCATTGACTTATTGAGGCTCCACGAAAAATCAAACGGTTACGACACTTTCTGACAGTGACATGACAGGCTGCGCCGCCATTGTGCACAAGTCTGTGCGGCAAATCCGCGCAGCGCTCTGTTTCAGGGCATAGGAGGGCTTTTGCTGATCGTTCAGGCAGGCTGCGGCAGCCGTCCCTGCACCAGAAACTGCTCGCGGTAAAACAGACGAGGCTGATCCGGTGCCTGGGCATGCTTGAAGGCCACGTAGTCGACCGTGGTTTCGCACAGCCAGGGGGTCAGATTGCGTGGTTTCTTCTCGGCAAAGGCCGAAGGTGCATACAGCGCGACATTACTGCCGCCGACCGGGCAGCGCGCCGAGCGAAACTGGAACGCCTGCACCTCGGCTGCGCGCATGGCCATGCCAATGGCCTGAGTCGCTCGGTAATCGCTGGGGTGCGCCAGCACTGCCTGGTGCTCACTGAAGGGTGGCAGCTGCAATTGAATGCCACGCTCGACGCGGTAACGCGCCTCGAAGGTGGAATGCTCGGAGAGGATGCGCCCGCTGGGCGGCGGGCTGGCCATGCCGACCCACAGCACGAAGCGGTAATAGGCGGCTTCGGCCAGCACCGTGTCCAGGCGCTGCGCGGCATAGAACAGGCTGGGCTCATGCACGCTGCCGAAGCGCGACCCCCACCGTAGCGGCGGATAACGAAACGGCGTCTTCAGCAAGTAATGCAGCGGCTCGCTACCGGTCGGCAATGGCGGCTTGCTGCCTTCCAGCAACTCCTCGAGCAGGGCCTGCTCGGCCAGGTTATCCACCAGTTGCAGGGTCGCCACCTGCACCTGGCTCTCCACCATGCGCAACAAGGTGCCGCCCAACGGGCGAATCTGTCGCTCGCCCTCACATGCCTGCCAGATGTCCATGGCCATGCCACCCGTCATCACAGCTTGCCGCGTATCGCGTCGAGGTATTCCACCACCCGCACCAGCCCCTGCACCTGCCCCATCAGTTGCAGCGGTACGCCGGCCAGATGGTGGTTCTCGGTGCGCAAGAAATGGCGCATGTCCTGCTGGTTGCCGCCGAACAGGGCGAACAGGGCGCGGTACACGCGAATCAACAGCAGGGCCAGTTCACCGCTCTTGCTCTGTGGGCGTAGACCACCCTCTCCCCAGCGGCTGATGGCACTGCGGTGCACACCGACGATGGCAGCCAGCTCCTGCTGGGTCAGGCCCAGTTGTTCACGGGTATTGAGCAGCGCCTTGGCCAATACGGCGTCGGCATCCGGCAACTGCTGGCTGATGGCACTCATGCTCATCTCCTGCGTCTGTTTTAATCAATACTAGCTCATAAAGTTGCATTTTCACAAAGCAGAATCCCCCTGGCCTGGCACTCATCAGCCCCTTGGGGTACCGTCGCCGGGAATCCGCTCAAGAGGACAAGGAATGGGCAGCCGGCGACCCTGGCTGAGAAGCCTGGCAGGACTGCTGGTCGTGCTGGTGGGGCTGGGTAGCTACGCCAGCTACCGCCTGCAGCGCCTGCTGGACGAGCAAGGCCTGCAGCTCGACTGGCGCAGCCTTGGCCCGACGCTGCACGGTGTGCGGATGCATGACCTGACGCTGCGACGCCTGGACGGTAGCCTGCAGGTGCACGCCGGCCAGGCTCAATGGCAACTGTGGCCGCGCTCGCGCCTGCTGCTAGACGATCTGCAACTGGATCTGCAACCAGCCTCGCCGCAAAGGCAGGACAGCAGCACCGCTCTCGACTGGCAGTCGCTGGGCAAAGCGCTCGCCTGGCTGCCGAGCCAGATCCAGCTACAGCGCTTCACCGCCCTGCTGCCCTGCGCCAGCGGCCACTGCCTGCTCGAAGGCGACCTGGAACTGTCACACCGTGAAGAGGCCTTGCACCTACACACTCACCTGCTGCGTGGCGAGCACGACGCCGAACTGGACGCCACGCTTCAGGGGCTGCAGCCCGCCGCCCTGAGCGCCCGCCATCTGTCGGCCGAACTGCGGCTCGACGGCCAGGCGCAACTGCAACTGGACACGCAGGTGCAGCGTCGTGACGAGCACCTGCAGTGGCAGGGGCGGCTCAATACGCCAGGCACTACCGATATCGCCTGGTTCGTCGCCTGGCTGGGCGAGTGGTCGCTGCTCGATACCCAATCGTTGAGCAACCTGCCGCAACAAGCGGCGCTCAATGCGCAGTGGCAGGTACAGCTCGATGCAGCCACCCCCCTGCAACAGCTATTGGCGTCACCCGGCTGGCTGAATCTGGATGCACGCCTGCCGCAGCCCTGGCCGGTGCCGGCAATGGGCCTGCTCAGCGGCAAGCTGACACTGAACCTGATCAACGACAGCGGGCGCTGGCAAGCGCACCGCGCCGAGGGCGAATTGCAGCTCAATCCGCAGAGCGCCCCTTGGCTAGCTGACGTCATCCAGGGGCTGCAACCCGGCTTGCTGACGCTCGATCTGGCCGCACTACCGGCAACAGAAGACGCCAACCTCGGTGTACACCTGCAACTGACCAGCCAGGGATCGTTGCATTTGCAAGGCGAAGCCACGTTGCTACTCGGACAGCAGCCGGACTGGTCGCTGCAGATCGCCGCTGCACGCCTGCAGGCAAGCAGCGAGCGCCTGAGCCTGGCAGACGGCCAGCTCGACAAGGCCGGCGTTGACCTGCAACTGAGCGGCAAGCTCGATGCACAGCAACTGAGCCTGCAACTGTTGCCGGACTCACGCCTGCAGATCCAACGCCTGCAAGGAGAAGGCATCCAGGCGCAACGCCTGGCAGTCGAGCTGAGTGGTCTGCATATCGGGGGGACGCCGCAAGCCCCCGAGCTGCTGGGGCCGCTGCAGTTCAGCATCGGCGACCTGCAACACGCAGCGCTGCACACCCAGGGTTGGCAATGGCAAAGCCAGCTACAGGCCACTCTCCAGGCTCAGTCACTGCAGGGCCCGCTACTGGCCGACTCCGGCCTGCAACTGGAACTGCACCTGCAACGTGAACAGACCGGCAAGCTGCAGCTGGACGCACGCCTCGACGAGCTGTTCCTGCGCGCCGGCAACCCGTTGCCGACCACTCTGGCCGACTGGCCACCGCTGCTGACGCTGGACAATGGCCGCCTGCAGGGCAGCGCCCGCCTCGACCTGACCAGCGGGCAACCGCTGCGCCTGAAGGCCGAGCTGGTCGCCAAGGGCCTCGCCGGCATCTATGACCGCAGCACCCTGAGCGGCCTCGACGCTACCCTGCAGTTGAACCAGCAGGGCCAGAAACTGAATCTGCAACTACCGAGCCTCAGCGCCCGCGAAATCAACCCCGGCATCGCCCTTGGCCCGCTGCATCTGCAGGGCGAATACCAGGCTGCGGCGAGCGCCCCGGCACGTGGCAACGTCCACCTGCAACGTGCCGATCTGGGTGTGCTCGGCGGTCAGCTCAGCCTGGATGCCGCTCAGTGGGATCTGGCGCAGCCTGAACAGGTGCTGCCGCTGAAACTCAGCGGCCTGGATCTGCAGACGCTGTTTCGCGTCTACCCTGCCGAAGGCCTGGCCGGCAACGGGCGACTCGATGGCACCCTGCCCTTGCGCCTGGGCCAGGGCATCAGCATCGAGCAGGGCCATATCGAGGCGCGCGCGCCCGGTGGACAGCTCAGCTTTCACTCGCCACGCATTCGCGCCATGGGCCAGGCCAACCCCGGCATGAAGCTGGTCACCGATGCCCTGGAAAACTTCCACTACGACCTGCTCAGCAGTAGCCTCGACTACCAACCGTCCGGCACACTGCGTCTTGGTATGCGCCTGCACGGACAGAACCCCGCTATCGAGCAGGGCCGGCCGATTCACTTCAGCATCAACCTGGAAGAAGACATTCCAACCCTGCTGGCCAGCCTGCAGTTGACCGACAAGGTCAGTGACATCATCCAGCAACGGATTCAGCAACGGATGCGCCAGCGTGTCCCCCATGAAAACAAGGAGTAGCGCCATGCCTCTGTGCCGCTTGCTCGCAGTCCTGGGTCTGGGACTGTCGATACTGGCCTGCACCCCGACCGTGCAGCTGGCCATGCCCAACGAGCCGATCAATATCAACCTCAACGTCAAGGTCGAGCACGAGATCTACATCAAGGTGGACAAGGCGCTGGACAACGTATTCAACGAAGACAGCGGCCTGTTCTGAGCCCGGCCACCCACGGATTCCAAGGAGCGAGACGATGATGCGATACCTGTCGACCCTGTTGCTGGCGCTGACCCTGAGCCTGCCGGCCTATGCGCTGAACCTCAACCAGGCCATGAGCGCCCTGGGCGACGCCAAGGCCGGCGGTCAGTTGGGCGAGCAGCCCAATGGTTACCTCGGCGTGGTCAAGCCGGGCGCTCAGGCCGAGGAGATTGCCCGTCTGATCAACCAGGCGCGGCGCGCCGAATACCAGAAGGTGGCCAAGGACAACGGCATCGCCCTTGGTGACGTCGAAGCCATTGCCGGCAAGAAAGCCCTCGAGCGTACGCCCAAAGGCCAGTTCATCCAGCTGAACGGCCAGTGGGTGCAGAAATAACGCCCAGGCCAACCGCAGAAACGAAAGAACCCGCCGAGGCGGGTTCTTTTTTGCGAGAGCGGCGATCAGGCGCCAGTTTTGCTCACGGCATCCTTGATCAGGGTCTGCAGCTCGCCCTTCTCGTACATCTCGGAGAGGATGTCGCTACCGCCGACCAGCTCACCACCCACCCACAGCTGCGGGAAGGTCGGCCAGTTGGCGTACTTGGGCAGGTTGGCGCGGATTTCCGGATTTTGCAGGATGTCGACGTAGGCGAACTTCTCGCCGCAGCCCATCACAGCCTGTGCAGCACGGGCGGAGAAGCCACACTGCGGGGCGTTGGGCGAGCCTTTCATGTACAGCAGAACGGTGTTGTTGGCGATCTGCTCTTTGATGGTTTCGATGATATCCATGGGGCACCTCAGCATAGACTTCGCGACCCGACGGTCGCCACGGTGGCGCGATTGTAGCGAAAAGCCGAGCACAATGCTCGGCCTTGCCGTCATCCCTAGAGCTGTTTACGACCTAGCGAGCTAGAGCCATGCAAGGCAAAAACAGGCGAGGACGCGGAGTTTACAAGTTGTAAATGAGCAGTCTGAGCCTGTTTTTAACGCAGCAGGGCCGACGCGCAGCAGGTCGTTACGCAGCCACTACCTCCACCGGCACCCCATTGAGCACCGCATTGCCAGACAAGGCATCGAGCTGGCGCTCGTCGGTCAGGTCGTTGGCGCTGGCGCCGGGTTGGGCGCGGGCGATATCCATCTGCACGCCGGGGCGTGCATGCCCCCAGCCGTGCGGCAAACTGACCACACCGGCCATCACCTCGTCGCTGGCTGCCACTTCAACCTCGATGCAGCCAACACGTGAGCGAACCTGCACACGCTGACCGTCGACCAGGCCACGGCTGGCCAGATCCGCCGGGTTCATCAGCAACTGATGGCGCGGCTTGCCCTTCACCAGACGGTGATAGTTGTGCATCCAGGAATTGTTGCTGCGCACGTGGCGGCGACCGATCAGCAGCAGCTCATGCTCGCTCGGCTGTTCCTGCTCGGCAAAACGCGCAAGATCGGCCAGCAACAACTCGGGAGCAGCCTGCACGGCCTTGCTCGGGGTTTTCAGGCGGGCGGCCAGATTTGGCTGCAAAGGCCCCAGATCCAACCCGTGCGGATGTTCGCGCAGGGCTGCCAGGCTGAGTTTGTGCTCGCTGCGATCACCATAGGGGCCGAAGCGCAGGCCCATGTCGATCATCTGCTCCGGCGCCATGGTCGGTTTTAGTTCGAGGTTGTTGCGCGCGGCGAATGCCTTGGCCAGGCCGACGAAGATTTCCCAGTCGTGCAGCGCACCGTCCGGCTTGGCCAGCACCGCCTCGTTGAAACGAGTGACATTGCGCACCGCGAACACATTGAAGGTGGTGTCGTAGTGGTCATGTTCCAGCGGCGCGGTCGGCGGCAGGATCAGGTCGGCATGACGCGTCGTCTCGTTGATGTAGAAATCCACCGAGAGCATGAAATCCAGACCGTCCAGCGCCTGCTCCAACTGGCGACCGTTGGGCGTGGACAGCACCGGGTTACCGGCCACCGTGACCAGCGCCTGAATCTGCCCCTGACCCGGCGTCAGCATCTCCTCGGCCAGCGCCGAGACCGGCAACTCGCCGCCATATTCCGGCAGGCCGGACACGCGGCTCTGCCAGCGATTGAAATGCCCACCCGAGGTGCTGGCGACCAGATCAACCGCCGGCGAGGTGCAGAGCACACCGCCCACGCGATCGAGATTGCCGGTGACCAGGTTGATCACCTGCACCAACCACTGGCACAGGGTACCGAAGGCCTGAGTGGAGACGCCCATGCGTCCGTAGCACACCGCCTTGTCGGCAGCGGCGAAGTCACGCGCCAGTTGGCGGATAATCTGCGCCGGCACGCCACAGCGAGCGCTCATGGCCTCGGCGTGGAAGCCGGCGATGGCGGCACGCACCTGTTCCAGCCCGTCCACGGGCAGATGGCTGTCGCGCGTCAGGCCTTCCTCGAACAGGGTATTGAGCATGCCCAGCAGCAAGGCAGCATCGCTGCCGGGCCGCACGAACAGATGCTGATCGGCGATGGCGGCCGTTTCACTGCGCCGCGGGTCGACCACCACCACCTTGCCGCCGCGAGCCTGGATGGCCTTCAGGCGCTTTTCCACATCCGGCACGGTCATGATGCTGCCATTGGACGCCAGCGGGTTGCCGCCGAGGATCAGCATGAAATCGGTGTGATCGATGTCAGGGATCGGTATCAGCAGGCCGTGGCCATACATGAGGTGGCTGGTCAGGTGATGCGGCAATTGATCCACCGAAGTGGCGGAGAAACGGCTGCGGGTTTTCAGCAGACCGAGGAAATAGTTGCTGTGGGTCATCAACCCATAGTTATGCACGCTGGGGTTGCCCTGATAGACCGCCACGGCGTTCGCGCCGTGTTCGGCCTGGATCGCACTCAGGCGTTCGGCTACCAACGCGAAGGCGTCATCCCAGTCGATGGCGTGCCACTGCTCACCAATGCGGCGCATGGGTTGGCGGATACGGTCGGGATCGTGCTGGATGTCTTGCAGGGCCACGGCCTTGGGGCAGATGTGACCACGGCTGAAACTGTCCTGAGGATCGCCCTTGATCGAGCGAATCTGCGTGCTGCCGTCAGGCTGGGTTTCGGTTTCGATGGCGAGGCCGCAGATGGCTTCGCACAAATGGCATGCACGGTAATGGAGGGACTTGGTCATGGCCTGGCCTCTTGTTCTGATCCGAGACGACCGGTCAGGTCGCAGGTCTGGAACTATGGGCCGGGCGAGACGACGACGCCAGCAGCGTTCGTCTCATGAATCGGCAGGCATCAAGCCTGCCGATTCAGGCAATTACCGATCCGATCAACGGATGGAGGTAACGGTGCCTTTCTTGCCGGTAACGCTGACGTTAACGGTCTTGAATACGAAGTAATCCTGAACGTTCACTTCGTAACGCGGGGCGACGATCACGTCAGCACCCGAGGCCTTGACTGCCTTGTAAGCAGCTGCGGACTTGGCGGAAGCGACCGGGTCCAGACCCAGCGCGAAACCACCCTCGCCACCACCGTAGGTCACGCCGTCGGCGAACTGAGTGTCGCCACCCAGCTTCAGAACACCGAACAGGATGTTCACAGAGGATTGACCGGAGATGGATTCGCCGACCTTGACGTCTGCCTTCAGGTTAGTTTCAACACCACCGCCCAGGGGCAGAGTGGGTTGGCTAACGTTCTGGCTGGCACAGCCAGTCAGCAGGGCGAGAGCGGAGAAGGCTGCGGCGTAGGCTACGTGTTTCATGCAAAACTCCTTTGCACAATTTTTCCATGGGTACCCCATTACGGGGGCAATGCATTGCCTTGGAAAGGCGGCGCAATCCTAGAAGCGCGTGCTAGAGCGGTGCAAGCGAGAATGTCAGTTTTGTGACATCTCGCACGCGCCTTTGGGAAAAGGCTTACAAAACAGGAATTTGTCGGTTATGGGGCGGCAATTTGCGCCGTCTCGTCATTTCCTTATAAGATCGCGCCTCCCCCTGTTTCGTCGCATCCTGCGGCCTCTTGCCGCAAGTTTCGCCGTTTTCAGCGGTTACGCCGAAGGCCCAAACTTGCGAACTGTAGTCATATAGGTAGTTAACGATGAGCGTCAGACACTTTCTCTCGATGATGGATTACACACCGGACGAACTGGTGGGGCTGATCCGCCGAGCCATCGAGCTGAAGGATCTGCGCAATCGCGGCGTGCTGTTCGAGCCGCTGAAGAATCGCGTGCTGGGCATGATCTTCGAGAAGGCCTCGACCCGTACTCGTCTGTCCTTCGAGGCCGGCATGATCCAGCTCGGCGGCCAGGCCATCTTCCTTTCGCCACGCGATACCCAGTTGGGCCGTGGCGAGCCGATCGGCGACGCTGCCATCGTCATGTCGAGCATGCTCGATGCCGTGATGATCCGCACCTTCGCCCACAGCAACCTCACCGAGTTCGCCGCCAAATCCAGAGTACCGGTGATCAATGGCCTGTCCGATGACCTGCACCCCTGCCAGTTGCTGGCCGACATGCAGACCTTCCTCGAGCACCGCGGCAGCATCGCTGGCAAGACGGTGGCCTGGATCGGCGACGGCAACAACATGTGCAATTCCTACATCGAGTCGGCGATCCAGTTCGACTTCCAGTTGAAGGTCGCCTGCCCAGAAGGCTACGAGCCGGACGCGCGCTTCCTGGCCCTGGCTGGTGACCGCGTGCAGGTCGTGCGCGATCCGCGCGAAGCCGTGGCCGGCGCTCACCTGGTCAGCACCGACGTGTGGGCGTCGATGGGCCAGGAAGATGAAGCCGAGCAGCGCATGGCGCTGTTCCGCCCCTATCAGGTCACCCCTGCCCTGCTCGATCTCGCCGCCGATGACGTGCTGTTCATGCACTGCCTGCCGGCGCACCGTGGCGAAGAAATCAGCGTCGACCTGCTCGACGATCCGCGCTCGGTCGCCTGGAATCAGGCCGAGAACCGCCTGCACGCGCAGAAGGCGCTGCTGGAACTGCTGGTCGAGCCGGCGTACCACCACGCATGAGTGTATTGCTGCAGCTGCGCGGGCTGAGCTGCGGCTACCACGCGCACACCGTGGTGCAGAAACTCGATCTGCACCTCAACGCCGGCGATATCGGCTGCTTGCTCGGCCCCTCTGGCTGCGGCAAGACCACCACCCTGCGCGCCATCGCCGGCTTCGAGCCGATCCTGACCGGCGAGATCGAACTGGGTGGCGAGATCATCTCTCGTCCCGGCTTCACTCTGGCGCCGGAGAAACGCCGCATCGGCATGGTGTTCCAGGACTACGCCCTCTTCCCGCACCTGAACGTGGCACAGAACGTCGCCTTCGGCATCCGCCAGCAAGCTGACGCCGAGCGCGTCACCCAGGAACTGCTCGATCTGGTCAAGCTCGGCCATCTGGCCAAGCGCTACCCACACGAGCTGTCTGGCGGTCAGCAACAGCGTGTCGCCCTGGCTCGCGCGCTGGCACCCTCACCGCAACTGTTGCTGCTCGACGAGCCGTTCTCCAACCTCGATGGCGAACTGCGCCGACGCCTGAGCCATGAGGTACGCGAGATTCTCAAGGCGCGTGGCACCAGCGCCATTCTGGTCACTCACGATCAGGAAGAAGCCTTCGCCGTCAGCGATCACGTCGGCGTGTTCAAGAGCGGACACCTGGAGCAGTGGGACACCCCCTTCAACCTCTACCATGAGCCGCTGACACCTTTCGTCGCCAGCTTCATCGGTCAGGGTTACTTCATCCGTGGCCAATTGCGCAGCCCGGACACGGTGCAGACCGAGCTGGGCGAGATTCGTGGCAACCGTGCCTATACCTGGGCAACAGGCAGCGCGGTCGACGTACTGCTGCGCCCGGACGACATCGTGCCGGACGAAGGCAGCCCACTGAAGGCGCGCATCGTCGGCAAGACCTTCCTCGGCGCCGCCACCCTGTATCGCCTGCAACTGCCCACCGGCAGTCAGCTGGAGTCGATATTCCCCAGCCATGCCGACCACCAGCCGGGCGACGAAGTGGGCATCCGCATCGCTGCCGACCATCTGGTGGCGTTCCCGGCTCAGGGCAGCGTGGCCGCCCAGATTAGCCTCGGCGAGCCCAGCGGCGTGCGCCGGGCCAGCAGCGACTGAGCGTCAGACGAACAACTGACCGCTGGCGACATGCCGGGCATGCCCGGCGATCTTCACCCGCTCACCCTGCAGTTGGCAGTGCAGCTCGCCACCACGCGCCGAGCACTGGAAGGCGTTGAAGCGCTCATGCCCAAGCTGCTCGGCCCAGTAAGGCACCAGCATGCAGTGCGTCGAGCCGGTGACCGGGTCTTCGTTGATACCGATAGCTGGGGCGAAATAACGCGAGACGAAATCATGCCGCTCACCTGGCGCAGTGATCAGCACACCGAGCCCCGGCAGGGCCGCCAGCGCCTGCAGGTCAGGCTCGAATGTGCGCACCTCTGCCTCGCTGCTCAGCACGGCCATCAACTCCTGCACGCTACCGTCGGGATTGAGCAATGCGCGAATCTCGCGCGCCGGCCGGCCCAGCGCCGCCTCGACATCGGCCTGTAGCGCAGGCGTCACCGGCACGGTCGGGCGCACCGGGAAATCCAGCTCCAGGCGCTCGCCCTGACGGGTCACGCGCAGCGATCCGGACAGGCAGGTAAAGTCCAGCGCTTCGCCGGGTTCGTCATACAGATCGAACAGCACCTTGGCGGTCGCCAGCGTGGCATGCCCACATAGCGGCACTTCACTGCCGGGGGTGAACCAGCGGATATGCCAGACGTCGCCCTCCTTCACCACGAAGGCGGTTTCCGCCAGGTTATGTTCGGCGGCGATACGCTGCATCCGGGCCTCGTCGAGCCAGCTATCCAGGCGGTAGACCATGGCAGGATTACCGGCGAAGGGCTGGTCGGTGAAGGCATCGATCTGATGAAAGTCGAGGGGCATGGGCAGCGGTTCCTGGCTGAAAGACAAGTCGACCGAGCTTGCCTGCAAGCCAGCACGCAAACCAGACACAGCTGGCGCATAACAGTTGGGTCAGCGCATGCTGCTCACGCCGTAACGGCTCATCAGCGCCTGCAGGCGACCATCGGCCTGAAAGCGCTGCAGCCCCTGCTCGAAAAGCCGTGCATAGTCGGCGCTTCGCGGCAGGCGCGGCGAAAAGGCGAGATAGATGGGGATATCACCCTGTCGGCAGCCCACCTCGACAATTTCAGTGAACAGATGACGCTCGGCGAGCACGGCCTCCATCACCCAGGCGTTCTCCACCAGTACATCGACACGCCCGCGACGCAGCTTGCGCAGGTTGGTGGCCAGGGCCTTATCACCTGTCACCAGTTGCACCTGGGGCGATTGCAGATGACGGTTCAGATACAGATCCAGCTCGGCACCGTAGCTGTAGCCGTTGATCGCCCCCAGGCGCCGCTGCACCAAGGATTCCAAGCCCTGATATCGCCACGGATCGCCACGCAGAGCGTAGAAACACATGCGCGAGAGCCCCGGGGCGGTCGGCGTGAAGATGAAGTCAGGCGCATCCTGCACACCGGCGCCGATGACCGCCCCCAGGCGCCCGCTGCGGGTATCGGCGACGGCCCGCGCCCAATTGAGCACGCGGTATTCGACCTCGATGCCCGACTCGGCAAATATCTGCTGCGCCAATTCGACGAAGATTCCTGGGCGCTCGGCATCGGCTGCGCAGTTGACCGGGCACCACAGGTCACCGGCGATAACCAGGGTTTCGGCACGCAAGGTGCCGGCGCTCAGCAGCCATAGCATCGCCAGCAGCCAGGCGCGCATGGCGCTGCTCAGCCGCCGCTGCGCACGCGCTGCACGGCATCCAGCCAACCGGCGTACAGGCGCCCTCGCGTGGCCTCGTCCATCTTCGGCTCGAAGCGTTGCTGGCGATGCCAGTGGCGGGCGATGGCATCGAGATCGGCGTACAAGCCCAACTGCAGGCCAGCCAGGTAGGCCACGCCGAGCGCGGTGGTCTCGGTCACCTCAGGCCGCTCGACACTGACGCCGAGGATGTCGGCAAGAAACTGCATGACCCAGTTGTTCTCCACCATGCCGCCATCCACGCGCAAGGCGCTGGGCGCGGCCGCACCGTCCTGGCGCATGGCTTCGAGCAGATCGAGAGTCTGGTAGCACACCGATTGCAGGCCGGCAGTGACGATCTCCTTGATCCCGGTATCACGAGTCAGACCGAAGATCGCACCGCGCGCCTTGGGATCCCAGTACGGCGCACCGAGACCGGTGAAGGCCGGCACCAGGTAGACACCACATGCCTCGCCAGTGGCTTCGGCCAGCGCTTCGCTATCGCGAGCATGGCCAATCAGCTTGATCCCATCGCGCAACCATTGCACGGCCGCGCCCGCGACGAAGATGCTGCCCTCGACCGCATAGGTGACCTTGCCACCGAGGCGGTAACCAACCGTGGTGAGCAGGCGATTCTTCGAGCTGACCGGCTCGCTGCCGGTGTTCTGAATCATGAAGCAGCCCGTGCCATAGGTGCTCTTGACCATGCCCGGCTGGAAACAGGCCTGGCCGATCAAGGCGGCCTGCTGGTCGCCCGCCATGCCCAGCACGGCAATGGACGAACCGAGCAGCTCGGCATCGGTATGGCCGAACTCGGCGGCGCAGTCGAGCACCTCAGGCAGCAGGCTGGCGGGGATGTCGAACAGCTCCAGCAGCTTGTCGTCCCACTGCTGGGTATGGATGTTGAACATCAGGGTGCGCGAGGCATTGCTGGCATCGGTGCGGTGCACCTTGCCACCGGTCAGACGCCAGAGCAGGAAGCTGTCGACGGTGCCGAAGCGCAGCTCACCGCGCTCGGCCCGCTGGCGCGCACCTGGCACGTTCTCGAGGATCCAGCGCAGCTTGGTAGCCGAGAAATAGGGGTCGATCAACAAGCCCGTACGCGCCGTGACGTCGGCCTCGTGGCCATCGGCCTTGAGCCGCGCGCAATAGTCGGCGGTGCGACGATCCTGCCAGACGATGGCCGGATGAATGGCCTCGCCGCTGCTGGCATCCCACACCAGGGTGGTTTCCCGCTGATTGGTGATGCCGATGCCGGCGATCGCCTGGCTGCTCAGCCCACTGCTGGCGATGGCGCTGCGACAAACCTCGAGGGTGGACGCCCAGATCTCCTCGGCATCGTGCTCGACCCAGCCATCCTGTGGGAAAAACTGCCGGAACTCCTGCTGCGCGCGGGCCACCGGCCGCCCTTCGCGATCGAAAACGATGGCGCGCGAGCTGGTGGTGCCCTGATCGATGGCTAACAGGTAGTGAGACATGGCATTTCCTTGTTGTTATCGGCAACGTTCGCCGCTTTTGCCTACATGTTGAATCATTCTGAGGGGCAGCATAACCCGCTGCTCAAGCCTTGCCGATAGCAGCGAATTGTCCCTGCGTGTGCAGGGCCAGGGTTTCGGCCGCCAGTTCCAGCTCCAGTCCGCGGCGGCCGCCGCTGACATGGATGGTTGGGTACAACCGGGCCGACTCGTCGATGAAGGTGCGCAGACGTTTCTTCTGCCCCAATGGGCTGATGCCTCCGACCAGGTAACCGGTCGCCCGCTGCGCGGCGGCCGGGTCGGCCATGTCCGCCTTCTTCGCACCGGCCGCACTGGCCAGCGCCTTGAGGTCGAGGGTGCCGGCCACCGGCACCACTGCCACCAGCAGCTCGCCCTTCTCGGTGGCGGCGAGCAGCGTCTTGAACACCGTTTCCGGTGCCAGCCCCAGTTTTTCCGCTGCTTCCAGCCCGTAGGACGGTGCCTTGGGGTCGTGCTGGTAGCTGTGCACACGGTGTTCGGCCTTGGCCTTCTTCAACAGATCGATTGCAGGCGTCATGTTCGAATGTGAAAACGCGAGGGAAGATGCCTTACAGTAGCAGGCGGAAAACGCCCATCGCTACACCCTATAATGGGCAACCTTCACAGGAAGCGCTCATGAACCTCGCTCCGCGCCAGCACGACATCCTCAATCTCGCCCGCGAACGCGGCTACGTCAGCATCGACGAACTGGCCCAGGCCTTCGCCGTCACGCCGCAGACCATCCGCCGCGATATAAATCAGTTGGCCGAGCATGGCTTGCTGCGACGCACTCACGGCGGTGCGGCCTGCGAGGCTTCGAGCATCCAGAACACCGCCTACGGCATGCGTGCCGGACAGATGCGGGAGGAGAAACAGCGCATCGCCGAAGCCGTGGCAGCGCAGATCCCTGATCATGCCTCGCTGTTCATCAACATCGGCACCACCACCGAAGCCATCGCTCGCGAGCTGCAGAACCACAAGGACCTGAAGATCATCACCAACAACCTGCATGTCGCCGCCCAACTCAGTGCCAAGGCGGACTTCGAAGTGCTGGTGGCCGGCGGCACGGTGCGCGGCGATGGCGGCATCGTCGGCCAGGCAGCGGTGGATTTCATCCAGCAGTTCAAGGTCGACTACGCCATCGTCGGCATCAGTGGCATCGACGAAGACGGCAGCCTGCTCGACTTCGACTATCAGGAAGTGCGCGTCTCCCAAGCCATCATCGACAATGCCCGGCAGGTTTTCCTGGCTGCCGACTCGAGCAAGTTCGGCCGCAACGCCGTGGTACGCCTGGGCTCCATCACCCTGGTCGACCGCGTCTTCACCGATAGCGAGCCACCCAGCGCGGTGCAACGCCTGCTGCGGGCCAACAAGGTTCAGCTCGACCTGGTTTGATTGACGCAGGTTTCAAGTAGGGCTGGCGCAACCCGCCATCAACACGCCGGCGGGTTGCACCCGCCCCACAGCAAACCTATCCCTGACTACCGCTCGGCGCGTCACTGTGCAGCCGACTGGCGGAAGCGCACATCTTCGTCTAGCATATTTTCGAAAGTGAACATCACTACATTCGAATTCAATAGCCGAGCGTGCCGCCATGCCTCACGACCATCTCGCCAGCCCAGTTGCAGAAGTCTATGACCTCGCCGTCGTCGGCGGTGGTATCAATGGTGTGGGGATCGCCGCCGATGCGGCGGGTCGAGGGCTATCCGTGTTCCTTTGCGAAAAGGACGACCTGGCCAGCCATACCTCCTCGGCCAGCAGCAAGCTGATCCATGGCGGCCTGCGCTATCTGGAGCATCACGAATTTCGCCTGGTGCGCGAGGCTCTGGCCGAGCGCGAAGTATTGCTGGCCAAGGCACCGCACATCGTCAAACCCATGCGCTTCGTCCTGCCGCACCGCCCGCACCTGCGCCCGGCCTGGATGATCCGCGCCGGGCTGTTCCTCTATGACCACCTGGGCAAGCGCGAACGTCTGCCGAGTTCGCGAGGCCTGCGCTTCGGTGCCGGCAGCCCGCTGAAACGCGAGATCACCCGCGGTTTCGAATACTCCGACTGCTGGGTGGACGATGCCCGCCTGGTGGTGCTCAACGCCATGGCCGCACGCGAGCACGGCGCACACATTCACCCGCGCACGCGCTGCGTCAGCGCCAGGCGCAGCAAGGGCCTCTGGCATGTGCATCTGGAGCGTGCCGATGGCAGCTTGTTCTCGATCCGCGCGCGCGGCCTGGTCAATGCCGCCGGCCCCTGGGTCGCGTGTCTGCTGCGCGAAGACTTCAAGCAGCAATCGCCTTATGGCATTCGTTTGATCCAGGGCAGCCATATCGTGGTGCCCAAGCTCTACGAGGGCGAACAGGCCTATATCCTGCAGAACGAGGATCGGCGCATCGTCTTCGCCATTCCCTACCTGGAGCGCTTCACCCTGATCGGCACGACTGATCGCGAGTACCAGGGCGACCCGGCCAAGGTGACGATCACTGCCGAGGAGACCGACTACCTGCTCAAGGTGGTCAACGACCATTTCCGCAAGCAGCTTACGCGTGACGATGTGCTGCACAGCTTCGCCGGGGTGCGCCCGCTGTGCGATGACGAGTCCGACGAACCCTCGGCGATTACCCGTGACTACACCCTGGCGCTGGCCGGCGCTCCGGGCGAAGCGCCGCTGTTGTCGGTATTCGGCGGCAAGCTGACCACCTATCGCAAGCTGGCTGAATCGGCGATGAAACTGCTGCAACCGAGCTTTGCCCACATGGGCGGTAGCTGGACGGCCAGTGCCACGCTGCCCGGCGGCGAGCAGATGCAGGACGTTGCCAGCCTCAGCGAAGCGCTGAGCGCGCGTTTCGGCTGGCTGCCAAGCCCCTTGGCCCAGCGCTGGGCCAGCAGCTACGGCAGCCGGGCCTGGCGCCTGCTCGAAGGCGTGAACAACCTGACCGACCTCGGCGAACATCTGGGTGCAGGGCTCTATACCCGCGAAGTGGACTATCTCTGCCGCGAGGAATGGGCGCGCAGCAGCAGCGATATCCTCTGGCGGCGCAGCAAGCTCGGCCTGTTCATGAGCCCAGGCCAGCAAACGCGCCTGCAGCAGTACCTGCAACAACACCACCCCTCCGCTGTGGCGGCCTGACGACTTCTTGCGCACACCCAGGCCCCGCTCAGCGGGGCTTTTTATCGCGCGGCAGAAATTATTTTTTCTGTCATCTTTCGCCGTTTTTGACGCGGCGCGCCCTGCCCCGTTTTATTTGTTATTTGAATTCAGATACTTGCGCTTCGATGCGGAATCTAAACATTCTTATTCAGTTTTATTTTCGCTTATCTTTCAAATACTTAGGTTTGACAGTTGGTAGAACGAGGCTGAAAATCCCGTTCTGTAAACCTATCGGCTACATCAGCAGGAGCGACCATGAAAGGCGACAAGAAAGTTATCCAACACCTGAACAAGATCCTTGGTAACGAGCTGGTCGCGATCAACCAGTATTTTCTGCATGCGCGCATGTACGAAGATTGGGGCCTGAAGAAACTCGGCGAGCACGAGTATCACGAGTCCATCGACGAGATGAAGCATGCCGACAAGCTGATCAAGCGCATCCTGTTCCTCGAAGGCATTCCCAATCTGCAGGATCTGGGCAAGATCCTGATCGGTGAAAACACCAAGGAAATGCTCGAGTGCGACCTGAAGATCGAGCACAAGGCCCATGCCGACCTGAAAGCCGCCATTGCCTACTGCGAAAGTGCCGGTGACTACGCCAGCCGCGAGCTGCTGGAAGACATTCTGGAGTCCGAGGAAGAGCATATCGACTGGCTGGAAACCCAGCTGAGCCTGATCGAAGCCGTTGGCCTGCAGAACTACCTGCAATCGCAGATGGACGAGTAAGGCCATCCGCAATACGAAAAACGGGAGCCAAGGGCTCCCGTTTTTTATTGCCGCTATCCGCTTGCAAGGCATGGCATGGGAAGGCTTCAGCCACGACAACCGCTGAAGCACCTCATGCCAATCAATGCGCTTCGTTTTCCTTGACCCGGAACCAGGCCGCATACAGCGCCGGCAGGAACAGCAAGGTCAATGCCGTGGCGACGATCAGGCCGCCCATGATGGCGACCGCCATCGGCCCGAAGAATACGCTGCGCGACAGCGGAATCATCGCCAGCACGGCGGCCAGGGCCGTCAGCACGATGGGGCGGAAACGCCTGACGGTGGCCTCGATGATGGCCTGCCAGCGACCCAGCCCATGGCTGATGTCCTGTTCGATCTGGTCGACCAGAATCACCGAGTTACGCATGATCATCCCCGCCAGGGCGATGGTGCCGAGCATGGCAACGAAGCCGAACGGCTGACGGAAGAGCAGCAGGAACAGGGTCACCCCGATCAGCCCGAGCGGCGCGGTGAGGAACACCATGGCCGAACGCGAGAAGCTACGCAACTGCAGCATCAGCAGGGTCAGCACCACCACGATGAACAGCGGGATACCCGCATTGACCGACTTCTGCCCGCGTGCGGAGTCCTCCACGGTACCGCCGACTTCCAGCAGGTAGCCACTGGGCAGTTCGGCGCGGATCGGATCCAGCGTCGGAGATATCTGCATCACCAGGCTGGCCGGCTGCTCCTTGCCATAAACATCGGCGCGCACGGTCACGGTGGGCAGGCGGTTGCGGTGCCAGATGATGCCCTCCTCGAAGCCGTACTCCAGCGTCGCCACCTGCGACAGCGCCACGCTGCGCCCGCTGTCGGTCGGCACCGCCAGGCTCGGTAGCTGGCTCAGTGCCTTGCGCTCCTCGGGCGTGCCACGCTGCAGAATCTCGATCAGCTCGTTGTCCTCACGATACTGGCTGACGCTGGTACCGGATAGCGACCCTTGCAGAAAGCGCGACAGCTCGGCCGTGTTGACGCCCAGCGCCCGCGCGCGATCCTGGTCGATATTGAGGATGACCACCTTGCTCGGTTCTTCCCAATCCAGGTGCACGTTGGCCACGTGCGGGTTCTCCCGCACCTTGTCCGCCACCTGGCGAGCCAGGGCGCGCACCTCGTCGATGTGCTCGCCACTGACGCGGAACTGCACCGGATAGCCCACCGGCGGGCCATTTTCCAGACGGCTGACACGGCTGCGCAGCGTGGGGAATTCGTCACGCATCACCTGGATCAGCCAAGTACGCAGCCGTTCACGCTCTTCGATGCTGCTGGCGAGCACGACGAACTGGGCAAAACTGGCTGCAGGCAATTGCTGATCGAGTGGCAGGTAGAAACGCGGCGAACCGGTTCCCACGTAGGCCACGTAGTTGTCGATCCCGCTCTGCGCCTTGAGCATCTCTTCCAGACGCTTGACCTCAGCCTCGGTGGCCAGCAGCGAGGCGCCCTCCTCCAGCTTGATGTCGACCATCAGCTCCAGCCGACCGGAGGCCGGGAAGAACTGCTGTGGCACGAAGCGGAACAGCACGATTGAAGCCACGAACAAGCCCAGGGTCAGCACGATCACCGTCTTGCGGCGGCGTACGCACCACTCCACCAGAGCCCTGACACGTCGATAGAAGGGGGTCGCATACGGATCGTGAGCGCCACCATCGCCATGTTTGGAAGCATGCAGCTTGGCCAGATCCGGTAACAGCTTGTCGCCCAGATAGGGCACGAACATCACGGCGGCAATCCACGAGGCCACCAGAGAGATCACTACCACCTGAAAGATCGAGCGGGTGTACTCGCCGGTGCCCGACTGCGCCGTGGCGATGGGCAGAAAGCCCGCCGCCGTGATCAGCGTGCCGGTGAGCATGGGGAAGGCCGTGCTGGTCCAGGCGAAGCTGGCCGCTTTGAGGCGGTCATAGCCCTGCTCCATCTTGATGGCCATCATCTCCACCGCGATGATCGCGTCGTCCACCAGCAAGCCCAGACCCAGCACCAGCGCGCCGAGAGAAATCTTGTGCAGGCCTATGCCTAAGTAGTACATGGCCGCGAAGGTCATAGCCAACACCAGCGGGATGACCAACGCCACCACCAGCCCGGTACGCAGCCCAAGGGAGAAGAAGCTGACCAGCAGGACGATGGTCAATGCCTCCACCAGCACCTTGACGAACTCGCCCACGCCCGTCTTCACCGCTGCCGGCTGATCGGACACCTTGCGCAGCTCCATGCCCAACGGCAGGGTCTGCTGCAGACGCGCGAACGCCTCTTCCAGCGCCTTGCCCAACACGAGGATGTCGCCGCCGGCCTTCATCGACACTGCAATGCCGATGGCGTCCTCGCCCATGAAGCGCATGCGCGGCGCGGGCGGATCGTTGAAGCCGCGTTTGACCTCGGCCACGTCGGCGATGCGGAAGGTGCGGTCACCGACGCGAATGGGGAAGCTGCGGATCTCGTCCACCGACTCGAAACGGCCGGTGACACGCAGCTGGATGCGCTCGCTATCGGTTTCGAAGAAGCCAGCGGCCGCCACCGCATTCTGTGCCTCCAGCGCCTGCTGCACCGCCGACAGCGGCAGACCGAGAGTGGCCAGCTTGGTGTTGGACAGCTCGATCCAGATTTTCTCGTCCTGCAGGCCGACCAGTTCCACCTTGCCCACGTCCTTGACGCGCTGCAGCTGCAACTGGATGCGGTCGGCGTAGTCCTTGAGCACTGCGTAGTCGAACCCATTGCCGGTCAACGCATAGATATTGCCGAAGGTGGTACCGAACTCGTCATTGAAGAACGGGCCCTGGATGCCGGAGGGCAAGGTGTAACGAATGTCGCCGATCTTCTTGCGAACCTGGTACCAAAGGTCGGGAATCTCCGAACTGTGCATGGAGTCGCGCGCCATGAAGGTGACCTGCGACTCACCCGGCCGGGAGAAACTGACGATACGGTCGTATTCGCCGGTTTCCATCAGCTTCTTCTCGATGCGTTCGGTGACCTGACGCGACACTTCTTCGGCACTGGCGCCCGGCCAGAGGGTACGGATCACCATGGCCTTGAAGGTGAAGGGAGGATCCTCGCTCTGCCCCAGCTTGGTGTAGGAAAGCCCACCGACGATGGCCAGCAGCAGCATGATGTAGAGCACGATCTCGCGGTGGCGCAGCGCCCAGGCAGACAGGTTGAAGCTCATCGGCTTACTCCTTGGCGGCCATTTCGACGTTGCGATTGGCGCGATCCACAGGCCGCACCTGCATCCCCTCGCGCAGCACCTGCACGCCGGCAGCTACCACCCAGTCGGACGCCTTCAGCCCCTCCAGCACCGGTACCTGGTTGTCACCATAAGCGCCGACGCGCACCGCCCGCCGTTCGACCTTGTGCTCACCAGGAGTGACCACCCAGACGAACGGCTGGCCCTGCTCGGAACTGAGCGCAGACAGAGGGACGGCCAGCGGCACCTGGCCGTCGCTGACGATGAAGACCCGCGCGCTCTGCCCCAGCTCGGCGGGCACCTGGCCTTCGGTGAAGGCCACGCGCGTGGCGAAGGTACGCGACTGCGAGTCAGCCGCCGGCGCCATCTCGCGGATGCGACCGGGAAAGCGCTGCCCCGGCTGTGACCACAGCTCCACCTCGACCGCCTGGCCGATCTGGAACCGCCCCACGCTCTGCTCCGGCAGGCTGATCAGCACCTCACGCTCGCCATCGGCCGCCAAGGTGAAAACGCCCTGCCCGGCCGCCACCACCTGCCCGACCTCCAGCGAACGGCGGGCGATCACGCCGTCCTGAGACGCGCGTAGCACGGCGTAGTCGGTCTGGTTGCGGGCCACGTCGTATTCCGCCTTGACCTGATTCAGTCGCGCCTCGCCGGAGCGGTACTGATTTTCGATGTTGTCGAATTGCGAGCGGCTGACCAGGTTGCGGGCCAGCAGGGTCTTGTAGCGCTCACGCTCGGCGCGCACGGTCTGCAGATTGGCTTCGGCCGCCGCCACCTGGGCCCGCGAAGCGTCAAGCTGCAAACGCACGTCCTGAGGATCGAGCTGGGCCAGCGGTTGATCCTTCTTCACCCGATCACCGACATCCACCAGGCGTTTGCTCACCTTGCCGGCGATGCGGAAAGCCAGCTCCGGCTCGAAACGTGCCCGCACCTCACCGGGGTAGCTGTCGACCAGAGCGGCGGCAGGTTGTGGTTGAACCACCATGGCAGGACGAAGGGATTGTTCGGTCTGCTCATCGTTGCTGCAGGCAGCGAGCAGCATGGCGAGACCCAGAGACGCAACGAGCGGAAGGGCGTGGCGAAACATGTTGGCGACCTTTCGGGGAAGGTTTGGAATATTTGTACTGCCGGGTATAGTAAAAATAGCAAACTCGCCAGTCCAGTATTAAAATCCGCCAATGCCCAACAAGTTGTTACAGCCTTCCGGCCCCGGTCGACCGAAGGATCCCGCCAAGCGCCGCGCCATTCTGGATGCGGCCAAATGCCTGTTCCTGCGCAATGGCTACGACGGCAGCAGCATGGACGCCATCGCCGCCGAGGCTGGCGTTTCCAAGCTCACGGTGTACAGCCACTTCACCGACAAGGAGACGCTGTTCTCCGCCGCGATCAAGGCCAAGTGCGAAGAGCAACTGCCCGAGCTGTTGTTCGAACTGCCGGATGACGTACCGCTGGAAAAGCAGCTAGTCGAAATTGGCCGTGGCTTCCTCACGCTGATCAACAGTCGCGAGTCGGTGGAAATGCACCGCATGATGGTCAACCTGGCCAGCCAGGGTTCGAAGCTGGCGCAGATGTTCTACGAGGCGGGCCCCCTGCGCATTCAGCAGGAGATGGAACTGCTGCTGGGCAAGGCCGCGCAGCGCAGCCTGCTGGACATCGATGACGCGCCGCGCGCGGCGGATCATTTCTTCTGTCTGCTCAAGGGTGGTGCGCACTTCCGCCTGCTGATCGGCTGCGGCGCCCCGCTGCAAGACGCAGATGCCGAATACCATGTCCAGGATGCCGTGCAGCTGTTCCTGCGCGCCTATCGGCCAGAACTTGGCGCGCAGTAACGAGGCCCTGTCCGAGGTTCAGGCTTCCAGCTTTTTCTTCGGGTAGATGTCATAACGGCTGGACTTGCCCTCCAGCACGTAACCCGGCTTGAGCCCCTCGATGGCCGGCGCCTTGCGCGGACGCTTGACCACCACCCGATGAGTCGCCAGCGCCAGCGCTGCCGCCAGCAGCGCCGGTGCATCCAGATCGTCACCGACGAAGGGGCGGAACAGACGCATCTCCTTCTTCACCAGCGCACTCTTGTCGCGGTGCGGGAACATCGGATCGAGGTAAATTACCTGTGGCGCCTCATCCTGCCAGCCCTGCATCAGCTCGATAGCATTACCGGTGAGCAGGCGCATGCGCGCCGCAATCGGCGCAACCTCCAGATTCAGCGCCGCCCGCTGCAGACCATCTTCCAGCAACGCGGCAACCAGAGGCTGACGCTCGATCAGCGTCATGTCGCAGCCCAGGCTGGCGAGCACGAAGGCATCGCGCCCCAGCCCGGCCGTTGCATCGAGAATGCGTGGGCGAATGCCCGACTGCACACCGACGGCCTTGGCGATCATCTGGCCGCTGCCACCGCCGAACTGACGGCGATGGGCGGCCGCACCCTCGACGAAATCCACCCGTACCGGGCCAGGCGCCTTATCGCCCAGCTCGACCAGTTGCAGCCCGTCATCGCCTAACTGCAAGGCGTACTCGGTTTCCCCCTCGACAGCCAGGCCGAGCCGCGCCGCCCACTGGGCGGCTGCTTCGGCGTACTGAGGATGCAAGGCTTGCATGCGAATACTGGCGTTATGCCGCTCGTCGGTCATTGGCTCGTTCTGCTCAAAAATCACTCAAAGCATCGGCCACTCGGCCGATATCGAAGAAGCGGCATTCTGCCAGACCCGGCCGCCAACAGCCGCATCGAGTGTGATCATGTTCGACGCCCTCTCCGCTCCACGTGCCAGCAGCGCATCGGCCCGACTGCGCCCCTCCGACGATGAGCTCGACCGCGCCACGCGCGAATCGGTCGACTATCAGATTCTGCGCCGCACCCTGGGGATCGAGGATCAGCCCACACCAGGCGACCTCACCCGCGAACTCGGCCAGACGTCGGAACCGCCCGCCGTCTCCAGCAGCGCAGCGGCGCTCAGCCAGGCCGTGGTCGAACAGCGCAGCCTGGAGCTCAACGTGACAGCCACAGCGACACCTCAGCAGGTGGATCCACTGGTGCTGGATCTGGCCGGCAACGGCTTTGCCACCAGCGGGCTGGGCCGCCCGGTGCGTTTCGACCTGGATGCCGATGGACGCATGGACTCTATCAGCGTACCGACCGGCGACGACGCACTGCTGGCCCTGGATCGTAATGCTAACGGCCGCATCGACGATGGCCGCGAGCTGTTCGGTGACCAGCATAACGCCGCCAATGGCTTTGCCGAGCTGGCCCGTTTCGATGACAACGGCGACGGCCGTATCGACGCCGCCGACAGCGTCTTCGACCAGCTACGCCTGCTGCGTTTCGACGCCCAGGGTCGACAGCAACTGCAGACCCTGAGCGAGGCAGGTGTCAGCGCCATCGATCTGCGCGCACGTGATGTGAATATCGCGCTGGGTGCTTACGACCAGATCGCGCAACTGGGTCAGTTCCAGTTCGCCGACGGGCGCAGCGGACAGGCCGCCGACCTGCTCTTGGCCAAACGCTAGTGTCTGCTCCGTAGGGCGGGTGCAACCCGCCATTGGCGCTGTGGCGGTTTGCACCCGCCCTACGGATCGCAAACGCCTTAGCGACACATCCGCCACAGGCCCATATCCACATGAAAGTGGTCACGGTGCGCAGCGTTGTATTGCGGCCCCAGGGTGACATTGAAGCTGTCACAGGCGGCTTCCTGCACCAGGCGCAGAAAGCGCGCCTTGTCGCCCTGCCCCGTCCAGTCATGCAGCACGCTGATGTGCCGGCCATCACGCAGACGGAAGCCGACCATATCCAGCGCGTTGGCATAGGCGTGCTGACTGGGCCGTTGGCTGCCGGCGATGCTGCGACAGGCGAAACTGCCGACGTGTTCGAGACGCACCACGGGCTGGCCAAATACGGCCTGCGCAGCCGGCTGCAGGCCGTGACGCTCGAACAGGGCAAAACTCACCGCCAGCGGGCAGGTGGACATGAAGCTGCTGCTCAAACCGACCTCGGCGCTGTGGATACGCACCGCGTTCTCGATCAGGCAGCCCGGCTGCGGCGTGCTGTCGGCCAGACGCGTGACACGCAGCCCGGAAGTCGCCAGGGCCTGGTCACACAAGGCGCGATCATCGCTCAGGCGCCAGAGCTTGAAGCGGGTCAGCAGGTTCGGCGTCTCGCGTACATCCAGTGGCGCCCAGGGGTCGAAGCGCGGCGGCACCTCCAGCCATACCCGCCAGATCGCCAGGAGTAGCGCGGCGCCCAGCAACAGCGCCAGTAACAGGGTGCGACCGACGATCCTCGTCAACATGCTCATGCACTCTCAGAGCAGGCCCAGTTGCTCCAGTTCCGGCTCCACCTGCAATTGGGGCAGTGCGGGCATGCCAGGCAGACGCTCACTCAGCCGCTGGTGGAAGCGCCGCGCCAGCTCGGGGGCGAGGCGATTGTCCGAGGTGTGCAGGAATACGTAGGGGCTCAGACCCTGCTCGATCCAGCCGGCGACCTTGTCCAGCCAGGGCGTCATGAAGGGGTCGTTGGCCAGCAGCTCGGGATGGCCGATGAAGCGCAGTTGCGGGCTCTGGCTGAAGGCGGTTGGCCGAGTCGGCAGGCGCGGTTTCTTGGCCTGCGCGTGCAGCACCGCAGGTTCCTGCGAAGCGCAACTGAACAGCGCGCGCGAGTCCAGGCAGATGCGCTCGACCCCGCGTTCATGCAGCAGGCGGTTGAGCATACGTTCGGCATCGCCCTTGGCGAAGAACTCGCCATGACGCACTTCGACGGCCAGTGCCGTATCGCCCCAGGCCTCGATGAAGGCCTCGAGTTCGGCCAGGCGCGAAGGGCCGAAACTGGCCGGAAGCTGTAACCAATAGGGCGCCACCCGCTCGCCCAGCGGCGCCAGCAACTGACGAAAGTCGAGGCTTGGCTCCAGTTGCTGGCACAGGTCGTCGCTATGGCTGATGTCACGCGGCAGCTTGGCGCAGAAGCGAAAATGCGCCGGCATCGCCAGCGCCCAGCGCGCCACCGTCTGCTCGCTGGGCCGGGCGTAGAAGGTGGTGTTGCCTTCCACCGCGTTGAACACCTCGGTGTAGCGCGCGAGAAAATCGTTGGGTCGGGTATCGGCAGGATAGAGCGTGGCGCGCCAGGCAGCCTCGCTCCAGGACGGACAACCGAGGTAATAGGGAAGTGTCGAAGTCATCGAATGATGCGCGCCGCGCCGGAGGGCGTCAGGCGTAGAGATCGAGCCCGAGCACTTCCTGTGCGTCGGATTCGTTGGCATAGCTGGCCGTGGTGCTGTAGCTGGCAAGCGCCTGAGCGCTGCGGCTGCTCAGTTGCGGCTGGGCGTAGCTGGCATTCTGGGTGCGCGCCGGCAGGCTGTCGGTATTGGCGCTGCTGGCCTGGACGCGACGAATCTGCGGCTGTTGCTCCAGCCCCTGGCTGTTCGACGGTGCGGCGGGTTGTTCACGCCGCACCTCCACCTCACGCTGCGCCTCGCGATAAGGCGTGACCGCCGTCCCCGAACGGGGGCCGCGATCCGGCGAATAGGAGGGAAGATAACCGTCGATGCGCATTCAGAAGTGCTCGGCGAACTCGATAAAAACGGAAAGGGTGCTGGCAATGTAGCGGTGCTGAGGCGCCTTGGCAAACGTCAGCAGACAGCGTGTTCGGCTCAGCCTCATGCAGGGACTTTCGGTGTCGCCACCTGATCACGCAGGTACACCGGTTGCGCCTGATCGGCCACCACAGCCTCACCTCGAGCCCAGGCGAAGCGCGCCAGGCTGAGCAGGTCTTCTGCGTGCGGCAGGAGGCTGCCATCGATAGCGTTCGGCTTGAGGGCGATACGCGCGGCATGGGTGCCCCAGCCAGTGCCCGCACCGAACCAGTCGCCCTCGGCACCACGCGGCACCTCGGCCTGTTCCGGCGGCAGCACCGCTTCCTGGCCGAACAGGCGCATCTCACCGCTCTCTTCGCGGTAACAGCCCCAATAGACCTCGTCCATGCGCGCATCGATGGCGGCGGCGACCTGTCGCGCGCCCTGCTCGCGCAGTGCGCGTTGTGCCAGCACGGCCAGGTTGGACACCGGCAGCACTGGTCGATCCAGAGCGAAAGCCAGCCCCTGCACGACACCGATAGCGATACGCACGCCGGTGAAAGCGCCGGGGCCACGACCAAAGGCGATGGCGTCCAGCTCCGCTGCGGCGATGCCCGCCTCACCGAGCATCTGCTGGATCATCGGCAGCAGGCGCTGCGCATGCAGGCGCGGCGCCACTTCGTAGTGGCTGAGCACACGGCCGTCATGCAGCAGAGCAACGGAACAGGCTTCGGTGGCGGTATCCAGGGCCAGGAGAGTGGTCATCGTGTTTGTACGGCGCAATGAAAAGAGCCGGCATTAGACCGGCTCAGCGCTTTTTTTTCCAGCACGGTAGCGGCACCCGGGACGACCGGCATGACCGGGTGGCCATGCCGCCGGGCTCAGCAGGCCGTTACCAGGGCTGGATTTCCATCTTGGCATCCCAGCCCTTGAGCGGTGCCTTGGACCAGGTGCCGTAGGCCGCATTGGGGAACACGATCCACTCGGTGCCCCACTTGCCGGCTTCCTCAGCAAGTGTCTTGCGCTGCTCATCGAGCGGCGTCTTGCGGAAACGCGCATCGAAATCGTGCAAGGTATCGCCGAGCAGCAGGACGATCTGATGATCGGCGCTGACCAGGGCGCGGCGCTCCACCTTGGGCGGGCCGAGCAACAGCACGCTCTCTTCGGAAACCTGCGGCAGGCCCAGTTTGCGCAGGGTGGCCAGGGTGTACTTCTTCTGTTCGTCAGCGCGATCCGAGACGTAGCGGATGGTCACGCCGAGCTTGTCGGCATGTTCGAGGAACTGCTTGGCACCGGGGATCAATGCCGGCGTACCTTCACGCTCCCAGGGCAGCCAGGTGTCCCAGGCGTCGTACTGGTGACAGTTGGCCAGGTCACGCGCCAGGAGGGCGCTGTTGTCGATCACTGTTTCATCGAGGTCGGTGACGATGGCCAGCTTCGATGGATCCTTGGCGGCCGCGACGGCCTTGTCCAGTTTCTCCGTGGCGATGTTGTAGGCCTGCAGTTGCAGCGCCTGGATTTCTGCCGACTGCTGCTGGAAACGCAGCCCCATGGTGAATTCCGACACCGCGCAATCGGGCTTGGCAGACGATGTGTCCGCTGCCTGCACTGCGGGAACGCTCAACAGGGCTGCAGCCAGCCCCAACCAGATACGGCGATGCGCTGATTTCTCGGTCATTGAATGTCCTCTTTCCTGGGGTGATGACCCATGCCGCGCGCGTGTCACGAAGCGGCCTGAGCCGAAGACAGCAGACTGATGCTAACGCGCCTGGCCGAGAGCTTCATACCCGCTGCCGACCGAAACGGCGGGTCAACCCCTCAGAAACGACAAAGGCCCGTAACGGGCCTTTGTGCGGAGCACCTGCTGTCAGGCAGGGCTCGGGATGCTGCGGATCGACTCAGGACAGTGCGGCCAGGGTCTTCTCGGTGATCTGCTCGACGCTGCCAACACCCGGGATGTGGGTGTACTTGGGCGTACCGGTCTCGGCCGAGAGCTTTTGGTAGAAGTCCACCAGCGGCTTGGTTTGCGAGTGGTAGACCGACAGGCGATGACGCACGGTTTCTTCCTTGTCGTCTTCGCGCTGAACCAGTTCTTCACCGCTGATGTCGTCCTTGCCGGCGACCTTAGGCGGGTTGTACTCGGTGTGGTAGACGCGGCCGGAAGCCGGGTGTACGCGACGACCGGACAGGCGCTTGACGATTTCCTCGTCGTCCACGGCGATTTCCACCACGTGGTCGAGGGCAACGCCGGCGTCACGCAGGGCTTCGGCCTGGGGAATGGTGCGCGGGAAGCCATCGAAGAGGAAGCCATTGGCGCAATCGGCCTGAGCGATACGCTCCTTGACCAGATTGATGATCAGGTCATCGGAGACCAGGCCACCGGCGTCCATGACGCTCTTGGCTTTCAGGCCCAGTTCGGTACCCGCCTTGACCGCTGCGCGCAGCATGTCACCCGTGGAGATTTGCGGAATGCCGAATTTCTCGGTGATGTAGCGAGCCTGGGTACCTTTGCCGGCACCGGGCGCCCCCAGCAGAATCACGCGCATCGATGTGCTCCTCAAGATTTGTATAGTTATCGGTCGGATTCGCCTCGTGGGCACTTCTAAAAACGGCCTGAGCTGTCAGCGCCAGGTTTTTAGAAGCACCCTCGTGGTGCCAATCTCTCAAGTGGTTTATGGCTGCCGAAGCGGCCAAAAGGCTGTCCAAGATACACAGCGCCCCCCTGCTGCACAAGCAGCCAAAAGTCGCAGCAAACCCCTACTCTCGAGCGCATGGGGCCTCGTCCAGACAGAGGATCCGGGCCCCTGCTCAGTCCTCAACCGGTATTGCGCAAGCCCGCGGCGATACCCGCCACACTGACCAGCAACGCCTGCTCTAGAGGGCTCTCCGGCGCCTGTTCGCGCAGTCGGCAGCGCGCCAGCAGCTCGGCCTGCAGCAGGTGCAGGGGATCGAGGTAAGTGTTGCGCACGCTGATCGATTGCAGGGTCTCCGGGCTGTGCGCAAGCAGCTGAGACTGGCCGGTCACTTCCAGCACGCCAGAGCATGCCTGCGACAATAGGTCGCGTAACTGCGCACCCAGGGGCTGCAGCGCCGCCTCGACCAGGCGCCGGTCGTACAATTCGGCAATGGCCATGTCGGCCTTGGCCAGCACCATCTCCAGCATGTCGATGCGGGTACGGAAGAAGGGCCAGCGCTCGCGCATCTGCCGCAGCAGATCGCCCTCCCCTGCCAGCAGCGCCTGGCCCAGAGCCTGCTCCCAGCCCAGCCAGGCCGGCAGCATCAGGCGGGTCTGCGTCCAGGCGAAGATCCACGGGATCGCCCGCAGGCTTTCCACGCCACCGGCGCGCCGCTTGGCCGGTCGGCTGCCCAATGGCAGGCGCCCCAGTTCCTGCTCCGGCGTCGCCTGATGGAAGTATTCGACGAACTGCGGATGCTCACGTACCACGCCGCGATAGCCCTGCACGCCCGCTTCAGCCAGGCGATCCATCATCGCCCGCCAGGCGGGTTCCGGCACCGGAGGTGGCAACAACGTGGCCTCCAGAACCGCCGCCAGGTAGAGGTTGAGGTTCTGCACGGCGATGTCCGGAAGGCCGAACTTGAAGCGAATCATCTCCCCCTGCTCGGTGGTGCGGAAACGCCCGGCCACCGACCCCGGCGGTTGCGACAGGATCGCCGCGTGCGCTGGGCCACCGCCTCGCCCGACGGTGCCACCACGGCCATGGAACAGCAGCAGTTCGACCTGATGCTCGCGGCATAGGCGCACCAGCTCCTCCTGTGCCCGATATTGCGCCCAGGCCGCCGCCGTGGTGCCGGCATCCTTGGCCGAGTCGGAATAGCCGATCATCACCTCCTGCGGCCCGTGCAGCCGGGCCCGATAGCCCGGCAACTGCAGCAGGCGGTCGATCACCGGGCCGGCGTGGTCCAGATCGGCCAGGGTTTCGAACAGGGGCACCACACGCATCGGCCGGCGCAACCCGGCCTCCTTGAGTAGCAGTTGCACCGCCAGCACATCGGAAGCCGCGCCGGCCATGGAAATCACGTAGGAACCCAGCGAGGCGGCTGGTGCAACCGCGACCTCGCGGCAGGTAGCGAGTACTTCGGCGGTATCCGCGCTGGGTCGATAGTCGCCGGGCAACAGCGGCCGGCGGTTGTCCAGTTCACGTTGCAGGAAGCTCAGGCGCTGCTCCTCGTCCCAGTCGGCATAGCGTCCGAGGCCGAGGTAATCGGTGATTTCCGACAGCGCTGCAGCATGCCGCGTCGAGTCCTGACGCACGTCCAGGCGCACCAGGAACAGGCCGAAGGTGGCCGCCCGGCGCAGGCAGTCGAGCAGCGGGCCATCGGCAATCACGCCCATGCCGCACTCGTGCAGCGAGTGATAGCAGAGCTGCAGCGGCTCGAGCAGCTCCTGATTGTCCTGCAGCACGCTCGCAGGCGCTGACACTTCACCAGCGAGCGACTCGTGCGCCCACTGGCGCGTGGCGCGCAGACGCTCGCGCAACTGCTTGAGCAGCGCCCGATAGGGCTCGGGCACATCGCCGACACGGCTCTTCAACGCGTCACTGGCCTGCTGCATGGACAGCTCGGCAGCCAGGCTGTCGACATCGCGCAGGTACAGGTCGGCGGCCATCCAGCGCGCCAGCAGCAGCACTTCGCGGGTGACGCTGGCGGTGACGTTGGGGTTGCCGTCGCGGTCGCCACCCATCCACGAGGCGAAGCGGATCGGCGCCGCCGTCAACGGCAGGCGCAAGCCAGTGGCGGTCTGCAAACTGCGGTCGGTGCGGCGCAAGAATTGCGGCACGGCATGCCACAGGGAATGCTCGATGACGGCGAAGCCCCACTTCGCCTCGTCCACCGGCGTCGGTCGGCTGCGGCGAATTTCCTCGGTGTGCCAGGCCTCGGCGATCAGCCGTTGCAGACGCTCGACCACCGCTTCGCGCTCGGCCGGCAGCAGGTCGTCATGATCCAGCGCGGCCAGTTGCGCGGCGATGGCATCGTATTTCTGGATCAGCGTGCGGCGCGCCACTTCGGTGGGGTGTGCAGTGAGCACCAGTTGAATGTCCAGGCGAGCGATCTGCCGAGCGAGATCGTCTGGCGTCTGTCCGGCTGCACTCAGCCGTTCGAGCAGTTCGTCGAGCACGGTGTCTTCGAACAGGGCGGGCTCCTCTGGCCGACGGCGACGCACCCGGTGCTGCTGTTCGGCGATATTGGCCAGGTTGAGAAACTGGTTGAACGCTCGTGCCACCGGTAGCAGCTCGTCTTCACCCAGGCTGGCAAGCGTGGCGCTCAGGCGCTCGGAGCTGCCGCTGCGATCGGCCTTGGCGCTGTGGCGGATGGCTTCGATCTTCTGCAGGAAGGCTTCGCCGTGCTGCTGGCGAATGGTGTCGCCAAGCAGCTCGCCAAGCAGATGCACGTCTTTACGCAAGCGCAGATCGATATCGGTCATCAGGCTTTCTCCACCCCGGATTCGTGCCTCACAGAGTGGCCCAGCAAGGGGCATGGGTTCAAGGTTTGCTGCCTGCCGCCCACCGTTCTGGCGCAGGAAAATGACTAACCAGTCAGTCAGAAAATCATGAGCAGGCTGTCATTTTTTCTGAACCATCCGTTGAACATGCCTGTCGGAAACCCTAGGCGATGACGCTGAACCCGGCCGCTCGAACAGGGCTCGCCGCAGGGTCAATACGCCACCCGTTACGGAACTCGTCATTCATAGGAGTGTTGCAAATGGAGTTAACCACCATGAAGACCCTTAACGCGAAAGCCACCGGCTCACGTTCACATGTGCTCAAGCTGGCGGCCCTGATGCTGGGCAGCAGCCTGGTTCTGGCCGGCTGCGCCGGCAACCCACCCAGCGAGCAATACGCCGTGACGCAGTCGGCGGTCAATTCGGCCATCAGCGCAGGCGGTACCGAATACGCCCCCGTAGAGATGAAAGCCGCGCAGGACAAACTCAAGGAAGCCGAGTTCGCCATGCATGACGAGGACTACGAAAAGGCTCGCCGCCTGGCCGAACAGGCCGAGTGGGACGCCCGCCTCGCCGAGCGCAAGGCCGAGGCTGCCAAGGCCGAACGTGCCCTGCAAGATGCCCGTCAGGGGGTTCAAGAGCTGCGTGAAGAAGGCATGCGCAACGCCCAGTAAAGGGCAGTCGACGCCTCCATTCAACGACTGATCAAAGGATGAACGCCATGCGTAAACACATCATGCTTCCGACTCTGCTGGCCCTGAGCATCGGCCTGGTCGCCTGCGCCAGCCAGCCCAACCCCAACCTGGAATCGGCACGCAGCAATTTCTCCTCGCTGCAGGGTGACCCACAGGCCAGCAAACTCGCGGCGCTGGAAACCAAGGAAGCCAAGGAATGGCTGGATAAGGCTGACAAGGCCTACATGAACGACGCTGACGAGAAGAAAGTCGATCAGCTCGCCTACCTGACCAACCAACGCGTCGAGGTGGCCAAACAGACCATCGCCCTGCGCCAGGCTGAAGACGAACTGAAGAACGCCTCGTCCATGCGCGCTCAGGCTCTGCTGGATGCGCGCGATGCGCAGATCCGCAAGTTGCAGGACAGCCTCAAAGATCTCAACACCAAGCAGACCGAGCGCGGCACCCTGGTGACCTTTGGCGATGTGCTGTTCGACTTCAACAAGGCCGAGCTCAAGAGCAGCGCCTACCCGAACATCACCCAGCTGGCACGTTTCCTCCAGGAGAACCCGGAGCGCAAGGTGATCGTCGAGGGCTATACCGACAGCGTCGGCTCGGCCAGCTACAACCAGAGCCTGTCCGAGCGCCGCGCCAACGCCGTACGCATGGCCCTGGTGCGCGCCGGTGTCGACCCGGCGCGGATCGTCGCGCAGGGTTATGGCAAGGAGTATCCGGTAGCGGATAACTCTACCGACTCCGGGCGGGCGCAGAATCGCCGGGTGGAGGTGACCATCTCCAACGATAACCAGCCGGTGGTGCCGCGTTCGGCCAGCGGGGCCTGATACCTTCCCCCCGGAGGTAGAGCAGCGACCCGCCTGACGGCGTAAGGCTGCTTACTTCACGGAACCGCTCTGAAAAGCCGATGCCAGGTTTTGGCATCGGCTTTTTTATAGCTCGCCATTTTTATAGGGCGCTGCTTGTTTGATACCGGACTGGCAATTCGGTGTTGGTTGTTCTGTGTGCCTGTTCCGAGTTGCCGCGCTTTTGCTGATGTTTCTGGTTTCGCCCTCCCGGGCGAGTGACTTTGCGGGCAAAGTAACCAAACCCTTCCGCCCGTTCATCCGGCCCTGGCTGCGCCAGGGTTCGCTCACTCCATCGCCGTTCCAGAGGCCCGCCACGATGGGCCATCCATGGCCCTCCGTGGCTCTCGCGACATCCTGTCGCTCGACCTCTTCCACGACGACTCCGTTCGCCCTCCTGGGCGGGCTCTGCACGCGCCTGAACCTGAGTTAACCCAGAAGTAGTGCAGAGTGCTTGTACGTGTGTCAGCCTCAGGGCTGACCGGGATACCGGCTGAAAGCCGGCAAGTTATCCCGGCGAATGAAACTATTGGTTTAACTCGCCAACCCAATCGCGACTTCATCGCTACTAGAACACGCCGAGCAATCTGTGGAATGCCGGTTCGTTCAGGCGCGCAGATGCCCCCTTCAGGAGGCCGAACGTAGGCATTGCGCAGGGGGCGAGTGGCATGGATGCCACGAGAGGCTTAAAGGGCCAGGGATGGCCCTTGTAAGCCGACCCCGGAGCGATGCCGGAGTGAGGGAAGTCGAGCGAAGCGAGACCCGGATGGCGGGGGTGCGTTTCTTTTGCTTACTTTTCTTTGCGCATTTCAAAGAAAAGTGAGTCGCCCGAGGGGGCGAAACCAGGACTATCTGAAAACACCACAGCGGCGTCCAAAACACCAAGAGCCAATACGAGCCAACACACAAACTTGCCAGTCCGGTCTCAAACCTAACGTCTACGAGTCTCCGCGAAGAACCTTTTTTGCCTCACTGCTCCAGCGCTGGCGTTTCCTGCCCCAGGCAGCGCACAGCCTGCTTCTTGCGATCCACCAGCACGCCGGTCAGGCCCTTTTGCTGGGTATCGAACAGCACCAGCACGCCATCAACGCATTGCGCCACCTGATCGGCCGGTTGCAGCGAGACCTTGTAGTCCTCGCCGGGAATGGTCTTGAGCATGGTGAAGTCCGACAGCAGCAGCGCATCTTCGGGCTTGGCGAAATGCAGATAGCCGTAGTACCAGAGCACGCCGATGGTGCCGACAATACTGGCGATGCCGGTAAGGATCATGGGGATGGGATCACGTTCTTTCATTGCGAGCTCTCGGAGGCGGAATCAGAAGTGGGGAACGATGGCGTGACGACCACTTGGGGATCCTGCAAGAACGCCAGCAGCACCTGGCGCCAGGCATCCTCGGTGAAGGTCTGGACGTGTCCGCCACGGGTTTCGATGAAGCGGTGTGGCGAACGTGTCGCCGCATTCAGACGGGCGCCATTGGAAAACGGCACCACGTCGTCGTCAAGACTGTGGAAGATCAGCAAGGGCAACGGCCCGAGCGTATCGATCGAGCGAATGGCACTGTCGGCGTCCGGCACCAGCCAGGACAGGGGCACCTGCAACGGCCAGGTCAGCCAGGATTTGTTCAGCACGCTGCGCGCCACGTCGCGGTAACTGGCCGGCACGCCATCGAGTGCCAGGCCCTGCAGTCGGCTGCGTTGTTCAGGATGCTCGGCCAGGTAATGCACGGCCAGGGCGCCGCCCAGGCTCTGTCCGAGCAGCGTCAGCGGCTTGCCCTGCACCTCGGGCGCCTGCGCCAGCCAGGCGAAGGCAGCGTCGATATCCTGATACACCGCTGGCAGGCCAGGCTCGCCCTCGGAGAGGCCATAGCCCCGGTAATCGAGCATCAACACCTGGTAACCCTGCTCCGGCAACCAGTAGGTACCGCCAAGGTGCCAGGCAAGGTTGCCGCCATTGCCATGCAAATGCAGCACCGTGCCCTTGACCGCAACGCCCGCCTTGGCTGGCAACCACCAGGCATGCAGGCGCGTACCATCGGCGGCGTGCAGGGTGATATCGCGATATTCCAGGCCCGCTCGCGTCGGCGTGATCGGCAGGCCGGGCTCGGGATAGAACAGCAGGCTGCTGCAGCCGCTCAGCCACAGGGCGATGAGCAGACACAGCGTGGTGCGCAGACTACTTGCCACCGGCCCGTACTTCCTCGCGGGCCTGCACCGTGGCGGCATGCACGCGCTCGGCCAGACGCGAGAACGGCAGGCTCTGGATCCACACTGTCCCGGTACCCTTGAGGGTGGTCAGGAGAATGCCCTCACCGCCAAACAGCATGCTTTTCAGCCCACCAGCCAGTGCAATGTCGTAGTCAATGCCATCGCTGAAGGCCACCAGGCAGCCGGTATCGAGGCGCAGGGTTTCGCCGTTCAGCTCCTTGCGGATCACCGTGCCACCGGCATGCACGAAGGCCAGGCCGTCGCCTTCGAGCTTCTGCAGGATGAAGCCCTCCCCCCCAAAGAAGCCGGCACCGATACGCTTGGCGAAGCTGATGCCAATGCGCGTGCCGTGCGCTGCGCAAAGAAAGGCATCCTTCTGGCAGATCAGTCGACCGCCAACATGCGCCAGATCGATGGGCACCACCGTCCCCGGATAAGGTGCCGCGAAGGCGACTCGTGCCTGCTTGTTGCCGGCATTGCTGAAGTGGGTCATGAACAGCGACTCGCCGGTGAGCATGCGCTTGCCGGCGCTCCACAGTTTGCCCAACAGCCCACTGGACGAGCCGTCGCCCATGCGCGTCTCGAAACGCACACCGTCGGTCATGTAGTTCATCGCCCCGGCTTCGGCGATCACCGTCTCGCCGGGGTCGAGGATGATCTCCACTGATTGCGCGGAGCTGCCAAGGATTTCGTAATCGAGTTGATGGCTGGGCATGGACGGGGCTCCTGGGTTCATCGGGACTCAACGACCTGGGCGGTTTCCCGCGTTAGCAAACAGACACGGCATCCGCCAATCATTTACGGCCGAGTATGCGCAGGATACGCAGGAACAGATTGATGATGTCCATGTACAGCGCCGCTGCGCTGTCGATCGCATTGTCCAGCGTCTTCGGAATCTGGTTGGCGCGCCCCCAGTCGTAACCGATATAGCCGCAGAAGATCAGCACCACGACCCAATCGAGGATGCCGTGATGGGTGTGGAACACGAAGATTTCCACCAGTTCCACGACGATCACCAGCAGCAGCGCCACGGTCAAGGCCGAGGCGATGCGCCTGAAGAATGCCGGAAACAGCGTCCCCAAAATCATCATCCCCACCGTCACCAGCGCGGTGATACGGATCGCCTCCTGCACCAGTTGCGGGTCGTAGCGGTTGACCACCAGATTGACGACCAAGCCGAACGGCACCACCACCAGGTTGTAGCCGACGAAGCTCACCAATGGGTTGCTGGAACGCGCGAACAGATAGACGCCGAGCATGCACGAGGCGAAATAGCCGCCATAGAACACCCAGGGATTGAGGCTGCGTATCCAATCGGTGCTGATGTTAGCCACCATCCACCAGTTGCACATGAAGCCCCAGAGCAGGGCCAGGCCGATGACCAGGTTGTAGGCGGCCGGGCTGATCAGCCTATCCGTGAGCTGTCCTTGTCGCTCGAAAACCGAGTGTTCCATGAGATAAGTCCTTTTACGGAGGTGGTCTGGCGCCAGTGCGGCGCCGATCAGAGGATATTGGCGTAGTCCGCTTCGATGCGATCCAGGCTCAGGTGGTTGAGGAAGTTGGAGAAGCACATCCATGCCGACAGTGCGTTGAGATCCTGGAACTGCGGTGGCAGGTACTTGGGCGGCAACACCAGCCCCTCGTCCACCAGCTTACGCAGGGTACGCATGTCTTCCAGGGTGGTCTTGCCGCAGAACAACAGAGGGATCTGCTCCAGCTTGCCCTTGCGCACCGCCAACTGGATGTAGTTGTAGATGAGGATAAAGCCTTTCAGGTACGACAGATCCTTGGTGAACGGCAGGCCATTGGGCAGCGAGCCCCGGAATACCCGGCTGGCATTGCTGTAGCCGCCTTCCAGGCCGTAACCCTGCTCACGGAAGAACTCGAATACCTCGAGGAAATCGGCGCCCTCCTCCGCCATGTGGATGGCGCGGGTACGGTTGGTCAGCTTGCGCAGGCGCGTCGGGTAGGAGGCGAAGGCGATCACTTCCATGAGGATGGCCAGGCCTTCCTGGGTCACGGTCGACGAGGGCGGCCCCTTGGCCAGGAAGGTGCAAATCGGCTGGTTCAGGCCGTTCAGGGTGGTGCCGACATGCACCAGGCCTTCATGCACTTCCAGCGCCTTGACGTCGCGCTCGTTGAAGCGGGCGTCACTGCGAATCTTGATGTAGTCGGCGCCGGCAGCGGCATCGGCGAGAATGCCGTCGGACTCCAGCACACGTACCGTGTCGTCGCCGAACACCTCGGCCAGGCGTTGCTGCAGGATGTTCACCGCATCACCCGCGCCGAGGGTCTTGGGCTCGTCTTCAAGATCACCGCGCGCGGCGATGTTGTTGAGGTAGTCCGAAAGCATCAGGCCCAGATCGGCGAGGGTCGGATCACCGGCATGGAAGGCATCGGACGCCGCGCCGTAGAGTTCCTGGCTGATCAGACCGAAGTCCTCGGTGCCACGCGCTTCGAGCATGCGGATGACCATGCGGTACTCGCGACACATGCGCCGCATGATCTGCCCGACCGGGTTGAACTGGCCCAGTTGGCGAGTGATGTCGCGCTCGATGTTCTGGAACTCCAGGCGCTTGGCTGCGGCATCGAAGCCCAGCGGCCGGCTCAGGTAGTAGTCGCGGTCAACCGCTGGCAGGGCCTTGCCCTTGGCCTTGAGGAAGGCATCGCGGATGCCGTCGTCCCATTTCACCGCATCCAGTACGCGAATCGGCGTCTGCGCCTCGACGATGCGGTCGCTCAGGGCGCGGATACAGAGTTGGTAATCGTCCAGTTTCTGCTGGCTGTTCATGCTCATCGTTACTCGGCGGCGCGTTGATAACGCGCTACTTCGACGAACAGATCGGCATTGGCCGGGTCGTCGAGATAGGTGAATACCTTGTCCAGCGGGCTGGTGATCAGGGCGCCATCAGCTTCCGGCATGGACACCTTCTGGCCCTGCAGCAGGCCCTTGTTCATGTCCTGCAGGATGTGTTCGACATCGAGGTTGTACACCACCAGCTCGTTGTCCCTGGTCAGTTCGAAACCGGCGATGGCGAAATTGGCGCCCAGGCTTTTCGGCAAGCCCGCCGAGACATACCAACGGCGGCCATGATGAGCGACGGTGAAACCGAAGGTCTCGAGGCTGGCGAGATTATCCGGGCTGCCCTCGTACATTCGCGCTTCGTAGAGGTTGGAGCCGGCCCGGGTAATTTCCAGGAACAGCTGATCGCCCCACTCGTCCTCGCGTGTCCACTCGCCCAGCAAAGGAATCGGCGCGGCCTCATTGGCCGGAATCGGCTCCCGGAAGGTGACCAGGCAACCACTCAGTAACAGGAAGGACAAGGCGACCAGTACGCGCCAGGCTTTCATTTCGCTCTCCTTGTGCACACCACCAGCCCAGGCTGCATCACAGCCCCAGAACCAGATCGATATAGCGTTTAAGAATGGCCAGCATTCCCTGGCTGTCCAGATGCTCGACGCCCTCGAGCAGGCCTCGATACTCCATCTGCAGGATCACGGCCGTCAACAGCTCGCCATCCTGCCTGGGCTGGGTCGAGCCCAGCATTTCGAAGAAGTGGCTGACACCCTGCAGCAAAATCTCCCGATGTGCCCGCACCAGCTCGTGCAGACGCGGGTTGATCAGCGCCTCCTGCTCGAAGGCACGTTCGGCAATCAGATGGTCACGCCGCTCGCGCAGTTGCTGCTGGATATAGGCTGCGGTGAACGCGGCGATCTCGTCGGCCACCTGCTGGCGGGCCTGGCGGCTACCGTCCAGGCGGCTGACAAGTTCCTGCTGCAAGGCCTGGGTGCCCTGCCAGAACTCGGCCATCGACACCGCCCCCCGCTCGACGAACAGGGCGAAGGTGTCGGTGATGAGGTCGTCGATGTCCTTGAAATAGTAGGTGGTCGCCGATAGCGGCACATCAGCTTCGGCGGCAACCGCACGGTGGCGGACGGCGCGTACACCGTCACGCACGATGATGCGCAGCGCTGCGTCGAGAATGGCCTGACGGCGCTGCTCGCTACCCTGACGACTGGCCTTGCGACCCTGGTATTGCACGCTTTCGGCAGCGGCCTGAGCCGCCTGGGTGGCACTCGGTAGGGATGACGTACGACTCACGATGGGTCGACCCTCGGATTGCTCGATTAGGAAACAGCAGAGTACTGGCTTGGCGGGCTGATCAAAAGAGCCTCGCCGATCATGGCTCAGGCAGCAAAAAGCCGCCCGAAGGCGGCTTTCTGTGAGGCATCAGGCCTGCGGGCGCATGTGCGGGAAGAGAATGACGTCGCGAATCGACGGCGAGTTGGTCAGCAGCATCACCAGACGGTCGATGCCGATGCCTTCGCCAGCGGTCGGCGGCATGCCGTACTCCAGGGCGCGGACGAAGTCAGCATCGTAGTGCATGGCTTCGTCGTCACCGGCGTCCTTCTCGGCCACCTGGGCGAGGAAGCGCTCGGCCTGGTCTTCGGCGTCGTTGAGCTCGGAGTAGGCGTTGGCGATCTCGCGGCCACCGATGAACAGCTCGAAGCGGTCGGTCACGGCCGGATTCTGATCGTTGCGACGCGCCAGCGGCGAGACTTCGAACGGGTACTCGGTGATGAAGTGCGGCTGCTCCAGCTTGCTCTCCACCAGCTCCTCGAAAATCATCACCTGCAGCTTGCCCAGGCCTTCGTGGCCAAGCACCTTGGCGCCCGCCTTCTTGGCGATGGCGCGGGCTTTCTCGACGTCGTTCAGGTCAGCCTCGGTGATGTCCGGGTTGTACTTGAGGATCGAGTCGTACACCGACAGGCGCACGAACGGCTCGCCGAAGTGGAACACCTTGTCGCCATACGGCACGTCGGTGGTGCCCAGCACGGCCAGGGCCAGTTCGCGGAACAGCTCCTCGGTCAGATCCATGTTGTCGCGGTAGTCGGCGTAGGCCTGGTAGAACTCGAGCATGGTGAACTCGGGGTTGTGCCGGGTCGAGACGCCTTCGTTACGGAAGTTGCGGTTGATCTCGAACACTTTCTCGAAGCCACCGACAACCAGACGCTTGAGGTACAACTCCGGGGCGATACGCAGGAACATGGCCATGTCCAGCGCATTGTGGTGCGTCTCGAACGGCTTGGCTGCGGCACCACCGGGGATGGTCTGCAGCATCGGGGTTTCCACTTCGAGGAAGCCGCGCTCGTTGAGGAAGCGACGGATGTGCGCGATCACCTGCGAACGTACGCGGAAGGTGTGGCGGGTTTCCTCGTTGACGATCAGGTCGACGTAACGCTGGCGATAGCGCTGCTCGGTGTCGGTCAGGCCGTGGTGCTTGTCCGGCAGCGGGCGCAGCGACTTGGTCAGCAGGCGCACGTTGTTCATGTGCACGTACAGGTCGCCCTTGCCGGAGCGCGCCAGGGTGCCTTCTGCGGCGATGATGTCGCCCAGATCCCAGGTTTTGATCGCTTCCAGGGTTTCGGCCGGCAGGCCTTTGCGGTCGACGTAAACCTGCAGGCGACCGGAAGTGTCCTGCAGCACCATGAAGGCGCCACGGTTGAGCATGATGCGCCCGGCGATCTTCACCGGGATGGCAGCGGCTTCCAGCTCTTCCTTGCTCTTGCCCTCGTACTGTTTCTGCAGGTCGGCGCACAGGCTGTCGCGGCGGAAATCGTTGGGGAAGGCAATGCCCTGCTCACGGACGGCAGCAAGCTTTTCCTTGCGCTGGGCAATCAGCTTGTTTTCTTCCTGTTGCAGTTCGTTGTGGTCGAGTTGTTGGTCGCTCATGGCGGGTCGTCCCGGTCAAATCATCATTCTGGAAAGATCGCTGCCAGGCTGAAGCGGATGCCTCAGCCGAGGCCCATCCGCTTCAACGTGCAGCTTGTCGCTTGAAGCTTGCAGTGCTGTCAAAGCCCCTGCTTGAGGCTGGCCTCGAGGTAACCGTCGAGGTCACCGTCGAGCACCTTCTGGCAGTCGCTGCGCTCGACGCCGGTACGCAGATCCTTGATGCGCGAGTCGTCGAGCACGTAGGAGCGGATCTGGTGGCCCCAGCCGATGTCCGACTTGCTGTCTTCCAGCGCCTGCGAGGCGGCGTTGCGCTTCTGCATCTCCAGCTCGTACAACTTGGCCCGCAGCATCTTCATGGCGGTGTCCTTGTTGGCGTGCTGGGAACGTTCGTTCTGGCAGGCCACCACGGTGTTGGTCGGCACGTGGGTAATCCGCACCGCCGAGTCGGTGGTGTTGACGTGCTGACCACCGGCACCGGAGGAGCGGTAGGTGTCGATGCGCAGGTCGGACGGGTTGATCTCGATTTCCACCTTGTCGTCGATCTCGGGGGAGACGAACACCGCCGAGAACGAGGTGTGGCGACGCGCGCCGGAGTCGAACGGGCTCTTGCGTACCAGGCGGTGCACGCCGATCTCGGTGCGCAGCCAACCGAAGGCATATTCGCCCTTGATGTGCACGGTGGCGCCCTTGATACCGGCGACTTCACCCTCGGACAGCTCGACGATCTCGGCGCTGAAGCCGCGCTTGTCGGCCCAGCGCAGGTACATGCGCAGGAGGATGTTGGCCCAGTCCTGGGCCTCGGTGCCGCCGGAGCCGGCCTGGATGTCCAGGTAGCAGTTGTTGGCGTCCATCTCGCCGCTAAACATGCGGCGGAACTCCAGCTTCTCGAGGATTTCGCGCAAGCGTTCGACTTCGGCGACGATGTCGCTCACCGCCCCTTCGTCGTTTTCTTCGGCGGCCATTTCCAGCAGGTCGCGGGAATCGCTCAGGCTGCCGGTGAGGTCATCGATGGTTTCGACGATCTGCGCCAACATGGCGCGCTCACGGCCCAGGGCTTGGGCGTATTCGGGCTTGTTCCAGACGCTGGCGTCTTCCAGCTCGCGGTTTACTTCGACCAGGCGATCATGCTTGTGATCGTAGTCAAAGATACCCCCGAATCGACTGGGTCCGCTCGGACAGGTCCTTGATGGCGTTGAGGATCGGATTGATTTCCATGGTAGTCGGCGCTCGCGGCAAATCGGACGGAAAAGCCGGGGAGTATACCCGAGCGCAGCATGCCTGGCAGCCCGGCAAGCCCAAGGAATATCAGAGCGCTGGACTAACGGCGTCTTATACTTGCGCTAGAACTTATACACAGCACTTCTTGATGGAACGCCCAGATGCCACCCTCGTACAGCCTGCGCAGTCGCTTCGCACTGGTCATCGCGCTGTTGGTCGGAGCGCTCAGCTGGATGCTGGGCACCCTGATCGGCCAATACAGCAGCCAGCAATTCCGTGAGGACACCGGCCGCAACCTGGCCGAGCTGTCCTACGCCATGGTCGACCGACTCGACCGAGACATGGCAGGTCGTGCCGCTGTGTTGCGCGTATTGAGCAACCTCGAAGCACTGCGCCAACCGGACAATATCGGCGAGATCCGACGCCTGCTCGACAGCCTGCAGAAAGAGATTCCCAGCATCGCCTGGATCGGCTTCACCGACCCGCAGGGCACCGTACTGGCCTCCAGCAACGGCCTGCTGGAAGGCGCCAGCATCGCCCAGCGGCCGGTTTATCGGGAAGCGCTCAAGGGCCTGTTCATCGGCGATGTGCATGAAGCGGTGCTGCTGGCCAAGCTGCTGTCCAACCCCACCGGCGAGGCGATGAAGTTCGTCGACATCAGCCTGCCGATCCACGGCGCCGACGGCCAACTGGTCGGCGTGCTGGCCTCGCACCTGTCCTGGGCCTGGGCCTATGAGGTACGGCGCGCGCTGCTCGAACCGATGCAGGAGCGACGGCACGTCGAATTCTTCGTCATCGGCCAGGAAGGCACGATATTGCTCGGCCCGCGCGAGATGATCGGCCAGCCCTTGCCACTGCCCGAGCTGGCAAACCTCGAGCCGGGTGCCAGCCAATGGGCCATTCAACGCTGGCCGGATGGCAACGAATACCTCACCGGCCTGACCCGCAGCCGTGGCTATCAGGATTACCCGGGCCTGGGTTGGACGGTGGTGGCACGGCAGTCGGTTGAACAGGCTTATGCCCCGGCTCACCGCCTGCTGCTGAGCATCCTCCTCTGGGGTAGCGGCCTGGCTGTGGTCTTCGCCTTCGTCGGCTGGCTGGCCAGCGGCTACTTCACCCGCCCCCTGCAGGAAATCGCCAACGCCGCCGACCGCCTCAGTGCGGGGGAGATCAACGAAATTCCGGAGATGCACGGGAGTCGTGAGATCACCCAACTGAGTCAGTCCATCCGCCATCTGGTGGACAGCCTGACCCTGCAGAAGCGCGCCCTCGGCGCCATGGAAACCCTGGCCCACCACGACCCGCTGACTGGCCTGCCGAACCGCATTGCCCTGGAGAAGTACCTGCCCCAGGCGCAGCAACGTAGCCAGATGCAGCAGCAGTGCCTGGCCCTGCTCTATCTCGACCTGGATGATTTCAAGCCGATCAATGACACCTACGGCCACAGCGCCGGCGACCACCTGCTGCACGAACTGGCGCAACGCCTCAGGAGCATCCTGCGCGACGGCGACATGGTGGCGCGCCTGGGTGGCGACGAGTTCCTCATGATCCTGCTGGTGCCCGAGCACGACGCCCGCGCCCAGGCGCGGATGGTGGCCGAACGGGCCATCGCCAGCCTGGGTCAGCCGGTAGCCCTCGATGAGGGTGAAGTCAGCATCGGCTGCAGCATCGGCGGCGCCATCTGGCCGCTGGATCACGCCGACCTGGACGAAGCACTGGAACTGGCCGATCAGGCGCTCTACCGGGCCAAACAGGACGGGCGCAACCACGCCCAGTTCCAGCACGACACGATCACCTCCTGATCAGCGGGCGTCGCTGGCGATCATCTGCGCGGCCTTCTCCGCGATCATCAGCACCGGCGAGCAGGTATTGCCGGACACGATGTTCGGCATGATCGAAGCATCGACCACGCGCAAGCCGGCGATGCCATGCACACGCAGGCGCGCGTCGACCACGGCGTCGCGCCCCCGGCCCATGGCGCAGGTACCGGTCGGGTGGAAAATGGTGGTGCCGATCTCACCTGCCGCGCGCTGCAGATCCTCCTCGTTGCGATAGTCCGGGCCGGGCTTGTATTCCTGCGGCCGGTAGCCGGCCAGTGCCGGGGCCGCGACGATACGCCGGGTCAGGCGAATGGCATCGGCCGCCACTCGCAAATCGCGCTCATCGCTGAGGTAATTGGGGCGGATCAACGGGGCGGCGCCCGCATCGACCGAGGCGATTGCGACACTGCCACGGCTATGCGGGCGCAGGTTGCACACCGAGGCGGTGAAGGCCGGAAAGTCGTGCAGTGGCTCACCGAAACGCTCCAGCGAGAGAGGCTGGACGTGGTATTGCAGGTTGGCGCGTGCCTGGTCAGGGCCGGATTTGGCGAACGCACCAAGCTGACTAGGCGCCATCGACAGCGGGCCGCTGCGTTTGAGCAGATACTCCAGGCCCATGCCCAGCTTGCCCCAGGGCGTGGCGGCGATACGGTTGAGGGTCTTCACGCCTTCGACGCGATAGATCAGGCGCAGTTGCAGGTGATCCTGCAGGTTCTCGCCGACGCCGGGTAGTTCGTGTTTGACGCCGATACCCAGGCGTTCGAGCAGGCCGCGCGGGCCGATACCGGAACGCTGCAGCAGCGCGGGCGAGCCGATGGCACCGGCGCACAGCAGCACTTCACGGCGTGCTGCGACGCGCAGTTGGCGTCCCTGCCAGCGCAGCGACAAGGCGTGCGCCCTGCCCGCGTCCAGCTCCACTCGCTCAGCCTCGGCGTCGGTCAGCACATGCAGATTCGGCCGCTGGCGGATGCCGCGCAGGAAGGCCTTCGACGCGTTCCAGCGCACGCCGCCCTTCTGGTTGACCTGAAAGTAGCTGCAGCCTTCGTTGTCGCCGCCGTTGAAGTCCTCGACGCTGGCGATACCGCTTTGCGCCGCAGCCGCGCGAAAGGCTTCGAGAATCTCCCAGGACAGGCGCTGGCGTTCGACCCGCCACTCGCCATCGCCGCCATGCAGCGCGCTGTTGCCGGCGAAGTGATCCTCGGTGCGTTTGAACAGCGGCAGCACATCGTCCCAACCCCAACCGACATTGCCGGCAGCAGCCCAGGCGTCATAGTCGGCGGCCTGGCCACGCATATAGATCATGCCGTTGATCGACGAGCAGCCACCGAGTACGCGGCCGCGTGGGTATTTGAGGCTGCGCCCATGCAGGCCAGGATCGGCCTCGGTGCTGAAGCACCAGTCGGTACGCGGGTTGCCAATGCAGTAGAGGTAACCGACGGGGATGTGAATCCAGGGGTAGTTGTCGCGCCCGCCTGCCTCGATCAACAGCACGCTGACACCCGGGTCGGCAGACAGCCGATTGGCCAGCAGACAACCGGCGGGGCCGGCGCCAACGATCAGGTAGTCATAGGCATCCAGGGGCGCTTGCGACATGAGCATCCTCGCGTGTCGTTCTTGTCATCGGGCCACAGCCTAAAACAAGCGCAGCGCGAGGATGAATGATCTTTTCGTCTAAACGCGCTGCAGCTCGACGCGCACCTGGGCTTCCAGCTCGCCCTTGAGTGCAGGTGGCAGTTGCAGCTGACGCGCCAGCTCTTCGAGGTAAGCCCGCTCCATGAAATGCTCCTCGTCCACCATCAGCACGCTGGCCAGGTACATCTCAGCGGCCATTTCCGGCGTGCTGGCGGCGCGCGCGACATCGGCGGGATCGAGCGGCTTGTTCAGTTCGGTGTGCAGCCAGGCCTGCAATTCAGCGTCCTGTGCCAGCTTGCCCAGTTCCTCTTCGATCAGTTGCCGCTCGCGCTCGTCGACATGGCCGTCAGCCTTGGCCGCTGCCACCAGCGCCTTGAGAATGGCGCGGCTGTGCTGCTCGGCCTGCGGGGCCGGCAAACGATCCAGGGTCTGCGGCTCCACCGGCTGTGCCCCGCCCTGCTGGGCCTGCTGCGCCTGCCAGTTACCGTAGGCCTTGTAGGCCAGCACGCCCAATGCGGCCAGGCCGCCATAGACCGCCACCTTGCCGCCGACCTTGCGCACCCGCTTGTTGCCCAGCAGCATGGCCAGCGCCGCACCGCCACCCGCGCCCTTGAGCATCGCGCCAAGATCGCTGCCACCGCCCTTCTTGCCTGCGCCACCGCCGAGTAGGCCGCCCAGCGCGCCACCCAGCCCGGAAGAGGCACCACCAGCACCTTTCTGTTGCAGCATCTCCTGACCGGATTTGAGCAGTTGATCGAGCAAGCCACGGGTGTTCATCGTCATCGTCCTCCTCGGGAAATGCCTCGATTCTAGGCGGGCACGGGCATGCCCCTGCGAGCGACTGTGCTTCCGAATATTGCGGCCTGACGAAGAAAGGCTTTCATTCGATAAAAAAGAAAGCTCTTATCAGCATTCGACTCACACCTTATCGGTGAGACCACCTGCATGATGACCCTGCGCCAGATTCGCCACTTCATCGCCGTTGCCGAGACCGGCTCGATCTCCGCCGCCGCCCAGGCCGTGTTCATTTCCCAGTCGACCCTGACCCTGGCCATCCAGCAACTGGAGGAAGAAATCGGCGTCAGTCTGTTCAACCGGCATGCCAAGGGCATGAGCCTGACGCACCAGGGTCACCAGTTCCTGCGCCAGGCGCACCTGATCCTGGCCACGGTGGAAAACGCCAAGCGCAGCCTGCAGCAGAGCACGGATCAGGTCGAAGGCCAGCTCACCATCGGCGTCACCAGCCTGGTGGCCGGCTATTACCTGGCCGAACTGATCACCCGCTTCCAGCGTGCCTACCCCAACGTTTCCACGCGCGTTGTGGAAGACGAACGCCCCTATATCGAGCACCTGCTGGTAGCTGGCGAGATCGATGTCGGCGTGCTGATCCTCTCCAACCTGGAGGATCGTCACGCCCTGCAGACCGAAGTGCTGACCCACTCGCCGCACCGCCTCTGGCTGCCGGCCCAGCACCCGCTACTGGAACGCGACAGTATCACCCTGGCCGACGTCGCCGGGCAGCCGCTGATCCAGCTCAACGCCGACGAGATGGGCCTGCACACCGAGCGCATCTGGCGCCGTGCCGGGCTGACGCCACAGGTCAGTCTGCGCACCGCCTCGGTGGAAGCCGTGCGCAGCCTGGTGGCGGCAGGGCTGGGCCTGTCGATCCAGCCGGACATGACCTACCGCCCCTGGTCACTGGAAGGCGACATCATCGAGGCGCGGCCACTGGCCGACCTCGGCGAACCGCTGGATGTCGGCCTCGCCTGGCGGCGCGGTACGGCGCGGCCGGCACTGGTCGATCCCTTCCTAACACTGGCCCGCGAGCAACCGCCGGGACGCAAGGTTTCGATTTAATCGAACGCAGCTTTCAGTATTTAGAATTTGTCGAAGCCCGTGCCGGACTCTAGTCTCCAGTGAACGGTGCGGCTTCCCTGGAGACGCACCATGCCCGAGACACCCCGCCAGAGCGGCCACAAGAAGATGTCCAACCCTCAGCCCGAGCTGCACAGCGCCCTGCTCATCGACGGCCAACTGGTCGCCGGCGAAGGCGGTCGCGAAGCCATTCTCGACCCAGCCAGCGGCGAACGCCTGGTCGAAGTCGCCGAGGCGTCGGGCGCTCAGGTAGAGGCCGCCATCCTCGCGGCGCAACGGGCCTTCGGCCAGTGGTCGCGCAGCACGCCGGCAACCCGCGCCAGTGTGCTGCTGGCCATCGCCGATGCCATCGATGCCAACGCCGAAAAGCTCGCCCGCCTGGAAGCCCTGAACTGCGGCAAGCCACTGCACCTGGCGCGCCAGGACGATCTGCCGGCCACCGCCGACGTATTTCGCTTCTTCGCCGGCGCGGTGCGCTGCCAGCAAGGCCAGTTGGCTGGCGAATACCTGCCGGGCCACACCTCGATGATCCGCCGTGACGCCCTCGGCGTGGTCGCCTCCATCGCGCCGTGGAACTACCCCCTGATGATGGCGGCGTGGAAGATCGCTCCAGCCCTGGCCGCCGGCAACTGCGTGGTGTTCAAGCCGTCGGAGCACACCCCGCTGTCGATCCTGGCACTGGCACCGCTGCTCGCGCAGATCGTGCCGGCCGGAGTGCTGAACATCGTCTGCGGCGGCGGCGAAAGCGTCGGCGCACCGCTGGTCAGCCATCCGAAGGTGCGCCTGGTGTCGCTGACCGGCGATATCGTTACCGGACAAAAAATCCTTCAGGCCGCCTCACGCACGGTCAAGCGCACCCACCTGGAACTGGGCGGCAAGGCGCCGGTGATCGTCTGCGACGATGCCGACCTCGACGCCGTGGTGCAGGGCGTGCGCACCCATGGTTACTACAACGCCGGGCAGGACTGCACTGCCGCCTGCCGCATCTACGCCCAGGCCGGCATTCATGATCGCCTGGTAGCCGCGCTGGGTGACGCCGTCTCCAGCATTCGCTTCGCGCGCAAGAAGGACGCCGACAACGAGATCGGCCCGCTGATCAGCGCCCGCCAGCGCGACCGCGTGGCCAGCTTCGTCGAGCGCGCCCTCGGCCAGCCGCACATCGAACGCATCACCGGCGCCGCGGTGCATTCCGGCCCTGGCTTCTACTACCAACCGACCCTGCTGGCCGGCTGCCGGCAGAGCGACGAGATCGTCCAGCGCGAGGTGTTCGGCCCGGTGGTGACCGTCACCCGCTTCGACGAACCCAGCCAGGCGCTGGACTGGGCCAACGACTCCGAATACGGCCTGGCCAGCTCGGTGTGGACGCGCGACCTGGACAAGGCTTTCCAGCTTGCCGGGCGCCTGCAGTACGGCTGTACCTGGATCAACACCCATTTCATGCTGACCAGCGAGATGCCCCACGGCGGCCTGAAACGCTCCGGCTACGGCAAGGATCTGTCCAGCGATTCGCTACACGACTACAGCGTGGCGCGCCACATCATGGTGCGCCACGGACAACAACTAGACTGATCAACGCCGGCGGCAGCGCCGACGACATTTCACTGCCCCTACAACGATGTCCAATAAAGAGGGAAACACGATGTCCGCGCACAGAACCGCCGCACTAAGCGCCCTGACCACCGCCCTGCTGACCGTTTGTGCCGTGCAGGCCGCCGAACCGCTGACCGCCCTGGGCAAGCCTGAGGGTCAGCTCGACATCATCGCCTGGCCCGGCTACATCGAGCGTGGCGAGACCGACAAGGGCTATGACTGGGTGACCGCCTTCGAACAGGAGTCGGGCTGCCAGGTCAACGTCAAGACCGCCGCCACCTCGGACGAAATGGTCAGCCTGATGGCCAAGGGCGGCTACGACCTGGTCACCGCCTCCGGCGATGCCTCGCTGCGCCTGGTCGCCGGCAAGCGCGTGCAGCCGATCAACACCGACCTGATCCCCAACTGGAGCAAGGTCGACGAGCGCCTGAAGAATGCCCCCTGGCACACCGTCGCCGGGCAACACTACGGCACGCCCTACCAGTGGGGGCCGAACGTGCTGATGTACAACACCAACGTCTTCAAGCAGGCGCCCACCAGCTGGAACGTGCTGTTCGAGGCCCAGACCCTGGCCGACGGCAAGCCCAACAAGGGCCGTGTACAGGCCTATGACGGCCCCATCTACATCGCCGATGCCGCGCTCTACCTCAAGGCGCACAAGCCCGAGCTGGGCATCGACGATCCCTACCTGCTGACCGAGGAGCAGTACGCAGCCGTGCTAGCCCTGCTGCGCCAGCAGCAGCCGCTGATCCACCGCTACTGGCACGACGTGACCGTGCAGATGAACGACTTCAAGAACGAAGGCGTGGTCGCCTCCAGCGCCTGGCCGTACCAGGTCAATGCCCTGCAACTGGAGAAACAGCCGATCGCTTCCACCGTGCCCAGCGAGGGCGCCACCGGCTGGGCCGACACCACCATGCTGCATGCCGAGGCCAAGCACCCGGTGTGTGCCTACAAGTGGATGAACTGGTCGCTGGAGAACAAGGTGCAGGGCGACGTGGCCGCCTGGTTCGGCTCCCTGCCCGCCGTGCCGGCGGCCTGCCAGGGCAACGAGCTGCTCGGCGCCGAGGGCTGCAAGGTCAACGGCTTCGACAACTTCGACAAGATCGCCTTCTGGAAAACCCCGCAGGCCGAGGGTGGCAAGTACGTGCCCTACAGCCGCTGGACTCAGGACTACATCGCCATCATGGGCGGTCGCTGAACGCCGTCCTGGCGGCTGCTGCGCAAGCCTGGTCAGCGCCCGGCAGTGCTCGGAATCCTCACGTACGCCAGTACGCTGCGGTTTCTGCGCGCTGGCCGGACACGGCTGAGGCTCGCTCGCGACACAGCCAGGACGACGTTCAAAACCTGATGGTTTGGTAACCCCTTCCACAGCTTTACCGCCGCACACCCACCACCGACTCTCCCGTCTCGTGTCGGCAAACCGGCCGGGCCGGTGGTGGGCTGTTTTTCTCCTGGAGTGTTGAAGATGACCCTTGCAGTGCAATTCACCGATGTCTCCCGCGTGTTCGGCGAGGTCAAGGCCGTCGACCGGGTGTCCATCGACATCCAGGACGGCGAATTCTTTTCCATGCTCGGCCCTTCGGGCTCGGGCAAGACCACCTGCCTGCGCCTGATCGCCGGCTTCGAGCAGCCCAGCAGCGGCTCGATCCGCATTCACGGCGAGGAAGCCGCCGGCCTTGCGCCCTACCGGCGTGACGTCAACACCGTGTTCCAGGACTACGCGCTGTTCCCGCACATGAGCGTGCTGGACAACGTCGCCTACGGCCTCAAGGTCAAGGGCGTGGCCAGGGCCGAGCGCCATGCCCGCGCCGAGGAAGCACTGGCCATGGTCGCCCTGGCCGGTTTCGGTGGACGCAAGCCGGCGGCCATGTCCGGCGGTCAGCGCCAGCGCGTGGCCCTGGCCCGCGCCCTGGTCAACCGCCCGCGCGTGCTGCTGCTCGACGAGCCGCTGGGCGCGCTCGATCTGAAGCTGCGCGAGCAGATGCAGAGCGAGCTGAAGAAGCTGCAGCGCCAGCTCGGCATCACCTTCATTTTCGTCACCCATGATCAGGGCGAGGCGCTGTCGATGTCCGACCGCGTGGCCGTGTTCAACAAGGGTCGCATCGAACAGGTGGACACCCCGCGCAACCTCTACATGCAGCCGGCCACGGCCTTCGTCGCCGAGTTCGTCGGCACCTCCAACGTGCTGCGCGGCGAGCTGGCGCAGCGCCTGGCCGGCAGTGCGCGACCGCTGTCGATCCGCCCCGAGCACACGCGCCTGGCCGCTGGCGAGGCACTGGCCAGCGACGAGCTGGAGATCAACGGCCTGCTGCACGATATCCAGTATCAGGGCGCCGCCACACGCTACGAGATTCGCCTGGACAACGGGCAGAACTTCGCTGTCAGCCAGGCCAACAGCCAGTGGCAGGCCAGCGCCACCTCGCCCCAGGTCGGCCAGACGGTGCAGGTGCGCTGGTCGCGCGGGGCCATGGTCGCCCTGCGCGAGGAGGCCTGAGATGAGGACCAGCACACTCCCGAGCGGAGGCGGCCTGCTGCACCGCCTGGCCGACCTGCTCTACCGCAAGCCGACGCTCTACCTGTCCCTGCTGCTGATTCCGCCGCTGCTGTGGTTTGGCGCGATCTACCTGGGTTCGTTGCTGACCCTGCTGTGGCAGGGCTTCTACACCTTCGACGACTTCAGCATGACGGTCACCCCGGATCTGACGCTGGGCAACTTCGCCGCGCTGTTCCAACCGGCCAACTTCGACATCATCCTGCGCACCCTGAGCATGGCCGTGGCGGTCACCCTGGCCAGCGCCCTGCTGGCCTTCCCCATCGCCTACTACATGGCGCGCTACACCACGGGCCGGATCAAGGCGTTCTTCTACATCGCGGTGATGCTGCCGATGTGGGCCAGCTACATCGTCAAGGCCTATGCCTGGACGCTGCTGCTGGCCAAGGGTGGCGTGGCCATGTGGTTCGTCCAGCACCTGGGCCTGGAGCCACTGCTGAACCTGCTGCTGGCGACGCCGGGTGTGGGCGGCAACACGCTGTCCACCTCGCATTTCGGGCGCTTTCTGGTGTTCGTCTACATCTGGCTGCCGTTCATGATCCTGCCGATCCAGGCCTCCCTGGAACGCCTGCCGCCGTCGCTACTGCAGGCCTCGGCCGACCTGGGTGCGCGACCGCTGCAAACCTTCGCCCAGGTGATCCTGCCGCTGTCGATCCCCGGCATCGCCGCCGGCTCGATCTTCACCTTCAGCCTGACCCTCGGCGACTTCATCGTCCCGCAACTGGTCGGCCCGCCCGGCTTCTTCATCGGCAACATGGTGTATTCGCAGCAGGGCTCGATCGGCAACATGCCGATGGCCGCCGCCTTCACCCTGGTGCCAATCGTGCTGATCGCCGTCTACCTGTCCATCGTCAAACGTCTGGGAGCCTTCGATGCACTCTGAGCGCGCATCCTGGGGATTGAAGCTGGCCGCCTGGGGCGGGCTGCTGTTCCTGCATTTCCCGATCCTGATCATCTTCCTCTACGCCTTCAACACCGAGAGCGCCGGCTTCAGCTTCCCACCCAAGGGGCTGACTCTGGACTGGTTCGCCGTGGCCTTGGCCCGCGCCGACGTGCTCGAGGCGATCAAGCTGTCGCTGCAGGTGGCGGCCATTGCCACCACCATCGCCCTGCTGCTCGGTACCCTGGCCGCTGCCGCGCTGTACCGGCGCGACTTCTTCGGCAAGGAGAGCATCTCGATGATGCTGATCCTGCCAATCGCTCTGCCCGGCATCATCACCGGCATCGCCCTGCTCGCCGCGTTCAAGACCTTCGGCATCGAGCCCGGCATCCTCACCATCGTCATCGGCCACGCCACCTTCTGCGTGGTGATCGTCTACAACAACGTCATCGCCCGTTTTCGCCGCACCAGCCAGAGCCTGATCGAGGCCAGCATGGATCTGGGTGCCGACGGCTGGCAGACCTTCCGTTACATCGTCCTGCCCAACCTCGCCTCGGCGCTTCTGGCTGGCGGCATGCTGGCCTTCGCCCTGTCGTTCGACGAGATCATCGTCACCACCTTCACCGCCGGCCACGAGCGCACCCTGCCGCTGTGGCTGCTCAACCAGTTGTCACGCCCGCGCGACGTGCCGGTGACCAACGTGGTGGCCATGGCCGTGATGCTGGTGACCATGCTGCCGATCCTCGGCGCCTACTACCTGACCAAGGACAGCGAGGGCGTTGCCGGCAGCGGCAAGTGACCCCGCCTTTCCCATCGACCATCCCCTAGCGAGGTTCCATTCATGCAAACCCATCTGCTGATCAACGGTGAACTGGTCGCCGGCCAGGGCGAGGCCCAGGCCGTGCTCAACCCGTCGCTGGGCACGCCCCTGGTACACATCGCCGAAGCCACTGCCGAACAGGTCGACGCCGCCGTGCGCGCCGCCGATGCCGCCTTCGAGTCCTGGTCGCAGACCACGCCCGGCCAGCGCTCGGCGCTGTTGCTGGCCCTGGCCGACGCCATTGATGCCAACGCCGACGAACTGGCTCGGCTGGAATCGCAGAACTGCGGCAAGCCCTATGCCGCCGCCCGTGGCGACGAGTTGCCGGCCATCGCCGACGTGTTCCGCTTCTTCGCCGGCGCCGCGCGCTGCCTGCAGGGCTCGGCGGCAGGCGAATACCTGCCCGGCCATACCTCGATGATCCGCCGCGATCCGGTTGGCGTGGTCGCATCCATCGCCCCGTGGAACTACCCGCTGATGATGGCCGCGTGGAAACTCGCCCCGGCCCTGGCCGCCGGCAACACCGTGGTGCTCAAGCCCTCCGAACAGACGCCGCTGAGCGCCCTGCGCCTGGGCGGGATCATCGCCGGCATCTTCCCCGCAGGCGTGGTCAACATCGTCTTCGGCCGCGGCCCGAGCGTCGGCGAGCCCCTGGTGACCCACGACAAGGTGCGCATGGTTTCGCTCACCGGCTCGATCCCCACCGGCTCGCGGATCATCGCTGGCACCGCCGACAGCGTGAAACGCATGCACATGGAACTGGGCGGCAAGGCGCCGGTGCTGGTGTTCGACGATGCCGACATCGACGCGGTGGTCGACGGCATCCGCAGCTTCGGCTTCTACAACGCCGGCCAGGACTGCACCGCCGCCTGCCGCCTGTACGTGCAGCAAGGCGTCTACGACGAAGTGGTGCGCCGCCTTGGCGAAGCGGTCGGTTCGCTGAAGATGGGCCTGCAGGACGAGGACGGCGTCGAGCTTGGCCCGCTGATCACCGAGCAGCACCTGCAGCGCGTCGAAGGCTTCGTCGAACGCGCCAAGGCGCTGCCGCACATCCGTGTGGTCACCGGCGGCCAGCGTGCCGCACGGCCCGGCTTCTTCTTCGAGCCGACCGTGCTGGCCGGTGCCCGCCAGGATGACGAGATCGTCCAGCGCGAAGTGTTCGGCCCGGTGATCTCGATCACCGCCTTCGACGACGAAGCGCAGGTGCTGGGCTGGGCCAACGATTCCAGCTACGGCCTGGCCAGCTCGGTGTGGACGCGCGACGTGGGCCGTGCCCATCGCCTGGCCGCACGTCTGCAATACGGCTGCACCTGGGTCAACACGCACTTCATGCTGGTCAGCGAAATGCCCCACGGCGGCGTCAAGCGCTCTGGCTACGGCAAGGACATGTCGATGTACGGCCTGGAGGACTACACCGCCATTCGCCATGTGATGTTCAAGCACTGATCAGCCGCTGTCCGGCACGGGGCAAACCGCCCCGTGCTTGACAGCCTCACGCCAGGCCAAGCACCATCGCCGAACGATTCAGGCAACGGGCCGCCCATGTACGCCACCTTCGACCACCCACCACTGCTCCCAGGCTTCACTGCCTGCCAGTGCGCGTGCGTCGTCGTTGCCAAGAAATCCAAGAAACAGTCGCTCATTTGACCGGGGCGCTGTCCCGTCAGATGGGCTGACAGGACAAGCGCCAGGTTGCATCTCCCCCTCCCGCTCGTATCCCGCACCCTCCCTGACGGCGACCCAGACGGTCAGTCGCACGGAGTTTTTCGCATGTCCGCTTTTCAAGGTATCTGGGTGGCGCTGGTCACCCCCTTTCACAACGGCGAGATCGATTTCGCCAGCCTCGACCGGCTGACGGCCAAACTGCTGGAGGATGGTGTCGCGGGTTTCGTGGTCTGTGGCACCACCGGCGAGGCAGCAGCACTCAGCCATAGCGAGCAACTGGCGGTGCTGGATGCCGTGCTCCAGCGCGTCCCCGCCGAGCGCGTGATCATGGGCCTGGCCGGCAACCAGTTGAATGCATTGCTCGACCTGCAGCGGGAAATCCAGCGCCGCCCGCTGGCCGGTCTGCTGGTGCCGGCGCCCTACTACATCCGCCCGTCGCAGGCAGGATTGGAGCACTTCTTCACCACCCTGGCCGACGCCGCCGAGGTGCCGCTGGTGCTCTACGACATTCCCTACCGCACCGGCGTGCGTATCGAGCGCGAGACGCTGCGCCGCATCGTCCGCCATCCCAATATCCAGGCCATCAAGGACTGCGCCGGCGATGCCGAAACCACCATGGCGTTGATCGCCGATGGCCAGGTGCAGGTGCTGGCCGGCGAGGACGTGCAGATTTTCAGCACCCTGTGCCTGGGTGGCGCGGGGGCCATCTCGGCCTCGGCGCATATTCGCGCCGATCTTTACGTGGAGATGCAGCAGCGTGTGGCGCAAGGCGATCTGCAGGGCGCTCGGCAGTTGCACTACCGGTTGCTGCCCTGGATGCAGGCGGCGTTCAGCGAAGCCAATCCGGCAGCCGTGAAGGCGGCCCTGGCCTTGCTGGAACTGACCCACGAGGAGGTACGCGCGCCGATACTGCCCTGCTCGCCGGAAAACCGCGAACGCCTGCGTCACGTGCTGGCCACATTGGCGGATTAGCTAATGCACTGCCCTGCGTCAGCGCGGAGCGATATGCGCCACCATCAGTTGCACGGTCTCGTTGCCACGGAACTCGTTGAGGTCGAGTTTGTAGGCCAGCTCGGCCCAGCGCACCGTCGGGTTCGGCCAAACCTCGCGGTCGATGTTGAAGGCGATGCCGTCAAGCTGCACGCTGCCGCACTCGGTCTTGAGCACCAGTTTCAGATGGCGCTCACCGACCACGCGCTGATTGATGACCTGAAACACGCCATGGAACAGCGGCTCGGGGAAATGCTGGCCCCAGGGCCCGGCGTTGCGCAGAGCGCGAGCCAGTTCCAGGTGAAACTCGGTGGCATCGAGCTGACCATCGGAGAGCAGCCGGCCGGTCAGGTCGTCCTCGCTGAGCTGGCGGCGCACTTCGGCATCGAAAGCCGCGGCGAAGGCGCCGAAGTTGGCCTGCGGCAACGACAGGCCGGCGGCCATGGCATGCCCGCCAAACTTGCTGATCAGCCCCGGATGCTTGGCTGCAACCGCGTCCAGCGCATCACGGATATGCAGCCCCGGCACCGAACGCGCCGAGCCCTTGAGCATGCCCTCACCGGCATCGGCGAAGGCGATGGCCGGGCGGTGGTAACGCTCCTTCAGGCGCGAAGCGAGAATGCCGATCACCCCCTGGTGCCAGTCCGACTCGAACAGGCACAGGCCGAACGGCATGTCCTCGATCGACAGATCCTTGAGCTGGGCCAGCGCCTCGCGTTGCATGCCCTGCTCGATGGCCTTGCGATCCTGATTGAGTTGATCGAGCTGCACCGCCATGTCGCGGGCCAGCGCCTCGTCGTCGCAGAGCAGGCATTCTATCCCTAAGCTCATGTCGTCAAGACGCCCGGCCGCGTTCAGGCGTGGCCCGAGGATGAAGCCCAGGTCGGTAGAGGTGATGCGCTTATGATCACGCCCGGCGACTTCGAGAATCGCCCGCAACCCAGGCCGCGCCCGGCCTGCACGGATACGCGCCAGCCCCTGGTGCACCAGGATGCGGTTGTTGGCATCCAGCGGCACCACGTCGGCGACACTGCCCAGCGCTACCAGGTCGAGCAGCTCGCCCAGATTCGGCTCTGCACGGCTGGCGAACCAGTTGCTCTCACGCAGCCGCGCACGCAGCGCCAGCAGCACATAGAACATCACCCCAACGCCGGCCATGGACTTGCTGGGGAACTCGCAGCCCGGCTGATTGGGGTTGACGATGGCATCGGCGGCCGGCAGCTCCGGCCCCGGCAGGTGATGGTCGGTGACCAGTACCGTCAGCCCAGCGGCCTTGGCCGCCGCCACGCCATCGACGCTGGAGATGCCGTTGTCCACGGTCAGCAGCAGATCGGGCTGGCGTTCGAGAGCGACGGCGACGATTTCCGGGGTCAGGCCATAGCCATACTCGAAACGGTTGGGCACCAGGTAATCGACATGCGCGGCGCCCAGCAGGCGCAGGCCGAGCACACCGACCGTACTGGCCGTGGCGCCGTCCGCGTCGAAGTCACCGACGATGAGGATGCGCTGACGCTGCTCGAGCGCCGCGACCAGCAGTTCGACCGCCGCATCGATGCCCTTGAGCTGCTGGTACGGAATCAGCCGCGCCAGCCCCTTGTCCAGCTCCTCGGCGGACTGCACGCCACGAGCGGCGTAGAGACGGGTGAGCAGCGGCGGCAGGTTACCCAGGTCGGGCAGTTGTGCAGGTAGGGGACGGGCTTCGATACGCATCTTGAGTCTTTTCGTGTAGGGCGGGTGCAACCCGCCACAGGTGATCCGGCGGGTTGCACCCGCCCTACGGCTTCAACGCTGGCCGGCCAGCCACTCCAGCGGAATCTCGTGCTGACCACGCTCGTCGGTGACGAACAGCTCGCCATCGCTGATCATCACGCTCCAGGACAGCGAACGCGGCATGTCCAGCGCCAGGTCGGCCAGCGCCTCCTGGCCCAGGCCAACCACATTAATGTTTTTCAGGCTGCGCACCGGGTCGAGGCACTTGGTCTGCCACACGCGCAGGTTGCCGTAGGCCACCAGGCTGAACTTCTCGGTACGCCGCGAGCACCAGGTGATGCGCTCGCTGTCAGGCTGGCCGACCTCGATCCAGTGCAGCACGCGATCGTCGAGGCTCTTTTCCCACAACGCTGGCTCGTCGACATCCGACAGGCCGCGGCCGAACGCCAGTTGCTCGTGGTAGAACAGCGCATAGGCGATCAGCCTTGCGGCCAGGCGTTCTTCGGTCTCGGACGGGTGACGAGCGACGGTGAAACGCAGGTTCTCGTAGACGCTGCGATCCATGTCGGTGAGGTTCAGTTCGATTTTGTAGGTGGTCGATGGCAGGGCCATGGCGGGCTTCTTGACGGGTCGGTAAGGCGGCAAGTCTACCGCGATTAGCGCACCTCTGCCCCGCCCGCTGAGCCGCCAGCATCCCCTCGGTACAGTTCCACGCGGTTACGCCCGTCGCGTTTGGCCTGGTACAACGCCTTGTCAGCCAGATTCAGCAGATACTGCAGGTCATAGGTGCCCCACTCCATCGCCACCAGGCCGATACTCACGCTCTGTTCGCGACCCTTGGGCGCCAGCGCGGAGAAGCCGACACGAATACGCTCGGCCAGCGCCAGGGCATCGGTACCACTGCCGTCGATCAGGCAGGCGAACTCTTCGCCACCGATACGCCCGAATACGTCGCTACGGCGCAGATTCTGCGCAACACCGGAAGCAAAGGCCTTGAGCACCCGGTCGCCTTCCTGGTGGCCAAGCTCATCGTTGATCGCCTTGAAATGATCCAGGTCGAAGGACAGCAGCGCCACGGGGCGGCGCTGACGCTGACACAGGCTGAGCAGGCGCTCGCCCGCTTCGAAGAAGGCCCGCCGATTGCCGACTCCGGTCAACTCATCGGAATAAGCGGCCCGGCGGTATTGCTTTTCAGCACGCTCCTTGACCATCGACAACAACATGAAGGCGATACCGACGGCGTACAGCATGCTTTCGATCAACACGAGCGTGAACAGCGGATTCGACTGAATATCGCCATAGCCGGTCACGCCGGGGCCAAGGAACATGCGCGCCAGCAGAAACATCAGGTGCAGGCCGACAAGCACTGCCATGGGCACCACCGACACCTCGAGCGTGCGCCGGGCCCGCCAGAGCTCAACCAGCGCAGCCAGCAGATACAGGCTGGCGATCAGGGTATGCACGGCGACCCGCGCCGCCAGACTGGTATAGAAGGTCGGCCACAGACACAGCAGCGCCCAACATGCGGCGCCTGCGCAGACCCCGGTATAGATCGGCGCACGACCGCAAAATACGCGGATCACCGACCAGTTCATGGCAATGCACAGCAGCAGCACGATATTGCCCAGCACGATGGGCACCCAATCGAAGCTGCCCCCGCGCAGGGCATTGAGCACCAGCCCCAGGGCGGCCAACAGCATCATCGCGCCCGTCCATAACAGGGCCCGCTGCTGACGCCCCTGCGACCAGCTGAAGATCAACAACACCCCGCACAAGCTGATGACCGCAGTGCTGGCGACTAACAGGGTGGGCAGGTGCAACTGCAACATCAACATCGAAGAATTTCCGAAGCTTTTCAGTAAGCCTTCCTGACTTACCAGACATGGCCTGTACGATAGCTGAAAGCGGCCCCGGGAACACGGTCAAAGCCTTGCCAATACGGCCTCCAACACCTGCTGCGGCGCCTCGTGCCAGAGGCCATAGCTCAACGGCAGGGTTTCCAGGCCGGCGCGCGTCAGCACCAGGTAGCGCTCCAGTTCGAGGAAGCCCTCGCCCTCCCCCGGAAAACCGATCAGGTCGATGGCCAGGCATTTGTCGCCACGGCGGCAGAACAGATCCAGCACCTGGCCAGCCAGCGGATAATGGTTCCAGACGCTGACGCCCTCGGCCTGCAGCGCTTCGCACAGGGTCTGCCGCGCCGCGTCGGTGGCGCCGGGTTGCCAGACGGCGCCGGGTTTTTCGAGGTACTCCAGATAACGGCGCAGCAGGTGCGTAGCCGGCAACTGGTGCTCATCACCGCTGAACAGCAGCACCTGGCGCTCGCGGGCGCGGGTGATGGCGACGTTGAACAGGTCGGCGCGATTCAGGTAGGCCGCAGCCTGGCTCGATTCTCTATCGATGGCGAAACTGAGGATCATCAGATCGCGCTCCTCGCCTTGGAAGCCATAAGGCGTGTCCACCAGCAGGCGGAACTCGCGCAATCGTTCCAGCGGCAGGGTTTCGCCGATACGCGTGCGGATGCGTTCGACCTGATCACGGAACGGTGACAGCACACCGATGCTGGGTTTGAGCGGGCTGCCCTGGTACTCGGCCAGGTGCGCGGTGATCAGCGCCAGCACGCGCTCCACCTCTGCTTCGTTGACCCCATTGCGCCCACGCTGGCCGTCGATGCGCAGCAATTGCAGACTGTCGCAGGCCTCACCGCCCGGGCGCTCCTTCATCACCCGCAGGCGCTGGCCGTAGAACAACTCGTTGCTGAAGCGAATCAGCGCCGGGCGGCTGCGAAAGTGTTCGTCGAGAAACACCACGGCGTCCTGGCTGGCCAGTTGCAGGCCGACCAGATCCAGCACGCTGTTGTCACGATAACTCCAGGCCTCGCGCGCCTCGGCCTGCAGGCCGGCGCGTTGCAACAGTTGCGTTTCGCGCACACGGGAGAGAAAGGAAATGTGCCGCAACTGACGTGCATCGCCGGTCACCACGGCGCGCTTGCAGCGTTGGAAAGCCGGTAGCGCCGAAGCAATATCGCACTGGGTCGCCTCGTCCATCACCATCACGTCGAACAGCTGCGGGCGCAGCGGCAGCAGCCGATGCAGCTCGTCCAGCGTCACCACCCAGATCGGGAAAGCAGCGAGCAGGCGCGCCGGGTCGATATCCTCGAACAGCGCCAGTTGGCGCTGCGAATTGCGCGCGCGAATGGCTTGGTTGTAGCGCACGAACAGCCCACGGTCGGTCATCAGCAGGCGCTTGAGCGCCAGGCTGCGATGGCTGTTGAGGTGCTCACGGCTGAGCGACTGACGGCGCTGCTGGCAATCGCGCAACTCATCCAGCAATGCCCAGGGGCGCACACTGCTGCCGATACGTTTGCGCACCCAGGGCACCTGCAACCAGCGCTGCCAGAAAGCCAGGCTGCCACGTTCGGCACGCAGCAGCAGGCGGCTCCAGCGCACGGCCTGCTCGCAGCGACGACGAAAATCAGCCGACAGGCGCACTTCGGCCTGAGTCAGCACCTCCAGTTCGCTGCGTTGACGTGCCTCGAGCGGTTCGGATACCTCGGCAATCTCGCCCTGCAGCATACGCTGCAGCCGCTCGCGCAGGGCCTGGCGCAGGCTGTGGCCATCGCCTTCGAGCACGCCGTCACGCAGGCCGAAATCTTCGCGCAGCTTGTGCGCGATCACGCGCACCGCCTGGGCACTGCGGCTGACCAGCAGTACCGTCTCGCCCTGCAGGTAACGATCCAGCGCCAGCGCGGCCAGGCTGTAGCTCTTGCCGGTGCCGGGCGGGCCGGAAATCTGGCTTAGCGGATAACGCGCGGCATTGGCCAGCGCCCGGCATTGCGCCGCGCTGAGCTGCGCAGGCAGGCGCTGCGGCGTACTGATCGAGCCCGTGGGCGGCACCGCTGGCGCTTCACCGAGCAACTGCAACAAGGCCGGCGAAAGCTGCTCGGCCTCCTGCAGCAGTTGCAGCTCATGGGCAATGCCGCGACTGCCACTGCCGCGCGGCACCAGCGCGACGAAGGCGCCGGCCTGCAGCGACAGGCTGCGGCGACGCTGAGCCTTGGCCAAGGTCTCGACATCTGCCAATTGCGGGAAACCCGCCGCCTCACTGACGTCACCCACCTGCGTATTGCGCTCTACCCAGGCCAGCAACTGCCCCAGAGAGGCATCATCGAGTGGGCCTGTCGGCAGCGGCAGCCCGTCGAGGCTATCACTGCCGTTCTCATCGAACAGACGGCGCAACAAGCGCCAATTGCCATGGGCGCGCTGCACGTCGATGGCGAGCATCTGGCTCTGCCCGTCGGCTGTCGCCTGCAGGTTGGCCTCGTAATAGAACAACGGGCCACAGATCGCCTGCGAGGCCCCGCTTTCCAGCTGCAGCCGGCCACAGATCGGCAGCACGCCGTAGACCAGTTGCAGCTCGCGTTGATACAGCGCCTGCGCCTCGGCCAGGTTACGGCCCAGCTCGGCAGACAACGGCAACAGCGGCATACCGCCACTGGCCAGTTCCTCACGCCCATCGAGCCAGGCCCAGCGATTGGCGGGCAGCTTGCTCAGGTTGTCCAGATCCAGGTCGCGGCTGTCGGCCAGGTAGCAGCTGCGATAGAAGCCGAGCAGTTGGCGGGCGTGAATTTGGCTCATCAGTTACCTGCGTATCGCGCCCACAGCGACTCGAATTCACGGCTGTAGGCCGCAACCAGTTGCGGGTGATCGATCACCAACAGGTTTTCCTCGTTGCTGGTGCTGGCGCTACGTGTCCAGTTGAAGCTGCCGTTGAGCAGCAGGCGCCCATCGAACAGGGCAAATTTGTGGTGCATGTGGAAGGGGCCGGCGTCGATGCGCAGCGGCACGCCCTTGTCGCGCAACCACTGAATATCGCTGCCGACGTCGAACTGTTTTTCGTTGTCGGTGATCACGCGCACGGCGATGCCGCGCTCATGGCACGCCAGCACTTCTTCACTGAGCTGATCGTCGGAGATGGTGTAGACGCAGATTTCCACACTCTTGCGCGCCTGGCGGCACAGCTCGCGGATCTGGCGCCGGCAGCTCTCGCCGGGGCTGAAGTGTGCCGTGGCATGCTCCACGCGTGGCGCACTGCCAACGCTGTCGAGGGTCTTGATGACCTGCTCCAGCCATTTCAGCGCCGGTTCGACATTGGCCGGATCCTGCATCAGTTCACGGGCCAGGGCGAAGGCGCGATTACGCATGAAGCGCACCTGATCGCTGCTCAACTCGCTGCCCAGTTGGCGCAACTCGTCGCGTTCCTCGTTGCTCAGGCGCAGGTCAGCGAGGCTGTCACGCAGTTGCTGGTCGAGGCGATTGAAGTCCATGAAAAATCCCTTTTATCGTTTGAGACGGCGGCGGCTCAAGGCGGCGTACAACACACCGCAGAAAGCCCCAGCCAGGTGGTATTCGAAGGAAACGCCAGCACGCGGCAGCAAGCCGAAGAACCAGCCGCCGTAGAGGAAGAACACCAGCACCGCCAGCAGCAGGTCGAGCAGGCTGCGTTCGAACCAGGCCCGCGCCAGCAACAGCCCCCAGAAGCCGAACAGCCAGCCACTGGCGCCGACGTGCAGGCCGGTACGACCGAACAGCCAGACCAGCACCCCGCTGCCGAGGATGATGAAGGCGCTGGCGTAGAAGAAATCGCGGCGCGAGCGCAGCAGCACCAGGCTGCCGAGCACCAGCAAGCCGCTGAGGTTGCTGAGCAGATGCGCCCAACTGCCATGTAGCCAGGGCGCGAAGAGAATGCCGGGCAGCGCCTCGATATGCCGAGGCACCAGCCCCCAGACGTTCAGGGCACCGCCCAGGGCGCTGTTGGCCAGTTGTATCAGCAGCATCGCGCCGCTGATGAACAGCAGCGGACGCAGCTCAACCAGCCAGCCTCGCCTCACGGCGCCTCGTCGTCCGCAACATCGCCGCGCTGCTCCTGACCGAGCAACGTGCCGAGGTCACGCAGTTGCGTGGAGATTTCCAGCATGCGGTTGTGGGTGCGCAAATCGATGTCGATCTTCTTGTCCATCGCCTTGATCAGCGGCAGGAAGCTGTTTTCCAGGCTATCGGCCAGGCTTTCGAGCAATTTTTGCGTGCCCGGCTGCGGCGGCGCAACCACCTCTACCTGCGGGCGCAGCTTGCCGAGATTATCCAGCCCGACCAGCAACTGTTCCCAGGGAATGCTCGGCGCCGCGCTGGCCGGCTTGCTGCCAGCACCCAGACCGCGCACGCTTTCCACCAGGTCGTTGAGCTGGGCAACCACACGTCCACCGACATCGCTGTCGCTGCCGCCCATGGCCTTGTTGCGCATGAAGTCGCGCTTGATCTGCGCCCAGCGCTCGGCCTGCTCGGGCGTCTGATTGCCGCGCAGCTCGGCGAGCTTGAGCAGGTTCTCTTCGGCACCGGTGGTGAGCAGTTGCGACTCGCCCTGATAGTGGTCAGCGATCAGTTGCAGCAGCTCGGCATCGTTCATCACCGCGCTGATCTTCTCCGCCATCTTGTTCATGTTGCGGTAGCTGCCCTGCAGCTTGAACGGTGGCTCGGTACGGTAGCTGTCGGCCTGCGCGGCGCTGACGATGTACTGCTGGTTGACCCGACCAACCACGTCGCGCACCTGCATCAGACGCTGCAGGGTCGAGCTGATCTCGTTGATCTCGGCGGCGCTGTAGGTGTGGCTCAGCTCGTTGGCGGAGAACGGCTTGCCCTCGGCCTTGGCGACGAAACGGTAGACGTCGGCCATGTCGCGGGTGGCCAGCGGCGCCAGCACCGGGTTGGAGGTCAGGCTGTTCTCGATGTAGCTCAGCGCGAAAGCCTCCTGCATGCCGCCCAGGGTGTCGCCGAGGTTGTAGATGTCGGCGCGGTTGGCGAGCATGTCGGGAATCTTGAACACGTCGCCGGACTCGGTGTACGGGTTGCCGCTCATCACCACGCAGAACTTCTTGCCGCGCATGTCGTAGGTTTTGGTCTTGCCCTTCCACACGCCTTCGATGCGCCGCGTGCCGTCGCACAGCGAGATGAACTTCTGCAGGAACTCGGGATGGGTGTGCTGGATATCATCGACATAGAGCATCACGTTGTTGCCCATTTCCAGCGCCAGGTTGAGCTTTTCCAGCTCCTGGCGCGAGGTGGCGTCCGGCGCCTGCGCCGGGTCGATGGAGCGCACCTCGTGACCCAGTGCAGGGCCGTTGACCTTCATGAAGATCAGGCCGAGGCGGTGCGCCACGTATTCCATCAGGGTGGTCTTGCCGTAGCCGGGCGGCGAGATGAGCATCAGCAGGCCCATCAGGTCGGTGCGCTTGTTCTCGCCGGCGGTGCCCATCTGCTTGGCCAGGTTGTCGCCGATGAAGCCCAGGTACACGTCGTTGATCAGCTTGTTGCGCACGAACGACGACAAGGGCCGTGGCTTGAATTCGCTCAGACGCAGCGCATCGCGCTCGCGGTTGATGACTTCCTGGCGCAGCGCCTGGTAGCGCTGCAACTGCGGCACGAAGTGATCCAGGTGCTGCTGCAGGCGCGCGAAGTAATCGTCGATGGCCAGCAGCAGGCTGCCATTCTGCAGTCGCGGATGATCGCCGAGCAGGCCGCTGACGCTGAAACGCAGATCGACCTCGGTGAAACGCCGGGGGAAGTCGTCATCCAGCAGGCTGACGGCGATCGCCTCGGGCACGTAGTCGGCCAGCTCGGCCATGCTGGCGTCCTGCGCGCACAGGCCGTCGAACCAGGTCTGCGCCAGCGACCAGCGCTGCACCGGGCGGCCACGCAGGTTGTCCAGCGCGGCGCGGTAGTCGTCCCAGACATGGCTGGCCTGCATGCGCTGCTGCAGGGTGTCGAGCAGTTTCCGGGCGTACTTGCTGAAGCTGAATTCGATCGGCTTGGCCGCCAGTTCCTCGACCAGATAGGCCGCAGCCGCCTGGCGCTGCGCCGCGTCCACCGCCAGCGGGTGCTGGGCGAGGAAGCGCTGCATGGCGGCATCGATCTCTTCGCGCAGGCGCTGCACGCCGTCCTCGCTGCCGAACAACTGGCGCAGGTGCAGGCTGCTGCGCGCCCGCTCGGGCCACAGCTCGGCCTCGATGTCCTGCCCCCAGCGATTCCAGAACAGCGCGGCGAAGCCCCGCGCAGTCGGTGCATAACGCAACAGCCCGGCGCTTTCGCGCAGCGGCAGCAATTGAGTGAGGATCAACGCGGCGTCGTGGTCGTGAATGCCCTTCTCATAGGCATCCTTGTAGCGCGGTGCGGCGAAGTCGCGGATCAGGCGGGTCAGGGTTTCCGGCTGCGCCAGGTGGGTCTTGAGCAAGTCCAGAGTCAGGCCTTCGCGGCCCGCCACGGCGGCGTCGAGCACCAGGCCGGCGAGGTATTCGGCGCGGTACAGCGAGGGCGACTCGGACTCCAGCGATACCTGCCAGTAGTCGCGCAGACCATCCAGCGTCTCATCGCGCAGCGGTTCGAGGAAATCGGTGCCGGTCAGGTGCAGATACAGCGCATCACCGCGCGGCATCAGGGTCAGGTCGAGTTCCTGGGTGTTGACGCTGAAGCGGTGACGCGGGCCGAGCTTGATGACGTTGCCGCCTTCCTCGAACAGCTCGCTCTTGTCGCGCAGGGCGCGCACCGCCTGGTCGCGGGCAGCCTTCAGACGCGCCTCGACATCATCGGCCTTGACGCTGTCTTTCAGCTCGCGCAGGCGCTCGGCCATCTCGCGCAGCTTGAGAATCAGCGGGTCGGCGGCGAAGAAGGCGTTGAGCTCCTCCATCTGGGTCAGGCGCGCGGTGCGCCGGCCCAGGCTGTCGAGAATCCGCCGGGCAGCATCGAGCACACCCTGGGCGCGGCGCTGGCGGTCGTCGAGCAGGCTCTGCTTGTGCGACTCGAAGGTTTCCAGCAGCTCTTCACGCTTACCGAGGATATCGCTGAGGAATTCTTCGTGATCACCGAACTGGCTTTCCAGCTCTTCGAGCTGCACCAGCAGGCGCGACAACTGCTCGTCGCACTTTTCCGGATCCTGCGCCAGCGCCAGGGCGTTGGTGATGCCCTGGCTGAACAGTTTGAACTGGGCGCCGAACTGCGCCACCGTCTCGGCCGACCCCAGGCCCTTGCGCCGTTGCTCGGCACGCGCCTTGGCCTGGTTGAGGTGAGCGTAGACCTCGGAAATCGACTCGACGATGGCGGTGCGCTGGGTGGCGTCGTCGATCTTCAGCGAGGCCATCAGGCTGGAGAGCATGTCGAGGTTGCCGGCCATGGCCTGCATCTCGGCCAGCGGCTCGTTCAGTTGGGTGACGCTCTCGGCCTTCTGCGCCAGGCCGTCCAGTTCACCGAGGCGCTGCACGTAGGGTTGCAGCGCGGCGTCGCTGGCGAGGAAGGCGGAGGTGGCGGTGGCCACACGCTCCTGCGCTTCGAGCAATTCGGCTTCCATGGCATCGATGCGCGCCACGTCGATGTAGCGGTAGTCGCGGATGGTCAGCAGTTGGCCGCGTTGGGCATTGATCGCGTTGAGCGCTTCGACGAAATGCTGCACCTCGTCCCAGCTATCCACCAACAGACCGGAGAGCAGGCTCTTCTGCCGCGTCTCGGCCTCGGCCATGGCACGGGCGGACTGCTGGCGGATGCTCTCGACCTTCTCGAATTCATCGAGTACCAGCTCGCCAGTGGCGGCCACTTCGCGCAGCAGCGGCGCCAGCTCGGCGCACTGGGCATCGCCCAGCCAGTGGTAGACGTCGAACAAGCGCCGGGTGTTCTGGCACAACTGGGTGTAGCGCGCCACCGACACTTCGCGACTGTCGATCTCGCGGCTGAGGCCCAGCAGGTCGGATACGCCACGCACCAGCTCGGCGTTGCCGATGCGCCCGAAGAAGCCGCTGCGCGCCGGCTGGCGGGCGGCGTAATCGTCGCTTTCGAACGGCGTCTGCCAGATTTGCATCGGGTGGATGCGGGTCGGCTCGCTGCCCTCGGCGGAGAAGATCACCATGCGCCCGTCTTCCAGGCGCGCGTAGCCGTGGCCGAAGATCGGGTTGTGCAACTGGCGGTTGATCATGTTGTAGGTGAACAGCGCCGAGCGGCCTTCTTCCGGGTGGTAGAAGATGTACTGCACATCCTCGCCGTTGGGCGAGCGTACCGAGCGCTTGAAGCGCATGCCGCCCATGGGCTGTTCGAAGGTCTTGTACTCGCCGCTCTGCAGGTAGTAGCCGCCGGGGAAGATGATGCCGTGGTCTTCCGGTAGCTGCACGCAGGCCAGGCCGATGGCGTCGATGCGCTCGACCTTGCTGGTCAGGCTGTTGAACACCAGGTAGCGCCACTGCTCTTCGCGGTACGGCAGGATCTTCAGCAGGATCAGGCTGCCCAGGCGGGCGTATTCGATCTGCGCATCGTCCAGCGACTGGGTCTTGTCCACCACCGGCTCGCGGTAGATACCCAGGCCATCCTGGGTGTTGTTCTCGACCTTGATGGTGAGGTCGCCGCCGATGGTCTCGACGAATACGGTGTCGAGAATGTTCATGTGCGGATGGCGGCCGGTGACCACCATCTCGCGGGACGTCTTCTGCCATTCGAAATCGAATGGCGCCGGCAGCGCGATATCGCGCTCGCCACGGTTGTCGATGTAACGCACCTCGCGCCCGTCGACGGAGATCGACCAGCGGAACACGCGGATATCGCTGACCCGCTCGCCGATCTGGAAGCTCGCCAGCAACTTGCCGTCGCGGATGGCCAGTTGCAGCAGGCGGGTGTTCTTGTAGTAGGTGTACAGCTCGTTGAAATCGGCGACGAAACTGGCCTGCGCCAGGAATGAACCCTCCAGCGGCACCGGCTCGGCGTCGTAGCCTTCGGCACCCTCGACCAGGCGATAGAGGGAGAACACATCGGCGACCGAGGTTTCCTTCTTCAGGCCCATGAACACGTTGTAGCCGAACAGCAAACAATCACCGACCTGGACGATATCGCGGGCGATGCAATTGTTTTCGGTGCGGATGCGCACCCGGCCAATGGCTTCCATGGCGCTGCTGCCGAACTCGGCCAGGCGCTGGCCGTTGAGCGTTTCGGTCAGCGCGCGCAGGCGCTGGCCCTGCTCCTGCAGGCGCTTGTGCAGCACCTCGTAGGCGCCGCCTTCGGCGACGGCCTTGTCCAATACGTCCTGTGTTTGTGCGTCCGACATCGTGTTCTTCCTGGATATTCGGCATCGAGCACCCTCGCCCGGTCAGCAGGGCAAGGGGTCTGGAAAATGCGTGGGAGGTTCGCGGCTAAAGCCCCTCCCACAAGGCTCGGCATGCTGTGGCCGGTAGGGTGGAAAACGCTCTTTTTGTCCACCGCTCGTGTCGCCAGTGGTGGGCAAAAAGTGCGTTGTCCACTGGGTGGGCTGAAGCCCACCCTACGGGCCGGTCACTCAGGCCTGCTCGGAGCCGGCGTTCGGTGCGACCACCGGTGCGACAGGCGCGGCCTTGCCAGCAAGCAGGCGGGAGATCACGTCCTGCACCACCGGGCTCTTGCCGACCACCCCTTCGATGGCCTTGCCCACCGACAGCGACTTGGCGAAGGAGTTGAAGAAATCGCCCTCGCCGCCGACGATATCGATCTTCGCCTTGGACATGGCCGCAGCCAGCACCTCGGCCTGATCCTTGGCGATGTCCTTGTTGGCGTCGATGGCGGCCATGGCCTCCTCGAAGCTCTTCTCCAGCTGCATGCGGAACTCTTCGTGGGCACGCGCGGCGTCGCTGAGCGAATCCAGCGCGCCGAATTTCTTGCCCAGACCTTCGGCTTCGGCGCTCAGGCGCTCCAGCAGAATCGCGGCTTCGGCGGAACCCTGTTCCTTGGTCGCCTTGGCCTTGGCCAGGCCCAGTTGCTCTTCGCCACGCGCCTGGGCAGTGAGTTTTTCTTCCAGCACCTTGGCTTCGGCCAAGCCGTCTTTCTCTTTGGCAGCCGCCTGGGCTTCCAGCACACGGGCTTCGGCCAGGCCTTTTTCCTGCTCGCCCTTGGCATCGGCGATCAGGCGCTCGGCCTGCACGCGAGCCTCGGCGAGGCCTTCCTTCTCCTTGGCGGCGGCGGTGACTTCACGCACCTTGGCGTCGGCCAGACCCGGCGCAGCGCGCTCGGCTTCGATGCCTTCGGCCAGTTTCTTCTTGGCCTCGGCGCTCTTGGCTGCGGCTTCCAGTTCGGCCTGGGCCAGGTTGTTGATTTCCACGGCCTTGTGCTTGGAGCGAGTCTCGTCGGCTTCGGCCTGCTTGACCTGACGCACCAGCTCCTGCTCGGCTTCGGCCTGGGCGTTGAGCACGGCGACCTGCTTGAGGCGCTCGGCTTCGGAGACTTCGCGCACTTCCTTGATGCGTTCTTCTTCCTGGGCCACGGTCTTCTCGACCGCCACGCGCTCGCGGATCACCCCGGCGATGTTCTTGCGCTCTTCTTCCAGCGCCTTTTCCTTCTCGATGCGCTGCAGTTCGACCTCGCGCTCGCGGGCGACCACTTCCAGATCCTTGGCGCGGGTGACCTTCTCCACCTCGATGACCACGGCACGCTGGCGATTCTGCTGGGCCACTTCCACTTCGCGCTGATGGTTCTCGGCGCGGATGTCCAGCTCCTGCTGGGTCTGGATGCGCGCCTGCTCGGCCTTCAGGCGCTCTTCCTCGCGCACCTTGAGGGTTTCCGCCTGCTCGCGGGCCTGGATGGTTTCGATTTCGCGCTTCTGCCGCGCCTCGGCGTCGGCCTGCTGGCGCTCCAGGGCCAGGGTGGCTTCGCGGGTTTCGACGTTCTTCTTCTTGATCGCCAGCTCTTCGTTGCGCTCCAGCTCGTTGGTGATGACGTTCTGTTTAGCGGTCAGCTCGGTGATCTTGCGAATACCCTCGGCGTCGAGGATGTTGCTCGGATCCAGCGATACCTTGGAGGTCTGCTCCAGATAGTCGATGGCCACGTCTTCCAGAACGTAGCCGTTGAGGTCGTTGCCGATCACCTCGACGATGCGGTCGCGGAAGTCCTGACGATTCTCGAACAGCTGGACGAAGTCGAACTGCTTGCCGACGGTCTTCAGCGCCTCGGAGAACTTGGCATTGAACAGCTCGTTGACCGCTGCGCGGTCGGAGGCGCGATCCACGCCGATGGCCTTGGCCACCTTGAGCACGTCTTCCTGGGTCTCGTTGACCCGCAAGTAGAAGGCCACGGTGATGTCGGCGCGCAGGTTGTCACGGCAGATCAGCCCGTCCTTGGCGCGGCGGTCGACTTCCAGGGTGATCAGGGAGATCTTCATGAACTCCTTGAGGTGGATCACGGGGTACACCAGCGAGCCGGTGAAGTGCACCTTCGGCGTCGAGCTCATGTCGTTGACGATCAGCGCAGTGCCCTGCGGAACCTTGATATAGAAGGCCTTGAACAGGGCGATCAGGGCGATCACGAAGAGGACGACCAGCCCGGCCCCGACGATGAAGGGGATGAGGTTTTCCATTACAGCTTCACTCCTTTGCTAATTGTGCAGGCAGGTTCGGCATATCCTGCCTGCCCTCTGTTACACGCGAATAGTCGGCTAGACGCCGCGGAACTCTTCTTCGGTGATGATGCGATAGGCATGCTCGGCCGCCAGGTACTCCAGCAGCACCACACGGTCACCACGCTTGAAACCCAGTGCCTCGTCGGCGCGCACGCGCAGGATCAGCCCGGCGCCGCCATCTTCCAGCACCGCCTCGCCATGGCTGGCCGTAACCTTGCCACTGCGCACCACCGCCACTTGCCCCAGCACCGTTTTGCTGCTGGTTGCCTCGGCCTTCAGAAAAAGAGGCCGCAGCGGCCGGCAAATGGCCGCGCACAGCGGCGCAGCGACCACGAAGGCCCCAGCGATCACCACCAACCCCAGCGGGTAGCGCAGAATGCCCAACGGCAGATGACGCAGAAGCCACAGCTCGATGAAGTAGCAGATGAACCAGGCGAAGAAAAACAGCAGCGTCAGCACCAGGGTAACCGGCACGCCGTCGAGCTTGAGTTTGTAGAGCAGGCCGGCGAGGCCTTCGGTCTGACCGCTGCCTTCCATCATCGAATCGGCTTCGATGTCGAGCAGATCGACCTCGAGCAGGCCGGCGGCGACCACCAGCCAATAGATGACCGCCACGCACAGCAGGAAGCTGTAGATGGCGGTGGGGAATGACAGCGACGTCTGCAGGAAGAGTTCCATTTTTTCCTTTCCCGAATCAGGGAAACGGGGCGCGAACGCCCCGTGTCTTTCACACCAGGATCAAGCCTTGGTTTTGTCCTTCAGACGCGCCAGCACGCTGTCGGCACTGGCGTTGTCGGCCTTGATGCCGGCCGCACGCAGCTTGGCTTCCAGCGAATCGTCCGGCGCGCTGGTAGCGGCCAATTCGGCCGAAGCTTCCATCTTCGCCGCACGCTCGGCCTGTTTCTGCTTGATGCGCTCGAGCGACTCGACCGCCGTCTGCAGCTTGGCTTGCGAGCCGCCGTAGCGCTGGGCCACGGCCATCTGTGCCTTCTGCACGCTCTCGGTGGCCTTGACCGTATCCACCTGCTGCTTGAGGCGCTTGATATTACCCTCGGCCTGGGTCACGGCCTTGCGCAGTTGTGCCACGCTGGCGGCGAACCCTTCGGCCTGCTCGCGTTCGCTGGCCTGTTCGATTTCCAGGTTGGCGATCTTCTCGGCCACTTCCTTGGCCAGGGTTTCGTTGCCCGCCTCCAGCGCTTTCAGTGCGTACTGCTCGTACTCGGCGATGCTCGCCGCGCTCTTGGTCGCCTTGTCGCTGGCCAGCTTGTGCTTGGCCATGATCTCGGCCAGCGCTTCCTTGGACTTGCGCAGCTCGACGTCGGCGTCGCGGATTTCCTGATCGAGAATGCGCAGGGCCTGGCTGTCGACCACCGCCTCACCCATTTCATTGGCGCCGCCACGCAGCGCCGTCAGCAATTTGCTCCAGACATTCATCGTCCTATCTCCTCTCAGGCGCCAGACTTGAGGAAGCCTTCGTAGGCTTCGGTGGCCTTGATCACGTTGTCCGCCAACAGCTCGATCTCGAACACCACGTCGGACAGGCTCGAGTAGGAGCTCAGCGCACCGAACATGGTGTAGCAGTCGCGCCCGTCGACCATCTTCTCAAGGCCGATGGACGACAGCGGGAACAGCTTGTGAGTGCGCAGCACTTCTTCGTTGAAGGCAGCGGCATCTTTCACGTCCGTCGCTGGCCAGAGCAGTGCTTCGACGATGATCTGCTCGCCGAATACGGCGACGAACAGTGGCAGATCACCGTATTCGCGCATGGTGATGTGCAGGCTGGCGTCGGCGCCCTGAATCAGCTCGATGCCGGCCTGACCGTTTTGGAACAGTTCCGTTGCCGCGAGCGCTTCATGCAGCGCCTGAGCGGTCCAAACCTGAGGCATGTTCATACCCTCCTCCTTCTCCATCGGAGCCAGCAGCGACTGTGGCTGGCGCAGTTTTCGCTCGAACGCGACCAGAAGCGGCGCATGCTCGGGCAAGATCCAGACTTCCTTCTTCACCAACCCCTGCTCACGCAGGCGTTGACGATAAAGACGTTGGTAATGAGCGGATGATTTGCTGTCCATGCGTCGCAGCCTAGACCCTTACATGTAAGTCATCAAGTAATCACATGTAATAACTGTGATGCCGTTCGTCAGAAAGCCGCGCAGGCAGATACGCGCAACCATCAATGGCCGCAGCGACGAAAAGACAAGGGAAGGAGAACAGAGAGAGATTCATCCATGACTCAACCACAACGCTTCCATTCGCGGAGTGTCGAATTAAACCTCAGCAATCGCCGCGCCGCACGTGAAAAAGCGCCAACCGAGTCGCAGTTATGAGCAACCCACTCCCTCACCAAGCAGGTCGCACGATGCACGAACTTCCACTCAGGGTGCGCCAGCTCCTGCACGCCGACCAGCGCAGCAGCGCCATCGTGCTGCTAGGCGAACTTGCCGAACTCGACGCGAAAGAGGCCGAGCAGTGCATCGATCATTACCTGAATGAAAACCCACCCATTCGCCCACGCGGCGCAGCCATCGTTCGCGCCAACCGAACCAATGCCCTGATCTGGCTGACATTGATCATCCTGATGGCGCTTCTTGGAGTGATCTTCGCGCTCTGAGCCGCCCCAAAACAAAACCGGCGCCACAAGGGCGCCGGTTTGATCGAGGCGGAAAACCTCAGAGCGGTTTGCCGCGATTGCCGTGAGCCGCAACGAACTGCTGCACGGTTTTCAGGTCATTGGCCAACACCGTGCAGCGCTCCTCGCGCTGGAACAGATCGGTCAGGTGCGCCGGCAACGCCGGAACGGCGTCGATGCCGGCCTTTTCCACCGCCTCGGGGAATTTGACCGGATGCGCGGTACCCAGCACCACCATCGGCGTGGCCAGGCTGCGACGGCACTCACGCGCGGCGCGCACGCCGATGGCAGTGTGCGGATCGAGCAGCTCGCCGCACTCCTTGTACACCTCGGTGATGGTTTCGCAGGTCTGCTCGTCATTCACCGCCAGCGAATCGAACAGCTTGCGCGCCTCGACCCAGCGATCTTCCTCGACGCTGAAGCCGCCACCTTGCTTGAAGGTATCCATCAAGCCAGCGATAGCCGCGCCATTACGCCCGTGCAGGTCGAACAGCAGACGTTCGAAGTTGGACGAGACCATGATGTCCATGGACGGCGACAGGGTCGGGTGCAGGGTTTCTTTCACATACTGATTGCCGCTCATGAAGCGGTGCAGGATGTCGTTGCGGTTGGTGGCGACGATCAGCTGGCTAACCGGCAGGCCCATGTTGCGCGCCAGGTAGCCGGCGAAGATGTCGCCGAAGTTGCCGGTCGGCACCGAGAAGGCGATGGAACGCGCCGGGCCGCCGAGCTGCAGCGCCGCGTGGAAGTAGTAGACGATCTGGGCCATGATCCGCGCCCAGTTGATCGAGTTGACTGCCACCAGGCGGGTGCCCTTGAGGAAGCCCTGGTCGGCGAAGCTGGCCTTGACCATCTCCTGGCAGTCATCGAAGTTGCCTTCGATGGCGATGTTGTGGATGTTCTCACCGAGGATGGTGGTCATCTGCCGGCGCTGCACTTCGGACACACGGTTGTGCGGGTGCATGATGAAGATGTCGACGTTGTCGCAGGCCTTGCAGCCTTCGATGGCCGCCGAGCCGGTGTCGCCACTGGTGGCGCCCATGATCACCACACGCTCGCCACGCTTGGCCAATACGTGATCGAGCAGGCGGCCGAGCAGTTGCAGGGCGAAATCCTTGAACGCCAGGGTCGGGCCGTGGAACAGCTCCAGCACCCACTCGTTGCCGTTCAGCTGACGCAGCGGCGCCACGGCGTTGTGCTCGAACACACCGTAGGTTTCTTCGAGGATCTTTTTGAAGTCGGCATCAGCGATGGAGCCGGCAACGAACGGACGCATCACCCGGAAGGCCAGCTCGTGATACGGCAGACCCGCCCAGGAAGCGATTTCCTCGACGGTGAAACGCGGCAGATTCTCCGGCACGTAGAGGCCGCCATCGCTGGCGAGGCCAGCCAGCAGCACGTCTTCGAAATTCAGGGCCGGCGCCTGGCCGCGGGTACTGATATAGCGCATGGGATAAACCTTCGTTCGACTGCACCCGCAGGCCTGCGCCTGCGGGTGGACACGGGATTAGTTGAGCTGTTCGACGCGCAGACGCATGACCGGCGAGGTCACGCCATCCAGCGCTTCCATGGCGGCGATGGCCTCGATGATACGCGCCTCGACCACGCGATGGGTCACGAGGATCATCGGCACCAGACCGTCCTGCTCCTCGACTTCCTTCTGCATGATCGACTCGATGTTGATGCCGCGCTCGGAGAGGATGCTCGCCACCTGAGCCAGCACGCCCGGGTGATCCTTGGCCTGGATACGCAGGTAGTAGGCACTCTCGCTCTGCTCGATGGGCAGGATCGGGTGATCGGACAGCGAGTCCGGCTGGAAAGCCAGGTGCGGCACGCGATTGGTCGGATCGGTGGTCAGCGCACGTACCACGTCCACCAGGTCGGCCACTACGGCCGAAGCGGTCGGCTCCATGCCGGCGCCGGCACCGTAATACAGGGTGCTGCCAACCGCATCGCCATTGACCATTACTGCGTTCATCACGCCATTGACGTTGGCGATCAGACGGTCAGCCGGAATCAGCGTCGGGTGCACGCGCAGCTCGATGCCCGCTTCGGTGCGACGCGCCACACCCAGGTGCTTGATGCGATAGCCCAGCGCTTCGGCGTAGTTCACGTCAGCCGTGGTCAGCTTGGTGATGCCTTCGGTGTAGGCCTTGTCGAACTGCAGCGGGATGCCGAAAGCGATGGACGCCAGGATGGTCAGCTTGTGCGCCGCGTCGATGCCTTCGACGTCGAAGGTCGGATCGGCCTCGGCATAACCCAGCGCCTGCGCTTCCTTGAGCACGTCCTCGAAGGCACGGCCCTTCTCGCGCATCTCGGTGAGGATGAAGTTGCCGGTGCCGTTGATGATGCCTGCCAGCCAGTTGATGCGGTTGGCCGCAAGCCCCTCGCGGATCGCCTTGATCACCGGAATACCGCCAGCGACGGCCGCTTCGAAGGCGACGATGACGCCCTTCTCGCGCGCCTTGGCGAAGATCTCGTTGCCGTGCACGGCAATCAGCGCCTTGTTGGCGGTGACCACGTGCTTGCCATTCTCGATGGCCTTGAGCACCAACTCCTTGGCCAGGGTATAGCCGCCGATCAGCTCGATGACGATATCGATCTCGGGGTTGTTGACCAGCTCGAACACATCGCTGGTCATGGCAATGCCGGTGGTGTCGTACTGCGGCTTGGGCGAACGAATGGCGATCTGGGCAATCTCGATGCCGCGACCGGCGCGCCGAGTAATCTCCTCGGCATTGCGCTTGAGTACATTCAAAGTACCGCCACCGACGGTGCCCAACCCACAGATGCCCACTTTGACCGGCTTCACACTCAATTCCCCATCAGCACTGCACGAAACGGCCGGAGCATGCTCCGGCCGCAGATAAAGAGCCGCACCTTACGAAGCGGCTGTTTGTTAGTCAATCCAACTCAGTCATTCGACTCCAGCGCAATCTTGGCCAGCTGCGGCGCCGGCTGGTAGCCCGGAATCATCTTGCCGTTGGCCAGGATGACGGACGGCGTCCCGTTGACGCCGATCAGATGCCCCAGCTCGTACTGCTTGGCCACCGGATTGTCGCAGGTCGCCTCCGGCACCCCCTGACGGGTCTTGGCTTTGTTCATGGCCGCCTGGCGATCCTTGCTGCACCAGACGCTCTGCAACTCACGCGCTGCCGAGCTGTTCATGCCCTGACGCGGGAAGGCCAGATAGCGAACCTCGACGCCCAGACGATTGAGCTCGGGGATTTCGCTGTGCAGCTTCTGGCAGTAGCCGCATTCGGTATCGGTGAAGACGGTGATATGAGTCTTCGCGTCCTTTGCCGGGAAGACCACCATCTCGCTGGTCGGGATGGCGTCGATCTGCTTGGCAACCGCGCGGCTTTCCTCGACTTCGGTGAGGTTGACGGCCTTGCCATCCTTGACCTGGAACAGATAACCCTGGATCAGGAACTGCCCATCGGCACTGGTGTAGAGCTGACGACCGCCCTTGAGCTGAACCTGGTAGATACCCGACATCGGGCTTTCGGCGATGGCCTCGATCGGCAGCTCTGCGTCCAGCGACTTCAGGCTCTGACGGATGGCCTGATCCGGATCGGCGGCCAGGCTGATACTGCTACCCAGTGCCAAAGCCAGGGCGACGGAAAGACGAATCGGGGACATGAATACTCCTGTCGAAGGACAAGCGGCGGAATGGGCACAGCCTACCACAGAAGCGCCACACGGCAGCGCGGCGCTGTGCCAGCGGTGTGAACGGGCAGACGGATCGCTCTGTTCGATTCGGCAACGCCGACGATGTTCCCCATCACCCTCGGGGATGGTGCCGAGCATGCAATTCCTGCAAGCGAGCACGAGCGATATGGGTATAGATCTGCGTGGTGGACAGATCGCTATGGCCCAGCAACATCTGCACCACGCGCAGGTCGGCGCCATGGTTGAGCAGGTGCGTGGCGAAAGCGTGGCGCAGGGTATGCGGCGACAATGCCTTGGCGATCCCCGCTACACGGGCCTGGAGCTTGATCCGATGCCAGAAGGTCTGCCGGGTCATCTGTTCACCACGCAGGCTGGGAAACAGCACGTCACTGGGCTTGCCCGCGAGCAGCAACGGGCGCGCCTCGCGGCTGTAGCGCTCGATCCAGGCAATGGCCTCCTCACCCAATGGCACCAAGCGCTCCTTGCTGCCCTTGCCGAACACACGCAGCACGCCCTGACGCAGATTGACCTGCTCCAACGTCAGACCGACCAGCTCGCTGACACGCAAGCCGCAGGCATACAGCACTTCGAGCATGGCGCGGTCACGCAAGCCAATAGGGTCATCCAGATCAGGCGCCTGCAGCAGCGCCTCGACATCCGCCTCGGACAGCGACTTGGGTAGCGGCCTGCCGATATGCGGTAGCTCGACCTGCAAGGTCGGGTCTTCGCTGATCAGCGTCTCGCGCAACAGAAAGCGGTAGAAACCGCGTACCCCAGACAGGAAACGTGCCGTGGAACGGGCCTGGTAACCCTGCTCCAGACGCCAGGCCAGATGATCGAGAATGGCGTCGCGACCGGCATGTCGTAGCACGAGGCCACGGCCATCGAGCCAGGCATTGAAATGCTCCAGGTCGCTGCGATAGGCGGCCTGGGTATGGGCAGAAAGGCCTTTTTCCAGCCACAGCGCCTCGAGAAAGCGCTCGATCAGTGGATCGGGTAAGGTTGCCATCGAAGACTCATGCACAGGTGAGTCGCCTAGTGTTCCATAGCCCCACGCCGATAGGGAGATCCGATGAGCGAGACACAGATCCTGCTGAGCCTGGGCGGCATCGGCCTGCTGGCACTGGCCAGCCAGTGGCTGGCCTGGCGCATCCGCCTGCCGGCGATCCTCTTTCTGCTGTTCGGTGGCATCCTGGCCGGCCCGCTGCTGGGCCTGCTCGACCCACAGGAACTGTTCGGCCCACTGTTGTTTCCCTTCATTTCCCTGGCCGTCGCACTGATCCTGTTCGAGGGCAGCCTAACCCTGCATCTGTCGGAATGGCGTGAGATCGGCCAGGTGGTACACCGCCTGGTCACCCTGGGCGCCCTGCTGACCTGGGCGGTGATCAGCATAGCCAGCCATTACCTGCTGAATTTTTCCTGGGATCTGGCCCTGCTGTTCGGCACCCTCACCCTGGTCACCGGGCCGACGGTGATCGCCCCGATGCTGCGCGTGGTTCGCCCCACCTCGGCAGTCGCCAATATCCTGCGCTGGGAAGGTATCGTCATCGACCCCATCGGCGCCCTGCTGGCCGTGGTCACCTTCGCCTTCATCGTCAGCTACGCCGAGGGCAACGCCTGGAGCGAGAGCCTAAGCACCTTCGCTGCGGTGATCGCCTGCGGCAGCCTGCTCGGCGCCGCTGCCGGCTGGGGTTTCGGCATCGTCCTGCGGCGCCGCTGGCTGCCCGAATACCTGCACACCTTTGCCGCCCTGGCCGCCGTGCTCGGCGTATTCATCGCCGCCAACTTGATCGAACACGAGTCCGGGCTGCTTGCCGTCACCGTGATGGGCATGTGGCTGGCGAACATGCGCGGCGTGGACATCCGGCCGATCCTGCACTTCAAGGAAAACCTCAGCGTGCTGCTGATCTCCGGCCTGTTCATCATCCTCGCCGCCCGCCTGGATCTGCACGCGCTACTGGCGCTCGGCCCGGTAACACTGCTTCTGCTGGCAGTCATCCAGTTCGTCGCGCGCCCGCTGAATATCCTGGCCTGCACACTGGGCTCCAACCTCAACTGGCGCGAACGCGCGCTGCTGGCCTGGATCGCTCCACGCGGCATCGTCGCCGCAGCCGTCTCGGCCATCTTCGCCCTGCGCCTGGAGCAGCAGGGCAATCCCCAGGCGCAGCTTCTGGTGCCATTGACCTTCATGGTGATCATCGGCACCGTCGTCCTGCAGAGCGCAACGGCGCGCCCGCTGGCACGCCTGTTGAGAGTGACCGAACCGTCGCCGAGCGGCTTTCTGATCATCGGTGCCAACCCCGTGGCCCGAGCACTGGGCAAGGCAATCCAGAGCCTTGGCAGCCAGGTGCTACTGACCGACTCGAGCTGGGAGAATATCCGCGCCGCTCGCATGGCCGGGCTGCCCACCTATTTCGGCAACCCGACCTCGCAGCACGCAGAAGCCCATCTGGATCTGGTCGGCCTCGGCCACCTGCTGGCCGTGTCGCCATCGGCGGAACTCAACGCCCTGGCCTGCATGCACTTCCGCCATGATTTCCCGGGCAACCGACGCTTCACCCTGCCGACCAGCAGCGACGGCAAACGCAGCGACAAGCATCGCAGCAGCGATGAAGTACGCGGCCTGCCCCTGGGCAGCCAGGCCACGAGCTATCCACGTTTCGCCAGCCAACTGGCCCGCGGTGACGAGGTACGCAGCACCACCCTGACGCAGACCTTCGACTGGCCGGCCTATCAGGCGCTGCATGGCAAGCGCGCGACGCTGATCCTGGCCCGCGACCCCAACGGCTGGCTGCATGTCGCCACGCTGCCGCTGACCTTCACACCCACGACCGGCTGGACGCTGACGGCACTGATCGAAACAGAACAGCCTCCAGTTGAGCAGGAAACACCCGACACCAGATAAGCGTCGACCAATAGCCTATCTTTGGTTGGGTGACGAACATGAGCGCCAAGCGCATGATTTCACCATGCCATCAGCCACCCGGAAGCATGCCATGCCCCAACACAGCAACTCGCGACTTGGCCAGATATTGATCAGCAAGGGGCTGATCACCTCCGCGCAGTTGGATGCCGCGATCAAACTGCAACTGGTCAGTCGCCAGCGCTTGGGCGAAGTACTGCTCGAACAGGGCCTGGTCACGCAAAAGCAACTGAGCAAGGCGCTCAAGAAACAGACCAACCTGCGCCTCGCCGCCACGCTGGTAGCCGCCCTGCTGAGCCCCTTCCAGATGGCCAGCGCCGATATCCAGCGATTGCAGCCCCCGACCAGCATCACCCGCCAGGAAACACCGCCCGGCATGCGCAGCCTGAGCGACAGCGAAATGAGCGAGGTTAGTGCGCAAGGCCTGGACGCCGCCCTTCAGGGGCTGCTGCTGCAAGCGGAAAGCGGCGACGGTATGGGCGCGATGCAACAACTGGCGAAACTGGTCATGCCGGCGCTGGAAAGCCTGGAGGCGGAGACCACACTGAGCGATGTGCGCTATGACACCAGCAAGCTACGCTCGACACTCAATGCCGACGGCTCGTTCAACGTCAACCTTCCCAGCTCGATCGGCGAAATGCGCTTCGACAACATTCGCGTCAAAGGCGCGGCCCCAGAACAGAACTTCGGCAGCCTGCGCCTGCACGACATCGACCTGTCACAGGCCAGCTTGAAGATCAGCCTGCGCCCATGACGGAACACAGAAACGAAAAAAGCAGCCCGAGGGCTGCTTTTTTCTTGGAGAGCGTCCGAACTTAGGACAGCTTTTCCTTGATGCGCGCGGCTTTGCCGGACAGGTCGCGCAGGTAGTACAGCTTGGCCTTGCGTACGTCACCGCGACGCTTGACGCTCAGGCTGTCGACCAGCGGCGAGTAGGTCTGGAAGGTACGCTCGACGCCCACACCGCTGGAAATCTTGCGCACAGTGAACGCGCTGTTCAGGCCGCGGTTACGCTTGGCGATAACAACGCCTTCGAAAGCCTGCAGACGCTGACGGTCGCCTTCCTTCACTTTCACTTGCACGACAACGGTGTCGCCCGGTGCGAAAGTCGGGATTTCTTTGTTCATCTGCTCAGCTTCGAGCATCTGGATAATCTTGTTGGTCATGCTGCGCTCCTAAGACAAGCCTCCCGGCCTGCCATCGATACGTTAACTATCGTCCCGCTGGCGGATGTATTCCTCCAGCAGCTTCTTCTCTTCTCCAGAAAGCGAGCGGCTATCCAGAAGATCAGCGCGGCGTTCCCAGGTTCGTCCAAGGGACTGCTGCAAACGCCAGCGCCGGATGTGTTCGTGATTGCCACTAAGCAATACTTCAGGAACACGTTTATCCGCATACACCTCCGGGCGGGTGTAGTGCGGGCAGTCGAGCAGGCCATCCGTAAAGGAGTCCTCCTCGGCCGAGTCGGCATGACCCAATGCACCAGGCAAAAGGCGCGTCACCGCATCGATCAGCACCATGGCCGGCAGCTCACCGCCGGACAGGACGTAGTCGCCGATCGACCATTCCTCATCGACATGCGCTTCGATGAAGCGCTCGTCGATACCTTCATAACGACCGGCAATCAGGATCAGTGCTTCTTCCTGAGCCAGCTCACGAACCGCAGCCTGATTCAGCTGCCTGCCCTGAGGCGACAGGTAGATCACCTTGGCCGCCTCCCCCGCTGCCTGCCTGGCGCTTGCCAGAGCATCCTCGAGGGGCTTGATCTTCATCACCATGCCGGGGCCGCCACCGAAGGGGCGATCATCCACCGTGTGATGTCGATCGGTCGTGTAATCCCGCGGATTCCAGCAATTGAGCTTCAGCAGCTCCTGCTTCACCGCGCGACTGGTGATGCCATACTCGCCGATGGCGGCAAACATTTCCGGGAACAGGGTGATGACTTCTACGCGCATGAGCCTTAGAAATCCGCATCCCAGTCGACCCGCATCTCACCGACTGCCAGATCGATCGAAAGCACGCACTGATCCGTGTAGGGCAGTAGACGCTCGCGATCATCCAGGCTGCCTGCGCAAGCCTTGACCACCATCACATCGTTGGCACCGGTCTCGAACAGATGGTCGACCACACCGAGCAACTGCCCCGCCTGATCAATGACCTTCAAGCCCTGCAACTGGTACCAGTAGAACTCGCCTTCTTCCAGATCCGGCAGCTCGCTACGCGGCACGCAAATCTCGAAACCGGCGTATGTACGCGCGATCTCGCGATCATCCAGACCTTTCAACTTGGCTACCAGCACCTTGCCTTGTAGGCGGCCGCTGGCCAATTCCACTTTTTTTACCTCACCGTCACGCCTGAGCGTCCAGTTTTGGTAATCGAGCACGTTATCGATGGGATCGGTAAAGGAGTACACCTTCACTTCACCCTTGACGCCGTGCACCGAAACAATCTTGCCGAGAACTACCAGATCCTCGGCTACGGCCGGCGTCGTACTCATAAAAGCGCTTAGGCAGCAGCCTTGGCAGCTTCCTTGAGCAGCTGAGCAACGCGCTCAGACGGCTGTGCACCCTGGCTCAGCCAGTAGGTAGCGCGCTCTTGATTGACGGACAGCTTGACTTCAGCACCCGAGGCGATCGGATTGAAGAAGCCGATACGCTCTACGAAGCGACCGTCGCGCGCATTGCGGCTGTTGGTCACGGTCAGGTGGTAGAAGGGGCGCTTTTTGGAGCCGCCACGAGCGAGACGAATAGTTACCATGAGAACATCGTTCCTGTTGTCGGTGCTAACTTGAGGCACACATTAAAAATGGGCCTGGGCCCGAAAGGCCGCATATTCTAAGAGCTTATGCGGCATGCTGCAAGCGGCAGGCTGAAGGCAATTGCAACGCAGACCCAAGGCATAGCCTGAGGCCCGCAACCTACAGCCTGCCGCCACTTTTCTAGAACTTCGGCATCCCGCCACCACCGGGCAGCATGCCGCCCATACCGCGCATCATCTTGGCCATGCCACCCTTGGCGGTGAATTTCTTCATCATCTTCTGCATCTGCTTGTGCTGCTTGATCAAGCGGCCAATGTCCTGCACCTGGGTACCGGAACCCATTGCGATACGGCGCTTGCGCGAGCCGCTGATGATGTCCGGGTCACGGCGCTCGGCCGGCGTCATCGAATTGATGATGGCTTCCATCTGCTTGAACTGCTTCTCGGCCGCGCCCTGGGCGTTACCCATCTGCGACAGGTTGACGCCACCGATAGACGGCAACTTGTCCATCAGGCCGCCGAGGCCGCCCATGTTTTTCATCTGCTGCAGTTGGTCACGGAAGTCTTCGAGATCGAAGCCCTTGCCCTTCTTCAGCTTCTTGGTGAGCTTCTCGGCCTTCTCGCGATCGAGGGTCTGCTCGGCCTGCTCGATCAGGCTGAGCACGTCGCCCATGCCGAGGATGCGCGAGGCGATACGATCCGGGTGGAAGGGCTCGAGTGCGTCGCTCTTCTCGCCCATACCGATGAATTTGATCGGCTTGCCAGTGATCTGGCGCACCGACAGCGCGGCACCGCCACGGGCATCACCGTCGACCTTGGTCAGCACCACACCGGTCAGCGGCAGCGCATCACTGAAGGCCTTGGCCGTGTTGGCCGCATCCTGGCCGGTCATGGCGTCGACAACGAACAGGGTCTCGACCGGCTTGACCGCCGCGTGCAGCGCCTGAATCTCGGCCATCATCTCGGCATCCACGGCCAGACGACCGGCGGTATCGAGGATGACCACGTCGATGAATTTCAGCTTGGCTTCGCGGATCGCCGCATTGGCGATATCCACGGGCTTCTGGCTGGCATCGGAGGGGAAGAAGGTAACGCCCAGATCGCCGGCGAGGGTTTCCAACTGCTTGATCGCTGCCGGGCGATAGACGTCGGCCGACACCAACAGCACCGACTTTTTCTTGCGCTCCTTGAGGAACTTGGCCAGCTTGCCGGCAGTAGTGGTCTTACCCGCACCCTGCAGGCCGGCCATCAGCACAACAGCGGGCGGTGCGGCATTGAGCGCGAGGTCTTCGTTGGCCGCGCCCATCAGCTCTTCCAGCTCGGCACGGACGATCTTCACGAACGCCTGACCCGGCGTCAGGCTCTTGGAGACCTCGGTGCCGACGGCACGCTCCTTGACCTTGCCGACGAAGTCCTTGACCACCGGCAGGGCCACGTCAGCCTCGAGCAGCGCCATGCGCACTTCGCGCAAGGTGTCTTTGATGTTGTCTTCGGTGAGCTTGGCCTTACCCGTGACGTTACGCAGCGTCTGGGACAGGCGGTCGGTAAGATTTTCGAACATGCGCGTTCCTTTGAGGTCCGACCCGACATGGCGGGCATGCGACAAGCGGCGGATTATAGCGAAGTCCCCTGGCTGCCGACACCGCCAGCGGTCTTTCGTGACGACCGCGTTGTGTGCCACACTCAGCGTCTTTCGGGCCCGCCTTATACGGATTTATGCACCCTCTGCTGCCCAGCCTCGCCGCCGCCGTCCTGTATGCCGGCGCTGCCACCTACCAAGGCCTGCGCCTCTCCCAGCGCAGCCCCGTCGACAAGCGCCTCCTTGCACTATTCGGCGCCTTCGCACTTGTGCTGCACGTCGCCAGCCTGTTCTACCAGCTGAATCAGGGCGGCAGCCTCAACCTGGACTTTTTCAATGCCGCGAGCCTGATCGCCTGCGCCGTGATCGGGCTGACGCTGCTGGCATGCCTGCGCATCCCGGTGGAGAACCTGCTGCTGTTGCTGTTCCCGCTCGGCACCCTGACGGTACTCAGCGCCGAGTTCATGCCCAGCGGCACCATCCAGCCCATCGTCGAACACCCCGGCATCCTTGCCCACATTCTCCTGTCAGTGCTGGCTTACGGCATGCTCACCATCGCCGTGGTTCAGTCCGTCCTGCTGCTGCTGCAGGATCATCAGCTCAAGCACAAGCACCCCTCGGGGCTGATTCGCAACTTCCCGCCGCTGCAAACCATGGAAAGCCTGCTGTTCGGCTTTCTCTGGGCCGGCTGGGTGCTGCTGTCGCTGTCGCTGCTGTCCGGCGCGCTGTTCATCGACGACCTGTTCGCCCAACACCTGGCGCACAAGACCATCCTATCCTGCTTTGCCTGGGTGGTATTCGCCGTGCTGTTGTGGGGACGCCATCAGTTGGGCTGGCGCGGCCACAAGGCCATTCGCTGGACCCTCGCCGGGTTCTGCCTGCTGATGCTGGCCTACTTCGGCAGCAAGCTGGTTCGCGAATTTATCCTGCACATCTGAGGCAGTCGTCATGGATGACTTTCATTCGAGCCACCTGCTCGGCCTGCTGATCTTCCTGATTCTCTGCTCGGCGTTCTTCTCCAGCTCCGAGACCGGGATGCTCAGCATCAACCGCTACCGCCTCAAGCATCTGGCCAAGGAAGGACACAAGGGCGCCCGCCGCGTTTCGCGCCTGCTCGAGCGCCCGGATCGACTGCTCGGCACCATCCTGGTCGGCAACAACGTGGTGAACATCCTCGCCGCCTCTATCGCCACGGTGCTGGCGGTGGAAGTCTGGGGCGAAGCCGGCATTGCCATCGCCACCGCCGGTCTCACCGTCATCGTGCTGATCTTCGGCGAGATCACGCCCAAGACCCTGGCGGCCCTGCGCCCCGAGCTGGTTGCCTTTCCCGCCAGCCACGTGCTGATCTTCCTGCTACGCCTGCTCTATCCGGTGGTATGGCTGACCAGTGCGGTGAGCAACCTGCTGCTGCGCCTGTTCGGCGTCGATCCGGCACAACGCGCCAGCGACAGCCTGTCCACCGAGGAGCTGCGCAGCGTGGTGCGCGAGTCGGGCCCGGAGCTGCCGGAGAACCGCCAGAGCATGCTGCTGGGCATCCTCGACCTGGAACGGGTCACGGTGGACGACATCATGATTCCGCGCAATGAGGTGGCCGGCATCGACCTCGAAGATGACCTGGAAACCATCATCGACCAGCTGCGCACCACCCATCACACGCGGCTGCCGGTGTACCGCAGCGACATCAACCAGATCGAAGGCGTGGTGCACATGCGCCAGATCGCGCGCCTGCTCAGCCACAATCAGTTGACCCGCGAGAGCCTGCTGGCGGCCTGCAACGAGCCGTACTTCATCCCCGAAAACACGCCGCTGTCGACGCAACTGATCAACTTCCAGAAGGAAAAGCGCCGCATCGGCATCGTCGTCGACGAATACGGCGACGTGATCGGCATCGTCACTCTGGAAGACATCCTCGAGGAAATCGTCGGTGACTTCAGCAACCAGGACAGCCTGCGCAGCCCCGACATCCATCCGCAGGACGATGGCACTCAGGTCATCGACGGCGCAGCCTACATCCGCGAGGTCAACAAGAGCCTCGGCTGGCACCTGCCCAGCGATGGCCCGAAGACCCTCAACGGCCTGATCACCGAAGCCCTGGAGAGCATTCCGGACAGCCCGGTGTGCCTGAAGATCGGCCCGTATCGCCTGGAAATCCTCCAATCGGCCGAGAACCGGGTGAAGAGCGTGCGTGTCTGGCAGGCGGAAAAGATCAGCGCAGAGGCGGCAGCAGCCGACTGACGTGCGCAGCCAGGCCCTCAGCCCACTGCCGATAGCCCAACGCTGAAGGGTGGTAACCGTCCTCGGCCAGATACTGCGTCTCGAAGCGCAAATCCAGCGCGCAATGCTGCGCCCTCAAGCGCGCTGCCAGAACCTGCAACTCCCCATCGAGCAGCCGCGCACGCCAGCCCATCAGCATCCGCAGCAACCAGGGCAAGGCATGAAAATGCTGCAGCGGCGGCACTGCGCTGAAGGCGACGCGCGCACCGCGCTCGGCCAGCGCGGTCGCCATCGTGGCCATGGACGCCTGCCAACGCGCGCTCGACGTCAGGTGCGTGGTGTCATTGACGCCGAACACCAGCAACGCCAGATCGGCCGGCTCGTCCAGCGCCTGCGGCAAGAGTCGCTCGCACGCCTGCGAGGCGGTGATGCCATTCTCACCCAGAGTGCGCCAGCTCACCGGACGCCGCAGGCGCGCAGCCAAGGCCGAAGCCAGGCAGGCGGCCAGCGCCTGATCAAGATGGGTCACCCCGACGCCGGCCACCGTCGACTCGCCGATCAGCAGCAGGCGCAGGGGTTCAGCGGTAAAGGCCTCACCGGTAATGCCATGGGCCTCACCCTGCGCCACGGGCAGGCGCACCGCCGTGCGCCGGGTATGCCATGCCAGAGGCAATAGCGCCGGCAACAACGACACGGTCAGCGCCCACCAGAGCGCGTGACGGCTCACAGCTGGACGCGTACCGCCCGCGCGCTGCGCAGCGCCTTCTCACGCGCCACTTCGATCGACTCGTCGCGCGCCAGCGCCACACCCATGCGGCGCTGCCCCTTGACCTCGGGCTTGCCGAACAGGCGCAACGCGGTATCCGCCTCGCTCAGGGCCGCGCCGAGATTGGAGAAACTGGCCTGCTGCGAATTGCCTTCGACCAGGATCACCGCCGAAGCCGACGGGCCCATCTGGCGAATGGCCGGAATCGGCAGGCCGAGAATGGCACGCGCATGCAGGGCGAACTCGGACAGTTCCTGGGAGATCAGCGTCACCAGGCCGGTATCGTGCGGACGCGGAGACACTTCGCTGAACCACACCTGATCGCCCTTGACGAACAGCTCGACGCCGAACAGGCCACGCCCGCCCAGCGCTTCGGTCACCGCCAGGGCAACGCGCTCGGACTCGGCCAGCGCCTTCGGGCTCATCGGTTGCGGCTGCCAGGACTCCTGATAGTCACCGTTCTCCTGGCGGTGGCCAATCGGCGCGCAGAAGCTGGTACCACCGGCATGACGCACGGTGAGCAGGGTGATTTCGTAATCGAAGTCGATGAAGCCCTCAACGATCACCCGGCCCTTGCCCGCACGCCCACCCTCCTGAGCATAGTCCCAGGACTTCTGCAGGTCGGCATCGCTTTTCAGCACGCTCTGGCCCTTGCCGGACGAACTCATGATCGGCTTGACCACACAGGGGTAACCGACCGACTTCACCGCTGCGGCGTAGTCCTCGAAGGTGTCGGAGAAGTGATACGGCGAGGTCGGCAGGCCCAGCTCTTCAGCCGCCAGGCGGCGAATGCCCTCGCGGTTCATGGTCAGTTGCGCCGCACGCGCGGTCGGCACCACATTGAAGCCTTCAGCCTCCAGCTCGACCAGCGTGGCAGTAGCGATGGCCTCGATTTCCGGCACGATGTAGTGCGGCTGTTCCTTCTCGATCACTGCACGAAGGGCTGCGCCGTCGAGCATGTCGATCACGTGGCTGCGATGCGCCACCTGCATGGCCGGTGCATTGGCGTAGCGATCCACGCCGATGACTTCGCAGCCCAGGCGCTGCAGCTCGATGACCACTTCCTTGCCAAGCTCGCCGCAACCACACAGCAGTACACGGGTCGCGGACGACGACAAAGGGGTTCCAATACGGGGCATGAGGATTCCTCGAACAGTGAATCAGGAAGGCATTAAAAGACCCGAAGCGCGGGCGCGCTCCAGGCAGCGTTGCAACACCACGCGGCGCTCGGCATTGTCCATGCGGCCCCAGCGGGTGATTTCGTCAGCGGTGCGCTGGCAGCCCAGGCAGATGTCCTGCTCGTCCAGCGCACACACGTGCACACAGGGCGAGCGCACGGGTTTCTCGTCATTCATCGTCAACAACCAGCTCTCGGGCGTAGCGCTGCGCATTATGAACGTAATGGGCAGCGCTGGCCTCCAGCATCTTCTTCTGCTGCTCGCTCAGCTCGCGCACCACCTTGCCGGGGCTGCCCATGACCAAGCTGCCATCGGGGATCACCTTGCCTTCGGGAATCAGGCTGTTGGCGCCGATGATGCAGTACTTGCCGATCTTCGCGCCGTTGAGGATCACCGAGTTGATGCCGATCAGGCTGTAATCGTCGACCGTGCAGCCATGCATCATGACGTTATGACCAACGGTGACGCCCTTGCCCAGGGTCAGCGGAAAGCCCATGTCGGTGTGCATCACGCTGCCGTCCTGCACGTTGCTGTTCTCGCCGATGTGGATCAGCTCGTTGTCGCCGCGCAGCACGGCACCGAACCAGACGCTGGCGCCGGCCTCCAGACGCACCTTGCCGATCAGGTCGGCGCTCGGCGCGACCCAGCTTTCGGGGTGAGCCTCGACACGGGCAGTTCCCAGGCGATATTTCATGAGCGGCATTCCTCAGCGCAGATGGATGAAATGTTCAGGCGGCTGGTGCAGGGCGATGTCGGCGTCGTAAAGCAGATTGACCAGCTCGACCACCATGATCGCGGTCAGGCCCCAGATGCGGTACTCGCCATAGGTGTAGGACGGCACGTACCAGCTCTGCCCGAGGTAGTCGATGCGGTGGGTGACCTCACGCGGGTCGCTGCGGAAGAACTCCAGCGGCACCGAGAACACCGCCGCGATTTCAGCATCATTGGCCTTGTACTCGACATAATCGGGCACCAGCCCGACGTAGGGCGTGACCCGGATGCCATGGCGCGACACCAGCGGGCTGAGCGGCCCGACCACTTCGACCAAGCCAGGCGGCAGACCGACCTCCTCCTCCGCCTCGCGCAGTGCAGTGTGAATGAGGTCGCGATCCTCGGGGTCACGGCGCCCACCGGGGAAAGCCACTTCGCCACCGTGGGTCGACAAGCCACTGGCGCGCAGCGTCAGCACCAGTTCGGGGTCTTCGCTACGGGTGATGGGTACCAGCACCGCCGCCTCGGGCAAATGGCGGTTGGTCTCCAGAGTACGCGGGCTGTATTCGCGCACACGATGGAGCAGCTCATCCTGCATGGTCACACTCGCATGTTGTTGTAGTTGGGCCTTCCCGCTTCGCCGTGAGCCGCGAACGAATCAGTGACAGACCCCGGAATCATGGCATGAAAGGCGCTGGCCGCCCAACTCCGGGTTAGGGCACGCTGGCCGAATTCGCGGGCTTGCCGGCCAGACGCCGCACCAGCAAGATAGCGCCAGGAAACGAGGACAGAGCATGAAATTCTGTAACCAGTGCGGCAAGCCAGTGACCCACATGATACCCCCTGGCGACAACCGCCTGCGCCACGTGTGCGGCCATTGCGACACGGTGCATTACGAAAACCCGCGCATCGTTGCCGGCTGCCTGCCGGTGTGGGGTGAACAGGTGCTGCTGTGCCGTCGCGCCATCGAGCCCAGGCGCGGTTACTGGACGCTGCCGGCCGGTTTCATGGAAAACGGCGAAACCATCGAGCAGGCCGCCGCCCGCGAAACCCTGGAAGAAGCCTGTGCCCGCGTACGCGCGCTCAGCCTCTATACCCTGTTCGACCTGCCGCACATCAGCCAGGTGTACATGCTGTTCCGCGCCGAACTGGTCGACCTGGACTTTGCCGCCGGCGAGGAAAGCCTGGAAGTCCGGCTATTCGCCGAAAGCGAGATTCCCTGGGCAGAGCTGGCTTTCCCGACCATAGGCCGTACCTTAGAATGCTTCTTCGCCGACCGTCGGCAGAATGTCTTTCCGGTGCGTAACGAGCCACTCGAGCCGCTGCGTCCCCACTCCACATCCCGTTGACCTTTGCGGATACCCTCGATGCGCTGGCTGTTCACCCTGCTTTGTCTGACCCTCAGCTTCAACACCCTGGCCAGCAGTCCCGTCGTCGACGGGCAGCGAACGGTGGACAAGGTGCTGGTGATGAAATCCGAGCGCAAGCTGTACCTGCAGCAGCGCGGCGAGACCATCAAGAGCTACCGCATCTCCCTCGGCAAGCAGCCCGATGGAGCCAAGCAGCGCGAGGGCGACCTGCGTACGCCGGAAGGTTTCTACTGGATCGACTGGCGCAAGCCCAGCGACAACTATCAGCTCTCCCTGCACATCTCCTACCCCAACGCCCGCGACCTGGCCAAGGCAAAGCAAGCCGGTGTGCCGCCGGGCAGCATGATCATGATTCACGGTACGCCCGTGGACGAAGAGTACCCGGAGTGGTTCTTCCACACCCTGGACTGGACCGAAGGCTGCATCGCCATGAGGAACGCCGACATTCGCGAGGTCTGGAACCTGGTCAAGGACGGCACGCTGATCGAAATCAGGCCCTGAACCGCTACATTGAAAAAGGCGCCATCGGCGCCTTTTTCATATCGACTAGAACTGCAGATCGGATAACCGCCAGACGTCGAAGGCTGGCGTTTCATAGGGGTGACTCTTCTTCAGCGCCTTGACCGCATCGTGGATCAGCTCGTCGGCGACGACCATTTCCACCTTCCACTCGGCCACCTCTTCAATACTGCCAACTTCGCCAATGAACGGCTGGCTGCCCTCCAGCGCCCGGAACTGGCCGCGCCCCAGTACCTGCCAGCAGCAGTTGTCGTAGCGGCCAACGCGCCCGCCACCGGCTGCGAACACCGCCTTTTTCACCGGTTCCAGATGGGCTTCCGGCACGTAGAAACACAGTTTGTACATCAAGCTCTCCGCAAATGGGCAACCGAACAACAGACAATCCATGACGCCAATATGATGTCACTTTGACATGCCATTGTCTTGAGATCACCCGCACAAAATCACAGCTCACAACGAACGATTCGCTGTTTTCGACCCCGACGCAGGCTGTGACGTTCTCAGTTACCCGAGAAAAAACGTCGCCACTTGTCGATCAGGCCTGGGGCTGGCGGACTATGACTGCCATCGCAGTAAGGCAGGCTGGCGGAAAGACGGCAGCGACACAGCAGCAGACGCTGCTCGCGCTCGGGACACAGCTCTAGAGACTGTTGGCAATCAGGCGTGCAGTCCGGCATCTCGGGCGAATGCCCGCAGCGGCACAGGCGATGGGTTTCACCTGGGCGGACTAGGCTAACTTCGGGAAGGATGGGGCGAGCGTTTTCGGCCATGGCAGCGTAGCCCGGATGGAATCCGAGGAGTGTGCCAGGGATCATTCCCGGATTGCATCCGGGCTATGCGCCCTGCTCCCCTTTCCCGCTTGCGGGAGGAGAGGGTTCGGCGCGGGGCACAACACCCTCTCCCGCCCTTCGGGCACCCTCTCCCATGAATGGGAGAGGGTCAGCAGAAGGCCGCTGCGCGGCCGCTATTAGTCCACCCAAACGCGGGCGTTGCGGAACATGCGCATCCAGCCGGCGTCTTCCTGCCACTCGTCCGGGCGCCAGGAGTTCTGCACGGCGCGGAACACGCGCTCAGGGTGCGGCATCATGATGGTGACGCGGCCGTCGCGGCTGGTCAGGCCGGTGATCCCGCGCGGCGAGCCGTTGGGGTTGGCCGGGTAGGCTTCGGTGACCTTGCCGTGGTTGTCGACGAAGCGCAGGGCCACAGCGCCGGACAGATCGGCCTCGAGCAAGGCTTCCTCGCTCTCGAACTCGGCATGACCTTCACCATGGGCGATGGCGATCGGCATGCGCGAGCCGGCCATGCCCTGCAGGAAGATCGACGCCGACTCCTGCACCTGCACCATGGCCACGCGCGCCTCGAACTGCTCGGAGCGGTTGCGCACGAAGTGCGGCCAGGCCTCGGTGCCCGGAATCAGCTCGTGCAGGTTGCTCATCATCTGGCAGCCGTTGCACACGCCGAGGGCGAAGCTGTCCTTGCGCTCGAAGAAGGCCTGGAAGCCTTCACGGGCACGGGCATTGAACAGGATCGACTTGGCCCAGCCTTCACCGGCACCCAGTACGTCGCCGTAGGAGAAGCCACCGCAAGCCACCAGGCCCTTGAACTGCTCCAGGCTGACGCGACCGGCAAGGATGTCGCTCATATGCACGTCTATCGCGCTAAACCCGGCGCGGTCGAACGCGGCGGCCATTTCCACCTGACCGTTGACGCCCTGCTCGCGCAGGATCGCCACTTGCGGGCGCACGCCTTTCTTGATGTAGGGCGCGGCGATGTCGTGGTTGACGTCGTAGCCGAGCTTGACCGACAGCCCCGGGTTGTCTTCTTCCAGCAGCAGGTCGAATTCCTGGTCGGCGCACTGGGCGTTGTCACGCAGGCGCTGGATGCGATAGCTGGTTTCCGCCCACTGACGCTGCAGCAGACGACGCTCGCCGGTGAATACCGCTTCACCCTGGAAGCTGACGATGATGTCGCCGTTGTTGACCGGCTGACCGATCACCGCTACGCAGTCATCGAGACCGGCTGCGCTGAACTGCGCCAGCACTTCGGCGGTGGCGTCCTGGCGGACCTGGATCACCGCACCGAGTTCTTCGTTGAACAGCACGGCCGGTAGCTCGGCTGTGGCATCGGCCAGGGCGTCGAGGTTCAGGGCCAGGCCGCAATGACCGGCGAAGGCCATTTCCAGCACGGTGGTCATCAGGCCACCGTCGGAGCGGTCGTGGTAGGCCAGGATGTGGCCGTCGGCGTTCAGGCCCTGCACCACGGCGAAGAAGGCCTTGAGGTCTTCGGCATCGTCAACGTCTGGCACCGTCTGGCCGATCTGCGCATGGGTCTGCGCCAGGATCGAGCCACCCAGGCGATCCTGCCCACGACCGAGGTCGATCAGGATCAGGTCGGTTTCACCCTTGTCCATGCGCAGTTGCGGGGTCAGGGTCTGGCGCACGTCCTGTACCGGGGCGAAGCCGGAGATCACCAGCGACAGCGGCGAGGTCACGCTCTTCTCGCCCTCTTCGTCCTGCCAGCGGGTTTTCATGGACATGGAGTCCTTGCCCACCGGGATGGTGATGCCCAGCGCCGGGCACAGTTCCATGCCGACGGCCTTGACGGTGTCGTAGAGGCGGGCATCTTCACCCGGATGACCGGCAGCGGCCATCCAGTTGGCCGACAGTTTGATGTCGGAGAGTTTGTCGATGCGCGCGGCGGCCAGGTTGGTGATGGTCTCGCCAACGGCCATGCGGCCGGATGCCGGCGCGTCGAGCAGCGCCAGCGGCGTGCGCTCACCCATGGCCATGGCTTCGCCGGTGTAGACGTCGAAGCTGGTGGCGGTCACGGCGCAATCGGCCACCGGCACCTGCCAGGGGCCGACCATCTGATCGCGAGCCACCAGGCCGGTGATGGTGCGGTCACCGATGGTGATCAGGAAGCTCTTGCTGGCCACGGCCGGATGGCGCAGCACACGCGATACCGCGTCCTGCAGATCCAGGCCAGAGGCGTCGAAGTCATCGCCCTGCTCCGCCTCGCGGCTGACGCTGCGGTGCATGCGCGGCGGTTTGCCCAGCAGCACTTCCAGCGGCATGTCCACCGGGGTGTTACTGAAGTGGCTGTCGGTCACGGTCAGGTGCGGCTCGGCAGTGGCCTCGCCGACCACGGCGAAGGGGCAGCGCTCGCGTTCGCAGATGGCCTGGAAACGCTCGAAGTCAGCGGCGTCCACGCTCAGCACGTAGCGCTCCTGCGACTCGTTGCACCAGATCTCGTGCGGGGCCATGCCCGGCTCGTCGTTGGGCACGTTGCGCAGCTCGAAGCGGCCACCACGGCCACCGTCGTTGATCAGCTCCGGCAGGGCGTTGGAGATACCGCCGGCGCCGACGTCGTGGATGAACTTGATCGGGTTGGCCTCGCCCAACTGCCAGCAGCGGTCGATGACCTCCTGGCAGCGGCGTTCCATTTCCGGGTTCTCGCGTTGTACCGAGGCGAAGTCCAGATCCGCCGAGCTGGCACCGGTGGCCATCGACGAAGCGGCACCGCCGCCCAGGCCGATGAGCATGGCCGGGCCACCGAGCACGATAAGCTTGGCGCCGACGGAAATCTCACCCTTCTGCACGTGATTTTCGCGGATGTTGCCGAGGCCGCCGGCGAGCATGATCGGCTTGTGGTAACCGCGCACTTCCTCACCGCGCGGGCTGCTGACCGCCTGCTCGAAGGTACGGAAGTAGCCGTTGAGCGCCGGACGACCGAATTCGTTATTGAACGCAGCGCCGCCCAGCGGGCCTTCGATCATGATGTCCAGCGCGCTGACGATGCGCTCGGGCTTGCCGTAGGGCTTTTCCCAGGGCTGGAGGAAATCGGGGATGTTCAGGTTGGAGACCGAGAAACCGGTCAGGCCGGCCTTCGGCTTGGCACCACGGCCGGTGGCGCCTTCGTCGCGGATCTCACCACCAGAGCCAGTGGAGGCGCCGGGGAACGGGGCGATGGCGGTCGGGTGGTTGTGCGTTTCCACCTTCATCAGAATGTGCACCGGCTCCTGCACCGCGCCGTACTGGCGGGTCTCAGGGTTGGGGAAGAAGCGCCCGGCGGTGTGGCCGACGATGACGGAGGCATTGTCCTTATAAGCGGACAGCACGCCTTCGTTGTGCATCTGGTAGGTGTTCTTGATCATGCCGAACAGCGACTTGTCCTGGCTCTCGCCGTCGATGTCCCAGCTGGCATTGAAGATCTTGTGGCGGCAGTGCTCGGAGTTGGCCTGGGCGAACATCATCAGTTCGATGTCGTGCGGATTGCGCCCCAGGTCATTGAAGCTCTTCACCAGGTAGTCGATTTCGTCCTCGGCCAGGGCCAGGCCCAGATCCTGGTTGGCCTGTTCCAGCGCGGCGCGACCACCACCGAGTACGTCCACGGCGGTCAGCGGCTTGGGCTGGGCATGGCTGAACAGCGCACCTGCGTCTTCCAGGGCGCCCAGCACCAACTGAGTCATGCGGTCATGCAGCAGGCTGGCAACGGTGGCGCTGTCGGCTTCGCTCAGTTCGCCACTCACGTAATAGGCGATGCCACGTTCCAGACGCTGGATCTTGCTCAGGCCGCAGTTACGGGCGATGTCGCTGGCCTTGCTGGCCCAGGGCGAGATGGTGCCGAAACGCGGAATGGTCAGGAACAGCTTGCCGCTGGGCTCCTGCACCGGCACGCTCGGGCCGTACTTGAGCAGGCGCGCCAGCACCTGTTCTTCATCGGCAGTCAGAACGCCGGTGACATCGGCGAAGTGTGCGAACTCGGCGTACAGCCCGGTCACGGCCGGCACCTTGCTGGTCAGTTGCTCGAGCAATTTGCCATGGCGGAAAGCGGAAAGAGCGGGAGCGCCGCGCAGAATCAACATCGTCGGAACAGCCTCTGGAGAAGGGGGTGTGCTTAGAGGCCGTGCATTCTAGCCTAAAGCCGCGCGCGCGGCACCCGTGCCGCGCCGTTTCAAGACGGGCGAGCGCTAGCAGAGAAGCGCCTCGCTGTCGAGATATGGCACTGGATGCGCTTTGCGTATACTGCGCCGATGTTTGCACGACCTGCGATACGCATGCGTTGCGCCACAAGGCTGTTGGCGATTGGAACCCTCCTGATGCTTGCTGGCTGTGGCGAAGAGCACAAGCCCAGCGTACTCGAGCAGGTAAAGGCGGAGGGTGAGCTGCGCGTGGTCACCCGAAACAGCCCGTCGACCTATTTCCAGGATCGTAACGGCGCGACCGGTTTCGAATACGAACTGGCCAAGCGCTTCGCCACCGACCTGGGCGTGGAACTGAAGGTCGAAACCGCCGACAACCTCGACAGCCTGTTCGCCAGCATCGACCGCAAGGACGGCCCGGTACTCGCCGCCGCCGGCCTGATCGATACGCCCCTGCGCCAGCGCCAGGCACGCTTCTCCATCCCTTATCTGGAAGTCACCCCGCAGGTCGTCTACCGCCAGGGCGAATCACGCCCGACCAAGCCGGAAGACCTGATCGGCAAGCGCATCCTGGTACTGGCCGGCAGCAGCCATGCCGAACAGCTGGCCGCCCTCAAGCAACAACTTCCGGATCTGCAATTCGAAGTCTCCGACGCCGTCGAGGTGGTCGACCTGCTGCGCATGGTCGACGAAGGTCAGATCGACCTGACCCTGGTCGACTCCAACGAACTGGCGATGAACCAGGTGTACTTCCCCAACGTGCGCGTTGCCTTCGACCTGGGCGAAACCAACCGCATGCGCTGGGCCGTCGCCGCTGGCGAAGACGACAGCCTGCTGCAAGAAATCAACGCCTTCCTCAAGCGCGCGGAAGCCAACGGCACCCTGCAACGCCTGAAAGAACGCTACTACGGCCATGTCGACGTGCTCGGCTACGTGGGCGCCTACACCTTCGCCCAGCACCTGCAGCAGCGCCTGCCGCGCTACGAGCAGATGTTCCGCCACTCGGCCCGCACGCATCAGGTGGACTGGCGCCTGCTGGCCGCCATCGGCTATCAGGAGTCGATGTGGCAGCCTGGCGCCACCTCCAAGACAGGCGTGCGCGGGCTGATGATGCTGACCCAGCGCACGGCGCAATCGGTCGGCGTCGCCAACCGTCTCGACCCCAAGCAGAGCATCGAAGGCGGCGCGCGCTACTTCCTACAGGTGCACAGCCAGTTGCCGGAAGACATCGCCGAACCGGATCGCACCTGGTTCGCCCTGGCCGCCTACAACGTCGGCGGAGGGCATCTGGACGACGCACGCCGCCTGACCGAAGCCGAGGGCCTGGATCCGAACAAATGGGCCGATGTGCAGAAGATCCTGCCGCGCCTGGCGCAGAAGCAGTGGTACAGCAAGACGCGCTATGGCTACGCCCGCGGCGGCGAGCCGGTGCATTTCGTGCGCAACATCCGCCGTTACTACGACATCCTGACCTGGGTAACCCAGCCGCAGCTGGAAGGCACCGAGGTCGCCGAGAGCGGCATCCACCTACCGGGCATCGACAAGCGCAAGCCCGAAGACGAAACCCCGCCGCTCTGACGCCTGCCGCCCTCAGCGCAGGCTCTGATTACCCACCGAGCAACGACTCTGTGCCCGCTTGGCCTGCGGCAAGGCCGCCAGTTTCGACGCGCACTGCGCCTGGCTAGGCATCCGCTCGACCTTGAGATTGGACGCTTCGTCGATGCTGATCAGGTAGGGATGGCTGTAGCGCGCCCGGTCGTTCCACTCACTGAAGTGCTGCGTGGTGAACACGCAGCGATAATCCAGCTGGCCGGTGAAACCCTTGAAGCGATCCCGCATGAAGATATGGTGATAGCGCAGCCAGTCGCGATCACGCTGTCCATCGCGCACGGCCACCCGGCACTCCTCCAGGGTGGTGATCTCTGGCTCATACAGAAAAATGCTCTGCGCCAGGTTGGAGCCACCCAGTTGCACGGTGGCCAGCAGATACACGTCTCGCTGCTCGGCCAGAGCCGGAGCCGCCACCAACGCCAACAGCGCCATCAATCGCCTCATCATCTCTCCCTGTAAAAGAACAGCTCAGCTACGCCGCGCCTTGAAGAATGCTTTCAACAGCGCCCCGCTCTCCTCGGCCAGCAGCCCGCCCTCTACCATCACCCGATGATTGAGAAAGCCCTGCTCGAAGAAACGCCCCTGACTGACCGCCATGCCGGCACGCGGCTCGCTGGCGGCGAACACCACACGGGCGATACGTGCATGCACGATAAGCCCGGCGCACATGCTGCAAGGCTCCAGCGTGACGTACAGGGTGCTGCCCGGCAGGCGGTAGTTCTGCACGCTTTCCGCTGCGGCGCGGATCGCCACCATCTCGGCATGGGCGCTGGGGTCATGGCGTGAGATCGGGCAATTGAAGCCACGCCCGATAATTTCACCGTGCTGTACCAGCACCGCCCCCACCGGCACCTCGCCCAGCTCGGCGCCCTGGCGTGCCAGCTCCAGCGCCGCCTGCATGAAAGGCTCGTCGAGAGATCGGTCGATGATTCGCGGTCTGTTCATGGAGAGTGAAATGCCAGCAGGCGCCGTTGAATGTGCGCAATGTACAGACAACGGCGCGGAAAGAAAGCCCCGCCCTTACCAGCCGGACGGCAACAACTGCAGAGCACTGAGCACTGCATAGACAGCGCTGGCCAAGTAGATCAGCACGATCACCCCCTGCAGCACCGGATGGGCAATCCAGCCGCACTGCCAGGCCGGCTGCAGATCACCGCTGCGGCGCGCCTGGCGCAGCATCAGGATCGGCATGATCGAAAGGATCACGCCACTGAAGGCGCCGGCGAAATACAGCGCGTTGACGAAGCCGACCATGCCGCTGTACGCCAGCACGAACGGTGGCACGCACACCAGGCCGAGTACCATCAGGCGGGTCTTGGGCTGCGACTCGGCGCCGAGCGACTGGAACTTGTCGAAGATGTTGGTCAGGAAGCTGCCGCCCAGGCCCCAGTACGAGGTCATCATGGCGCACAGGGCGAAGGTATTGGCGGTGTAGAACGCCCACTGCCCCAGCGCCTCGCCCCAGGCCAGGGTGGCCACCTCGGACTGATTTTCCAGACCGGTCAGGGCGATCACCGAAGCCGGCACGATGGCCAGCAGGACGAAGGTGCTGATCATCCCGGTGATCACCGCGCGCGGCAGCAACTGCGGGCGATCGGCGAAACCACGGGCCATCTCCGGCACGATGTACTGCGCCGAGAAGCAGAACACGGCGATGTTGAACACCGGCACCATGTAGACCCAGTCGCCTTCGAGCAGACGCGCGGCATCGGTGTTCTCATTGATCAGCGTCGCGACCACCAGAATCAGGATCATGCTGACCATGCCGATGCTGATGAACTTCTCGCCCTTGCCGATCGCGCTCAGGCCCAGATACAGCACCAGCGCCGCCGGGACGAAGAACAGCAGACTGCCCAGCGCCGGACTGATGCCGAGGAACGCCGAGAGAATCTTGCCGCTGCCGCTCATGTAGGCGATCAGCGCGCCGATGCTGTTGACCGCGACCGAAAGAAAGATCGCCCAGGAACCGAACGAGCCGACGTAGCGCTTGGCCAGCCCGCTGAGCTGGCTGTGCGCACGGGTGCGCAGTGCGGTTTCCGAGACGTAGAGCATGGTGATGGTGGTGAAGATGCCGGCCACTGCCAGCCAGATCAGCAAGGGCATGAAGCCGGCCTTGCGACTGGCGTAGGCCATTGACAGTACACCGGCCCCAATATTGGTGCCCACGATCATGGCCACGGCTTCGAGGAAGCTCAGGCGCTTGACCTCCAGCCCCGATGCGGCCGTCGGCTCGGCGCCGGCTTGCTCCGCCACGGAGCGGATCTGCGTTTCACTCATCACAACACCTCTACAACGAAATCAACGTATCAGGAGGGCCTGAACCGAACTGCCACGGCCTTTGTTCTGAACGGTGAACGGGCATTGCGCAAACAAAACGGAGATCCAGGCCCACCCTGGCGACTGCCCGGAGGACGTCCCGCCCGCCACCAACCAGAGGCCGGCCGCGAACGGGGCGCGCACCTTACCACAAGGTTTCCGGCGCGCGGGCTAGCATCAGGGTTTCAGGCCACCTCGATGGCGGCCATCAGGCCGGTTTCCATGTGATCGATGACATGGCAATGGAACATCCACACCCCCGGATTATCGGCCACGAAGGCGATGCGCGCCGTCTCGTTCTTGCCCAGCAGGTAGGTGTCGGTGAAGTACGGAATGATCCGCTTGCGGTCGGAGTCCAGCACCTTGAACGACATGCCGTGCAGGTGGATCGGGTGCTGGTACTGGGCCATGTTGCGCAGCACGAAGATGTAGTGCCCGCCGAGTTTGAGCGTGGCGATGGGGCGGTCGGCGCAGGTCTTGTCGTTGATGTCCCAGGCCTGGCCGTTGATCTGCCAGTACTTGTAGCGTCCGGCGGCTTCGTCGGCCGGCGAGGCCAGCGCCGCCGCCCACTCGAAGTTGAAGCGCAGGGTCTCGGCCTTGGCCAGATCCGGCTCGGCTACCGGGTTGGCTGGCAACGCTGGCGGCCAATCGCCAGGCGCCTCGTTGTTCGCACTGCCCTTGAGGGTGGCCAGGCGCAGCGGGCCATTGCGCAGGGACAGCTCCTGACCGGCAGCCGGCACCTTGAGCGCCAGATCGATACGCATCCCCGGCCCCAGCCAGTATTCCTTGCCCAACGGCCTCGGCTGCACGGGGTTGCCGTCCAGCGCATAGATGCGCGCCTCGCCGCCCGGCAGGTTGAGGCGATAGGTGATGGTGTTGTCGAGGTTGATCAGACGCAGACGCACCACCTGCCCGGCCGGCAGCTCCAGCGTCGGGTTCGGCTCGCCATTGATGGTGGTCAGACGTCCACGCGTGCCCTCGCGCGCGGCCTCGCGTGGCACCGAGAAGGGCGTAAAGGCGCCCTGCTCGTCGACATGCCAGGTCTTCAGGCTCAGCGTGCGCTCATGGCGAAAGCCGGTCGGCTCACGCTCCTCGACGATCAGCGGGCCGACCAGGCCGCGGCCGAGCTGCTCACTGCTGGTGGTATGCGGGTGATACCAGTAGCTTCCGGCATCCGGGCAAATGAAGTCGTAATCGAAGTACTCGCCGGGCAGCACCGGCGCCTGGGAGACGTAAGGCACGCCATCCATTGCCAGCGGCAAGCGGATGCCATGCCAGTGAATGGTGCTCTGCTGCTCCAGCTTGTTGATGAAGCGCACCCGCAAGCGCTCGCCCTGGCGGCAGCGCAGTTCGACACCCGGCGCTTGCCCGCCGTAGCCCCATGCTGGCGTGACATGCCCCGGCACCAGCTCCACATCCACCGGCGCGGCGATCAGCTCGTAGTCATGGGTTGCCACATTCTCCGGGCGCCCCAGCCAATAACGCACACCACCAGCGCCCAGACCGACCACACCCAGGCCAGCCAAACCGGCCAGCACCTGTCTACGGGAAAATGCCATCTACGACCTCGACGATTCGTGCGCTTCACTCAGTTGCAATATCTTCTCATTATCGCAAGGGTGTTGCCCAGAATCGCCCCAGGCAGCAGTGACAGATCGCCACATCAGCCAGGTGCGGGACAGGATCGGTGCCTCAGTTTTCGCTCAGTGCGAAACGCGCTGCGCGCTCGACCAGTTCGCCGTCGGGACGCACACCGGTGTACAGGACGAACTGCTCCAGCGCCTGCAGCACGATGACTTCGCCGCCGGTGATGACCGGCTTGCCCAGCGCCCTGGCCAAACGGATCAGCGGGGTTTCCACGGGCACGGCCACCACGTCGAAGATCCATTGCGCAGCCTCGACGGTCGCCTCGTCGAAAGCCAGTTGCGCGGCCTGCTCGCCACGCATGCCCAGCGGCGTGACATTGACCAGCAGCCCGGCAGGCTGAGCATCCAGGCTCTCGCACCAGTCCACGCCGCACACATCGGCCAGCGCCCTGCCCGTGTGCGCGTTGCGGGCGACGATGCAGCCGTTGGTAAAACCACTGTCACGCAGGGCGCAGCCCACTGCCTTGGCCATGCCGCCGCTGCCGCGCAATGCATAAGGGATGTCACGCGGCACGCCGTGCTGCGCCAGCAACTTCACCACCGCACTGTAGTCGGTGTTGTAGCCGGTCAGCCGTCCCGCATCGGCAACGATGGTGTTGACCGACTGCAGAGTGGCAGCCGATTCATGCAAACCATCGAGGCAGGGAATGCAGGCTTCCTTGAACGGCATCGACACCGCACAACCGCGCACGCCGAGGGCACGAATACCGGCAATCGCCGCCGGCAGATCGTCGGTGGTGAACGCCTTGTACAGGTAGTCCAGCTCCAGGGCCTGATACAGGTAGTTGTGAAAGCGCGTACCGAAATTACCCGGCCGCCCGGACAACGACATGCACAGGCGCGTGTCCTTGTTGATCTGCAAGGTCATCGCCCGTCAGTCCAGCAATGCCAAGGCTTCGGCGCTGACCTGGCGCACGGCGTCCCAGCCCGTCGAGCTGTCGAGCATCCAGCTACCGCCGACACACATCACATTGGCCAGCGCCATGTAGCGCTGCAGATTGGCCGGGCCAACGCCGCCGGTCGGGCAGAAACGCACATCCGCGAAGGGGCCGCCAAAGGCCTTGAGCGCGGCGACTCCGCCACAGACCTCGGCCGGGAACAGCTTGAAACGGCGGTAACCGAGGCGGTAGCCGAGCATGATTTCCGAGGCGCTGGCCACGCCAGGCAGCAGGGGCAGCGGACTTTGCAGCGCGGCCTGCAGCAGCTCATCGGTGCTGCCGGGGCTGACCACGAACTGCGCGCCGGCCTCTTCCACCGCCGCCAGCGTGTGCGGATCCAGCACCGTACCGGCGCCGATGCACAGGTGCGGGCGCTCCTGGCGCAGGCGGCGGATGGCCGTCAGGCCATGGGGCGAGCGCAGGGTGATTTCCAGCACCTGCAGGCCGCCGGCATCCAGAGCATCGGCCAGCGGCAGGATGTCCTCCTCACGGGCGATGGTGATCACCGGCATGATCCGCGCGCGGGCGCAGAGCGCATCGATGCTGGCGACCTTCTCGGCCATGCTGGGAACCGTGCGGCTCATGGATTGGGTCATGGGATTGCTCCTTACGGGCACCAATAGATGTTCAGGGGCGCCCCAATGAAGGCGCTGATCGGCATATGGTGCGGATCACGCTGCTGCAGCGCCTGTTCCAGTACCACCAGCTTGCTCTGGCCTTCTATCGCCAGGATTTGCAGTCGCGCAGCCTTGAGCACGGGCAGGGTCAAGGTCAGGCGCTGGTGCGGCACGCTCGGCGCCAGCATCGGCAGGCAGCGGCGCGGGCAATCGGCCTGCAACGCCTGCGGCAGATTGGGACTACCAGGGAACAGCGAAGCGGTATGGCCATCGGTGCCCATACCCAGCACCAGCACGTCGATTGGCGGCAGCTCGCGCAGGGCCTGCTCGGCCAGCTCAGCGGCCTGTTCCAGGCTCCCTGCACTGTGGTAAAGACCGAGCAAACGCGCTTCGGCAGCCGGCCCCTGCAAGAGGTGGCGGCGCACCAGCGCCTCGTTGCTGTCCTCGTGACTGACCGGCACCCAGCGCTCATCGGCCAGGCTCACCAGCACCTTGCTCCACGGCAGAGCCTGCATCGCCAGCGCCTGGAAGAAGGCAATCGGGCTGCGCCCACCGGATACCACCAGCGTGGCCTGCCCGTTCTCGGCGATGGCCTCACGCAGGGCGGCGGCTACGCGCTCGGCCAGCGCGCTGGCCAGATGTTGTGCCCGCGCGAAGCCATGCGTCACGACGCCAGCGGGAAATTGCAGATCAGAGATCGCCATACCAGGCCCATCCATCACGAGTGGTCAGGGCAATGGAACTCATTGGCCCCCAGGTGCCGGCGACGTAAGGCTTGGGTGAGTCGCCGAGTTTCTGCCAGCCGGCGATCAACTGATCGCACCAGTGCCAGGCATGCTCGATTTCATCCTTGCGCACGAACAGGTTCTGATTGCCACGCATGACCTCCAACAGCAAGCGCTCGTAGGCATCGGGAATCCGCTCACTGCCGTAGGCCGTGGAGAAATTCAGCTGCAGTGGCCCGCTGCGCAACTGCATGCCCTTGTTCAGCCCCTGATCCTTGGTCATCACCTGCAACGAGATGCTCTCATCGGGCTGCAGACGAATGATCAGCTTGTTGCCGATCAACTGGCGCTGTTCGGGGGCGAAGATATAGTGCGGCGGCGCCTTGAAGTGAATGACGATCTGCGACAGCTTCTGCGCCATGCGCTTGCCGGTGCGCAGGTAGAAGGGCACGCCGGCCCAGCGCCAGTTGCGGATGTCGGCACGCAGCGCGACGAAGGTCTCCGTGTCGCTCTGGGCGTTGGCGTTTTCCTCTTCCAGATAGCCCGGTACCGGCTTGCCATCGCTGATGCCAGCCACGTACTGGCCACGCACCACGCGCTGCGACAGTTGCTCGGCGCTGATCGGCTCCAGCGCACGCAGCACCTTGACCTTCTCGTCACGGATGGCATCGGCCGAGAGGTCGCCCGGTGGATCCATGGCGATCAGGCAGAGCAGTTGCAGCAGGTGATTCTGAATCATGTCGCGCAGCTGCCCGGCCTTGTCGAAATAACCCCAGCGCCCCTCGATACCCACCTTCTCCGCCACGGTGATTTCCACATGGCTGATGTGGTTCTGGTTCCACTGGGTCTCGAACAGGCTGTTGGCAAAACGCAGAGCGATGAGGTTCTGCACCGTCTCCTTGCCCAGGTAATGGTCGATGCGATAGACCCGGCTCTCCGGGAAGTAGGCGGCCACTGCCTCGTTGACCGCACGCGAGGATGGCAGGTCGTGGCCGATGGGTTTTTCCAGCACCACGCGGGTGTTGGCAGCGAGGTCGACCGCGGCCAGATTGGCGCAGATGCCGCCATACACCGAGGCCGGCGTGGCGAAATAGGCGATCAGGGGGCGATCACGCCCGACCCACTCGGCCAGTTGCGAGTAGCCATCGGCCGGCAGGAATTCCATGCCCAGGTAGTGCAGGCGCGCCCGAAAGCGCTGCAGCACGGCTTCATCCAGCTCATTGGCCGGCAGGTAGCGGCGAAGGTGGCGTTCGATCACCTCCAGGTGCATGGCGGCGTCACCCGTCTCGCGGGCCAGGGCCAGCAGCCGGGTGTCCTCGTGCAGCAGGCCGGCACGGTCGAGCTGATACAGGGCGGGAAACAACTTGCGCAGCGCCAGGTCACCCAGGGCGCCGAACAGGGCAAAGGTACAGGGTTCAACGGGCATCACAGGCATGATCTTTTTTCTTCTATCAAGTTGCAGTATTGATAGCGACTAATACCGAGCATGGCAACCTCAATGTAGTAATAAAAACAACATTTAGCGGAAAATCCTGTAGCGGTAGCCAGCCAGCGAGCCCCAGCTTAGCAGGCCGTTGAAAAACGTAGGCGAGGCAGCCAGTGCAAGGCAAAAACAGGCGAAAAAGCGGAGTTTACGAGCTGTAAATGAGCGTTTTGAGCCTGTTTTTAACGCAGCAATGGCAACGTAGGTAGTTTTTCAACAGCCTGTTAGGATTGACTCCGCATTTAATCGGACAAGGACAACAATGGATCGCGTGCGCAATCTTCTCGAGCAGATTCAGGGCCGCCTGGAAAGCCTGAACAAGGCCGAACGCAAGGTCGCCGAAGTGATACTGCACAACCCGCAGCAGGCCACCCGCCTGAGCATCGCCGCCCTGGCCCAGACCGCACAGGTCAGCGAGCCGACGGTGAATCGCTTCTGCCGCTCCTTCGGCGTCAACGGTTACCCCGAACTGAAGATGCAACTGGCGCAGAGCCTGGCCAGCGGCGCGGCCTACGTCAGCCAGGCGGTGGAAGCCGACGACGGCCCCGAGGCATACACACGCAAGATCTTCGGCAGCGCCATCGCCTCGCTGGACAGCGCCTGCCAGAGCCTCGATCCGAACCTGATCAGCCGCGCCGTGGACATGCTGATCCAGGCCCGGCAGATCCATTTCTTCGGCCTCGGCGCATCTGCGCCGGTGGCGCTGGACGCGCAGCACAAGTTCTTCCGTTTCAACCTGGCGGTATCGGCCCATGCCGATGTGCTGATGCAGCGCATGCTGGCCTCGGTGGCGCACACCGGCGACCTGTTCGTGATCATCTCCTACACCGGGCGCACCCGTGAGCTGGTGGAGGTAGCACGCCTGGCCCGCGAGAACGGCGCCTCGGTGCTCGGCCTCACCGCCGCCGGATCGCCCCTGGCCCAGGCCAGCAGCCTGAGCCTGGACATCCCGCTGCCCGAGGACACCGACATCTACATGCCGATGACCTCACGCATCATTCAACTCACCGTACTCGACGTACTGGCCACCGGCATGACCCTGCGCCGTGGTGTGGACTTCCAGCCGCACCTGCGCAAGATCAAGGAGAGCCTCAACGCCAGCCGTTATCCAGCTGACGAAGAGCCGATCTAGCAGCCGCAAGCGGCAGGCTTCAGCCGCTCACTTCCACCAGTACTCCACCTGCACGCCGAAGTTGGAGCCGTTGCGCGAGCTGCCGAAGGCGCCGCTGTCGGACAGCGCCGAGCCTTCGGCCAGCAGGTTGGCCGCCTGTTGCGCGGCTTTGTTCCAACTGGCATAGGTGTAGTACAGGCGAATTTCCGGGCGCGCCCAGAAGCCGGGGCCGGCAGGCGACCAGGTCGGCGCGACGGTGAACTTGGTCAGCTTGCGCGTGCCGCCAGGGGCCTCGACCTGATCACGACCGATCTCGCCCACCAGCTTGAACTGCTCGGTGAAGGCGTAGCTGGTGCGACCGCCGACCGACAGCCAGTTCTGATCCGCCCCGTCGGAGCGCGTGTCCTTCTGATAGACCAGCTCGACCTGGCCACCAAGGCGCGGGGTCATCTGGAAGTCGAAGAACTCGACCATGCGCCAGCTCTTGGCGCTGCGATCCAGGGTCGGGTCGCCGGTGTAGCCCAGCCCCGTGCCCGGCCCCTCGCCGTATTGCAGGGCGAACTTGTTGTCGCCGCTCAGACCCAGGAAGTTCTTCTGCACGTGCTGGCCGGTCACGGCCCAGCCGCTGTGCGAGTCCTCCACCGAAGACGGCTTGTCGATGTAGCTGACGCCCACTTCGACCTCGCCGCCCGGATTGGTGACGAAGCCGCCGACGTTGAAGTCGTGACGGTTGATGTATTCCTTCTGGTCGTAGCTGTCCTTGCGCGAGAACACGTAACTGTACTTGTAATCACCGATCTTCATCTCGTCGATGCCGAAACCGGTGGCGCTCTGGTTCCAGTAGTAGAAATCGGAGATATGGATGTCGTTACGTTTGTAGAAACGGCGCCCGGCCCACAGCGAGCCGCCACCCAGCGCTGGCATCTTGCTCCACTCGGCGTACATCTGGTTCATCCGTGCGGTGCCATAGTCGCCAGTGAATTTCGGCGTGTGGCCGTACTGGTTGTAGAGCTGCGCCATGCCCTCGACGCTGAGTACCGAGCCGTCATCCAGGGTGAACAAATCCTGGCGCAGATCCAGCTCGGCGTACTGTTCGCACTCGTTACCCAGGCGGTACTTGGATTGCGCACCCGGCAGTTGGAAGCACGATTGCCGGCCATTGCCATCGGCCGTACCGGCACCGCTGCGCACGTAGCCGGTGAATTCCAGCGCCATGCTCGACATCGGCAGTGCCAGGGAACCCAGCGCCATGGCCAGGCCCAAACCCGTTGCTCGTTTCATAACCTCTCCCGCTGTTTTTATTGTTGTTACCGCTGTGCAATGCCGGCATCAGGACTGCGAGGCCGACTCCTTGTGATGCTCATTCGCGGCGCTGGCAGCGCCCGGTTGCGCCGCCAGCGGGCGCACGCGCTCACCACTCTCGGCATCGAAGAGCAGGGCGCGCGCCGCATCGATCTGCAGGTTCAGAGATTGACCAACCGGCGGTGCCTGATCGGGCGCCAGGCGGCAGCACAGCTTGCTGCCGTTGACCTCGACGAACACCAGGGTGTCCGGGCCGGTGGGTTCGAGCACCTCGACCGCTGCCGGCAGCACGCCCTGGATGGCGCCAGCACTGGCGAGCTGCACCTGCTCGGGGCGAATGCCCAGCAACAACTGGCGCGCCTCACTGCCAGCCGGCAACTGCCCGAGCGGCAGCTCGCAGCGCCCGGCCGACGACACCAGGCCGGCCCAGAACTGGCCGTCACGCTGCTGCAGTTGCACCGGCACGAAATTCATCGGCGGCGAGCCCATGAAACTGGCGACGAACAGGTTGGCCGGCTCGTTGTAGATCTGCTGTGGGGTGCCGAACTGCTGGATCACGCCCTCCTTCATCACCGCCACCTTGTCGCCCAGGGTCATGGCCTCGATCTGGTCATGGGTGACGTACACCGTGGTGGTCTTCAGGCGCTGGTGCATCAGTTTGATTTCGGTGCGCATCTCCACGCGCAGCTTGGCGTCGAGGTTCGACAGGGGCTCGTCGAACAGGTAGATCTTCGGCCGCCGCGCCAGCGCCCGGCCCATGGCCACGCGCTGCTGCTGGCCGCCGGAGAGCTGGCCCGGCTTGCGGCTGAGCAGGTGCTCGATCTGCAGCATCCTGGCCACGCGGGTCACTTCCTCGTCGATGGCCGCCGGCGCCATCTTGCGCATCTTCAGACCGAAGGCGATGTTGTCGCGCACGCTCATGGTCGGGTACAGCGCGTAGGACTGGAACACCATGGCGATGTCGCGATCCTTGGGGCTCATGCCGCTGATATCCACGCCATCGACGAGGATCTCGCCCTGGCTGATGTTCTCCAGCCCGGCGATGCAGTTCATCAGGGTGGATTTGCCGCAGCCCGATGGGCCGACCAGGATCAGGAACTCGCCGTCATCGATCTGCAGGTCGATGCACTTGAGGGTATCCGTCAGGCCACTGCCGTAGGACTTGTTGACGTTACGCAGTTCGAGCGTTGCCATTCACTTCTCCACTGCTGCCAGCGCAGCTTTCAACCCTTGACCGCGCCAGCCGTGAGGCCGCGCAGGAAATATTTGCCCGCCAGGATGTACACCAGCAGGGTCGGCAGTCCGGCGATCATCGCTGCGGCCATGTCCACGTTGTATTCCTTGGCCCCGGTGCTGGTGTTGACCAGGTTGTTCAGGGCCACGGTGATCGGCTGCGCATCGCCACTGGCGAACACCACGCCGAAGAGGAAGTCGTTCCAGATCTGGGTGAACTGCCAGATCAGGCAGACCATGATGATCGGCACCGACATCGGCAGCAGGATGCGCCCGAAGATGGTGAAGAAGCCGGCGCCATCCAGGCGCGCCGCCTTGACCAGGGCCTCCGGCACGCTGACGTAGTAGTTGCGGAAGAACAAAGTGGTGAAGGCGATGCCGTAGACCACGTGCACCAGCACCAGGCCGGTGGTGGTATTGGCCAGGCCCAGCTTGCCGAGGGTGAAGGACGCCGGCAGCAGCACCGTCTGGAACGGCAGGAAGCAGCCGAACAGCAGCAGGCCGAAGAACAGTTGCGAGCCACGGAAGCGCCACATCGACAGCACGTAGCCATTCAGCGCACCGATGGCCGTGGAGATCAGCACCCCCGGCACGGCGATCTTCACCGAGTTCCAGAAGTAGCCATCGACCACGCCCCAGGCCTTGACCCAGCCGATCAGGGTGAACACCTCGGGCAGCGACAGCAGGTTGCCGGTGCGCACGTCCTCGGGGGTCTTGAAGCTGGTCAGCAGCATCACCACCAGCGGCACCAGGTACAGTGCGGCAGCGAACAACAGGGTGGCGTAGATCGCCACGCGGCTGAGGCTGAAGGCTCTAGTCATGGCGTTTGCCTCGCAGTTCCGAATAGAGGTACGGCACCAGAATCGCCAGGATCGCGCCGAGCATCAGCATCGCGCTGGCCGAGCCAATGCCCATCTGTCCGCGGCTGAAGGTGAAGCTGTACATGAACATCGCCGGCAGGTCGGAGGAGTAGCCAGGGCCGCCAGCGGTCATCGCCGCCACCAGGTCGAAGCTCTTGATGGCGATGTGGGCGAGGATCATCACCGCGCTGAAGAACACCGGACGCAGGCTCGGCAGGACGATGCGCAGGTAGATGGTCGGCAGACTCGCGCCATCCACCTGGGCGGCGCGGATGATCGACTGATCGACGCTGCGCAGCCCGGCCAGGAACAGCGCCATGACGAAGCCTGAGGCCTGCCACACGGCGGCGATCACCAGGCAGTAGATGACCCGATCCTGATCCACCAGCCAGTCCAGGCGAAAGCCTTCCCAGCCCCAGTCGCGAAGCATCTTGTCCAGACCCAGGCCAGGGTTGAGCAGCCACTTCCAGGCGGTGCCGGTGACGATCATCGACAGCGCCATGGGGTACAGGTAGACGGTGCGGATGAAGCCTTCACGGCGTATGCGCTGATCCAGCAGCACCGCCAGCAGTACGCCGACCACCAGGCTGATGCCGATGAATAGGCCGCCGAAGACCATCAGGTTCTTGCTCGCCACCCACCAGCGATCGTTGTCCAGCAGGCGCGCGTACTGCTGCAGGCCCACCCACTTGTAGCTGGGCATGAAGCTGGAGTTGGTGAACGACAGCAGCGCCGTCCACAGGATGTAGCCATAGAAACCGACCAGCACCACCAGCATGCTCGGCGCCAGCACCAGCTTGGGCAGCCAACGTTGCAGCGCATCGAAGGGTGAAGCCTTGGCAGCTCGCGTCGTGACACTCATCGGGCATTACCAGTGTGTGGATGAAATTCGGGCCGAACGCTGCCCACGACAGCGCCGGGGCCTGTCGGCAAGCATCGAGGAAAAGGAAGCGGGCCTGCGGCGGCAGGCCCGCAGCGCCTTACTGCGCGGCCTTGATCGCCGCGTAGATCTGCGCCCCGGCCTTGCTCGGGTCGGCGTTCTTGTCGGTCATGAAGTTGCTGACCACATCGAAGATCGCGCCCTGCACCGCCAGGTTGGTGGCCATGCTGTGGGCCATGCTCGGCTCCAGCGCACCGGCCTTGTCAGCCGCCTGGAAATCCTTCATGGAGGCCTGGGCGCAACTGTCGAACTTGCTCATGTCCAGATCGGGGCGCACCGGGATCGAGCCCTTGTTCTCGTTGAACACGTACTGGAACTCGGGCTCCAGGGCGATGCGCGCCAGGGCATGCTGGGCGGCGATGTCGCCTTCGTTCTTGAGCTTGAACATGGCCAGGGAGTCGATGTTGTAGGTGTAGCTGCCAGCGGTGCCCGGCATCGGCACGCACTCGTAGTCCTTGCCCGCCACCTTGCCGGCAGCCGTCCACTCGCTTTTGGCCCAGTCACCCATGATCTGCATGCCGGCCTTGCCCTGGATCACCTGCGCAGTGGCCAGGTTCCAGTCGCGCCCGGCGCGGTTGTCGTCCATGTAGGTGGAGAGCTTCTTCAGCGCGCTGAACACCTCGGTCATCTGCGCACTGGTGAGGGTCGCCTCGTCATGTTCGACGAACGCCTTGTGGTAGCCATCGGCACCCATGATGCCGAGCACCAGGCCCTCGAACACGGTGCTGTCCTGCCAGGGTTGGCCGCCATGGGCCAGGGGTACGAAGCCGGCGGCCTTGAGTTTGTCGCCAGCGGCGTAGAGTTCGTCGAGGGTAGTCGGCGCCTTGTCGATACCGGCCTTCTTGAAGACTTCCGGGTTGATCCACAGCCAGTTGACGCGGTGGATGTTCACCGGCACGGCGACGTAATGGCCGTCGTACTTCATGGTGTTGGCGACGGTCTTGGACAGCAGGCCATCCCAGTTGTTGGCCTTGGCCACGTCATCCAGCGGTGCGAGCAGATCCAGCGCGCCCCACTCCTGCAGATCCGGCCCCTTGATCTGCGCGGCGCCCGGCGGGTTGCCGGAAATCACCCGAGTCTTCAGCACGGTCATGGCGGCAGCGCCGGCACCACCGGCCACGGCGCTGTCCTTCCAGGTGTAGCCGTCCTTCTCCACCAGCTCGCGCAGCACCTTGACGGCAGCGGCCTCGCCACCGGAGGTCCACCAATGCACGACCTCCACCGTACCTTTGGAGTCGGCGGCCAGGGCGGAGAACGGGAGCAGGGAAACGAGAGAAACGGCAGCGGCGAGACGAGAAATCGCGTTCATCGGAAATACCTTTCTTGTTGTTATCCGGCAAGTCATGGCGCTTGCATGGGATGGAGTGTAATCAGCCTGCGAGGGCGCTCAGGTAACGAAGCTACGCGCGAGTGTCACCAGCTCGTTACAAAGCCACCAGAGCACTGGCCAGGCTCGGCGCCAGCGGCAGGCTCGGCAACAGCACGGACTGATAGGCGTGATAGAGGTCGGGTTTGCCGGGCCAGATGCTCGCTGCCGGGCGATTGTCGCTGTCCAGTTCGTGATGCCAGCTGCCGCCCTGCAGGTCGATGAAATGGCGCGCGGCAAACTCCCAGAACTGCCGATACCAGCGCTCGTAGTCGGCCTCGCAGGTGCGCCGCAACAGAGCCGCCGCCGCTGCGATGGCTTCGGCCTGCACCCAGTGCAGACGCGCCCGCACCACCGGCCGCGCCTGCCAGTCCAGGCTGTAGACCAGCCCCGGCGCGCCGTCGGCCTGCCAGGCAGCGCGGCAGGCACTGGCGAACAGGCCACGGGCATCCGCCAGCAGCCAATCAGGCGCAGCCAGGCCGGCGCGTAGCAAGGCCGCCTCCAGATGCAGCAGCAGGCGCGCCCACTCGAAGCTGTGACCCGGTGTGCTGCCGTAGGGGCGGAAGGGGTCGGCGCGGTTGTCAGCGTTGTACTCGGGCAGCGGCTGCCAATGGCGGTCGAAATGCTCGACCACGACATGGCCGCAGGCCACGGCATGGCCATGGATCAGCCGCCCGGCGACGCGCAGGGCGCGCTGCAGCCAGACGCTGTCGCCGGTGACATCGGCCAGGGCGAGAAAGGCCTCCACACCATGCATGTTGCTGTTGGCGCCGCGATAGGCTTCTTCCTGCGTCCAGTCGCGGCTGAAGCTTTCGCGCAGGGCGCCCTCTTCCTCACTCCAGAAATGCCGCTCAAGCACCGCGATGGCCTCGGCCAGCAAGGCCTCGGCACCAGGCCGCTGGGCCACCTGTGCGGAGCTGGCCGCCAGGGCGACGAAGGCATGCAGGTAGGCGCTCTTGTCGCCGCTGCGGCGGGCATCGGCGAACCAGCCGCCATGCACCTCGTCACGCAGCGCCCCGTGCAACGCCGCGATGCCGTGGTCGACCAGATGAGCATGACCGGGCAGACCCTGAACATGCGCCAGGGCGAAGCAATGGGTCATGCGCGTGGTGTGGATCAGCTCGGCGCAGGCATCGGCCGGTAGGTTGCCGCGCTCATCGAGGGCGGCGAAGCCCTGCTCGACACGCGCGGCCCTGGCGAAAGCCAGCAGGCGCAGGCCTTCGGCGTCCAACCAGGCCTGATGGCTGGCTTTGCTAAGCCAACTGGTGGCAGGCAGTTCAGGCAGGTTCATGGCAGTGACTCCGAAGATTTTTGGCGAGCACCTGGGTTACCAGGCAACAAAACGACGACACCTGCGCTGCCCGTAGCCTGGGTTGAACGCAGTGCCATTGGCACCTGCGTATCGCCCGAACGCAGTACACACTCGCAGCTAGCAGTCAGTCCGGCGTGCGCGGCAACTGCAGGGTCACCCGCAGGCCGCCTTCACGCAGGTTCTGCAGGCTCACCTCGCCGCCATGGCTGTGGGCGATATTGCGTGCAATGCCCAACCCCAGGCCGTAGCCCTGCTGCTGCCCGGCCAGGCGGAAATGCGGCTCGAACACCTGCTCCAGGCGTTGTTCGGGCACGCCGGGGCCGTCGTCATCGACATGCAGCACGTAGGCCTGGGCATCGTCCTCGATATGCAGATGGGCGCTGTGGCCGTACTTGAGTGCATTGTCGATCAGGTTGCCGATGCAGCGGCGCAGCGCCAGAGGCTTGCCAGGGTAGGCAGCCTGGGCCTGGCCATGCACGGTCACCTGGCCTGTCCCCGTCGACGCCAGGTAGGGCTCGACCAGGCAATGCAGCAGGTGATTGAGATCCACCGGCTCGATGTTTTCGTGGATGTCGGTGTCCTTGACGCATTGCAGCGCGCCTTTGACCAGCAGCTCCAGCTCGTCCAGATCGCGACCGAACTTGGCCTGCAGCGCCTCGTCTTCCAGCAGCTCGACGCGCAGACGCAGACGGGTGATGGGGGTGCGCAGGTCGTGGGAAATGGCGCTGAACAGTTGCGCCCGCTCGGTCAGGTAACGGCTGATGCGCTCGCGCATGGCATTGAAGGCGCGGCTCACCTCCACCACCTCGCGCCCACCGCCCTCGGCCAGCGGCTCAACCTCGGCGCCCAGCGACATGTGCCGCGCCGCCCGCGCCAGACGCTTGAGCGGCCGGCTCTGCCAATGCACCAGCAGGCCGATGAACAGCAGCAGGAAGGCGCTGCTGAAGAGCATGAACCAGAGTTGCTGGGTCGGCAGCACCGGCTCCTCCAGGCTGGTATAGGGCTCGGGCAGCAGCGAGGCGATGTACAGCCATTCGCCGGGGGCCAACTGCATCTGGGTGACCAGTACCGGCGGCTTGACTGGCTCCAGGGTCAGCGCGTAGTGCGCCCAGGAGCGCGGCAGCTCGTCGAGCTTGAGGCCGCCATTGAAGATCAGCAGGTCGTCTGGGCTGACGAAGCTCACCGAGATGTCCGCACTGCCGCCAAGCGAATCACGCAGCACCTCGCTCACCGCGTCGGTCACCGCCTGCTTGCGTGGCGTGGCCGGCAGCAGCTTCATCTGCAAGGGGCGGTCATTGAGGCTGACCACGAAGCGCGTGCCGCCCATGCTGCGCAACTGGTCGAGCACCAGGGGGCGATAGGCGACCGGCAGCGAGCGGAAGTAACGCACGCTGGCCGACATCGAATGGGCCAGGCTGCGCGCGGCGGTGACCAGGCCTTCGAGCTGGGTGGCGCGCAACTGCGACAGCCAGATGGCGCTGGACAGCGCCTGCGCCACCAGCACGGCGAGCAGAGTCAGCAGCAGCATGCGCCCGAGCAGCGAGCGCGGGATCGGAAACAGCCGCCGCCACTCAGCGCGCATGGCCGGCCTGGGCGGTGACCGTTGCGGCCAACTGGTAGCCACTGCCACGCACGGTGCGGATCAGCCGGGGCGGCTTGTCGGTGTCGCGCAGACGCTGACGCAGGCGGCTGACGGCCATGTCGACGACGCGCTCCAGGGGCATCATCTCGCGGCCACGGGTGGCGTTGCCGATGGTGTCGCGGTCGAGAATCTGCTGCGGGTGGTCGAGAAACAGCTTGAGCAGGGCGAAGTCGGCGCCGGACAACAGCACCTCCTCGCCATCGAGATGGAACAGGCGGTGGCTGACCATGTCCAGACGCCATTCGTCGAAGGCCAGCACCTCGGGCGCGCGCTCCTGGGCGAAGTGCACGCGGCGCAGCAGCGCCTTGATCCGCGCCAGCAGTTCACGCGGGCTGAAAGGTTTGCCGAGGTAATCGTCGGCACCCAGCTCCAGGCCGATCACCCGGTCGGCCTCGTCGGAGCTGGCGGTGAGCATGATGATCGGCACCTGGGCGAAACGCCCGTGTTCGCGCGTCCAGCGACACAGGCTGAAGCCGTCCTCGTCGGGCAGCATCACGTCGAGAATCAGCAAGTCCGCGCCGCCCTCCTCCAGCGCCTGACGAAAGCCGGCGCCATCGGCCACGCTGCGCACCTGCAGGCCGGCGCGGCCCAGGTAGGTTTGCAGCAACTCGCGGATGTCCTGGTCATCATCGACCAGCAGGATGGATTTTCCGGTCGGGCTCACATCGATAGTCCTTGATCTTGTTGTTATGCAACGCCACGTGGGGCTATCACCTGCGCGCCAGATACTGCTCCGCCGCCACACCGGCACCCATCAGCCCTGGATACTCGGCCGTCACCAGCCACACCGGCAAGCCGTCGAAGTAACCGCTCATGCAGCCCTTGTCCCGCAGGCAACGGGAAAAACCGCTGGCCAGGAAGAACTCGGCGAAGCGCGGCACCATGCCGCCGGCGATATACACGCCACCGCGTGCGCCCAGGGTCAGCACGTTGTTGCCGGCCACCCGTCCCAGCAGGCAGCAGAAACTTTCCAGCACGCTGGCGGCCAGCGCGTCGCCCTCAAGCGCCGCGCCGGTGATCTGCGCGGCACTGTGCAACAGCGGCGGCTGGCCGTCCACCGCACAGGTGGCGCGGTACAGCGCCAGCAGGCCATTGCCGCTGAGCGCACCGGCCTCGGCGCTGACGTGCCCGAGCTGATCGTGCAGGACCTGCCAGAGCTGCGCCTCACGGGCATTACCGACCGGCAGATCGACATGCCCGCCTTCGCCCGGCAGCGCATGCCAGCCGCCACCCGGCAGCTCCAGCAGGGTGCCCACCCCCAGGCCGGTGCCGGCGCCGATCACCACCTGCGGGCGACCCGGCTCGGCCACGCCGGGGCAGACACTGATGCGCTCCTCGTCACGCAGGCAGGTCATACCCAGGGCCATGGCCGAGAAGTCGTTGATCAACAGCAGCTCGCGCACCTGCAGCTCGGCACAGAAGGCCGCACGGCTGATACGCCAGGCGTTGTTGGTGAAGCGAAACGGATCGACTTCCACCGGCCCGGCGCAGGCCAGGCAGACGGTCTGCACCTCCCCCGGCGCCAGCCCTACGGCGGCCATGTAGGCAGCCACGGCCTGCTCCGGCGTAGCATGCTCGGCCGTGGCCGAGACCCTCACCGCTTCGATACGGCCATCGCGCCACAGGGCGAAACGGGCATTGGTGCCGCCGACATCGCCGACCAGCACCAGGCTCATCGTAGCGACTCCAGTTCAGAGGTGAAGGCACTGGCGCCCTGCTCCGCCGGGCTGAAGGCGGCGCGCATGAAGGCGAACAGCTCGCGGCCACAGCCAACACCCGTGCCTTGTGGGCGCGGCGCCAGTTCGCGGGCGGCCCAGTCGGCCTCATCGACCAGCACTTGCAAGTGCCCGGTCACGCCATCGACGCGAATCACATCTCCATCGCGCACCTTGGCCAGCGGCCCGCCGTCCCAGGCCTCGGGGCTGACGTGAATGGCCGCCGGCACCTTGCCCGATGCGCCGGACATGCGCCCGTCGGTGACCAGCGCCACCTTGAAACCACGATCCTGCAGCACGCCCAGGTAAGGCGTGAGCTTGTGCAGCTCGGGCATACCATTGGCCTTGGGCCCCTGGAAGCGCACCACAGCAACGAAGTCGCGCTCCAGCTCACCGGCCTTGAAGGCATCGGCCAGCTCGGTCTGGGTCTCGAACACCCGTGCCGGGGCCTCGACCACCTGATGCTCCGGAGCCACCGCCGACACCTTGGCCACGCCATTGCCCAGATTGCCCGTGAGCACGCGCAGCCCGCCTTCCGGCGAGAAGGCCTCGCTCGCACCACGCAGGATGTCGCGATCCAGACTCTGCATCGGGCCTTCGCGCCAGACCAGGCGGCCATCGTCGAGGAAGGGCTCCTGGGTATAGCGTGCCAGGCCGGGGCCGGCCACGGTGTGCACGTCCTCGTGCAGCAGGCCGGCTTCGAGCAGGGTGCGTACCATGAAGGGCACACCGCCGCAGGCATGGAAGTGGTTCACATCAGCCTGACCGTTGGGGTAGACCTTGGCCAGTGTCGGGGTCACGGCGGAGATATCGGCCATGTCCTGCCAGGTCAGGTGGATGCCGGCAGCACGGGCGAAGGCCGGAATGTGCAGGGTGTGATTGGTCGAGCCGCCCGTGGCGTTGAGCGCCACCACCGAGTTGACGATGGCCTTCTCGTCGATGATCCGGCACAGCGGCGTGTACTCGCCGCCCTGGCGGGTCAGGCGTACCACCTGGCGTGCGGCCTCGGCGGTCAGCGCGTCGCGCAGCGGCGTGTAAGGGTTGACGAAGGACGAGCCGGGCAGGTGCAGGCCCATGATCTCCATGACCACCTGATTGGTATTGGCGGTGCCGTAAAAGGTGCAGGTGCCGGGGCTGTGATAGGACTTCATCTCCGACTCCAGCAGCTCTTCGCGGCTCGCCTTGCCCTCAGCGTAGAGCTGGCGCACGGCGGCCTTTTCCTTGTTGGGGATGCCCGAGGGCATCGGCCCGCCCGGCACGAAGATCATCGGCAGATGGCCGAAGCGCAGCGCGCCGATCATCAACCCCGGCACGATCTTGTCGCAGATGCCCAGAAGCATCGCCGCATCGAACATGTTGTGCGACAGCGCCACGGCGGTGGACATGGCGATCACCTCGCGGCTGGCCAGACTCATTTCCATGCCCGGCTCACCCTGGGTCACGCCATCGCACATGGCCGGCACGCCACCGGCCACCTGGCCGACCGAACCGATCTCGCGCAGCGCCTGCTTGATCATCTCTGGGTAATGCTCGTAGGGCTGGTGCGCCGAGAGCATGTCGTTGTAGGCGGTGACGATGCCGACGTTGGCCTCGTTCATCAGACGCAGGCGCTGCTTGTCGCCAGCGGAATTGCAGCCCGCCACGCCGTGGGCGAAGTTAGCGCACTGCAGCGTGCCACGATGCGGGCCCTGGCTGTCGGCGGCCGCCATCTGCACCAGATAACGTTTGCGGGTCGCACGGCTACGGGCAATGAGGCGCTCGGTGACCTCAAGAATGCGGGGATGCATGGTTTCGACTCCAGGCTTTCGAACAGCCATTAAATTGTATTTTTATCAAAATACTGACAGCCAAAGCGCTTGATTTCTAGCCTCACGGGAATAATCTTGTTTTAAAACAACAAAACGAGAAAAACCCCATGACACTGCGAATTGCCATCAACGGTTTCGGTCGCATCGGCCGCAACGTGCTCCGCGCCCTCTACACCCAGAACTATCGCGACGATCTGCAGGTGGTCGCGATCAACGACCTGGGCGACAGCGCGATCAATGCCCACCTGCTCAAGTACGACAGCGTACACGGCATTTTCGCTGCATCGGTCGAGACCGACGGGCAGAGCCTGATCGTCAACGGCGACGCCATCGCCGTCAGCGCCATCCGCAACCCTGCCGAACTGCCGTGGCAGGCGCTCGGGGTCGACGTGGTATTCGAGTGCACCGGCCTGTTCACCGAACGCGACAAGGCCGCCGCGCACCTGGCCGCTGGCGCGCGCAAGGTGATCATCTCAGCCCCGGCCAAGGGCGCCGATGCCACCATCGTCTATGGCGTCAACCACGATAGCCTGCGCGCCGATCAGCAGATCATCTCCAACGCCTCCTGCACCACCAACTGCCTGGCGCCGGTGGCCCAGGTGCTGCAGCGCGAACTGGGCATCGAAAGCGGGCTGATGACCACCATCCACGCCTACACCAACGACCAGAACCTCTCCGACGTCTACCACGCCGACCCCTTCCGCGCCCGCTCGGCCACCCAGTCGATGATCCCCACCAAGACCGGCGCCGCTGAAGCCGTGGGCCTGGTGTTGCCGGAACTGGCCGGACGCCTGACCGGCATGGCGGTGCGGGTGCCAGTGATCAACGTGTCGCTGGTAGACCTGACCGTGCAGGTGCAGCGCGACACCAGCGTTGAAGAGGTCAACGCCCTGCTACGCGCCGCCGCCGAAGGCTCGAAGGTACTGGGCTACAACCCGCTGCCGCTGGTGTCCTGCGACTTCAACCACAACCCGCTGTCGTCGATCTTCGACGCCAACCACACCAAGGTGAACGGCCGTCTGGTCAAGGTACTGGCCTGGTACGACAACGAATGGGGCTTCTCCAACCGCATGCTCGACACCTGCCTGGCGGCGTGTGCGGTGAGGTAAGGACATCGATTGACTGCCCCCCGGATCCAAGCGGCCGATAAGGCTGCGGGATACTGCCCCGAGGCCAAAGCCAGCTCGAAGTAGCAACTAAAGGGCAGGCGATGTGACAACACCGGCGGCGCACTTAAGCGCGCCGGATTGGCGCAAGTGCCTGCAAGCGCCTGACGCAAGGCTGCCAGCATGAACGCCACGAATATTGCTCGCAGCCAGCACGACCTGCCGGCGCAACAAAATCAAAGTGCCACTAGTCGTAAAGAATGTAGAAATCTAAGGGTCGGCCGATAGGATCCCATTAGAGCAGCGTGCAACCCTGCTCAGTACCGGCTGGCAAGGACAATCCGTTCGGTTACTTATCCGGTTGTGTTTTCAGAGCGACGCGCGATGAAGAAAACCCTGCTCGCCGTAAGAGCACTGATGTCCGCACCCAAGGACAACCCTGACCTGATCAAGGCGCAATACATCGCACTGGCTCGCCAACTGCCCATGATGTATTTCATTCTGCTGGTCAACACCCTGATGTTGGCCGGCACCCACCTTGCCTTCGCGCCGCGCTGGCTTGTGGTGTATTGCCCGTTGCTCATGATGGTGTTCGGCGTCATTCGCTCGGTCGGCTGGATACGCACACGCAAACAGGCGCAAAGCACGGAGCAAATGCTGACGGCACTGAAACGCACCAACATGCTCGCGCCTTTCGTGGCCGTGGCGTTCACTGCCTGGTCGCTGGCGCTGTTTCCCTATGGCAACAGCTATACCCAGGCGCATGTGGCCTTTTATATGGCGATCACCGTCATCGGCTGCATTTTCTGCATGATGCATCTGCTGCCAGCTGCCCTGGTCACCGCTGCGGTGGTCAACACGGCGTTCGTGCTGTTCTTCGCGTCGACCCACATCATTACCTTCGTGGCCACGGCGATTGATGTGCTGCTGGTATCCATCGCCATGCTGATCATTCTCAAGACGCAGTACGCCGACTTCACTCGCATGGTGAACATGCAGGCGCATACGGCAAAACTCAGCGAGGAAAACCTGCATCTGGCCAATCAGGACAGCCTGACCGGCCTGGCCAATCGCCGGCAGTTCTTCTCCCGCCTCGACACGCAGCTGTCCCGCGCCCGCAATCAGGAGGCTCGCCTGGCTGTGGGATTGATCGATCTGGATGGCTTCAAGCCGGTCAACGACCTGTATGGCCATCGCGTCGGTGACAAGCTGCTCTATCAGGTTGGCCAGCGCCTGAGCGGGCTGTTCGACGACGATGTGCACCTGGCCCGACTGGGCGGCGACGAGTTCGCCCTGATCATCACCAGGCCCATGAGCGACGAGCAACTCCGGGCGTTTGGCGAAAAAATCTGCACCAGCATGCGCGAGCCGTTTCTATTGGTGGACATCCCGATTCAGATCAGCGGCTCACTGGGTATCGCGACCTTCCCGGATCATGCCGCCAGCGCCGTGCAAGTGTATGAATACGCCGACTACGCCCTGTATCAGAGCAAGCGCCATCGCCCCGGAACGGCCTGCCTGTTCAGCGCCGTTCATCACCAGCAGCTCAACCGCGAAGGCCTGACCGAACAGACCCTGCGCAGGGCCGACCTGGAGCGTGAGTTTCACGTGGTGTTCCAGCCGATCATGGATATTCACCGTGAGCAAACCGTCGCCTTCGAGGCACTGGCGCGCTGGGAAAGCCCGGAGCTGGGTAGCGTGCCACCCAATGAGTTCATCCCGATCACCGAGCGTATCGGCCTGGTCAATCGCCTCACGCTACCGTTGCTGAGCAAAGCGCTGGAAGCCGCCGCGAGCTGGCCTGCAGGTATGCGCCTGTCATTCAATCTCTCCGCCCACGACTGTAGTTCGGAGGACGCCGCCCAGCAGATCGTCGAGCTGATCAAGAGCAGTCGTTTCGACCCGGCCTGTCTCGATCTGGAAATCACCGAAACAGCAGCCATTCAAGACCTGCCGCAGACCCAACGGACGATCAGCCGGTTGCGCGAACTGGGCTGCGGCATTTCACTCGATGACTTCGGCACCGGCTATTCCAGCCTGAGCCACATCCACGCGCTGTCACTGACCAAGCTGAAGGTGGATCGTACTTTCGTCACCGACATCCACGTCGATCCGGCCAGCTTCAAGATCGTCAGGTCGCTGGTTGCCCTGTGCCAGGACATGCAGCTGGAGTGCATCGTCGAAGGCGTGGAAACCGCCGCCGAACTCGACGCTCTAAAAAGTCTCGGCTGCGCCTGGGCCCAGGGCTACCTGTTCTCCAAACCCATGCACGCCAGCGAAATCAGCGCTTGGCTTGAGAACAAGCAACCGGCCAAGGCAGACGGTTTGATCCAGTGATAAGCGGGCGTAACGCGCGTTTACGTACGGGGAGACGCATAACCGCTACCTGCACTTGCCAGCCTCAAACGCCGTGGTCGCGACTGAGAGATAACGCTGAGAAAAGGACAGCCGTACCTGGATAGAATCGCCAGGCAATTCAAAGGAAACGCGCGCCCTGACATGGAAAGCTTCTTCTTCGACGCACCCTTGGGGATCATGATCGCAGCGATCACGCCCCTGCTCCTGCTGATGTGGATCGGGCTCATGGCCGCATTCGGCGAAATGATCTGGACGGACTGCTACAGGCTCAGCCGCCCGCACGACATCGTGAAAGCGGTGATCATCGATCAGAAACTTGTCAACGCACGCATCAGCGCTGGCAAAACCACAATTGTCAGTCTCAAACCCGTCTATCGCCTGCGTTACGAGTATGAACAGCGTACCTACGAAGTGGAGCATCTCGTGCTCAACCAAGAGCACGTCGAGTTCAACCAGCAGGCCGGCACTTTTCTACTCTACGTTCCCAAAGCGAACCCAGCCGATGCCACCCCGGAATCACCAAACGCCGCATCGCCATTCGCCGCGATCATGCTGATGATCATGGGCTACATGATCTGGGAAGCCGCGCCGACCCTGCTAACAGGGCTCTGAGCATGATCGTGGTCTTCATTCTGCTCGGCGGCCTACTGTGGCTGATCAGCCTGCTGCTTTTCGCCTTCTCCATCTGGGGCGTCTACAAACTCGCGCGACTGCTCTGGGAAAAAATCCACCGAGCTTTGCTGCGCCCGGGTACAGCGCAAATCACGGCCTATGAAGTATTCACCCCCGACCCCGAGGACATCCACGTCCAGGATACCCGCCCGCAAATCCGCTTCGAACTGGACTGCGAGCGCCATGGGCAACACTTTCAGATGTCCCTGGGACCGCTGACCTGCGAGGAACTGTTCCCCGCGCTGGATCTGCCAGCACACCATGTTGCCTGCTGGCTGAACGAGGACGATTGGCGCCAACTGCTGGAGAAGCGCTGGATCACCATCGCCTGCGATTGGCGCCAACGCCAGGCGATACTCACCAGTCAGATTCGTCGGGATAGACGCATTCTGCTGATCAGCTTCCTTAGCCTGAGCCTATTCGTACTCACTGTAACGCTCTCTCTGCTGCACCGCTGAAAGCATGCAGCCATGAAAAAACCGGCCGAAGCCGGTTTTCTCATGCATCACTCAGCGCAGCGGGATCACTCCCACTCAATGGTCGCTGGCGGCTTGCTCGACACGTCGTAGGTGACGCGGGAGATGCCGTCGATTTCGTTGATGATGCGGCCGCTGACGGTCTCCAGCAGCTCGTACGGCAGGTGTGCCCAGCGAGCGGTCATGAAGTCCACGGTTTCCACGGCGCGCAGGGCGACGACCCAGGCGTAGCGGCGGCCGTCACCGACGACGCCAACCGATTTCACCGGTTGGAAGACTACGAAGGCCTGGCTGGTCTTGTGGTACCAATCAGCCTTGCGCAGCTCTTCGATGAAGATGTGGTCAGCGCGACGCAGGATGTCGGCGTATTCCTTCTTCACTTCGCCGAGGATACGCACGCCCAGGCCCGGCCCCGGGAACGGGTGGCGGTAGACCATGTCGTAAGGCAGGCCCAGCTCCAGACCGATCTTGCGCACTTCGTCCTTGAACAGTTCACGCAGCGGCTCGACCAGTTTGAGGTTCATCTCCTCCGGCAGGCCGCCGACGTTGTGGTGGCTCTTGATCACATGGGCCTTGCCGCTCTTGGCGCCAGCCGACTCAATCACGTCCGGGTAGATGGTGCCCTGGGCGAGGAACTGGATGTTGTCCAGTTTGCTGGCCTCGGCATCAAACACGTCGATGAAGGTGCGACCGATGATCTTGCGCTTCTTCTCCGGGTCGGCTTCGCCAGCCAGATTACCGAGGAACTGCTCTTCGGCGTTGGCGCGAATCACCTTGACGCCCATGTTCTCGGCGAACATGGCCATGACTTGGTCGCCCTCGTGCAGGCGCAGCAGGCCATTGTCGACGAACACGCAGGTCAGTTGATCGCCGATGGCCTTATGCAGCAGCGCCGCAACCACCGAGGAGTCCACACCGCCGGACAGGCCGAGCAGCACGTTGGCATCACCAACCTGGGCACGCACGGCGGCGATGGCGTCTTCGACGATGTTGGCCGGCGTCCACAGGGCTTCGCAGCCAGCGATTTCCAGCACGAAGCGCGACAGAATGCGACCGCCCTGCTTGGTGTGGGTCACTTCCGGGTGGAACTGCACGCCGTAGTAGTGACGGGTGTCGTCACACATGGCGGCGATCGGGCAGCTCGGGGTGCTGGCGAGGATGTGGAAGCCTTCCGGCAGACGGGTGACCTTGTCGCCGTGGCTCATCCACACATCGAGGCCCAGCACGCCGTCGGCGTCGACATGGTCTTCGATGCCGGCCAGCAGCTCGCTCTTGCCGACCACGTCGACACGCGCGTAGCCGAACTCACGCAGGTCGGAGCCTTCCACCTTGCCGCCGAGTTGCTCGGCCATGGTCTGCATGCCGTAGCAGATGCCCAGCACCGGCACGTTGAGGTCGAATACGGCCTGCGGCGCACGCGGGCTGTTGGCTTCGTGCACCGACTCCGGGCCACCGGCGAGGATGATGCCGCGCGGGGCGAAGGCGCGGATGTCCTCGTCGCTCATGTCCCAGGGGTGCAGTTCGCAATAAACGCCGATCTCACGCACGCGGCGGGCGATCAGTTGGGTGTACTGGGAACCGAAGTCCAGAATGAGGATGCGGTGGGCGTGAATGTCGTGGGCCATGGCCGTCTCTCGTAGGTATTCACAAATGACACGGGGCTGATCGAACAGCCCCGTTATTCATACATGGCAAAAATCGATTTGCCGCGTCGCGAGCGACGAGCAGGCAAGGCGGAGAGAAACGAGAAAGCGGAGTTTGCTGAAGCAAATGAGCATTTCGAGTTTTTCTCCAACGCCGCATGCGCAAGCGCAGCAGCGTCAAATCGATTTTTTAGCCGACTCGGTAGTTGGGTGCCTCTTTGGTGATCTGCACGTCATGGACGTGCGACTCAGCCATACCGGCACCAGTGATGCGCACGAACTCCGGCTTGGTGCGCATCTCTTCGATGGTGGCGCAGCCGGTGTAGCCCATGGAGGCACGCAGGCCACCCATCAACTGGTGAACGATGGCCGCCATCGCACCCTTGTACGGAACGCGGCCTTCGATACCTTCCGGCACCAGCTTCTCGGCGCCGGCCGAGGAGTCCTGGAAGTAACGGTCGCTCGAACCTTGTGCCTGGGCCATGGCGCCCAACGAGCCCATGCCGCGGTAGGCCTTGTAGGAACGACCCTGGAACAGTTCGACTTCGCCCGGAGCTTCTTCGGTGCCGGCCAGCATCGAGCCGATCATCACGGCAGAAGCGCCAGCGACGATGGCCTTGGACAGGTCACCGGAGAAACGGATGCCACCATCGGCGATCAGCGGCACGCCGGTGCCCGCCAGCGCGGCAGCAACGTTGGCGACGGCGCTGATCTGCGGCACGCCGACACCAGCGACGATGCGCGTGGTGCAGATCGAGCCTGGGCCGATGCCGACCTTGACGCCGTCAGCGCCAGCCTCGACCAGTGCCAGAGCGGCCGCGCCAGTGGCGATGTTGCCGCCGATCACCTGGACATCCGGGAAGTTCTGCTTGACCCAACGCACGCGGTCGATCACGCCCTTGGAGTGGCCATGAGCGGTGTCGACGATGATCACGTCGACGCCAGCGGCAGCCAGAGCCGCCACACGGTCGCCAGTGTCAGCGCCGGTGCCGACGGCAGCGCCAACACGCAGACGGCCCTGGTCGTCCTTGCTCGCCAGCGGATAGGCCTTGGCCTTTTCGATGTCCTTGACGGTCATCATGCCCTTGAGCGCAAAGGCGTCGTCGACGATCAGCACTTTCTCGATGCGGTGCTTGTGCAGCAGCTCGCGCACGGCTTCCTTGGTGGCGCCTTCCTTGACGGTGACCAGGCGCTCTTTCGGCGTCATCACGTCGCGCACCAGGGCGTCCAGACGATTCTCGAAGCGCACGTCGCGGGAGGTGACGATACCGACCAGGTCACCGTTGGACAGCACCGGTACACCGGAAATGTTGTTCTGACGAGTCAGCTCGAACAGATCGCGCACGGTGGCGTCGGCTTCGATGGTGATCGGATCCTTGACCACGCCCGCCTCGAACTTCTTGACCTTGCGCACTTCGGCAGCCTGCTGCTCGATGGTCATGTTCTTGTGGATGATGCCGATGCCGCCTTCCTGCGCCATGGCGATGGCCAGGCGTGCCTCGGTCACCGTGTCCATGGCGGCGGACAGCAGTGGGATATTCAGTTCGATACCGCGCGTCAGGCGGGTCTTGAGGCTGACATCCTTGGGCAGAACCTCGGAATAACCGGGTATGAGCAGGACGTCGTCGAAGGTGAGTGCTTCTTGGCTGATGCGCAGCATGGCGGGCTCCCGAGCGGGAAAAATAAGAAGCGCGGCATTATACCCAGCGACCTCGCTGCACTCAATGCAAAGTGTTGATCGGCAGGCTGATTCTGACCTCACTGCCTCTCGCATCGAAACGACAACTGCCCCTAGGCATGCACAGGAGAGAACACATAAAATAATGATTCTCAAAAACGCCCGCACCTGAGTATCAAATGAAATCCAACCGCCCTTCCCTGAGTGGCTGTCACGCCGCTCTGCTCAGCCTTTGCCTGCTTCCCACCAGCGCTCTGCTGGCCCAGGAACTGGAATTGCCCAGCCAGGACATCACCGCCGCTCCCGCTGCCGATGAAAATGGCTACCAGGCCAAACGCGCCAGCACGGCGAGCAAATCTTCTGTCGCGCTCAAGGATGAGGCTCAATCGGTACAGGTGGTCACCCCGCAGACCATCGAGGACTTCCAGGTCAACTCGCTGGACGATGCGATGAAGTTCGTCAGCGGTATGACCCAGAGCAACACCCTGGCCGGCACCCAGGATGGCTTCGTCAAACGTGGCTTCGGCACCAATACCGACGGTTCGACGCTGCGCGACGGGGTGCGCAGCAACCTGTCACGCAACTTCGACGCGACCACCGAGCGCGTGGAGGTGCTCAAGGGGCCGGCCTCGCTGCTGTATGGCGCGCTGGAGCCGGGCGGGCTGATCAACGTCATCAGCAAGCGCCCCGAATACAGCCAGCGCACTCGTCTTTCAGGCGCACAGTCGAGCTTCGGCGGCGGCAACCTGTCGGTCGATACCACCGGCCCGCTGGGCGACAGCGGTTTCGCCTATCGTCTGGTGGCCGAGCGACAACACGAGGATTACTGGCGCAACTACGGCAGTGACGAGCGCAGCCTGATCGCTCCCTCGCTGAGCTGGACGGGCGAAGACCTGCGCATCGATCTGTCCTACCAGTACAAGGAATATTCCACACCGGTTGATCGCGGCACGGTGCTGGTCAACAAGCGCATCGCCAATACCCGCTACAACCAGCAGTTAGGCGAGCCCTGGGCGAAGAACGAAGGTATCGACCAGATCTTCGATGCACGCATCGAGTACCAGTTGAACCCGGACTGGAAGACCCGCTTCACCTACAGTTTCAATCAGGAGAAGTACGACTTCGCCGAGGCGGTAGCCACTGCGGTGAATGCCAATACAGGCGCCCTGACCCGCCGCGCCAACGGCGCCGAATACGACAACCAGGTGCAGTACGCTGCCTGGGACTGGATCGGTGACACCCTCCTGTTCGACCAGCGCCACGAAATGCTGCTGGGTATCGATGATGAGCAGGTCGATAACTTCCGCGGTGACACGTACCGTGGCGCTGCCAGCAGCAACTTCAACATCTATAACCCGGTCTACGGCAACCTCGCCGAATCGAGAGCCTTGAGCGCCACGCAAAGCGACCGCCGCGATGAACTGCACTCCAACTCGATCTACGCCAAGGACAACTGGCATCTCGACGATCAGTGGATTCTGGTGCTCGGTGGTCGTTATCAGCGCTACGACCAGTATCTGGATCAGGGTCTGGGCAGTAACTACGACCGCCTGATCGACGATCAGGGCCAGGCCTTCATGCCGTTCGCGGGGGTGGTGTTCGCCGTCACCAACAAGCTCTCGCTCTATGCCAACTACAGCGAGTCGTTCAAACCCAACCAGTCCGACAGCCTGTCCGACGCCAGCGCCTATGACCCCGAGGAAGGCAAGAGCCGCGAAGTCGGCGCCAAGTACGACATCACGTCCGACCTGAGCGCCAACATTGCTTTCTACGACATCGAGAAGAAGAACGTAGTGGTCACCAACAATGGCAACGACGAAGCCGCCGGCAAGGTCGGTTCACGCGGTATGGAGATCGATCTGACCGGGCGCATCGCCGAACGCTGGAACCTGATCGCCACCTACGCGTACACCGACACGGAAATCCTCGACGACCCGGATGACAAGGGCAACGCCCTGGTCAACGCGGCGAAGAACATGGGCAGCCTGTACCTGAGCCACGACCTGGCGATGCCGAGCGAATTCGGTCTCTGGCGCGTTGGCGGCGGCGCACGCTACGTCGGCAAGCGCGCGGTGGACAATGCCAACAGCGCATGGCTGGACAGCTACACCGTCGCCGACGCCTTCGTCTCCTGGGAAACCACGCGCCTACTGGGCGACAAGACCACGCTGCAACTCAATGCCAACAACCTGTTCGACAAGGAGTACTACCCCTCCAGCGGTGGCGACCTGCGTATCGCCGTCGGCGAGCCACGCGAGCTGCGCCTGTCGGCCAGCGTCGAGTTCTGAAACGTCCCGTGGGAGGCGCTTCAGCGGCGACTGAAACATGAAGTCGCGGCTAAAGCCCCTCCCACGATTTCAGAAAACGGCTCAAGCCGGATCGTCCACCCGCACCTGCCTGACGGCAAAGCCCAGGCGTTCGCCGAACTCTTCGACGAACGCCGGGCGCAGGCCAGCCTCAGCCCATCCGTTGAAGATGAAGCCCAGGTTGGAAAAGCCACAGGGTTGCAGGAACAGGAAGCCGTTGATGTCGTCTTCGTGCCCGCATTCCGGACAGGTGAAGTTGTCGGTTTCCCCCGGCCACCACACCTCTAGGCTGTCGAACAGCGGCACGCCCACTTCGCGGCGGCATTCGGCGCAGCCCGCCTCTTCGAGAAAATCCCGCGTCGGCACATAGATGCAGCGCTTGGTGATGATTTCCAGACCATTGTGCGGCTGACCGTAAGGCAGCAACTCCGGGCGCTGAGCAATGCGCCGAGCACCTGGCCCGATGGCGTAGGCCATGCCGTTGCCGCCCTGACCGCAGGTGGTCGGCAGCGCCGCGACGATCTCCCGCTTGACCAGCCAGCGCAGCATGGCCTGGGCCTTTTGCTCATGGGCGGGAAGCGTGGATATCTGCGGGACGAGGATCAGTTGCGCGGTCATGGTGCTCGGGAAGCTGGCGAGGAAAGGGCGGCAGCTTAGCCGCTGCAGCCAGCCAATCAAGCCCCGCGACAGACCGCCGAAGCCCCCTGCGCCTGGCGCCGCGCTAGCCAGCGCGCCCGCAGCACGTCATAGATCCAGTTGAAGCCCAGGGTATAGGGCAGGAAGAACAGGATCAGCCCGATATCGAGCAGCAGCGCCTCGAGCAGGCTGATCGACAACCACCAGGCCGCCAGCGGTACCAGCATGACCACCAGGCCACCTTCGAAGAGCAGCGCATGGCTGAGCCGTGCCCACAGCCCGCGCTCGAAACCCAGGTGCTGCTGCGCCCGGTCGAACAGGTAGTTGAACAGCATGTTCCAGAGCATGGCGACGGTGGAGAACATCAGGGTCAGCGCCCCGAGGTGCACCAAGGGTTTGTCCATGACCCAGGCCAACGCAGGTGCGCAGATGAGCACGGCGATACCCTCGAAGGCCAGGGCGTGACCGATGCGCTCACGCAGGGAGCGCGGCAGGGGCTGATTCATGGAGCGAACCTCGTGATGAATGACGATGGGCGCTATGATCATCGGCTTACCAGCCAAACCAAAGGCAGCAGCCATCGGCTAAACCGATATGAATATATCTCCCGAAGCCCTCCAGGCCTTCGCCCAGGCCGCCAGTTGCGGCTCGCTGAGCGCCGCCGCACGGCGCCTGGGCAAGAGCCAGTCGACCGTCAGCGAGGCCGTCGCCCGCCTGGAAATCGATCTGGGCGTGCCCCTGTTCGAGCGCGGCCCACGCACGCTGCAACTGACCGCAGCCGGTGCCAGCCTGCTGGATCATGCCGAACAGGTGCTCTGCGCCGCCGACCGCCTGGCACGACATGCCGCCAGCCTGGCCAAGGGCCAGGAGGCGCGCCTGACCCTGGCGCTGTCCGATGCTTACCAGCCCAAGCGTTTCGAGGCCCGTCTGCAGGAGCTGGATCAGCGCTTTCCCGACCTGCAGTTCGAGAGCCTGATCGCCGAGCAGGCCGACGTGCTCGACCTGGTCACCCAGGGCCGTGCGCAACTGGGGCTGATCGCCGCACTGCCGACCTACCCGCCGCATATCGCCCACACCCGCCTGGAAATGAGCAGCGAATTCGGCCTGTTCGTGGCCAAGGATCATCCGCTGAGCAGGCTGGCCCAGGTGCGCACGGAAGAGCTGTCGCACTGGCGCCTGCTGCGCCTGAGCAGCGTCGCCAACGACGACAGCAACAGCGACAATCTGCCCGGCAGTGGCGGGCGCTGCTGGGCCGCGCCGGATTACCTGATGCTGTTGGAGATGGCGCGCCTGGGCTTCGGCTGGGCCGAGCTGCCCCGGCAACTGGTCGAGGCCTACGGTTTCGATGGCCTGCATGAACTGCCCTGCAACGGCTGGCCGCGCCAGGTGACGGTGGACGCCATCTGGTCGCGTCAGCGCGAACTCGGCCCGGTGGCGGCCTGGTTGCTGGAACGTCTGCTCGAAGACAGTTGAGCGCCTCTGCGCTTATCATGCCGCCCCATGATCAAGGATCCCTTCGCCCGCCTGAACCTCGACCGTGAGGTGCTCAGCGTCAGCCAGCTCAATAACCGCGCCCGCCTGCTGCTGGAGGACGTGTTCTCCGGCATCTGGGTCGAGGGGGAAATATCCAACCTCGCCCGTCCGGCCTCCGGCCACATCTACTTCACCCTGAAAGACAGCCAGGCCCAGGTGCGCTGCGCGCTGTTCCGGCAGAACGCCGCACGCGTGCGCCAGGCGCTGCGTGATGGCCTGGCGGTGAAGGTGCGCGGCAAGGTTTCGCTGTTCGAGGGCCGCGGTGACTATCAGTTGATCCTCGATGCGGTGGAGCTAGCCGGTGACGGCGCCCTGCGCCTGGCCTTCGAGGCACTCAAGGAAAAGCTCGGCGGCGAAGGGCTGTTCGCCACCGAGCGCAAGATCGCCCTGCCCGCTCATCCCAAGCGCATCGGCATCGTCACCTCGCCGACCGGCGCGGTGATCCGCGACATCATCAGCGTGTTCCGCCGCCGTGCGCCGCAGGTGGAGCTGAACCTGATCCCCACCGCCGTGCAGGGCCGCGAGGCCACCGCGCAGATCGTCCGCGCCCTGCAACGCGCCGACGCGCAAGGGTTCGACGCGCTGATCCTGGCCCGTGGCGGTGGCTCGCTGGAAGACCTCTGGTGCTTCAACGAGGAAGCCGTGGCCCGCGCCGTTGCGGCCTGCGTCACGCCCATCGTCAGCGCCGTGGGTCATGAGACGGATGTGTCCATCGCCGACTTCGTTGCCGACGTGCGCGCGCCGACGCCCTCGGCCGCCGCCGAACTGCTGGCCCCGGACAGCAGCGAGCTGGTGCAGCGCCTGCACAACCTGCAGCGCCGCCTGGTGCTGCAGATGCAGGGCCGCCTGGCCCGCGAGCGCCTGCGCCTGGAAGGCACCAGCCGGCGTCTGCGCCACCCCGGCGAGCGGCTGCGCCAGCAGGCCCAGCGCCTGGATGATCTGGACATGCGCCTGCGCCGCGCCTTCAATCAGCAACTGGCCAATCAACGCGAGCGCCTGGCGCGTCTGGATGCGCGTCTTGCCGCACAGCATCCGGGACGAGGCCTGGCACTGCTGCGCCAGCGCCTCGATGGCCTGGCCGCACGCCTACCCCGCGCCATGCAAGGACAATTGCGCAGCCAGCGCCAGCAATTGGCGGCATTGGCCGGCCAGCTACAGATCGTCAGCCCACTGGCCACCCTGGGTCGCGGCTACAGCATCCTCCTCGACGAACGTGGCCAGGCGGTGCGCAGCGCGGCGCAGACCCAACCGGGCCAGCGCCTCAAGGCACGCCTGAGTGAAGGCGAGCTGGACGTGCGTGTCGAAGACAACCACATACAACCGGCGACCCTGTCGCTGCTGGATTAAACGAATGGCGACATCCCTGCGTAGGAGCGAGCTCTGCTCGCGAACATTTATGATGCAGAAGCTTCGCGGGCAGAGCCCGCTCCTACACAAGCTAGGTCTCTTAGTCCTGACGCTGTGCCTGACCCTGCCCGCCCACGCCGAAGGCTTTATCACCCGCCTGCTGAACAAGCCAGTACCCGGTGGCGTGGCGGTGGTCGATCTGGGTGATCAGGCGCAGGCGCCCAAGGTGCGTTACCAGGGCAAGCCGGTACTGACCGTGCAAGAGGACGGCAAACGCTGGATCGCCATTGTCGGCATTCCGCTCAGCGTCAAACCCGGCGCTCAGCAAGTGACGGTCGAAGGCAGCCAGGCACTGAGCTTCCAGGTCGGCGCCAAGCATTACGCCGAGCAGCGCATCACCATCAAGAACCAGCAGCAGGTCACGCCCAACGCCAAGAACCTCGCGCGCATCGAGCGCGAGCTGGCCGAGCAGACCCGCGCCTATCAACAATTCAGCGCCCGCCAGCCAAGCAACCTGCTGTTCGACAGGCCGGTCAACGGGCCACTGTCGAGCCCCTTCGGCCTGCGCCGTTTCTTCAATGGCGAGGAGCGCAACCCACACTCGGGCCTGGACTTCGCGGCCAACCGTGGCACCTCGATCAAGGCCCCGGCAGCCGGCAAGGTCATCCTTATCGGCGACTATTTCTTCAACGGCAAGACGGTGTTCCTCGACCATGGCCAGGGGCTGATCAGCATGTTCTGCCACCTGTCGGCCATCGACGTGAAGCTGGGTGACGAGATCCCGCGCGGCGGCCACATCGGCAAGGTCGGCGCCACAGGGCGCGCCACCGGCCCGCACCTGCACTGGAACGTCAGCCTCAACGATGCCCGCGTCGATCCGGCCATTTTCATCGGTGCCTTCAAGCCCTGAGCCGACGCAACCGGCAACACCTGGCGTTTCGATTGGCAATGCTTTTTTGCTAGGGTACGGCGCCCCGGAACGCAGGCGCGACAAGGCCTGCTTTCTTCACTGCGTGCTTCGGAGCCGGATATGCCGAATGAGCTCACAATCTGGATGGACTGGCTGCAGCAACAGCCGAAACTGCTCACGCTGACCGCCACCCTGGCCCTGCTCGTCGCGGCCTGGCTGTCGAACTGGATAGTCAGGCGCATTCTGGTACGCGCCATCTACCGCGTGGTCGGAGCTACCGCACTGGGCCGCCATGGCCAGATCAAGGAAAGCGGCATCATCAAGCGCCTGTCGCATATCGTCCCGGCGCTGGTGCTGACCTCCGGCGTGGCGGTGGTGCCGGACATGCCCGAAGCCGTGGTGAAGGTCACGCAGAACGTCTGCAGTGCGTTCATCGTCCTGACCATCGCCCTGGCCATCGGCGCCCTGCTGGATATCCTCAACACCCTCTACCAGCGTCGCCGCGATGCCCACCTCAAGCCGATCAAGGGCTACCTGCAGGTCGTCAAGATCGCCATTTTCGCCATTGCCGCGATCCTCATGGTGGCCACCCTGATCGACCGCTCGCCGCTGATCCTGCTGTCCGGCCTCGGCGCCATGGCTGCGGTACTGATGTTGATCTTCCAGGACACCCTGCTGTCGCTGGTGGCCAGCGTGCAGATTTCCTCGAGCGACATCATCCGCGTCGGCGACTGGGTGGAGATGCCCCAGCTCAATGCCGATGGCGACGTGATCGACATTGCCCTGCACACGGTCAAGGTGCAGAACTTCGACAAGACCATCACCACCATCCCAACCAGGCGCTTCATCACCGACCCGTTCAAGAACTGGCGCGGCATGCAGGAATCCGGTGGCAGGCGAATCAAGCGTTCGCTGTATCTGGATCAGACTAGCGTGCACTTTCTCAGCGACGAGGAAATCGCCCGCCTGCGCCGCTTCATGCTGCTCGACGAGTACCTTGACCGCAAGGATCAGGAACTGCGCGAGTGGAACCTGAAACTGGCCGAGCACGGCAAACAGGCGGTCAACACCCGCCGCATAACCAACATCGGCAGCTTCCGTGCCTACATCGAGCACTACCTGCGGCACAACCCGAACGTGCACCAGCACATGACCCTGCTGGTGCGCCAGCTCAGCCCCACCGCCGACGGCCTGCCGCTGGAGATCTACTGCTTCACCAACACCACGGCATGGAATGCCTACGAGGGCATCCAGTCGGATATATTCGATCACCTGCTGGCCATCCTCCCCGAGTTCGGTCTGCGCGTGTTCCAGCACCCGAGCGGCGCGGACATGCGAGAGCTGCGCCCTGGCCTGCCAGCACCGGCCGAACAGCCCCACTGAGCCGCCCTCGAATCGATCGGAGCCTGCCATGATCACCGTGCATCACCTGAACAACTCGCGCTCGCAGCGCATTCTCTGGATGCTCGAAGAAATCGGCGTCGACTACCAGATCAAGCACTACCAGCGCGACCCGCAGACCATGCTGGCCCCCGCAGAGCTGCGCCAGGTGCACCCGCTGGGCAAATCGCCGCTGATCACCGATGGTGAACTGACCCTGGCCGAATCCGGCGCCATCATCGAATACCTGGCCGAACGCCATGGCGACTGGCTGCTGCCAGCCGCCGGCAGCCCGGAGCGCCTGCGCTGCCGTTACTGGCTGCACTACGCCGAAGGCTCGGCGATGCCGCCGCTGCTGCTCAAGCTGGTGTTCGACAAGCTGCGCAGCTCGCCCATGCCCTTCTTCATCAAGCCCATCGCCCGGGGCATCGCCGACAAGGTCAGCCAGGCCTTCATCACGCCGCAACTGAAGCTACATTTCGACTACCTGGAAAACCAGTTGAGCGAACACGACTGGTTCGCTGGCGACGCCTTCAGCGCCGCCGATATCCAGCTCAGCTTCCCGCTGGAGGCTGCCGCCGCGCGCGGTGTGCTGTCGAACCACCCGCGCCTGCACGACTTCCTGCAGCGTATCCACGCTCGTCCGGCCTATCGCCGCGCGCTGGAGAAGGGCGGCGCCTACGACTACGCCGACTGAGCCCGGATCAGGTCTGGCCAGCGAGGGTTCCCTCGCTGACCAGACGCAACAAACACGATTCGCTGAAAACGCCTCGTTTCGAGCAATAAAATCCATCGATAAAAACCAAACCGCAATAAATCGGCGTTTTTTTGGCAAGCATTGCCATATCCACGCACGATGGATAGGGTTTCCCCCATGAAAACCGCCAACGTCTTCTTTCTCGTCCGCCAGCTCGCATGTCTGCGACTGGTCAGCCCGCGACTGCGAAGCCTCATCTGAAGCTCCGTTTCCTGGCCGCTGCGGCCTCGTGTTCGCCTCCCTATTTCGCAGGACCTACTCATGAGCATGCTCAAAGACCCGTCGAAGAAGTACCGCCCTTTCACCCAGATCCAGATTCCTGACCGCACCTGGCCGGACAAGATCATCGACAAGGCGCCGATCTGGCTGTCCACCGACCTGCGCGATGGCAATCAGTCGCTGATCGAGCCGATGGACGCCGAGAAGAAGATGCGCTTCTTCAAGTGCCTGGTGGCCGTGGGCCTGAAGGAAATCGAAGTGGGCTTCCCGTCCGCCTCGCAGACTGACTTCGACTTCGTCCGCGAGCTGATCGAGGGTGGCCACATTCCCGATGACGTCACCATCCAGGTACTGACCCAGGCCCGTGACGACCTCATCGAACGCACCTTCGAGTCGCTCAAGGGCGCCAAGAAGGCCATCGTTCACTACTACAACGCCTGCGCGCCGAGCTTCCGCAAGATCGTCTTCAACCAGGACAAGGCCGGCGTCAAAGCCATTGCCGTGGCTGCGGGCACTACCATCAAGCGCCTGGCCGATGCTGCACCGGAAACTCAATGGGGCTTCGAGTATTCGCCGGAAGTGTTCAGCAGCACCGAAATCGACTTCGCCGTCGAGGTGTGCAACGCGGTAATCGAGGTGTTCCAGCCGACCCCGACGAACAAGCTGATCCTCAACCTGCCGGCCACCATCGAGTGCGCCACGCCGAACAACTACGCCGACCAGATCGAGTGGTTCGGTCGCCACGTCGACCGCCGCGATAGCGTGCTGATCAGCGTGCACACCCACAATGACCGTGGCACCGGCGTCGCCGCCTCCGAGCTGGCCGTCATGGCGGGCGCCGACCGCGTCGAAGGCTGCCTGTTCGGTAACGGCGAGCGCACCGGCAACGTCTGCCTGGTGACCCTGGCGCTGAACCTTTACACCCAGGGCGTCGACCCGGAGCTGGATTTCTCCGACATCGACGCCGTGCGCAAGGTGGTCGAGGACTGCAACCAGCTTCCGGTACACCCGCGCCACCCCTACGTCGGCGATCTGGTACACACCGCCTTCTCCGGCTCGCACCAGGATGCCATCCGCAAGGGCTTCGCCCAGCAGAAGGAAGACGCCCTGTGGGAAGTGCCCTATCTGCCGATCGACCCGGCCGACATCGGCCGCGACTACGAGGCGGTAATCCGCGTGAACAGCCAGTCCGGCAAGGGCGGCATCACCTTCCTGCTCGAACAGGAATACGGCATCAGCCTGCCGCGTCGCATGCAGATCGAGTTCAGCCAGGTGGTGCAGCGTGAAACCGACCGCCTTGGCCTGGAAATGACCGCCGCGCAGATCTACAAGCTGCTGGAAAGCGAGTACCTGCAAGCCACCCAACCCTATGCCCTGGAAGGCCATCGTCTGCAGGAAGAGAACGGCGAAAGCAGCGTCGAAGCGAAGGTCAGCGTCGACGGCCAGGAGCAACGCTGGAACGGCTCGGGCAAAGGTGCGCTGGAAGCCCTGGCTTCCTGCCTGCCGGTCGCCGTCGAGGTGATGGACTACCATGAGCACGCCATCGGTGGCGGCGCCAACGCCAAGGCGGCCTGCTACATCGAGATTCGCCTGGACGGCCAGCGCCCGCTGCATGGCATCGGTATCGACGAGAACATCACCACCGCCAGCTTCCGCGCCCTGTTCAGTGCGCTGAACCGCGCCGTCAAGCAAGCCGAGCTGAAAACCGAAGCAGCCTGATCTGCTTTACCGGTCAAGAAAAGGACGCTGCGGCGTCCTTTTTCTTTTGCAGGCAACTCACTTATGGGCATTGATGCGAAAGGGTCATGCAAACGAATCGACATGGCCAGCCTGCAGCCCTGACCTCTGCACTGTGCGTATCAAAAGCCGGTAATCATCAGCACGGCGAAAATCAAAGCCATCACGCCGATGGAAAACAAGACCGCGATACCCGCTGCGCGCCAGTTGGAGAGAAAGGCACCACCTGCCTGCTCATGATGCTGGATATCGGCTTCAGTCAGGTACTTGGCCAACATGACCATACCGACCAGTTGAGCGATGGCGAATGGCATCGCAGGCACTTCTTCGGGCAACACGAAGCCCGACGCGATGGTCAGGGCAAACAGTGCCACGGCGAAACCCCAAACCATCGCCACGCGGTCGGCCTTGCCTAGCAGTTGCAGGTTGTGCGCGAGCATCCAGGCACCGGCTAGCGGGGTGCCCAGGAATGTGCCGACACCGATGGCAGCGATGCGGTAGAGCGGCTGCACACTGGTGCCGGTACTGGCCGGTTGCAGATCCGCCTGCGGGGTCTGGAAGGGATTGTCCTGCTGTACGTCCATGTCTTGCAGCTCCAAGATCAGTTCAAGGTGAAGGTGTCGGCATCCAGGTGCGCCGGAAAGCGCTCGCGGTAAGCCGCTAACGCCTCGACCGAGAGCCGAGCGCGCAATACGCCGTCAGCGTCACCGGCGCCCGCGAGCGTCTCGCCCTGGAAATCCAGCACCTGGGAGTCGCCAGTATAGGCGTGTCCCTTGCCGTCCTCGCCGACACGGTTCACAGCCGCGACGTAACACAGGTTCTCGATGGCCCGAGCAGGCAGCAGACGGTTCCAGTGCTGACGGCGCGCGCCTGGCCAGTTGGCGGTATACAGCAGCAGATCAGTACCCGCCGCATCACGGCTCCACACCGGGAAGCGCAGGTCGTAGCAGATCAACGGACGCACGCGCCAGCCCTTGAGTTCCAGCACCACCTGCTCGTCACCGGCGCTGTAATGCTTGTGCTCACCGGCCATGCGGAACAGGTGACGCTTGTCGTAATGCGCCAGCGAACCGTCTGGACGTGCCCAGAGCAGGCGATTGCGGTAGCTGCCGTCTGCTGCCTGGATGATCAGGCTGCCGCAGATCACCGCCTCGATACGCTGCGCCTGCTCGCGCAGCCAACGCGTGGTCGGGCCATCCTCAGGCTCGGCCAGTTCGGCCGACTCCATGGAAAAACCGGTGCTGAACATCTCCGGCAGGATCGCCAGATCGGCGCCGCGCGCCTGCTCCAGCAGTGCCTGGAAATGTTCACGGTTGGCCGCCGGATCCTGCCAGGCCAGGGTGGTCTGGATCAGCGCCAGTTCGAGATCGGGTTTGTCGCTCATCGGGGTGCCTCACTCGCCGTAGGGCGGGTGAAACCCGCCAACTCCTCAGAGGCGGGTTGCACCCGCCCTAGTCTCACACCGCGCACAGCTTCTCGGCCGCCTGGCGCAAGGTTTCCTCACGCTTGGCGAAGCAGAAGCGCACCAGGCGCATGTCCGCAGGCGCCGACTGGTAGAACACCGACACGGGAATGGCCGCCACGCCGTGCTCACGGGTCAGCCACTCGGCCATGGCCACGTCGTCCAGATCGGGGCGAATCGCCGAGTAGTCGGCCAACTGGAAGTAAGTGCCCGGCGCACGGCTGAAGGTGAAACGCGAGTCGGCCAGCAAGTCGCAGAACAGGTCGCGCTTGGCCTGGTAGAAGGCTGGCAGCTCTTCGACGTGCTCAGGGTGCGCCGCCATGAAATCGGCCAGCGCGAACTGCAGCGGGGTTACCCCGCAGAAGTTGACGTACTGGTGGATCTTGCGCAGTTCGGCAGTCAATGCCGGCGGCGCCACCACGTAGCCGGTCTTCCAGCCGGTGACGTGGTAGGTCTTGCCGAAGGAGCTGACCACGAAGGCACGCTGATACAGCTCATCGTGAGCCAGCACGCTGGCGTGCGGCACACCGTCGTAGATCAGGTGTTCGTAGACCTCGTCGCTGATCACATGGATATCGCGCCCGCGAATCAGCTCAGCCAGCTTGTCCAGATCGGCAAGACTCAGCAGCGCACCACTGGGGTTATGCGGCGAGTTGAGGAAGATCAGCCGGGTACGCGGGGTGATGGCATCGGCGAGGCGTTGCCAGTCCACGGCGAAATCCGGCAGTGCCAGCGGCACATGCACGCAGCGGCCACCGGCCAGCTCAACCGAGGGCTCGTAACTGTCGTAGCAGGGGTCGAGGACGATGGCTTCGTCACCGGCACGGATCAGTGCCTGCACCGCGCAGAAGATCGCCTCGGTGGCACCGGGGGTGATGGTGATTTCGCTGTCGGCATCGCGCTGCACGCCATAGCTGCGGGCAATCTTCGCCGCCACCTGCTGGCGCAGCGTGGGCAGGCCAGTCATTGGGCAGTATTGGTTTCGCCCTTCCATGACGTGCCGCGCCACTGCCTCGCGCAGGGCCTGCGGCCCGTCAAAGTCGGGAAAACCCTGGGACAGATTGATCGCGCCGGTCTCCAGAGCGAGCTGGGACATGCGGGTGAAGATGGTGGTGCCGACGTTGGGCAGTTTGCTGACAATCATGGCTACAGGCTTCAAGCCCCGGGTGCAGGAAAGTGCGCCCAAGCTTATCGCCTGCAGCCTGTAGCTTGAAGCCTGGGGCTATTTTTTCTTGTCCCTGCGCTTCTTCTCGGCCTTCTTGTGATGACTCATCAGGCGGCGCTTCTTGTTCACCTGGCGGTCGGTGAGGGTGTTCTTCTTGCCCTCGAAGGGGTTCTCGCCACCCTTGTACTCGATGCGGATCGGCGTGCCGACCAGCTTGAGCACGCGCCGATAGGTGTTTTCCAGGTAACGGGTGTAGGCACGCGGTACGGCGTCGACCTGGTTACCGTGGATCACGATCAGCGGCGGGTTGGCGCCGCCCAGGTGGGCATAGCGCAGCTTGATGCGCCGGCCGTTGACCAGGGGCGGTGCGTGGTCGCTGACAGCGTCTTCGAGAATCTGCGTCAGGCGGCTGGTCGGCCAGCGGGTGATGGCCGATTTGAACGAGGCCTGTACCGACTTGTACAGATGGCCAACGCCGGTGCCATGCAGGGCGGAGATGAAGTGGATGTCGGCGAAGTCGACGAAGAACAGCCGGCGCTCCAGCTCGGTCTTCACGTAGTCCTTCTGGCCCTGATCCATGCCGTCCCACTTGTTCAGGGCGATGACCAGCGCGCGGCCGCTTTCCAGCACGAAGCCGAGCAGATTGAGGTCATGGTCGACCACGCCTTCGCGCGCGTCCATGACGAATACCACGACGTTGGAGTCCTGGATGGCCTGCAGCGTCTTGACCACGGAAAACTTCTCCACGGCCTCGAAGATCTTGCCGCGGCGACGCACGCCGGCGGTGTCGATCAGCGTGTACTTCTCGTCGTCACGCTCGAAGGGGATGTAGATGCTGTCGCGGGTGGTACCGGCCTGGTCATAGACGATGACCCGCTCCTCACCGAGCATGCGGTTGACCAGCGTGGACTTGCCGACGTTCGGCCGGCCGATGATGGCCAGCTTGATGCCGTCCTTTTCGCTCGGACCGGGGATGCGCGCGGCTTCCTGGCCTTCGAGCACTTCTTCCTCTTCAGCGCCCTCTTCCGGCTCGCCGGCATCCTTGGGGAAGCTGCCGAGCACCACTTCGAGCATCTGGGTGATGCCACGGCCATGAGCACCGGCAATCGCCAGCGGCTCGCCCAGCCCCATGGGGCTGAATTCGGCGCGAGCCAGATCGACGTCGAGGTTGTCGACCTTGTTCACCACCAGAAAGCTCTGCTTGTTACGCCGACGCAGGTGCTCGCCGATCATCTGGTCGGAGGCAGTCATGCCGGCGCGTGCGTCTACCAGGAACAGCACGGCATCGGCCTCTTCGATGGCCTGCAGCGACTGCTCGGCCATCTTCGCGTCGATGCCTTCCTCGTCACCGGAGATACCGCCGGTGTCGATGACGATGTAGGTACGCCCCTGCCACTTCGCCTCGCCGTACTGGCGGTCGCGGGTCAGACCGGAAAGGTCGCCGACGATGGCGTCGCGGCTGCGGGTCAGGCGGTTGAACAGTGTGGATTTGCCGACGTTCGGCCGGCCCACCAGGGCAATTACGGGAACCATCAGGCTCTCCACTTGGTTGATTCAGAAAATGCAAAGGCCGCTGCAGGGGCAGCGGCCAGGATGTTGCGTGCTACCGGAGGGTATCCGGCAGCATAGCCTTTCATTTGATCTTGAGGGCCACCAGCTTGCCGCTGTTGCCGTAGACGTACATCCAGTCACCCACGACCAGCGGTTGGGCACGCAGGCCGTCGCTGTCGATACGGGTACGACCGACGAAACGCCCATCGACCTGACTCAGCAGGTGCAGGTAACCCTCGAAGTCACCCACGGCCACGTAGCTGGAGAACACCGCCGGTGCCGACAGTTGACGGCGTGCCAGCGACTCGTTGCTCCACAGTGCCGAGGCACTGCGCTCGTCAATGGCTTCGACAGTGCCGCTTGCCAGGCTGACGTAGACGTTACCGAAGCCCTGGGCAACGCCCACCGAGCTGGAAGCCTCACGCTGCCAAAGGATACGACCTGATTCCAGATCCATCGCCGCCACACGGCCCTGGTAGCTCACCGCATACACGGTGCCACCGGACAGCAGCAGGCCGCCATCGATATCAACCACGCGCTCGAGCTCCGAACGCCCCTGGGCAATGGCCACGCGCTGTTCCCAGACCGGCAGGCCGCGCTGGGCGTCGACGGCGATGACCTTGCCGCTGGACAGCCCGGCGACCACCAGACGGTTGGTCACCAGCGGTGCGCCAGTGCCACGCAGGGTCAACACGGCCGGGGTGTTCTCGACGATCCAGCGCTGGCTGCCGGTGCTGGCGTCGAATGCGATCAGGCGGTCGTCCTGAGTCTGCACCACGACGATGTCACCATTGCTGGCCGGCGCAGCCAGCACTTCGCTGGTCACGCGCGAGCGCCATTGTTCTTCGCCGTTGCTGGCATCCAGCGCGATCACTTCGCCCTTGAGCGTGCCCAGCAGAACCTGACCATAGGCAGCGCCGATGGCACCGGAGACCGGGATGTCGAGCTTCTTGCGCCAGAGTACGTCGCCACTGGTGCGATCCATGGCCATGACCAGACCGTCGACGTCGGCGGCATAGATCACCTCGCCGTCGATGGCCGGAACCAGCATGTTGAAGGTTTCGCCCTGGCCATCACCGACCGAACGGCTCCATTCGGTGCGCAGCTCGACTTCTTCGTCGAACTTAGTCAGCTCGGCCGGTGGCAGTTCCTTCTTGCTATTGCTGCTGCAACCCACGGCCAGAAGGGCCAGGGCCAGCAGTGCGGCATTCTTCCAACGCATCACGTCAGGCATCCCCTTTAGCCAGGTCGTCCAGCTTCATCTGCAAACCGCCAACGGCGGCATCTTCTGCCAGGGCATCCTTGGCCTTCTGGTAGGCGGTATGCGCATCATCGCTACGCCCCAGTTGCACCAGCAGGTCACCCTTGAGTTCTTCACGGCTGGCCACGAAAGCATCGTCGACCTTGGCGTCGAGGAGCTTCAGTGCGGCATCGGCCTTGTCCTGCGCGGCCAGCACACGGGCCAGACGCTGACGCGCCAGCTCACCGAGAGTGGCGTCGGCCGGCTTGTCGACAACGGCCTGCAGTTCGACGGCGGCGTCATCCAGTTTGCCCGCTTCGACCGCGACTTTGGCCACGAACAGACGACCATACTGGGCGTAATGCGTGCCACCGTACTGGCTCTCGAGCTTGCTGCTGATCTCGGCGACCCTGGCAGCATCCGGTTTGCCGGACGGATCCAGCGCCGTTTCCAGCAGTTCCTGATAGAGCACGGACGCGCCCTGGGCCTGATTGGTCTGGTACTTGTGCCAGCCCTGCCAGCCGACCACAGCCACCAGCGCCAGCACGCCACCGGCGAGCAGAGGCTTGCCATTGCGATCCCACCAGTCCTTTATTTGCGCGATCTGTTCGTCTTCGGTCTGCATGTCTAACCCCGTACTCCTAATCGAGAGCCTGCTCAGGCGTGCTGAAGGCAGGCAGCCAGATGCTCGGCCAGAGCATCCCAGGCAACGCTTTGTTGTTCACTGTCGTCGCGCAGCGGCTTGCAACCTACCACGCGGCCTGCCAGTTCGTCGTCCCCCAGAATCAGTGCATAGCGTGCACCGCTCTTGTCGGCCTTCTTGAACTGGCTCTTGAAACTGCCACCACCGGAGTTGAGCAACAGACGCAGCCCCGGCACTTCGTCACGCAGGTGCTCGGCCAGCGTCAGCGCGGCCAGCTCGGCGGCCTCGCCAAAGGCGCAGATGTAGGCATCGGCGGCGCGATTGAGATCGGCCGGCAACAGCTCCAGAGTCTCCAACAGCAGCACCAGGCGCTCGACGCCCATGGCGAAACCGACACCCGGTGTGGCCTTGCCACCCAGCATGGAGACCAGGCCGTCGTAACGACCACCGGCGCACACCGTGCCCTGAGCACCGAGCTTGTCGGTGACCCACTCGAATACAGTGCGGTTGTAGTAATCCAGACCACGCACCAGCTTGTGATTGATCTGATAGGCGATACCGGCCGCATCCAGGCGCGCCTTGACGCCCTCGAAGTGCAAGCGCGATTCCTCGTCGAGGTAGTCACCCAGAGTGGGGGCGCCGACCAGCACGGCTTGCGTCGCCTCATTCTTGCTGTCGAGGATGCGCAGCGGGTTGGTGGTCATGCGGCGCTGACTGTCTTCGTCGAGCTGGTCGAAACGCTCTTGCAGGTAAGCCACCAGCGCATCGCGATAGGCCGCGCGCGCCTCGCTGGAACCCAGGCTGTTGAGCTGCAGGGTCACCGCATCGGCCAGGCCGAGTTTTTTCCACAGTCGCCAGGTGAGCACGATCAACTCGGCATCAACATCCGGGCCTGGCAGGTTGAAGGCTTCCACACCGACCTGGTGGAACTGGCGATAGCGGCCCTTTTGCGGCTTCTCGTAGCGGAACATGGGGCCGGCGTACCACAGCTTCTGCACCTGGCCACCACCGGCCAGACCATGTTCGAGCACGGCACGCACGCAACCCGCAGTGCCTTCAGGGCGCAGAGTCAGGGACTCTTCGTTGCGATCGAGGAAGGTGTACATCTCCTTGTCGACCACGTCGGTACCTTCGCCGATACCGCGAGCGAACAACTCGGTGTACTCGACGATGGGCAGGCGGATTTCCTTGTAGCCATAGCCATCGAGCAGGCTGGCCAGGGTACTTTCCAGGTAGCGCCAGGCAGGCGTCTGCTCCGGCAGGATGTCGTTCATGCCACGAATGGCTTGCAGGGACTTGCTCACTAAGAATCCTTAAAGCGCAGCGATCAGCTACGCACGATCACGGCAGCATCGGCGGCGGCCTTCTCGGCCGCCTTGTCGCGGATGAGCCTCTCCAGCTCATCCACCAGGTTTTCGTTGGTCAGCTTCGAGGCGGGTTTGCCATCGATATAAACCAGGTTGTTCGGGCTACCGCCGGTGAGGCCGATATGCGCCTCCTTGGCTTCGCCAGGGCCATTGACCACACAGCCGATCACGGCAACATCCAGCGGCACCAGCAGATCCTCGACGCGCGCCTCCAGCTCGTTCATGGTCTTGACCACATCGAAGTTCTGCCGCGAGCAGCTCGGGCAGGCGATGAAGTTGATGCCACGCGAACGCAGACGCAGGGACTTGAGGATGTCGAAGCCGACCTTGATCTCTTCCACCGGATCGGCAGCCAGGGAGATGCGGATGGTATCGCCAATGCCTTCGGCCAGCAGCATGCCCAGGCCGACGGCGGATTTCACCGTACCGGAACGCAGGCCACCCGCTTCGGTAATGCCCAGATGCAGCGGCTGCTCGATCTGCTTGGCCAGCAGGCGGTAAGCCTCGACCGCCATGAACACGTCGGAAGCCTTCACGCTGACCTTGAAGTCAGGGAAGTTCAAACGATCCAGATGCTCGACATGGCGCAATGCGGACTCGACCAAGGCCTCGGGAGTCGGCTCGCCATATTTCTTCTGCAGATCCTTTTCCAGCGAACCGGCGTTGACGCCGATACGGATCGGGATGCCCTTGTCGCGAGCGGCTTCGACCACCGCCTTGACGCGATCCTCGCGGCCGATGTTGCCCGGATTGATGCGCAGACAATCGACGCCCAGCTCAGCCACACGCAGGGCGATCTGATAATCGAAGTGGATGTCGGCCACCAGCGGCACACGCACCTGCTGCTTGATCCGGCCAAAGGCCTCGGCAGCATCCATGTCCGGCACGGAAACGCGCACGATATCGGCGCCGGCATCTTCCAGACGACGAATCTGCGCCACGGTAGCCGCCACATCGTTGGTGTCGGTGTTGGTCATGCTCTGTACGGCAATCGGCGCATCGCCGCCCACCGGTACCGAGCCAACCCAAATCTTGCGCGACAGCCGGCGCTTGATCGGCGATTCGCAATGCATGCTTTACAACCCCAGTTTCAGGCGAGCGGTCTCGCCAGTCATGTGCGGCGCAACGTCCACGCCTTGGCCGTTGTAGGTCACCTGGGCGCCGCGGGCGAAGCCCAGACGCAGCTCCAGCGGCGCCTTGCCGCTCAGCGCCAACTGATCACCTGCACGCTTGAGCCCACTCAGCAGAACCTTGCCATCGGCATCGGTTACCTGAGTCCAGCAATCGGCGGTGAACTGAACGTTCAGTTGCCCCTGCCCGGGAGCAGCGGCAACAGGCGCAGCGTTCGCCGGCTGTGCAGCGACAGCAGGCACTTGGGGCTGCGCCGGCGAAAGTGCCGGATTCGCACGAGGCGCCTCGGCAGCAGCAGGCGCCTGCGGAGCTTGATCAGTAGTCGGTTGAACAGGTTCCGCCTCTTCTCCCGGTTCGGTCGGAAGCAGCAAGGGGGTACTCGACTCGTCTACCTGGGCATCGACCACAGCCTGATCCTCAGGCTCGGCCAGCGAATGAATTTCCGTGGTGCCATCGGCCGCCTCGACCTCGACATGCTCGAGGCCCTGGTCGAGCAGGCGCAACGCGGTATCACTGCCCTTGTCCTGCCACCAGAAGAAACCACCGCCCACCAGAGCCAGCAGCAGCAGGAAACTGACCAGTCGCAGGATGCTCTGCGAATAACGCACGGGCTCCTCGATACGCCCCAATGCGTGCACGCTGCTACCTGTGGCATCGGTGCCGGTGAACTGGTCGAACTCCATTACCAGACGGTTCTGATCGAGCTCCAGCAACTTGGCGTAGGCGCGAATGTAGCCACGGGCGAAGGTGGTGCCGGGCAGCTTGTCGAAGGCACCTTCTTCGAGCTGCGACAGTCGCTGCGATGTCAGGTTGAGCTGGGTAGCCACTTCGGCGACGCTCCAGCCCTTCGCCTCACGCGCTTGACGCAGGGTCTCGCCTGGATTGCCTGCCATTGGCTGGCTGATTTCGGATTGCGCCGCTTTCATTGTTTCCCCGACTGGTATTGCTGGTATTCCTGAGACGCCGGATACAGGCGTTTCAACTGCAGCCCCAGACTGGCAGCCTTGTCACGATCCTCGAACACTTCGGCGAGCCGAGCGCCCAGCAGCAGGCTGCGGGCGTTCTGCGGTGCCAGTTCGCTGTAGGCATCGTAATAGCTACGAGCAGGGACATAGGCGCGATCCTCGTAGGACAGCTGCGCCATTTCCAGCAGAGCGCCGGGTTGGCGGCTGCTCAGGCGCAACGAGCGCTGGAAGTATTCCTTGGCCTGTTCGCGCTGACCGAGCTGCAAGGCGGTTAGGCCGAGGTTCTCGAACACACGCGAGCGTTCCGGATAAAGATTGTCTTCGGCGGCCTTGAGGTAGATCTCGTTGGCATCCTTGTAACGCTTCTGCTCGAACAGGAAGCCACCGTAATTGTTCAGCAGTCGCGCATCATCAGGACGCTGCGACAGCGCCTTGCGGTAATGTTCGTCGGCCAGCTTCGGTTCCATTTCCACCTGGAAGGCCAGGGCCAGCGCGGCGTGTGCGTCGGCGTTGGAGGAATCGATGTCCAGCGCGTTCTTCAGCGGCACCTTGGCGCGCTGCGTATCGCCTTGCTGGATATAGGCGATGCCCAGCTGCACATAGGCGTTCACCGCCTCCTTGCGCCCCTTGTCCGTCTTCATGGGATCCACATCGCCAGTGGTCACACAGGCGGTGAGCAGACTGACCAGTAACAACAGCAGGCTGGGGCGCAGGGGCATCGGCATCCTCTCTTCTAGTTTCGGTTGACGGCAGCAGGCGCTGCGTCACCGGCCAACTGGCGCACGGCGATGTAGCGCTCACTGCGACGGGTACGATCCATGACCTGGCCAACCAACTGGCCACAAGCGGCATCGATGTCGTCACCACGGGTGGTGCGCACCGTGACATTGTGCCCGGCCTTGTGCAGCAGATCCTGGAAACGGCGGATGGCGTTATTGCTCGGCCGCTCGTAACCCGAGAAGGGGAATGGATTAAACGGAATCAGGTTGATCTTGCAAGGTACGTCGGCCAGAAGTGCGATCATCTGCTCAGCATGCTCGGGCTGATCGTTCACCCCCTTGAGCAAGGTGTACTCGATGGTCAGCACGCGTTTCTCGCCCAGCTTGGAGATGTAGCGCTTGCAGGCCGCCAACAACATGTCCAGCGGGTACTTCTTGTTGATCGGCACCAACTGGTTGCGCAACTCGTCGTTGGGCGCGTGCAGCGACAGTGCCAGGGATACGTCGATGACTTCGGCCAGCTTGTCGATCATCGGCACCACGCCAGAGGTGGACAGCGTCACCTTGCGCTTGGAAATGCCGTAGCCGAGGTCGTCCATCATGATCTGCATGGCGGAAACGACGTTGTCGAAGTTCAGCAACGGCTCGCCCATGCCCATCATCACCACGTTGGTGATGGCGCGATCGATCTTCGCCGGCACGGTGCCGAAGGACTTGTTGGCGATCCATACCTGGCCAATGATCTCGGCACTGGTCAGGTCGCTGTTGAAACCTTGCTTGCCGGTGGAGCAGAAACTGCAATCCAGGGCACAACCGGCCTGCGACGACACACACAGGGTGCCGCGGCCGTTCTGCGGGATGTAGACCGTTTCCACGCAGCTACCCGACGCCACACGCACCACCCACTTGCGCGTGCCATCGGCAGAAATATTTTCGCTGACCACTTCCGGGCCGCGAATCTCGGCAGAGGCCTCGAGCTTCTCGCGCAAGGCCTTGCCGACATTGGTCATGGCGGCGAAATCATCGACGCCAAAGTGGTGAATCCACTTCATTACCTGGCCGGCACGGAAGCGCTTCTCGCCAATGGACTCGAAGAACTGTTCCATTTCCGGCTGGGTCAGGCCCAGCAGGTTGATCTTGCCGGTGGTATTGGTCATGGCTTCACCCTCGCTTCATTCGCCAATCAGCGAATGCGCGCGCACAGCTCGGTAGCGGAGAAGAAGTAAGCGATCTCGCGAGCAGCGGAGGCTTCAGAATCCGAACCGTGAACGGCGTTCTCGTCGATGGAAACGGCGAAATCGGCGCGGATGGTGCCGGCAGCCGCTTCTTTCGGGTTGGTCGCGCCCATCAGCTCACGGTTTTTCAGGACGGCGTCTTCGCCTTCCAGAACCTGAACGATAACCGGGCCGGAAGTCATGAAAGCAACCAGATCCTTGAAGAAGCCGCGCTCGCTGTGCTCGGCGTAGAAGCCAGCAGCTTCACGCTCGGACAGTTGCACCATCTTCGAAGCCACGACGCGCAGGCCGGCCTTTTCGAAACGGGTGGTGATCTCACCGATGACGTTCTTGGCGACAGCGTCAGGCTTGATGATGGAGAAAGTACGTTGAACGGCCATTGTGTAGCTCCAGAGAAACTTAGGGTTAAAGCGAAAAATTAAACCCGCGAATTATACGCGGGTTCCGGTTAAAAGCGTAGGGCAGGCGCCGTAAGCGCCTGTTTCAATCGAGTTCTTCGATCCAGGCGGCCTGTATCGCCTCCAGCACCTTCTCCCCCCCGCGCTGCGGGTCATCGGAGAACTGCGGCAACGACACCACCCAGCGGTGCAAATCGACGAAGTTCACGTAACGCGGATCGACGTCCGGCTTCTGCTCACTCAGTTCGATGGCGATATCCAGCACATCGGCCCACTTCAAACTCATGACGACGCTCTCCGGAGGTCAGTGCGGCGCTTCGGCCGCGTGATTCAGCGAATACTTGGGAATCTCGACGGTGAGGTCTTCCTCGCCGACGATGGCCTGGCACGCCAAACGGGACTGCGCCTCAAGCCCCCAGGCCTTGTCCAGATAGTCCTCTTCCAGCTCGTCGGCTTCGTTCAGCGAATCGAAACCTTCACGCACGATGCAGTGACAAGTGGTGCAGGCACACACGCCACCGCAGGCACTTTCCATCTCGATATGGTGCTCGTGCGCCAGCTCCAGAATGGAGATACCGGGCTCGGCCTCGACCACCAGGCCTTCCGGGCAGAAACGCTCGTGCGGCAGAAAAATCACCTGTGGCATGGGTTATTCCTCGATCTCGTTAAGGCTGCGGCCTGCCAGGGCCGCCTTGACGCTGGCGTCCATCCGGCGCGCCGCGAAGGCATCGGTAATTTGACTCAGGCGCTTGGTCTGCTGCTCGATGAGGTGCACGTCATCGCCAGCGACCTGCTCCCGCAGCACATCAATCTGCGCCTCGATGGCCAGACGCTCTTCGGCATCCAGCAAACGATCGCCGTCGACATCCAACGCGGCCTGGACAGCTTCGAGCAGACGCTCGGCATCGACCTGCTGCTCGCGCAGCGCGCGCGCCGCCTTGTCACCGCCGGCATTCTGGAAGGAATCCTGCAGCATGCGGGCGATCTCGCCATCGGTCAGGCCATAGGACGGTTTGACCTGAATGCTCGCCTCGACACCGGAGGCCAGCTCACGCGCGGCAACACTGAGCAAACCGTCGGCGTCGACCTGAAAGGTGACGCGAATCTTCGCAGCACCAGCCACCATCGGCGGAATGCCGCGCAGCTCGAAGCGCGCCAGCGAACGGCAGCCGCTGATCAGCTCGCGCTCGCCCTGCAGCACGTGAATCATCATGGCCGTCTGGCCATCCTTGTAGGTGGTGAAATCCTGCGCACGCGCCACCGGGATGGTGGTGTTGCGTGGAATCACCTTTTCCATCAACCCGCCCATGGTTTCCAGGCCGAGCGACAGCGGAATCACGTCGAGCAACAGCAGCTCTTCACCGTCGTCGCGCTTGTTGCCCGCCAGGGTATCGGCCTGAATCGCCGCACCGATGGCGACCACCTGATCAGGGTCGATATTGGTCAGCGGCTGGCGACCGAACAGCTCCGCCACCGCCTGACGAACACAGGGCACGCGGGTCGAACCACCCACCATCACCACCGCGCCAACCTCTTCCAGCTCGACGCCAGAATCACGCACGGCGCGACGGCAGGCCTTGAGGCTGCGCGCCACCATGGGCTCGATCAGCGCGTCGAAGACCTCGCGGGTCAGCGTGCCGCGCCAGTCGCCATAGGTGATTTCGATACTCGCTTCAGCGGTCAGCGCTTCCTTGGCGGCACAGGCAGCCTGCAGCAGACTGCGCTGAGCCGACGGATCCAGATCACTGGACAGCCCGGCCTGCGCGATCACCCAATCCGCCACGGCATGATCGAAGTCATCACCACCCAGGGCGCTGTCGCCACCGGTAGCCAGCACTTCGAAGACCCCGCCGGTCAAACGCAGAATGGAAATATCGAAGGTACCGCCGCCCAGGTCATATATCGCAACCACGCCCTCGGCCTTCTGATCGAGGCCATAGGCGACAGCGGCGGCGGTCGGCTCGTTGAGTAGACGCAGCACGTTGAGCCCCGCCAGACGCGCGGCGTCCTTGGTGGCCTGACGCTGGGCGTCGTCGAAATAGGCAGGCACGGTGATCACCGCCCCGACCAACTCACCACCCAGGGTCTGCTCGGCACGCAGACGCAGCGTCTTGAGAATTTCAGCGGAAATCTCGACCGGGCTCTTCGCGCCCTGCACCGTCTCGATGAACGGCATGTGCGACTCGCCGACACTGAAGCGATAAGGCAACTGCTCGCCCAATTGATGGACATCAGCAAGGCCGCGCCCCATCAGACGCTTGACCGAAACCACGGTATTGAAGGGATCCTGCGCCGCAGCCCGCTTGGCCGCCTCGCCCACTTCAATACCGGCATCGAGGTAACGCACAGCCGAAGGCAGAATCACCGCCCCCGCCGCGTCGGCCAAGGGTTCGGCCAGACCGCTGCGCACGGCAGCAACTAAGGAGTTGGTGGTACCCAGGTCGATACCCACCGCCAGACGACGCTGATGGGGCTGCGGGCTCTGTCCTGGCTCGGCGATCTGCAATAAGGCCATGGTCGCTCTGAAATCATCGGGCAGGCTGCCTGCGCAGCCCACGGTTAGTCGTCGAGGCGCTCTTCCAACTGGCGCACTTCATGAGACAGCTTGTCGAGGAACTGCATGCGCCGCATCAGGCGCTCGGCTTCCTCGCGCCGGGCTTCGTCATCCCAGCAGCCGGCAAAACGCTCACCCAGTTCTTCCTGGGCCTGCTTGAGGCGGCGCTTGAACGAGGCCACACCTGCGAGGTCGGCCTCGTCCTGCAACTCTTCGAGTTCTTCGCGCCACTGCATCTGCTGCAGAAGGAAGTCCGGATCCTGCACGGTGACTTCGAGCGGTACCTCGCTGCCACGCAGCGTCAGCAGGTAGCGAGCGCGCTGAGAAGGACTCTTGAGCACCTGATAAGCCTCGTTGAGGCTCGCCGAGCGCTCCAGCGCCAGACGCTGCTCGCGCTCGTCGGCATCGGCGAAACGATCAGGGTGCACCTGGCGAGCCAACTCGCGGTAGCGCACACCCAACTGATCAAGATCGATGCGGAAGGCCGGCTGCAGGTCGAACAGGGCGAAATGACAGGGTTTACCCACAGCGACCTCAGACGTTGAAGCTTTCGCCGCAGCCGCATTCGCCACGCACGTTGGGGTTGTTGAACTTGAAGCCTTCGTTCAACCCTTCCTTGACGAAGTCCAGCTCGGTGCCATCGAGATAGACCAGGCTCTTGGGATCGATGATCACCTTGACGCCGTGGTTCTCGAACACCTGATCCTCGGCCGCCAGTTCATCGACGAACTCGAGCACGTAGGCCAGGCCGGAACAGCCCGTGGTACGCACGCCGAGACGAATGCCCTCGCCCTTGCCGCGCCCCTCGAGGGAGCGCTGGACGTGACGGGCCGCTGCTTCAGTCATGGTGATGGCCATTACGCACCCCGCCTCAGGCCAAGCCTTTCTTCTGCTTGTAATCGCGCACGGCCGCCTTGATGGCGTCCTCGGCGAGTACCGAGCAGTGGATTTTCACTGGCGGCAACGCCAGTTCTTCGGCCAGCTGGGTGTTCTTGATGCTCTCGGCCTCGTCCAGGGTCTTGCCCTTCATCCACTCGGTAGCGAGGGAGCTGGAGGCGATAGCCGAACCGCAGCCGTAGGTCTTGAACTTGGCGTCTTCGATCACGCCCTGCTCGTTGACCTTGATCTGCAAGCGCATGACGTCACCGCAGGCCGGCGCACCGACCATGCCGGTACCGACATCCGGATCTTCTGCGTTCAGCTTGCCGACGTTGCGCGGATTTTCGTAGTGGTCAATGACCTTGTCACTGTATGCCATGGTGTACTTCCTCTCTCATCAGGTGCCGCTCTTAAGGCAGACCGCCTCTGCAGCGATCTGCCTCGGCAGCTTGTCAGTGTGCTGCCCATTCCACGGAGGAAAGGTCGACACCTTCTTTGAACATATCCCACAGGGGCGACAACTCACGCAGCTTGTCCACGGCTTCGCGAACCTTGGCAGCGGCGTAGTCGACTTCTTCTTCGGTGGTGAAGCGGCCGAAGGTGAAACGGATCGAACTGTGCGCCAGCTCGTCGTTACGACCCAGAGCACGCAGCACGTAGGAGGGCTCAAGCGAGGCCGAGGTGCAGGCGGAACCGGACGACACGGCCAGATCCTTGAGCGCCATGATCAGCGACTCGCCTTCGACGTAGTTGAAGCTCAGATTCAGGTTGTGCGGTACGCGAGCGGTCAGGCTGCCGTTGACGTAGAGCTCTTCCATGCTTTCGAGCTGACGGTAGAAGCGATCCCGCAGAGCCGCGATACGCTGGTTCTCGGCGACCATTTCTTCCTTGGCGATACGGAAGGCTTCACCCATGCCGACGCACTGGTGCGTGGCCAGGGTGCCGGAGCGCATGCCGCGCTCGTGACCACCGCCATGAGTCTGCGCTTCCAGACGCACGCGCGGCTTGCGGCGCACGTACAGCGCACCTACACCTTTCGGGCCATAAGTCTTGTGCGCGGAGAAGGACATCAGATCGACCTTCATCTTCTCCAGATCGATTTCCACCTTGCCGGTGGCCTGAGCCGCATCGACATGCAGCAGCACGCCGCGGGAGCGGGTCAGCTCACCAATGGCGGCGATGTCGTTGATGGTGCCGATTTCGTTGTTGACGTGCATGAGCGACACCAACACGGTGTCTTCACGCAGCGCGGCCTCGACCATGGCCGGCGTGATCAGACCGTCTTCACCGGGCTCCAGATAAGTGACCTCGAAGCCTTCACGCTCCAGTTGGCGCGTGGTGTCCAGCACCGCCTTGTGCTCGATCTTCGAGGTGATGATGTGCTTGCCCTTGCTGGCGTAGAAGTGCGCTACACCCTTGATGGCCAGGTTGTTGGACTCGGTGGCGCCACTGGTCCAGACGATTTCACGCGGGTCGGCATTGACCAGCTCGGCAACCTGACGACGTGCGTTTTCCACGGCTTCCTCGGCTTTCCAGCCAAAGACGTGAGAGCGCGAGGCCGGGTTGCCGAAGTTACCATCGACCAGCAGACACTCGCTCATCTTCTGCGCAACACGCGGATCAACCGGTGTAGTGGCGGAATAATCGAGGTAGATCGGCAATTTCATTGGGTTTCTCCTATCAGGCAACGCCCTGCTCACTCGATGGCGGACGCTTCGATCTTGTCCAGGTGCGGTGTCGCGCCAGAGCAGCGACGCTGATCCTGGCGTGACGCGACTTCCTGCACCTCGTGGCGCGCGACCAGATCGGCCAGGCTGATGCCACTGAGGAATTCATGAATCTGCTGACTGAGGTCGCACCACAGGTGGTGGGTCAGACAGGTATCACCGGAATGGCAATCACCCTGCCCCTGGCACCGCGTGGCATCGACCGACTCGTTGACCGCATCGATCACCTGCGCTACCTGGATACCGCGCATGTCGCGCGACAATTGATAGCCACCACCCGGACCACGCACGCTGGAAACCAGATTGCCACGGCGCAACTTGGCGAACAGCTGCTCCAGATAGGACAGGGAAATCCCCTGGCGCTCGGAAATATCGGCGAGAGAGACCGGGCCGTGCTGTGCATGCAGCGCCAGATCGAGCATGGCCGTAACGGCATAACGGCCTTTGGTGGTCAGTCGCATGGCTCTACCACGAATCACTTGAATGCTGGCGAGTATGCGATTTCCGAGTATTTAAGTCAACTATAAGACCTATTGATTTACTCGGGATTGACCAAAAGAAGAGGCAGCATGATAGCAGAGGCCGCCTCGCCACGCATCAAGCTGCGGGCTTGTCGTCCGCGTGCTGCTGATCCTTGCAGACCCCAGCGAAATCCTCGTCGCGCAACACCGGCAAGTCCTTGGCGCAGTAATCACTGCCCAACGCCGTCAGCGCCTTGCACATCCCCTCAAGACGGCCATCGACGGCATGCAGGTGATCGAGCAACTGGCCAATGGCTCGCGCCACCGGATCCGGCATGTCCTGACCAACGCCATAGGCATCGAAACCGATCTTCTCGGCCATGGCCTGACGCTTGGCCTCCTGCTCATCATCGGACTTGACGATGATCTTGCCAGGAATGCCCACCGCAGTCGCGCCCGCCGGTACTGCTTTGGTCACCACCGCATTGGAGCCGATCTTGGCGCCCGCACCCACCGTGAAAGGCCCAAGCACCTTGGCACCCGCACCGACCACGACGCCGTCCTCCAGGGTCGGATGGCGCTTGCCCTTGTTCCAACTGGTGCCGCCCAGAGTCACCCCCTGATAGAGAGTCACGTCGTTACCGATCTCGGCGGTCTCACCAATGACGATGCCCATGCCGTGATCGATGAAGAAACGCCGCCCGATCCTGGCACCAGGATGAATCTCGATACCGGTCATCCAGCGCCCGAAGTTGGAAACGACCCGTGCCAGCCACTTCCAGCCCGACACCCACAGCGCATGAGCAACGCGGTGCAGCCAGACTGCGTGCAGCCCGGGGTAGCAGGTGACCACCTCGAAGGCATTACGCGCCGCCGGATCCCGATGGAATACGCTCTGAATATCTTCCCGCATGCGCTCAAACATCTGTCTTTCCCCGCTTGTGGTGCTCACCGCGCGCCGCCTTCTCCGTCTCGGTCAGGATGCCGCGCAGAATGTTCATTTCCAGCTTGCTCACATCGCTACGCCCATACAGGCGGCGCAGACGGCTCATCAGGTGCCGAGGCTTCTCCGGATCGAGAAAGCCAATCGCAACCAGCGCACGCTCCAGGTGCCCATAGAAGGACTCCAGTTCGTCCGCGGTCGCCAGTTGCGTATTGAGCATCGCCGTGGTCTCCAGCTTTGCCACCTTGGTCGGCAACTGCTGCGCCGCCAACCAGGCCATACGCACTTCGTAACTCAGCACCTGCACAGCAGCCGCGAGATTGAGCGAACTGAAGTCAGGATCGGATGGAATGTGCACGTGATACTGACATCGCTGCAGCTCTTCGTTGGTCAGGCCGGCGTACTCACGGCCAAACACCAGCGCCACTTCGCCGCCCGCTGCGGCCTGCTCGCAACTCGCCACACCGCATTCGCGCGGATCGAGCATGGGCCAGGGAATGCGCCGATCGCGAGCACTGGTACCGACTACCAAGGTGCAGCCGACGAGGGCATCTTCCAGCGTCTCGACCACCTGCGCAGCATCGAGGATATCGGTCGCCCCCGAAGCACGCGCCACGGCTTCGCTACTGGGAAAGTCCTCTGGCGCCACCAGCACCAGCCGCGACAGCCCCATGTTCTTCATGGCCCGCGCGGCACCGCCGATGTTCCCCGGATGACTGGTGCCGACCAGCACAACGCGAATTCTTTCCAGCACGGCCAAACCATCCACGCAAGCAAAAGGGCCAACGATCTTACCGAAGCCCAACCCTCATTGCCATGCAGCGCCGGCACCACTGCGCGCGTACCGCTGATCCGTCGCATGCAGATCGCGCTACGCAAGACTACAGGCGGCGCTTCATCAGCAACGGTTTTCTGCTAACATGGCCGGCTTTCTTTAACGCCCCAGGTGAACCTCCCATGCAGCCCATGCTGAATATCGCCCTGCGCGCCGCCCGCAGCGCCGGTGAAATGATCTTTCGCTCCATCGAGCGCCTGGATGTCATCTCGGTCGACGAGAAGGATGCCAAGGACTACGTGACCGAAGTCGACAAGGCCGCCGAACTGATGATCGTCCAGGCCATTCGCAAGGCCTATCCGACTCACAGCTTCCTGGGCGAGGAAGGCGGCGTGCTGGAAGGCAGCGGCGAAGGCGCCGACTACCAGTGGATCATCGACCCGCTGGATGGCACCACCAACTTCATTCGTGGTGTTCCCCACTTCGCCATCAGCATCGCCTGCAAATATCGCGGCCGCCTCGAACACGCCATCGTCCTCGATCCGGTGCGTCAGGAAGAGTTCACGGCCAGCCGTGGCCGTGGCGCCGCCCTCAATGGTCGCCGCCTGCGCGTGAGCAATCGCAAGAGCCTGGACGGCGCCCTGCTGGGTACCGGCTTCCCCTTCCGTGACGGCCAGATGGATCACCTGGAAAACTACCTGGGCATGTTCCGCAGCCTGACCGGGCAGACTGCCGGCATCCGTCGCGCCGGCGCTGCCAGCCTGGATCTGGCCTACGTTGCGGCCGGTCGCTTCGATGCCTTCTGGGAGTTCGGCCTGTCGGAGTGGGACATGGCCGCAGGCGCCCTGCTGATTCAAGAAGCAGGCGGCCTGGTCAGCGATTTCACAGGTGGCCATGAGTTCCTCGAAAAAGGCCAGATCGTCGCCGGCAACACCAAGTGCTTCAAGGCCGTCCTGACCGCCATTCAGCCGCACCTGCCAGCCTCGATGAAACGCTGAGAATAACTACTGGAGCGAACTCATCCGCTCCAGGCAGCCCAATAAAAAACGCCCCGAAGGGCGTTTTTTATTGGGCTGAATTTATTGCGCCTGCTGCACCAGCACCAGCTCACCCTGTTTATTGACCGGAATCTGGCTGCCCGGATCACGATCCATGCGCACGCTGCCAATCTTCTCGTCCAACTTGTACTTCACGTCGTAACCGACCACCTTCTCGCTGGTATCGGTGACCGTGTTGCAGCGGGTTTCGGTCGTGGTGTAGGTGTCACGCTGCTGCATGCCTTCCTGAACCTTGTTGCCCGCATAACCCCCACCGATGGCACCGGCGACGGTGGCGATCTTCTTGCCGTTCCCGCCACCGATCTGGTTACCCAACAGGCCGCCAGCAATGGCGCCGATCGCCGTACCTGCAATCTGGTGCTGATCCTGCACCGGACGCTGACGCGTCACGGTAACGTCCTTGCAGACCTCACGCGGGGTCTGGATGGTTTCCTTGACCGGCGTGACCGCCAGCACTTCCGCGTAATCAGGGCCGCGATCCACGAGACTGTAAGTGGCAACCGCCCCACCCGCCGTCACACCCACAGCGCCCAGCACGGCACCTACCAACATCGACTTGTTCATGATTGTTGTCTCCTCGCACGGCGCCTTGCGCCTTTCTCCCTGCCTAGGACAGCAAAAGGCCGCGGCAAGTTCGACTTGCCGCGGCCTTCGTCATGTTTCATGAACCACATCACAGTGTCTGGCGCCCTCTTTCCAAGCGCCAGACAACACGTGGGTCAGGGGCGTCCGTCGTCTGCCTCGGCTTCGGCCGCAGGCGGAATCAGATCCTCGACGCTCAATTTCAGCCATACCAGCACCACGGCACCGATGTAGACCGAGGAGTAAGTACCGACCACCACGCCGATCAGCAGCGTCAGGGCGAAGCCTGCCAGCACGTCACCACCGAAGAACAGCAGAGCCAGCAGCGCCAGAGCCGTGGAGAGCGAGGTAGCGATGGTACGCAACAGCGTCTGGGTAACCGAGATATCGATGTTCTCGATCAGCGACGCTTTGCGCAGCATGCGGAAGTTCTCGCGGATACGGTCGTAGATGATGATGGTGTCGTTGAGCGAGTAACCGATCATCGCCAGCACCGCCGCCAGCACCGTCAGGTCGAACGGCACCTGGAAGAAGGCCAGCACGCCCAGGGTGATGATCACGTCATGCACCAGCGAGGCGATGGCGCCCATGCCGAACTTCCACTGGAAGCGGAAGGCCAGGTACAGCAGCACGCCACCGAGCGCCAGCAACATGGCGATACCGCCCTTGTCGCGCAGCTCTTCACCGACCTGCGGGCCGACGAACTCGACGCGCTTGACCTCGAACTTGGCGGCACTGTCCGCCTTGCTCAGGGCCGCAGCGACCTGATTACCCAGCTCGGGGGAATCCCCCGCCAGACGCACCAGCACATCGGTACTGGCACCGAAGTTCTGTACCACGGCATCGGTATAACCGGCCTGAACCAGCTCACTCTTGATCTGGTCGAGATTGGCCGCCTGCTCGTAGCGCAGCTCGATCAGCGTACCGCCCGTGAAATCCAGGCCGAAGTTGAGACCCTTGGCGAAAAGAGCGCCAAGGCCGATCAGCGTGAGCACGACAGTCATGCCGAAGGCGATGTTGCGCACCGCCATGAAACGAATGGTTGATTTGATCATGACTGCACCTCAGATCCACAGCTTCTTGAAGTTACGGCCACCGAAGATCAGGTTGACCATGCCGCGGGTGAACATGATGGCGGTGAACATCGAGGTGATGATGCCGATCGACATGGTCACGGCGAAGCCCTTGACCGGGCCGGTGCCCATGGCGAACAGGATGCCGCCGACCAGCAGCGTGGTCAGGTTACTGTCGAGAATCGCCGAGAACGCGCGATCGAAACCTTCGTGCAAGGCTCGCTGCACCGGCAGACCATTGGCCAGTTCCTCTCGTATGCGCGAGAAGATCAGCACGTTGGCATCCACCGCCATCCCCAGGGTCAGCACGATACCGGCGATACCCGGCAGGGTCAGCGTCGCACCGATGGCCGACATCAGACCAACCAGCAACACCAGGTTGAATGCTAGGGCAATCGCAGCCAGCACACCAAAGAAGCGGTAGATGGCCACGATGAACAGGGTCACAAAGATCATCGCCCACTCGGTGGACTGAATGCCCTTGATGATGTTCTCGGCACCCAGGCTCGGGCCAATGGTGCGCTCTTCGGCGAAGTACATCGGCGCAGCCAGGCCACCGGCACGCAGCAGCAGCGCCAGCTCGGAGGACTCACCCTGACCATTCAGGCCGGTGATACGGAATTGACTCCCCAGCGCCGACTGAATGGTCGCCAGGCTGATGATCTTCTTCTCTTCGACGAACGACGGCACGGCCACTTCCTGCTCGACACCGTCGACAGTCTGGCGCACGTAACGGGTTACCGGCTTCTGCTCGATGAACACCACGGCCATGCTGCGCCCGACGTTGTTGCGGGTCGCGCGGTTCATCAGATCGCCGCCATGACCATCGAGGCGAATGTTCACCTGCGGACGGCCATTTTCGTCGAAGCTGGCCTGCGCATCGGTCACCTGATCACCGGTGATGATCAGCTCACGCTCGAGCTGCACCGGCGGACGACCCGCCTCGCGGAACTCGAAAGCCTCGGTGGAAGCACGGGAAGCATCGAGCGCAGCCTGCAGACGGAACTCCAGGTTGGCGGTCTTGCCGAGAATACGCTTGGCCTCGGCGGTGTCCTGCACACCCGGCAGCTCGACCACGATGCGATTGGCGCCCTGGCGCTGCACCAGCGGCTCAGCCACGCCCAGCTCGTTGACGCGGTTGCGTACGGTGGTCAGGTTCTGCTTGATCGAATATTCACGAATCTCGGCGACCTTCGCCTGAGTCAGGGCCAGTTGCAGCACCTGCTGACCACCGCGCTCGACGGTGCTCAGATCGAAATCCTTGTAGTCCTTGCGGATCAGGCGCTCGGCCTTGTCCAGCGACTCGCTATCGGCAAAGCCAAGCTGAATGCGGTCATTGCTTTCCGGCATGCTGCGGTAGCGCACCCGCTCCTTGCGCAGCAGGCTCTTGATCTCGCCTTCATAGACCTTGCGGCGCACGTCGAGCGCCTTGTCCATGTCGACTTCCAGCAGGAAGTGCACACCGCCGGACAGGTCCAGGCCCAGCTTCATCGGGCTGGCACCCAGGTTACGCAGCCACTGCGGCGTGGTCTGCGCCAGGTTCAGGGCAACGACGTAGTCGTCACCGAGGGTGCGACGCACCACGTCCTTGGCCGGCAACTGGTCGTCCTGCTTGGTCAGGCGGATCAGGCCACCACGACCGCGCTCGGCAAGGCTCGCCGCCTTGACCGCGATACCGGCATCCTGCAGCGCCTTGCTGGCGCGATCGAGATCGGCCTGCTCGATGGTCAGCGCCGAACTGGCACCGCTGATCTGCACGGCCGGATCATCCGGATAGAGATTGGGAATGGAGTACACCAGCCCCACCGCCAGCACGGCGACAATCAGCAGGTACTTCCACAGAGGGTATTTATTGAGCATGAACGAGACGCCCGCTTAAGACGCGGGGCGCTAGAAGCGCCCCGTCGAGTGGAAAAACTAACAACCGGATCAGATGGCTTTCAGCGTGCCCTTGGGCAGGGTGGCTGCGATGGCTTGCTTCTGGAACTTCAGCTCGACGTTGTCGGAAACCTCGACCACCACGAAGTCATCGGCCACTTTGGTCACCTTGCCGGCGATACCGCCGTTGGTCACTACTTCGTCGCCCTTCTGCAGGCCGCCGAGCAGGTTCTTGTGTTCCTTGGCGCGCTTGGCCTGGGGACGCCAGATCATCAGGTAGAAGATGACCAGGAAACCGATCAGGAACACCCACTCGAAACCGCTACCGGCAGGGCCTGCGGCCGCGGCGGTGTCAGCGTAAGCGGCGGGGATGAAAAAGCTCATGTAACACTCCTAATAGAAAGAACTTTTTGGAACGTGAGTCGGTCAGTCCAATGGCGGCACAGGCAGGCCACGCTTGGCATAGAAGGCTTCGACGAAGTCGGCCAATGTACCCTGTCCGATAGCCTCACGCAAACCAGCCATAACCCGCTGATAATGCCGCAAGTTATGGATGGTATTGAGCATGCTACCGAGCATTTCGCCGCATTTGTCCAGATGATGCAGATAGGCACGGGAGAAGTTTGAGCAGGTGTAACAATCGCAGGTCGGATCCAGCGACGAGTCGTCGTGCTTGTGCACGGCGTTGCGGATTTTCACCACGCCGGTATCGATGAACAGGTGGCCGTTGCGCGCATTACGCGTCGGCATCACGCAGTCGAACATATCCACACCACGGCGCACGCCTTCGACCAGATCCTCCGGCTTGCCCACCCCCATCAGGTAGCGCGGCTTGTCGGCCGGCATCTGCGGCGGCAGGAAATCCAGCACGCGGATCATCTCTTCCTTCGGCTCGCCCACCGACAGCCCGCCAATGGCCAGACCGTCGAAGCCGATTTCGCACAAGCCCTCAAGCGAGCGCATGCGCAGCTCTTCATGCATGCCGCCTTGGACGATGCCAAACAGTGCAGCAGTGCTTTCGCCATGGGCGACTTTCGAGCGTTTGGCCCAGCGCAGCGACAACTCCATGGAGCGCTTGGCCACGTCGAACTCGGCCGGATACGGCGTGCATTCGTCGAAGATCATGACGATGTCCGAGCCCAGGTCGCGCTGCACCTGCATCGACTCTTCCGGCCCCATGAACACCTTGGCGCCGTCGACCGGCGAGGCGAAGTACACGCCCTCCTCCTTGATCTTGCGCATCGCCCCCAGGCTGAACACCTGGAAACCGCCGGAGTCGGTGAGGATCGGCCCCTTCCATTGCATGAAGTCATGCAGGTCGCCGTGTTTCTTGATCACCTCCATGCCCGGGCGCAGCCACAGGTGGAAGGTATTGCCAAGAATGATCTGCGCGCCGATACCCTCGATATCACGCGGCAACATGCCCTTGACCGTACCGTAGGTGCCCACTGGCATGAACGCTGGCGTTTCCACCACGCCACGCGGGAAGGTCAGGCGACCACGACGAGCCTTGCCGTCGGTGGCGAGCAACTCGAAAGACATGCGGCAAGTGCGCGACATACTCAAACCTCGGGTCCGCGCGCGGCGGGATTGCGGGTGATGAACATGGCATCACCGTAACTGAAGAAGCGATAGCCCTGAGCCACGGCCTCGCGATAGGCCGCCATGGTCTCGGCGTAGCCAGCGAAGGCCGACACCAGCATCAGCAGGGTCGACTCGGGCAAATGGAAGTTGGTAACCAGGGCATCGACCACATGGAACGGGCGGCCCGGGTAGATAAAGATGTCGGTGTCGCCACTGAATGGCTTGAGCTGGCCATCACGCGCCGCCGTTTCCAGGGAACGCACGCTGGTCGTACCTACGGCAACCACTCGCCCCCCACGCGCACGACAGGCGGACACGGCCTCGACCACATCCTCACCGACCTCCAGCCACTCGCTGTGCATGTGATGGTCTTCGATGCGCTCGACCCGCACCGGCTGGAACGTGCCTGCGCCCACGTGCAGGGTAACGAAGGCGATGTCCACGCCCTTGGCGCGAATCGCCGCCAGCAGCTCGTCATCGAAATGCAGCCCGGCGGTGGGCGCCGCCACAGCGCCGGCCTTCTGCGCATAGACCGTCTGATAACGCTCGCGGTCGGCCTCGTCATCCGGTCGATCTATATAGGGAGGCAACGGCATGTGCCCGACCCGCTCCAGCAGCGGCAGAACCGGCTCGGCGAAACGCAACTCGAACAGCGCATCATGGCGAGCCACCATCTCGGCCTCACCACCGCCCTCGATCAGGATGCTCGACCCCGGCTTGGGCGATTTGCTCGCTCGCACATGCGCCAGGACTCGGTACTGGTCGAGCACACGCTCAACCAGAATCTCCAGCCGACCACCGGATGCCTTCTGGCCGAACAGGCGCGCCGGTATCACGCGCGTATTGTTGAACACCATCAGGTCACCGGAGCGCAATTGCTCCAGCAGCTCGATGAACTGCCCGTGGCGCAGCGCACCGCTCGGCCCATCGAGCTGCAACAAACGACTGGCGCGTCGCTCGGCAAGAGGATGGCGAGCGATCAGCGTTTCAGGGAGATCGAAGTGAAAGTCGGTAACACGCATGGCGGATGGGGAGAGATTCTGCAGGGCGGCGAAGCTTACCGGATTTCGCCCTGCGCGGCCATGCGCGCCTGCTCCCCGGCCTCTTCCGGTGACAGGTAGCGGGTGAGGATGCGCCGAATGCTGCCATCCTTGTGCAAACCGCTTATGGCAGCGTTCAAGGCATCGAGCCACTGCGCCTGATCACGATGCAGGCGAATCCGCAGCTCGGAACGATTGATCACGGGCCCCTCCTCGACCTGCCAGCGTGGCGACTCGAACTGCCCGCGAGTTCTGCGCAGATAGTGCCACTCCAGGCGGTCGACGATTCCGGCCTCACTGCGCCCCTGCGCGACGTTGTAGACCAGGGCCAAGGCATCGGCACCGTCGTTGCGCTGAAAATATTCGCTGCCGGCATAGCCATAGCCACGAACCGTGGCGATGGAGCGCCCGCGCAGATCCTCAAGACGCTGATAGCCAAAAGCCCGCCCGGGTGGAAACAGCAACATTTCCTGGGCTTCCAGTACCGGAATCGACCAGAGCGAGACCTCGGCCTGCTCCGTAGAAGAACGCCAAGCCCGACTCACACAGCACTCCAGTTGCAACTGCCCCTGGCGGAACAGCTTCTGCGCGCGCAACGGCGGCAGCGGATGACTGGCCTCGAGCTGCACCGGCATCCGCTCGCGCAAGGCCTGCATGACCTCCTGCAGAATACCTCCGACCTGCCCATCCTCGACGATCCAGTAAGGCGTCCAGCTCTCGTCAGTGACGGCATAGGTCAGCGTGTCAGCCAGCAGCAACGTTGGGCATAGCCCAAGCAGCACCCCGCAGATAGCCTGCCGCAAGACTGTCGCCACGCCCACTCCTTAAGACTCTTCGCTTCGACACGTGCGCAGAGTATCAGCGCCCTCGATGATGCGCGCCACTCTGCTAGCAACCCTCGTACCTTGGCCCGACTTGTTGCTGCACAGCACCAGGAACACGCCAAACGACACAGACTGCAGCGCCGATTGACCCGCGCCAGGCGCATCCCTATACTGCGCCGCCAATGTGCCCCGGTGGCGGAATCGGTAGACGCGGCGGATTCAAAATCCGTTTTCGAAAGGAGTGGGAGTTCGAGTCTCCCCCGGGGCACCAGAAGACAAACGAAAGGCCTTGATTTTCAAGGCCTTTTTTTTATGCCTGGCGTAATTTTGGCGTAACCATTCGCCGGCAGTAGTACCAAATCGCAGACACAAAAAAAGGCCCGGCGCCGCAGGGAATCCCCCCACGGCGCCGGGCCTTTGTGTTTCACGCTTCACTGGCACGCTTCGATAGCGGCCTCCAACCGCCTCTCGTACCCCTTGCGCTGCAGCCGCTCGGCACGCAACGCCCGCATCTGCTCGCCGATGTCGGCACCGACGGGCAACGCGTCGACGGCGAACGCCGGCCGAGGAATGCGCTCGGTGCGGCATGGCACCTGTACAGGCACCTCGACGCGCACCACGGCCGGCTCCGACGGCTCAACCACCTGGCCGGCACACCCTGCCAGCACCAGGCACAGCACAACGAATACCGGCTTCATTGCGCACGCTCCCGCCGTAGCTCATTGTCGAATGCTGCCGATGCAGCGGCACAGGTATCAACGCCGGCAGGCGTGCGCTCCTGCAGCACCTGCTGTGCCTGCGCGTCGGCCTGCCGAGCATCGCCCTCGGCCTGCTGCTGCACGTCGCGCGCACGACTGGCGCGCTCCAGCTCATCAGCGCGCAGATCCGCTAACGCATCGTTCTGCTCAATCACCTGGCCGAGTAAGTTGGTGCGGGTGGTGCGGCAGGCGCCGAGCTTGGCGGCATCATCTAGCCTGGCTTGCCGCTCGGTCTCCAGCTCGGCCTGCAGAAGGCTGACGCGGATCTGCTGGCCCGCCACCAGCACCAGCCCGAGTAGTAGCGCCCAGCCCCAGGCCGGAACCAGTTTCACCAGCGCGCCCATGCTTCCTCCCAATTCGGCAACTCAATCGTCTTGCCGGCCAGATGATGCGTGCAGTCGCCGAGGTACTGGATCTGCCCGTCAGTGATGAACGAGTGACAAACGCGCTGACCATCGCTCCACTGGTAGCGACAGAGCACCGAGGGCGTGAAGGTCGGCACATCAGCGTTGCCGTTGTAGCCCCAGCGAGGCCCTGGCCCGTCACCGGTCTGGATGGTGTGCGGCATATCGCACCCCAGGCAGAAGAATGAAAGCGCCCCAGGCGCCGATTCAGCCAGGCACCGCGATATGGCCTTGAACTCATAGCCACTCATGCCAGCGCTCTCCGCACACCTTCATCGATCACTTCCGCCTTGTAGGGCTGAGCGCCGTTCTCGTGCGTGATGATCTCGACCACCAGCGCGCGCAGCACGGGCCGCTGGCGGACGTCGATGACGGTATCGGATTTGACGCCGAGCGCCCGCGCGACAGCCGAAATGTAGGCTTCGGTATCGTTTTCGTTACCCGGCGCCCAGCGGTTAATGGTTTCGCGCACAGTGTCGATACCTGGGCCACCAACACCGGGCATGCCATCCTTGCCGCGATAGTTCAGCAGCAACTTGCCCAGTGCGCGGATGCCATTCTCCGGCGTGTCGAAGCGGGCAAAGCGCGGCCGAGGCACACCCAGCTCTAGGCCGAGCTGGCCTTGCCAGTTGTTGCGCGGGTTGAAGTCGATGTTGCCGGGGTTGTTGTTGCGGACGCCACGTGGTGTGGACATAGTTTCCTCCAGACGAAAAAAAGCCCGCAAGTGGCGGGCGTAGATTGGTCAGTTCAAGAGGTGGTCATGGGTGACAAGCTGGTGCGGCGAGGGCTCGCCCGCAGAGTGGCGAGGCAGTTCGCAGCGGCGCAGATCCTCGATGCCGAAGCGGCCGCGCTGACATTCGCGGACGAAGCGCTATCAGCCGAGGAAAGGCTGGAGGCTCACGCTGAGCTGCGAAGGCTGGCGAAGAGCATCATCGAGCCCAACCCCGAGGACTACCCCGCCTAAACATCCACATCAAAATGCGGCAGATCCGGCGCCGGGCCGGTGATAACGCCGTCCGCGATGTAGGCCTTGCTGTTCACAGGCACGTCGACGCCGCGAACGGTGACGCGCGTACCAGTGCGTAGCTCGGCCTCGCTCGTGCCGGTCGACGTGTTGATGCTGCGCACGGTGGCCACGGTGCGCACGCCGCCAGGTAGCAGGCCGATGAAACGCCTCCAGGGATTGATCGTTGCCATCAGTGGTGCCGCTCCAGTTTGATCTGCTGCTTGACCCGTACCGCTCCAGTGCCCTCGGCGCTGATATCAACACCCAGGCACAGGCCGACCCAGGGGCCGGTCTCCTCGGGCACACGGTACAGGTGCGCAGGCAGGATCAGCCCCACTCCGTTGTCATCGCTGAACGGGAACAGCGGGATGGTCACGCTGACAATCTCGATATTCCCGCCCTTGCTCAACTCATGCGCGCCGCGCGCTTGGTTGGCCGGCTGATCGGTCAGCCAGTCATCGAACACGTCCGGAGTCGGGTTGTCGCCTGCAGTGCCGGCACGGCGCACGAGCATCGAGCAGCCGACCGAGGTGCCGCTGGTGTAGCAGGCATTCCACGCCGGTTGCGGCGTCCACTCCCCGCCCAGGTCGGTCATCATCGCGACCGGGATGATGCGCTCGATGGGCGCATCGACCTGATTCCATTCCCATGGCGGCACCGGGTAGCGCGGCACGATGTCGAGGTGATCGCTATCGCGAGCCGGCAGCACCACGGCGCCCACCGTCTCGGCCAGCCGGGCGATGACCTGAATCGCGGTCTGGCTTTGGTAGCTCAGCGAGCCAGCCGGGAATGTCCAGTCAGTTGCCTGCCAGTCCAGCGTAAAGCCGGTGAACTGCAGCTCAGCCTCGGCGGCTTGCGCCGCATTGATCGGCGCCGAGTTCAGCGCACTGCGCAACGGTGCATAGGGCGCCGCCAGCAGCTGGCCACGTGTCGCGCCGTTGATGGTGTAGGCCTCGGCAGGAAACTGCAGCTTGCGGCTGTAGCGCTCGACCCGTACGACCCACTTCCAACCGTTGATGTCGAGTTCCAGCTCGCCGGCACCGTCAGCATCTGGCTGCACCAGCTCAAGGGCGGCACGGGTGAAGATATCGGCGCTGAACGACCAACTGAACGAGTCGGCATCAAGGCCGATGCGGATGTTCTTCGCTTCGATTGGCGTGCGCGAGGGCAGCGCCACGAGGTTGACGGTATTCGCGATCATGTAGGTATCCAGAATGGTTGGATCTGGCGGCGGCTCCGGCAACGGTTTGACCGGGCCGGGGTAGTCGACGTAGGGCAGATCGGTGAGCACGCCGTCGACCTGCCGGGCCTTTCCCCAGGGCAACGCGCGGCCGAGGTTCAGACGCCGTGCCGACTGCCAGCGCACGCCCGTGCGGCGCATGTCGGTCGGCTGAATAGCGGGCGTCTCCGGCACGTAGCGGAAGTCGAAGAACACCTCCGGCGACGTGCTGGGGAAGTACGGCCGGCCGCCAAACTCGAACACAAGCCAGTTAGGGCCAGGCACGTATAGGCTGTCCTGCAGGGCTGTTTCGGCATTGAAGCGCGGGCCGTACTCATTGACCCGCCGATGCCCTGCCGCCACCTTCATATCCTCGCGCGCCGGCCTGGGGTTGTAGATCAGCCGTAGCCGCAGGTCGCGCGGCTTGATGGTGTGATCCCAGCCGCTGACCAGAGCCAGATCCTTCGCCGGCACCCAGCCCCAAGGCTGCGCGCTGGCTTGTGCATCGAGCCGGCCGGCAACACCCCAACGCGCCGCCCGCTGCAGATCCCGCGTTGGCACCCGCGACCAGGGCACGGCTGTTGCGCGACGATCCGCAATGCCAGCGATTCGCCAACGCGCAGAGGCGCGGCGGTCAACCTGGCGCAGCGCGTCCCACGGAATTGCAGATGCAGCGCGGTCGGCCGAGGCCGCACGGCCCCAGCCTCCACTGATTGAAACGCTGATCATCAGGTCACCTCGACCGGCCCCGGCCCCAGTGCAATCGGCTGAAAGTACCGGCGCGCGACTGCACGCGCAGTGCCCAATGGCCTCGATGGGTTTTCCCCAACTGCCGCCCACCAGTTAGGCTCAACGGCCGGCAGTTGGCCGGCCTCGGTGATCTCATACACCCAACCGGTGTACTGCGTCGGGCGGATGCGCTGGCCAACCTGCACTGCCAGGTCAGCGACGAACTGCACGCCGTAGTCATCGACTGCCAGTGCATAGACATCGCCCCCCACCACGCGCAGACCGATCTCACCAGAGCCACCGGGCGTAGGCCCATAGCCTGCGATTCGCCACTCTCCATCAATGGGGCGCTCCACCAGTACAACCTCACGCCTCGCCGGCACACGCTCGACACGCACACGCGCATCGACATGGGCAGGCTCGCCGGCCTGGCCGCCGTCGCCGCTGGTGATGTTGAAGGTGTAGGTGCCGGACTCGCTGAATGTCATGTAGACAGCGCGGGCTCGACGGGGAAGTGCATCGTCCTGTCCAGTTACCAACCACTCCCCTTGCGCTAAAAGCTCCGATAGCAGTACGCGGCAAGGCCGTGTAGTTTCACCGTCAACTGTTTCAAACGCTAAAGCCAGGTAACCAACGTCTGTCCAGTCACGATAAAACCGAACAATCTTCTTGCCGGGCGTAACCTCCCCATCGCGGAGTAGCCTGAAAGCTAGCGATATGAAAGGCGGGCTAACATAACCGGGGATTATTAGATTCTCAGCGTGTGCAACCTGCATCACCAATACCCCGGATTATCCGTCACAAGAAACATACTATTATAGAACGCACCAACTCGTAGAAAGTAGTTATAACCATCCCCAAGATCAAAAACTCTGGCCGCCTCACGTGTATTCATACCCAAGCCAGATAACGCACTAGACGCAGCATCGCCGTATCTCAAGACAAACAACTCAGGAGATATCGCAATACCGCGAAACTGCCCACAGAAGTAATTAGGGACATACCAACCAGCCCGCCCTAGAGTCAACCGACTAAAAAGCGAAATTGACGTATCATTGTCGACTGGCGCGGAGGCACTTGCCGGAGTTGAAACCCCATGGATCTTAAACGAGATCGACCCGGTATCTACAAGCAAGCCGGTGCTGGGGTTTCTCAAGGAAGTCAAGCCGCAGCCTGACCCGAAGTAACAAGTAGGAAAGCCGCTGGCGGTTGAATTTGTTCGCTCTCCACCAACAACCATAAAATTGCCTGAAGTATCTTCTCCCACATAGATTGTGTATGGGTAATTAGACGAAACAGCATTTGTCATTGAAACGACACCGCTATTCGCCACCCACGAAAAGATAAATGTTCTTTCATCGGCAACCATATACCACGAACTGGTTCCAGCAGAGTAAGCAAAGTACGTCAAGCCTATGGAATGAGCCGTTGCATTATTAGCCGCAATACCAGTCTTTACACCCGAACCAAGGATAACGCCAGAGCCATTCACTCCATCAAACGTATCCGCAACATAAACCCGTAGCACACCACCCGTCAGCCAAGTGAAGCACACATACCCAGAATGCGACCCATTGCGAAGTACAATATGGTTAGTGCCCTCCGCGATTAACTCCCAGCCTGCCGCTGCGGCACTTCCGTATCCAGAGACCAAGCATGCCTTTAAAACTTCCTTGAAATTCGCAAATTGAGCAACGGCATATGCTGCGGATGAATAAACGGCCGGCGCGCCGGCCTGATCCCGATGATAGATCCTGGCCATCAGTCCGCATCCCCCCTTACCTGAAGTTCAAACTTGTCATCGTCCACCGTGCCCTGCCCGCTGATGACAGTGCGGATGCACCACATCGGGCCTAGCGCCGAGTCCGTGTTGAAACGCACGACATTGCTGGCCGCCCACCCGGAGCCCCAGCCGTCGCGCCGAATCGTGAAATACGGCTGCCCGGTCAGGGCATTGATCGGCGCGCAGTCGGTGCTGGTGTTGCCGGTGGCGATAACCCCGAGCTTCTCTTCGACCACGCTGAACGCGGTAGCAGAGCTGAACACCAGCGCCCACTTGCCGTCGATTGCACCCGCGTTGGTGATGATGGGCGGGTAGCTGAGCCGGTTGTATTGCGCCGTCGTGGTGTTGCCGATGGGCGCATCAGTCCAGTTCGGGGCGCCCTGGCTCCACGTCTGCTGCGTGAACCACGTGTGGATCCGCGACTGCAAATCACCCCACGCCACCGCGCTCGACACCATGGCCTCGCCGGCTGGCAGATCCCACGGCAGCGGCGAGCTGATGCCCAGCGCACCGGTAATCTGCACCTCGGTGCACATCGCCATGTGCTCAACGCGGTCGCGCACGATCAGCGGCAGGCCCACAGGGTTGCCCTCCTCGTCCTGCAACACGAGCGGGTTGGCCCAGGTGACGGTGCCCAGTTCGCGATCAGCCGTGAACGATGCCGCACGCAGCACCGTGCCGGCGCCGTCCACCACCTCGATATCAGCCTGCTGCGCGCGGTCGAGTTGCAGCGTGCCGCCAGCCGTTGGCGAGGCCACCACGGTTTCGGCGGTGTGGTGGATCACAAGCACGTCGCCGTCCCGGTAGATCGGCACGCGACCATCAGCAGGCAGGCGCACAGGGTCGAGCCCCAGCAGCCCGGCGTCGAGCGGCAGCCGCGTTTGCACAGTAGCGTTGTAGCGCAACAGCAGCGGAATCACCGGGATGTCGCTTGCGCCGGTATCGTCCGCAGGGTTGGTGGTGAACGTCAGCCGCGTAATGCCGGTGGTCGCGTCGACCGTGCCACGGATGATGCCGGTGCTGAACTCGCCGTTGAGGTTGCTCACCGCCGTTACCACGGCACCGGTATCGGCCCGCACCGCCGTGACCTGCATACTGCCCGCACGCAGCGGCGCACCTGGCGTGCGGTAGGTTGCAGCCGTAACGCTGAAGCCCACCGCTGCCGTCAGGCAGGCCAGCAGTGTGACAGCCCCAGTGGCGTTGCCGCTGTAGCTGTTCACCGTAGCGGTGCGGTCGGCATAGTTGACCGCACCCACCGCCGTGCCGCCGTTGGTGTTGCTGGCCACGTCGCGGTAGAGAATGCCCGAGCGGTCGCAGTAGACCGAGCCATTCCAACTGAACAGCAGCGAGCCAGGCACAATCGGCTCGGCCACGCCGGGCAGCAGCTCCAGCGTGATCGGCGGTTGGGCCTGGCTGGCGGTTTGCGGATCCGTGCTCACGCTGTCGGCCTGGGCCGCGTGCGTGAGGGTGCCGCCGAACTGCTCGCGCAGTTGTACGTTTGTCGTGACCAGTACGGGCTCTGTCTTGCGCAGAAAACCCGAGCCTGTGGCGCGGTTGGTGTAAGTGTATTCGGTGTAGTCATACAGCGCCGCCACCTGCAGGGTGACCTGCCCGGTGGTGTAGTTGATGCTGCCAGCACGACCACCCTGCCAGCCGCCGTTGCCGTTGTCGTTTGCGACGTTGGCCACGTCGCGATAACCGTCGTAAACCGGCAGCACGTTGCCTGCCTCAATCACGCTCCAGTTGATTGCGGGCGCAGCCTGCCGACGGGTGGTCATCCAATCCACGCGCACGGAACCGGGCTTGAGCGGGGCGCCCGGGATGGTGAATGTCGTCATCCCACTGCCGTCACTGGAGACCGAGGCGCTGCCGCTGTTCAGTGCGCCCTTCTGCCAGGTGTAGGCAATGCCAGCACTAGGCGTGGCGCTAAGCACCATCACAACCTCGCCCGAGGCATAGGCGATAGTGCCGGTGCCACCGGTGCCGCTCAGCACACCCTGGCCGTTATCGGTGAGGGTACGCACGGTGCCGGCAGTGAAGGTGGCCGAGAACGAGCCAGGCAGCACGCCGCCATCGGGAAGCGTGTAGCGCACCTCGATTTTCGGCACGATGCTGCCGCCAGCCCGCTCGGTGATGGCGTTGTCCGCCGAGCTGACGTAGCTGTACACCAGCGAGCTGTCGACATCAGGCAGCGCGTTGAGTGTGAGCGATACCGAGCCAGTGGCGAAGGTGATGGTGCCGGCGCCCTCGCCGGTCAGCAGGCCGTCACCCAGGTCACGCAGTTCGTACCACTTGCCCAATGCCATGTAGCTGACGCTGAGCGTGCCAGCGCGAGGCAATGCGCCGGACAGATTCAGCGTGTACACATAGCCGCGATTGCCGAGGCTGATTTCCACCTCGCCGGTAATCGTGTCGCCCGTCGCCGCGGCGCCCGGGCGGTAGGTGCCGGTGGCACTGCCCGTCCAGCTCGTGCCGGTGCGGGCAAGGGTGATCTCGCCGGTCTGGTAGTCCACGCGGCCGGAGCTGAGCCAGTTGCTGCCGCTCACGAAGCGCAGGCCGCCCTTACTGTCGTCAGCATAGGTGCCGCCATTGGCCACGATGGTCAGGGTGCCAGGCGCACAACCGGTGCCGAGGAACGTGCGGGATTCGCCCGCCAGCGCGCCGGCAGCAACGGTGAGCGCGACCGAACGGGACGGCCCCGCCGGTACGTAGATCTGCCGTTGGTAGCCGCCCAGCACGTCGACCAGAGCCGACTCTTTCGTGGTGCTCGGCACCAGTTGGCTGTAAACCGACTGCACCTTCAGATTGAGCGCGCCGGCTGCAACAGCCTCGGCGAGCGGGCTGATGCTGTAGTAACGCGCGGCGTCGGCTACCTGGGTGCTCAGCACGCGCGCTTTCGCGGCGCCGCTCAGCGACGTGCCCGAGGTGCCGGCAGGCGTGACCTGGCCACCGGGGAACTCGTTCAGCAGCGGCGCGCTGATCTGCAGATCGAGCCGGCGCCGGGTGAAGTTCACGAAGTTGCCGTTGCCGTAGTCGTAGGTGAACTGTTCCAGACTGGCGTCCACGCCGGTCACGCGCACGTATTGCGAGGCGCTGGCGGTGACGAGCTGGAACACATCGCCAATTTCAGGCACGCGCTGTTCCTCACGCTGAACGCACGCGATCGCGCGCTGCCCGGCCAACTGAGTGCCGAGCAGCTCGAACTGCGCAGTGGTCGCCGCCGCGACGTAGCTCTCGATTGCATTGCGCGCATCGCTACGCATGTCGGTCTGGCTGCCGGTATTGAACAGCAGCACGCTGACGCGCGGGTCGGCCGGCGCCTTTGTGACGATGCCATGGGCACCCAGGTAGGCGTCGGCGTTCTGCGTCATCGGCCCGCCGTACAGCTTGCGCAGGTTGATGCGCCCCGTCGTGCGGTCGAGCCGGCTGATGTCGGGGAACACGTTGTTCACCTGGCCGTCGACCACGGCGTTGCCAGTGGCGCGGCCACCGCCGTCGGCTTCGTCGGTCAGGCGTTCGCTTTGCAGCAGTTTTACGTCAGTTGCGGCGATGGTCATGCCATATCTCCGGGCAACAAAAAGCCCGCACGGGGCGGGCTGTCAGGGTTCGGGGTCAGGTTCGGTCGGCGGTGGCGCGACAGTGATCAAACGCAGGGTGAGCTGGTAGAGCCAGTCCGGCCCGGGGGCGACGGTGCGGTGAACGGGCGTGGCCTGCACCACCGGGCCGGCTACGCGGTTCCACGTCACGTAATACTGATCGCCAGTCGGCAACGTGAGCAGATGCACGGCGCCCGGCACGCTGGACATGGCCTGCAGGGCGCGAACCTTCGCCAAGGTGAACCAGGCGCCGTTGTTACTGCTGAGCGTGATCGGGCGGCCGTATAACTTGACGCCCTCCTGCACGATCAGCGCCCCGGTCAGCGAGCGTTCCTGCTCCTGCTCGATGCTGTTCCAATCGAACTCGTCCACCCATTCCATCTGCTCGCCGCCCAGGTCGGGGTTGTCCGCCAGATCGAGGTCATCAAGGGTCAGTTGCATTACAGGCTCCTCAAGCCGGCTTGTTCCAGCAGGGTTAGCAGCTTGGTTTCGTCCGCATCCGATCTGACGCCAACATCAACAGCGCCGCGCCCTGGCACCTCCAGGCGAATGGTTTTGCTCGGTGCCTGATCAGCTTGCTGTGCAGCGGGCTGGGCGGCCTGTTGCGCTTCCATGCGTTTTTTCTGTTCCTCAGCCTGGCGGGCTTGCGCGCTCTCGCTCTCGATCTGCCGCAGCAGGCCGAGTGCTTTGCTGGCATTCGCCACAGCCTGGGCATCCCCGCCCGCCTGCGCCTCGGCCAGCTGCGCCTGCAGCTCGCGCCGGCGGGCTGCAAACCGGCGACGCTCGATGTCGTCCGTGCGCCCCTGCAACCCGTCCAGCTCGTCCTGCAGGCTCTCAAGCGTGCCGCGCGTCGAGTCGCCCATCTGCTTCATGCGCTGGTTCGCGGCCTCGATAGCCGACTCCAGGCCACTCAGGTCGGAGGCATCGAGCAGGCTCAGCGCGTCCTTCATGCCGCTTGCCTGGCGCACGAATTGCCGCGCACTGAGGCCGCCGCGCTCGTAGTCCTGCATCAGCGACTGCAGCGCTTTCTTCTGCGACAGGAATGCCTGCTGAGTGGCCAGGCTGTCGCGCTGCGTTTCCAGCGACCAGCGCCCCAGGCTACTGAGCATCGGCCGAGCTAGGTCGGCGCGCACCGCCTCCAGCGCCTTGGTGACCGACTCCAAGCTGGTGCGCGTTGCGTCTAGCCCGCTGGTATCGATGCTCGGCGCCGCCGTGTTCAAGCCGCGCAGGCGGTCGTACAGCTCCAGCGCGCCACGGCTCAACGCAGCCACCGGCTCGCGTGCACGGCTCATGACACCGCTGAAGAAGCCCTCCATGGCACCCATGTCGCGCTGCGCGTCGCTGGATTCCTTGCGGCGGCGCTGCATCGCCTCATCGCCCGCGCGGCGCTCGGCTTCCATGCGCTTGCCGCTCTCGCGGCGCAGTTGCTCGCTGGTGACGATGGCCTGCTGGTCTGACTTGTTCTTGTCGTCCTGAGCTTTCTTGCCGGCCTGCACGGCCTGAATCAGCTCCTTCTGACGGGCGTTCAGCTTGGTCAGTTCGGCGTTGTACTGCGCCGCCGTCACCTGCCCGGTGCTGTACAGCGCCTGCAATGCCGTGCGGATGGCGGCGATATCGCGATCCGTCTTGGCATCGCTGATAGCGCGCTGTACATCGGTAAGGGTTTTCAGCTCACGGCCAACAGCCTTGATGGTGCCGGTCGCCTTGGCGCTTTCGCTCTCCAGCTTGCGGATGGCTTCGGCTGCAGCGTTGTGGCCGTCCTGCCACTGCTGCAGCGTGATGTTGCCAGCATCGTACTCAGCCTTCAGCCGGGCCTGTTCCTTGCGCAGTTGCTCCAGCTCGGTGGTGGTGCGCCTGGCGTCATCCGCGACAGTAACGAAACCACGCTTCTGCCCCAGCGCTTCCATCGCTGCGCCGAGTTCCTCGGTGGTCAGCTTGGAGTCACCCAGCGCCTTCTCGATCTCAGCGAGATCTGCCGCCGTCTCGGCAAAGCTGATCGCAGCCAGCGCCTGCTCGAGCGTGGTGATGTTCGAGCGGAAGAACGAGGCGATATCTTCACCCGTTTTCTGCATCGACTTGTGGGTGTCTTCTGCCGCCTTCGCTGCAGCTCTGGCCTGGCGGTCAGCACTGCCTTCTGCGGCCTGGGCCACGCTGTCCCAGGTGGCGGCAATATCACGGCCGTCCTGAGCTACCTGGCCGGCCAACATCTGAAACATGCTCAGCGCTGTGTCACGCGCACTCTCAAGCCCCGCGACGATCTTCTGCCCGCCGAAGGCATCAGGGATCGCGCGCGCAATCAGAGCCATGCCAGTCAGCGATGCCGAGATAAGCCCGGTGAAGGCCATCCCTATTGCCGAGATACCGCCGGTAACCACATTAACCAGCACCCGGAATGGCGCGGCGATCAAAGTGATCCAGCGACCGGCGGTGTCGAGCTTCTCGCCGAAGTCATCGAGCCAGCGGCTGGCGTCGCTGGTCAATGTGCTGAAGTCCACATCCAGCAGCTTCTTGGCAAACTCCTCCGCCCGTTCAGTAGCGTCAATGAATGCATTGCTCAACGCTTCGGCCAATGCATCCAGCCGGCCATCGTTGGCCATCTCGTCCAGCTTGTCACTCAACTCCAACAGCTTGCGCTGCATGAAGTCGAAGGCCCCAGAGTTACCGACACGGCTAGCGAAGTCGCCAAAGCGATCAGAGATGCCCTTGAGCAACCCCTGAAAGGTGTTCATCCGCGCCGCCGCTGCCGAGCCACCATAGGCCTCGGTCAGCATGTCCATGATGATGGCCTGGGCCTCGGCCGTTTTGCCGGTAGCCTCCAGCTGTTTCAGCAGGCGCTTCTGGTTGTCCTCCAGCTTGAAGCCCTGCCGGCCCAGCGCTGCCATCGCCTCAGAAGGCGATTGCAGAGCGCGGCCGACTATCTCAGCGGACTGCTCAACGCTGATGCCCTGCCGCTGCTGCTGGTCGATCACGATCTGCAGGGCGCGCGGGAACTCCTTCGCAGCCACGTCGGTGTAAGACAGCAAACGCGCCTGCGCCGATTGCACCTGCTCGGCGGTGAGCATCGAGCTGGCTTCCATGGCATCGGCCATGTCCAGCAACTGTTTGGTCGTGAACTCGGCTTGCCGGCCTGTGGAAGCCAGCGTGGCCTCCAGTTGCGCGAGCGCGCCCTGCTTGTCGGCTCCATCAGTGGCAACCGCGCGAATGCCCTGCGCAACCAATGAAAGGCCACGCTGCACCAAACCCACAGCGGCGTTGAGGGACACGTAAGCCGCTGCGAACGCCAGCACTTTACGACCGGCATCCGCCATTACGCTTTTTGCTGCATCCACGCGCTCGGCGTGTTCTTTGGCCGTGTCGGCGGCCTTCTTTTCCTCAACGCGCTTTTCGCGAATCGCCTCACGGTTGGACGCCAGCGCCCGCTTGCCATCCTCAAGCTCGTTGGTAAGCCGCTTTTCCTCAGCCACCACGTTGTCGGTATCCACCCCCAGCTTTTTAAGCTCACTGGTGGTGTTCTTGATGGCCTGCTGGTTGCGCTTGTAGGCGCGTTCGGCTTCCCCCAGCGTCCGCCGCGCTTCGCGCAGGGCGATACGCTGCCCAGCCGTAGCGGTGGCGTTTTCGCCAATCTCGCGGGTAAGGTCATCCAGCGTCGCGCGGGCGTCGGCCTGGCTACGCGCCAAACCCTCAGTGGCCTGCTGGTTATCGCGCAGGGTGCGAGCCAGGCCACGGGCGCGGCCTACCTCGTCCATGCTCGCCTTGAGCCGGCGCCCTTCCTCGGTTAGCTCGCGCATCGACTCGGTAGCCGGCGCCACGTCGCCGCTCAGGAAGTTGCGGGCGCGCAGGGTGAGCTGGATCAGGCGATCACGAACGGACATCACTTTTCTCCAGGCAATAAAAAACCCGCCGAAGCGGGTTTCTAGATATTCACTATCAGGGCGTATTGGCGTAAGTCAAAGCCAACTCTTTGGCTTCCAAAATATCGTCCACCGCCCTCAGTATGCTTTGTAACTCGGGCTTAGCTTGGGCAATTTCATCAGGCGTGAAGCTTGCAGCACGCTCCATTGCCTGACTGTAGGTTGAGCCTTCAACCATGTACGCCAGCAAATCCATGCACTTCACTGGACTCTTGTGTACCTTCAAGTCCCAGTCACATTCGCGGGCCTTGATACGGCCAATATCCACCACAGCCTTAATTTTTCTGACCTGCTGCCGGACATCTCCACTAAGGTCTAGGGGCTGTACGTACTTATCAGCAGGCGGGCCAAGTCGCTCATTGGCAGAATTGTTCTTGCCATTGGCAGGCCTAATGGCTACTTCTTCCCCAGCATGCCCTGATGGACAAGCAGCCTGCGTGAATAGGATCTTCCCATCGGGGGCAACACACTTGTTTACAGAGGCTGCGCCCGCAGCAAGCGGCAACATTGCCAAGACAACCATCAGTATTCGCATCGGATTCCCTCCCTATTCACTCGGCGGGAATCTAACACCACGACGGCAGCACGAAAACCCGGCCAAGGCCGGGTTCCGTATTCAAAGGGCCATCGACCGGCTTTCGTATGTTACATAGGCAGAGGTCAACTCCGACCTATTGCAAAACCAGATTTCACCAATTCGCCAAGGATGTCCTAATGCAAGCCATATTTCCGTTTTACTTGATCACCACAGAACAGAACGTCGTCGATGCCGCCGAGAAGCTGGCGGTAAGCGGCGTTTTCACTGCAAGGGAAATGCTGCACTCGTTTCAAGCCGAAGCTGAGCTTCCGCTTGTTCATGAAAAGCTAAAGCAAGCAGGTAAAGACTTCGTTTTGATTCAAGCTGCAGACTCAGCTGAAGAAGGCGTACTCCGCGACCTCTCAGATCTCGTACAACATACCAGGCGAACCTAAACAAGGTACGAGCCCGGCAAGGCGCCGGGCTCGCTGTCATCAGGCCGCAGCCTTCATGCCCAAGGTGTAGAACTGCGACATGGGCGTGGCGTAGCCGTCCACGCTGGTCACGCGCATGTCGGCCAGCAGCTCGCCCGTGACCTGATAGGCGGCATAGGCCGTGCCACTGAGCGGCAGGCTCTGAACCAAGCCAGGCTTGAAGCGGTGCAGGCGAGCCGGGGTAGGCGCCCCACCCTGCGCGGCGTTGAGGCCGGCAAAGTAAAGCTCCAGCTCCAGTTGCGAGCTGGTCAGCATCTCGACGAAATCCGCCTTGAGCTTGGTGTACATGGCCGTGATGCCGGCATTGCTGATCGTGGTGCCGCTGGTGAGCTGGATGCCGTAAGGCGTGATCAGGTAGTCCGTACCCGCCTCGAAGGTAGTCGCACCATCGGGGCTTTTGATCTCATACGCCACCGAGGTGTCCGGCAGGTTGTCGAAGGGGATCAGCTCACCCGGCAGCCCCTCGCACACATGCGCCTCAGGCGCAGTGAGCGCCCCGGCCGACACGCCGCGAATGGTGCCACGGCCCATCATCGCCAGGTTTCGGGCGTTCGGGTCGTACACGGTGAAGCTGGCGGTTACGCCCGTAACGCGCGAGGTGCTGTTACGGTTGCCGACGCCCGTGATGTAGTTGGGCAGCGTCTGCGTATCCTCGGTGTGAGCGATCTGCAATTCACTGGTGTTGCCCAAGGGCAGTAGCGCCTTCTGCGATTGATAGGCGCGCGTGAAGATATCGCCGTAGCCGATAAGGCTGGCGTCTGGAACGGTGTTCATGGGTTTACCTCGATGTCAGAGAGCGGCGCAGGTGGCCAGGTGTAGCGGGGCTGGATGGCGGGTTACTTCGGCTCAGCGGCTGGCTTGGCCTCGGCCTTGGGCTTTTCCGGTTCAGGTTTCAGCGCGAAGCCGTTGGCCTGGGCATGCGCGAGCGCAGCGCCGCTCAGCTCCTGGCCTTTCTTGTACAGCGTGACCTTGCCGCCCTCGCGGAAGGTGAAGGCATGGGTTGCTTTGGGGTTGGACATATCACCCTCCTAGGGTTGGTATTGCTCGACGAAAACAGCGTTGACCTGGGCCTGCACAATGGCGAGCGAATGCCCAGGCGCCGGATAGTTGAATTGCACGTCACCGAGGGTGACGCTCTGCAGCATCCCGCGCAGCTCAGGCGGGGGCCGCTCGCGCAAAGCGCGGCCGATGCCCCACTCGATCAGATCGAGCAGCGCATGCCGCTCAATGTCGGGATGCTGGTCGAAGTTAACGACGACCTCGACTTGATAGGCCCGGCCGCGCATGCCAGACATCACTACACCATTCGGCGTGACAGCATCACTGGTGGACGCCGCCACCAACGTAGCCAGCGGTAGCGGCTCGCCCTGCGGCAGATCCTCATAGAACTGGCCAACGTGCACCCCGGCCAGATCCAGCGGGTAGCCGTTGGCGGCGGTGACCCGGCGAAGCTGCCCGGCCAGGAAGTCGGTCACGCGCGTGGCGATCAGTTGCATCAGAACAGTTCCTTATCGAGGTCGATGTTGAACTCCAGCGCCAGGCGCTCGGCGGCCTTCTCGCGGGTGCCGTCATCCACGGCAACGCGGAACAGCGCGGCGGCCGATGGGCCGTTGGCATCGCGCGGCACTACGTAGTCGTACCGGTATTCCTTGACGCCAGGATTGCGGGTGGTCGGCCGCACGTTGCGCTCGCGCACACTGCGCGTGGCCAGCGGCAACTTGCGGGCGCTGGCCGGGTTGATGAAGCCGGCCGCGACCTTCTCACCGCGCCACCAGTCCACCAGCACCCGCGCGCGGATCTTGGAGCCGCTGAGAGCGTCCGCCCGGTGCCGATAGCAGCGAGCCGGTATGCTGGCCGACGACGGCACGATGCTCGCCTCGGGCCGGTTGGTGTTGGCCAGGTCAAGCCGAATGCGGTCATTGAATATCACGCGCCGCACACCGGTCGCCTTGGAAAACGGCTCCACCAGCAGCACCCGCTTGACCCAGCGCGCCGCCCGGTTGGTCGAGTTGATCTCGATACGGGCGAAGCGCTTTTCGTCGATGCCAAAAGCAGCGGCGCCGCCCTCGAAGGGCGGCAGGCTCACGTCGATGCGGTTCATACCTTCTTAACCCACATGCGCCGCACCACGCGGTCATCCTCGGTCTCGACCAGGCCAGCCACCCGCCAGGCCACGCCATCGACCTCGAACACAGCACCAGGCTGCGGCCGGCCAACCTCAACCACCGCCGCCTCCAGCTCGGTCACGTGCTCAACAGCCCCGGAGAACTGCCCCGGACGGCTGACGCCATAGGCCAGGAACACCCGACAAGGCAGCGCCGTGGCGCCTGGCGTTGCGGTGTAGGTGGCGGGTGTGCCCGCCAGCTCCTCGGCGGACACGACCAGCTCGGCGCCATTACCAACCGGACGCGGGCTGACCAAGTGAAACAGCCGGCCGCCGTGCTGCAGGTAGCGACCAGATCGGAAAATGTCGGAGAACCGCGCGCGGATCTCCACCAGGGAACTCTGACGTAACCCGGCAGGCGCCGGGGTGGCGCCCTCTTTCGTGCGAATGTCTACCCAGCGCTGCCCCAGCTCGACCACCTGCAGCTGGTCACCCAGCGCAAGCAGCGTGGCGCGGGAGCGCAATCGTCCTGCTCTCATGTCAGAACCTCGGTGGCACTTCGATCTCGGCCAACAGTGAGTCGGTGAACTGGCTAGGCAGCTCGGCGAGGATGGTGCCGACCACCAGCGTTTCGCGGAACTCGTGCGCAGTAGCCGCTGCCATCAGCAGCCACGACTTCACGCCCGGATACGCGGCGAGATCCGCGCCGGCCTTGTAGCGGATCACCAGGCGGCCAGGCGGGCGCCCCTGCGGAAAGTGCAGGAAGCTCTCGCGCTGGCCTTGCTGGAGACGATGCGCGGGCAACGGCTGCAGGTCGGTAACGCTGCCGTCACTCTCCACACGGCCAATGCTCACAACCTCGCTCGCCTGGCCAACGTCGAGCGCGTGGCCCGAGCCGTAAGACTCGGGCCATTCCTCGACGTACTCAGCAGCCCGAATGGCCGCGCCAGTTTTCGCCTCGGCTTGAGTCGTGACGCCTGGGATGATGACCTGCTCGACGAGATCCGCCTGCAGATCATCAGCTTCTACCCGACACTGTGCCGCCACCTCGGCCACGGTGATCGCTGCCGCCCCCGTGTACGCGATGCGGCGGGCCATTAGGGTTTGGGCTCGTCGTCGGCGCCCGATTCAGCATCGGCGGACGCGGGGTCATCGGCGGCCGGGGTCTGATCAGTGCTGCCAGCTTCCTGAGAAGCCTCACCGCTGGAGGCCTTGGCAGCGCCACCCTGGCCGCCGCCCTTGTCAGTGGACGGCTTGGCCGCCCCCTTACCACCCTTCACCAGTTCGGCAACCTTGCCATCCACCAAGGCCTTGGCCTGGCCATCGTCGAAGCCAGCCTTTTCGCCCTTGGAGTAGCCGCGCCAGGACTTGGTGAACACCACCATTACTTTTTTGTTGCTCATGTCATCACCTTGAATATGGGAAACAGAAAGGGCCCTGCCCGAAGGCAGGGCGGCGGATCACATGCCTGCGCCCCACTTCACGCCGATGCCGACCGCGATGCACTCGACGTGGCGAGGGCCGAAGTCGTGGCGCGCGATAGCACGCACCAGGGTCTGGTCGCGCTGGAAGCTGCTGATCCACTGCCCGCCAACTTGGTAGGCAGCCTCTTTGCTGAAGTCGAGGATGATGTCCATGTCCTCGCCGATCATCATGTCGGCGAAGTTGACGAAGTAGATTTCGGACTCGTCGCCGTCGTCGCCCAGGTTCACCGGGATCTGGTTGGTCAGACCTACCGGGTAGCCCTTCAAGTAACCCTGCTCGATTTCCGGGTAGGCCTTATTGCCGTTACCATCGCGCAGCGACTGCAACCAGCGCAGGGTGCGTGGATTCATCAGCCAGCCGCAGGAGTTCATGACCACGTTGGCGCTTTCGATGCGAAGCATCAGGCCGCCCAGGAACAGATCGATCTGCTGCAGGGTCGGCGTAGCAGTGGCCGGCGCCGGCACAACGTGCTGCGGAATGGCCCAGTGGCGCAGCCCCTTCGGCAGATCGCCCGAACCATCGGAGCGGATGAAGTGCAGATCCTGCGACAGCCCCATGCTGGTCACCAGATCGTTTGCCGCAATTGCATCGGCACGCGGGTTGACGCCCTGCACTCGAATCAGGTCGTTCGATACAGGCACCAAGGCTGCGGCCTTCTTGGCCGAAAGCTTGGTGTCACCGAAGGTCATACCGGTGACCGGGATATCCGTCTCGGAGCCGATGTAGGTCACCACGGTGTTGCCGGTGATGCGAGGCATGGTCAGGTTGCCATTCACCAGCGGGAGGCTGGTAACACCCATGCGGCGCAGCACTGCAACCGGGCGCAGCGCCTCGATCACCTCGGCCGCCATGTTGGTTGGCACCAACACACCGCCAGCACCTGGCGTCACGGTGGAAAGCGCCATATACACGTCGCCGGGAAAGTTGCCGTCCTTCGCCATCTGCGCGGCAACCTGCTGGTTACCCTGCGCAGCAGCGAGGAGGCGCACCATCTGACCGGCCTTCATGCCCGGCACAGGCTTGGGCGTGAACGGGCCTTCGATCCGGCCGGCAGGCGGGCTCTGTGCGCCCTGAGCGCCCTCCTCGACCGGCACCGCAGTCAGCGCCGCCGCTTTCTCGGCAGCCTCGGCACGGGTGATCTTGGCGGACAGATCCGCGATCTGAGTTTCCAGGCTGGCGAACTCGGTCAGTTGCTCGGCGTTCAGGCTACCGCCAGTTGCCTCGATTTTTGCCAGCGCCTGCAGCTTGGTATTCAGCTCGGCGCGTTCGCTACGCATTTGAAGTACAAGGGACATACTGCCTCCTGGGCATGAAAAAGCCCGCACTAGGCGGGCTTGGGTGACTGCCGCGAACGCGGTCAGAGTTGGGATTGAATGGCCGCAGCGCGGGCGCGTACCGAGATACCGCCAGCGCCACGCCCTGCGCGGCTCTCGGCCACGGCGCGAGCCAGGTGGTCGACGGCATCCTGTGGGCTCTGGATGCGGTCAGCCAGGCCAGCGGCGATACCGTGCTGGCCTTGGTACAACGCCGCCTCGGTGGCCTTGACCTGCTCGATGCTCAAGCCGCGATACTCGGCCACGGCGCTGACAAACATCTGGTAGCTCTCCTGCACGAGGTCGTTGAGGAATTTCAACGACTGATCGGTGAGCGGTTCATGCGGGCTCAGGTCGTTTTTATGCGCACCGGCATACACAGTGGTGACCTTCACGCCGGCCTTTTCCTCCATCGCCGAGCGGTCGAGGTGCTTGGCGATCACACCGATGGAGCCGACGCCGCTGGTCTGGCTCATGACCACTTCGCTGCAGGCCGAGGCCAGCAGGTAGCCACCGCTGTAAGCCATGAAGTTGACCAGGCCGGTGATGGGCTTCTGCTGAGTCATGGCGCGAATCTCGCTGGCCAGCTCGAAGGCACCAACGGCAGAGCCGCCAGGGCTGTCTATGTCCAGCACGATGCGTTCGACCATGGGGTCAGCCACTGCCGTGCGCAACTGGCGGCGCAGATCCTCATAGCTGGTCATGACCTCGCAGGCATCGAGGTGAGCGCCACGGCTCACCAGAATGCCGCTCACCGGAATGACCTCGACGCCGGTACGGCCGATGGCAGCGCGGCGGCTTTCCTCCATGCGCTCAATGCGCGAGGTGTAGCCAGGTTCATCGGCGTCATTCCAGAGCTTGGCGTCACCGCCAGCGCCGGCACCGATGTTGATGATGTTCAGGTGCATGACCCGGTTCGCCCAGCTCACGCCGAGGTCGAGCATGTCAGGCGTCACCAGCAGCGGCTGATTGAACAGCAGGCTGGACGCTCTCAAGTGACGTTTCATTGCTGGAGAATCCTCGTGATATCGGCGACCTGCAGCTCCAGCTGCGCGCGCACGTTGGGGTTTGTCAGGTCGGCGGTTTTGCTCACGTCCACCATGTTCAGCGGCTGCAGGTACAGGTCGCCGCCCGGAACGGGTGGCATGTTCTCCAGCCGGCGAATGTCGTTGACCGACAGCCAGCCCCACTGGCGGCCGATGGCGTAGGCCTCATAGCGGCTTTTCTGGTCGCCGCGCATCAGGCCGGAAAGGTTGAACTCGATGAAGTACGTGCGCCGATCCTTCGGCAGCAGGAAGTCGCGCATCATTGCCTGCTCGTGGCGCTTGGCCCACGGCAGCAGGGCGAACACCACGAACTGAATCAGCAGCTGCTCGATGGTGTTGTAGTTCGCTTTCTCCAGGTCATTCACCATCGGCAGCGGGATCTTGTAGATCCGCGCGATGTTGGTGCCGGTCAGCTTGAGCACGTTCACCACGTCGGCATCGACGTTGGTCATCGAGATGGGCTTGAAGGTCATGCCCTCCTGCAGCAGCGCGACCTTCTTGGCGTTGTCGATGCCGCTGTACTTCTGCCCCCACTGCTCAACCAGCTTGTCGACGCTCGCCTGATCCTTGATCGGCGGCGCCTCACGCGGGCGCTCGATCACGCCGGATACCGTGGCGCCATTGGCGAACGACTTGCCGGTATAGCGGGTAATGGCCTGAGCCATGCCCACCGTCTCGGCGTGCAACTCGATGGGCGAGAGCCCCACGTAATGGTTGGTGGATGTCCAGCGAACGTGGTGAATCATCCGCGCCGGCACCGGGTCAGAGGTGCCAACGCGGTAGTAGGGCAGCAGGTCGCCGCCCTTGAGCACCTGCACCTTATTGTTGTCCAGCGGCCACAGCGCCGTGACGTTGCCATCCTCGCGCCGGTCAATCCACGAGTAACCGTTGCCGCGCAGGCCGCATGCCATCTGCCCGCACTCGATCAACTCGAAAGGCGTCTGGAAGCCGTTGGGCTGGTAGCGCAGCACGTCGTAGAGCGGGTGGTTGATGGCCGACTCACGCTGGCCCTTGTCCTTACGTTCGTAGACCTCCAGCGGCAGCTGTGCCAGCGTCTCGGCCAGCAGGGTGACGCAGTTGTGCAGGATGGGCACGCCCAGCGCCGTCTCGGGCGTGACGGATACCCCGGCGCTGTTGCCGCCGCCAGAGCCGATCAGGCTGCGCCAGAAGTCGCCGAAGCTCTCCAGCGTGCCCTGTTGGCCGGTGCCGCGCAGGCTCGAAAAGAACATGCTCAGCCCCCTTGGTTTTTGATGGCAGCCGCTGCACGGTCAGCAAGCAGCGACCAGGCCAGCAGGCCGAGGCCAGCGACGATGAACGCAGCCGGCACGTTGAGTTGAGCCACGCCCGCAACCAGCAGGCCGAAGCCCACCAGCCCGGCAAGCCAGGAAAGGATCTGTAGCAGCCGGCTCATATGCCCACGCCCTTGTCGTAGATGGATGTTCCGCCACCAGGCGGCGCCGAGCCGCTGATGCCGGTGGCAATGACCGAGGCGACGATGCCGTCGATGCGGCCGTTCGACTTGGCCTTGTCGACCTTGCGGTTGTTCGCCGGGTCGGAGGTGGTCACGGCGTTGGCCGCGCACATGGTCAACACAGGGTTGCCGTCGTGCCGCAACGTCTCCACCACCTCATAGTCAGCCGGGTCGAGATCGATCACGTTGCCGTCGTCGTCGAGCTGCTGCGGCGGCATACCCAGCAGCCGACGCTCGAACTCGTCCACGGCCGGCGACATGCTCTGGTAGCCCTGGCCGAATGGCTCCATCTCCGGCAGCTCGATGTCGTGCTCGATCATCAGCTGCTTGAGATCCTCGATCCGCCAACGGTCGTAGCCGATCTTGCGCACGTCGAAATACGCGCAAATCGTCTGCAGGCGCCGCAGCACATGCAGCTTGCTGATGGCCCGGCCCGGCGTCGTCTCCAGATGCCCCTCGGCGATCCACACGCGGTACGGAACGCGGTCGCGATTCTCACGGCCTTCTAAGTCGTGATCGGGTATCCAGAAGTACGGCAGCAGCCGCCAGTGCGGGTCAGCCTCGGTCGGGTAGAACTCCAGCACGAACGATGTCAGGTCGGTGGTGCTGGCCAGGTCGAGCCCAGCCACACACGGCCGATTGCGCAGCATCCGCATGGGCACGCGCTCTGCTGCGCCCAACCAAACGTCGCCGCTGATCCACGGATTTTCCGCCGCAGTCCACTGGCAGAAGTTGAGCCGCCTTACCACGGCCTCTTTCGCCGGCAGGCCACGCGCCGCCACCACCTGCTCACGCAGGTAGCGACGCCCCGGAATGCCATCGGTACGCCCCTCGGGGATGAAGTCGAGCGACGGGTTGACCTTCGGCCAGCAGGCCTCGTCGGTCAGCGGATCGTCGGCCTCGTCCAGCGAGCAGATAAAGGCGAAGAAGGTGTCGTCGATGACATCGCCACGGCACACGCGCACGCCGTAATCGTGATACTGGCCGGCCACGCTGTTCTTGTCCGACCCGCTGTTGGTGATCATCGCCACCAGGGCGCGGCGGCGGTTCTTGGTGCCAGCGCGCATCATCTCGACGGCCGAGGCCGTCTTGTGCTCGTGCACCTCGTCCAGCAGGCCCATGTGCGGGCGCGGCCCTGACTGGCCATCATCGTTGCTGATGGCACGGAAGAAGCTGTTGGTGTTGGGGTAGAACAGGTTCCAGATTTTCTCGTTGCGGCCGCTCTGCTCGATGCGCGCCTGCAGCTTGGGCGACATGGTGACCATCGACACCGCGTCGCGGAACATGATCATGGCCTGATCTTTCTTGGTCGCGGCGGCGTAGATCTCGGCGCGCTGCTCACCATCGGCCACCAGGCCATACAGCCCGATACCCGCGATCAGCGGCGACTTGCCAGAGCCCTTGCCCGTCTCGATATAGGCCAAGCGGTAGCGGCGCACGCCGTCGTCAACGTACCAGCCGAACAGGCTACCCACGACGAACGCCTGCCATGGCGCGAGCTGGAACGGCGAGCCCTCATAGTCGCCGCCGTTGAGGCACAACACATCCTCGAAGAAGCCGATGGCGCGGTCGGCCGCAGCCTGATCCCACACCAGGCCGCGCTGGTGCCCGTGTTCCAGATCGTTCAGATGCCGCTGGCAGGCGTTGCGGACATCCGGCCCAGCCACGATCTGGCGAGCCAGTACGGCGACGGCGAAGCCACGTACGCGGCAATCAGCTGAAGTATTTGTCAGCAGCGTCTCTTGGTGCATTGGGGAACAACTCGCCTTGAGGCACCAGCGCCTTCATGGCGCGGCGCGCAACCGGGGAAAAGCCGAACAGCGCCCCCGCTTGGTTCGCGCGGCGCTCGGCGTCGTTGGCGAGCTGCCGCCAGATGCTGATCTGCTGGGCGCCGGTTTTGAAGGTCTGCACGTCGCCGTCGCCCTCCATCTCGGCGTTCAGGTCGGCGATCTTGCGGCGGAACCGCACCCAGTCGCCCACCGCCTCGCAGTACGAGGCAAGCGCCATCATGTCCAGCTCACTGACCCAGCCCAGCGCTAGCAGAGCCTCGGTCACGCGATCCCATTCCTGAGCGCCCTCGGGGCTCAGGAAGTCGGGTTTAGGCGGGGCCTGTACCGGCACAGCGGGTGCTTGCGCAGCCGCTTGTAGCGCAGCCATGCCCTGTTTACTGGGGTCGCCGCGCAGCATGTGCACGGTAGCCGGCAGCGGGGGCCGGCCTGAATTGGCATTCCCGGCCATCGATCAACCCTCCAAAGTCTGAAGCCCCCACCCCCCCATTTTTCCCGGCGTTGCACACGAGGTTCCAGACGTCGTTCTAGGTTCGGGCGGCGAAAAGTTTTTAACCCCCCCCTACCCCTGGCTTGGCAGCCTGGGCCGGGCGGTTCCAGTGGTGGCGCGGATCGAGCGGCAGCCCCGAGTCAGAGCAGCCGAGCCGGCCGCCCTTCTCCATCCGCTGCTTGGTCGAGTCGTGGCACAGCTTGCACAGCGACTGCCAGTTGGTGCGATCCCAGAACAGGCGCCAGGCATCGGCGATGCGCTCGGCATCGCCGCTCAGCTTGGCATCACCCAAGCGCGGCGCCTTGATATGGTCGACCACACTGGCAGCCACTGCCCGACCCTTGTCACGACAGAACACGCACAGAGGATTCCGGCGCAGATGGTCGGCCCGCGCCTGCTGCCAGCGGTAGCCGTAGCCCTTCGCGGCAGAGGTCAGCGGCTTAGCCTTACTCATCCCGCACCACAATCGCAGGCGGTGGCGGCAGGTTGTCGATGCCAGCCTTCTTGGCCAGCCAGCGCGCGTAGATCCCGCTGGCGATATCGGCGCCGAGGCAGGCGACCACGCTGCCGAGTGCGGCAGAGGTCAGCAGGCTGGAGCCCCAAGCCGTGGCCAGCAGCACCGTCGCCAGGCCGAAGATGGCCGACGCACCGAACCGCAACAGCACCCGCTTGACCAGCACACCCAGCGCATAGCCCGCCACGTCAGCGCGCCACATCTCACCGCTCAGCCCAGCCAGCGCAACCAGAATCAGCAGCCACGTCGGCAGGTCGGCGATGGTCTGGTGCACCTGTTGTTCACTCGACATACACACCTCGCACCAGAAACAAAAAAGCCCCGGCAACTGCCGAGGCTCGAATGGGTAGGTGCATCCCTGCACCAGGCGCCGCGACCACCGGGGCGCCATAAACAAAAAACCCGGCGCGGTGGCCGGGTTTGCGGTAAGCCCGCCTTAGCGGACTTCTTCGAAGATGCCCGATTTATACCCCTCGATTCCGGTGGCAGCAAGGGCAGAACGCTGCCACCCCAGCAAAGCACCAGCAATGCGCCGGAAAAGCGCCCGGAATGCGCCGCCTATATAACACCCACCGGCTACCGCGCCGCAGGCGCAACCCCACATGACGCACCTCGTTTTCAGGTGAGACAACGCTACACCCTGCATCCCTACTGACTGTTCCCCACCTCCCCACTTATCTAAAGAAATTAATAGATAGTGTGAGCGCGCATGCACGCGTGCGCGTGTACACACGCGCCGTGCATGCACATACGTGCACCTAGCGAATGTGGGGAGGTAGGACACGCCCAGCAAATACGCGGCCTCAGGCGCTGCCCACCTGAAAATCCCGGTAGGCCAGGTGAGGCACAAACGAAAAGCGCGCCTCATGCGGCGCGCTTCCGGTTGATCAGCTCACGCTCCAGGCTCATGTGAGCCTGATGCAATCGCTCGTAATACTGCGTTCGGCCACAGCCACACGCCGCCCACTTCTGCGAATCGCGGCTGTCATAGTTCGTGTAATGCTCGATCACCACCTGGCGTTCCTTATCCGGCAAGCACCGGTTAACCAGCAGCTCAATCTCGGCCGACTGCTCCAGCAGCACACGGCTGCCGCGCGTGCTACGGATCAGCACGCCGCGCGAGTCTATCAGAGCCGCCAACGAACATCGCCCACTACCCGGCCCAATCGCCCCGTCACCATCCGGCGGATGCAGCTCGGCCGCCCACAGCTGCAGCGCCTCGTCGATGTACTTGATCATGCGAACGGCTCCCGCTGCTCAAGCGGCATCTGGCCCGGCTTCTTCCAGCTATCTGGCCGCTCATATGCATAAGGCCGCACCCCGCCACGTCCGGCTGGCGCCAGGCGGCGCCGACGCCACTTGAGCCGATGCATGATCTGCCCAAGCCGCGTCTGCTCAGGCCTGCCCCAATGGCCCGCCTCGATGTTCAGCGCCTTCTCAAGCAGCACATCGCCGCTGACGTTCTCGCAAGGATTGTTCTCCAGCCAGGCCACAATCTTGGGCTCCCAAAAGTCGCCCTGAAAGCGCACATCCTGCTCGGCCTCGAACATCGCCTTCTCGTCATCCTGCGGCCACCAAGGTTCACCGGCCTCGTACAGCTTCAACGCCTCGGCCCACAACTGGTCGCGCACCTCGCGCAGGCCGGCCAGGTTCACCTTCATGCACAGCACCGGCCAGTAACGGCGGTTCCCGGTCGGGTCGCGCAGGTACTCGTCTTGGTTCGTCGAGCCGGCGAACACACACTGGCGCGGCAGGCGAATATTCCGCCGCCCATAGCTGGGCCGGAAGATGTCCACCTCGGCCCCGAAGAACGACTTCGCCTTCGTGCTCTCAACCTTGTTGAACGCGTCCAGCTCGGCCAGCTCGATAATCCACATACCCTGAATCGCCTGGTACGCCTCTTTCTCCCCCAGCGGGATCGGCGTATCCATGAACCACTCACCGCCCAGCACCCGCAGCGCCGACGACTTATTCAGCCCCTGCTCACCTTCGAGGATGATCACACAGTCCGCCTTCGCGCCCGGCACCATCACCCGGGCGACAGCCGAAATCAGATAGCGCATACCCATGATGCCGGGGTAATCCTCGTTCCCGGCCAGCGCAACGCCGCCCAGGTAATCCCGCACCCAGGTTCGCAACCGGGGCGTGCCATCCCACTTCAACCCCTGCAGGTAATCCCGCACCGGATGGAACGGGTTCTGATGCGCGATCACCGCCACCGCCTCCAGCACCGCCAACGACTTCACCTGCAAGCCGTACTGCTCGGCCAGCCAGATCGACGTACGCGTGTCATCGAGGTCAGTCCACTCGCCGGCACGGCCACCATACGGCGTGGCCCGGCGCTTCACCGTCCGCCCCGCGAACAGATCCTCACCGATGACACCCTTCCAACGCTCGTCGTGCTCCAGAATCAGCACCACGTTGGCCACCACCGACAGCAGCGCGCCCTTCCCATTGCGATGCAGCGCCGCCTTCCACTCGGCATCGGCAGGCGGGCGCACGGCCGCCAGCACCTGGCGCCGCACCGCGTCCAGCCCCTCGGCCAACTGCAAGTCGTTGAAATCCGTCCATTTGTCGTCACGCTCCCCACTGAACACCGGGAAAACCACTCGCCCGCCGACCACATGTGCCGCGTGCTCGGCCTTCTCAATGCCAGGGTTCCAGGGCTCGCCCTTCGCCGTCTTCGTCTTCCAATCGTCATCCGCGCAGAACAGGAACTGGCGGCCAGGGAAGCGCTCGCGCAATGCCTCGGCCACCGGCATCAAATTGCCCGCAGTGAAGGCTGCGCAGGCGCACAAGCCAGTGGCCAGGTGCACAGAGGCCGCCGTCGCGTACCCCTCACAGATCAACACCGGCTCACCCGGCTCAGGGTGCGGCCCCAACAGATGGAACGCCCCAACCGGGTCGACACCCGCCGGCCAAAATCGCTTGCTCAGCCCGTCCGCATCCGGCGTACCGAACAGCACCTGCAGGCCGACCACCTTATCGTGCACGTTCATCATCGGCACCAGGGCGGTATCAGGCTTGCGCCCGAACTTGAGCCCGACAGCCGGCACCGCCTTACGCTCCAGATATCCACAACGTCCGCGCTCGGGCAGCGACTCCCACATCCGTGCCGCCCGGCGCCGAGCACCCGCTGCGCGAGCGGCGCGCTTGGCCTCTTCCTTCGCCTTCGCCGCCTCAACACGCGCCTTGATGACCTTGCGGTCTTCCTCACTCATGCGCCCGCCGACCGGCTTGAGCTTATGGAAGTCGCCCTTCTCCCCCTCACGCCACGAGCCGAACGCCCCCGCGTAGAAGGTGCGGCCGGCGTTCGAGTGCTCGTAGATCACATAGAAGCCGGTTTTCGTCTTGCCCTTGTCGCCGCCAGCTCGGCAGCGCGTGCGCACATCCAGCATCAGCGGCAGGTCAGGATCTAGCCCAGCGTCCTGCAGCTGGGCCAGCACGTCGTCTAGCAACTCGTGACGGTCAGTCATTGCCTACCTCCTGCTGGCTGCCCGTATCAGCGGGCTTGTTCCACGCATCAACAAGCCCATCCGCAGTGAATGCCGTAACCTCTCGGCTGCATTCTGGGCACGCCAGCGAGAGGTAAACGCCTTGGTGCTGCATGCCCATCAGCTCGCCCTGATAGCCGCAATGGCAGGGCTTCAGTCTCGCGCTCATACATCACCCCCGCGCTTGCAGGAAAGCCAGATATAGGCGCGTCCCTTCGCCGTGACCCGGTACTGGCTATCAATCAAACCCAGCTCAGTGCAGATGGTTTTCGAGGTGTAGCCCTGATGCCAGCCTGCCAGGCACTTGAGCGTGCCCAGCCGGATCACCTCGCGCCTGGTCATGCCGCCAAAGTTGGCGTTACCCCATGCGCGATCAAGGTCTTCATCGGTTACCAGTTGCTCAACGGTATCGGCCTTGAGCAGCAAGCGAATGGACGCCCTCACCGCCCACCCCCTCGCCGCTCCAGCAGCGATTGGCAATCGATGCACGTCAGGCAGTCACGCCCGGCCAGCGCCTGCCGGCGAGCCAGTGGAATGGCGCAGCCGCACGACTCGCATTCCAGGCTATGCACCGGCGCCGCCACCTGGCGGTTAGCGGCCCGAGCGTTCTCATACACGGCGTATTCATCCGCCGCACGATCAGCAGCATCAGCCATCGGCGCGCCCCTCCTCATGCTTGCGGCGCACCACCGCACCGAGCCGGAACACACCCTGCACCAACCGTTCGGCCAACTGCTCGAACTCGGCCAGCTCGTCGCAATCAAGGTGGTCATCCGAAAGCGCTTTGGTCAGTTGGTTGATCAACTCCCCCTCGCGCTTGAGCAAGTCGCCCAGGCTCGCCAGCAGCGCCTGCGGCGTATCCGTGTCGCGCAGCCCACTGACATCGATCCCCACCCAGCCAATCGGATGCAGGATCGCGTCGACAATGCGCGGATCGCGCGTCAGATCGAGCACCAGCTCCAGATCACGGATGTTCGGCGTGTGCGTGGTATTGGTCAGCGAGAGCTTGTGATTGAAGGTATTCGGGTTCACCCCGTCGACGGCAGCGATAGCGGTCGCGCCGCCGGGGTAATCGTGCGCCGCATGATGCAGCGCCTGCGGCAGGGTCAGAATCGAACGCTTCGCGCGCTCGACGCTGCCCCAGTGGGAGCGATAAGGCATAGCAAACTCCTGGTTTGGTGGTCACACGCCACGGCCAGGCCGCAGCGCCCCAGCGAGGCCCATGCTCCGCACAGGCCCCGCTGATACAGCCCGCCGCTGGTGGTGGCAGCGGCAGGCAACCCCGAGCATCCCCGCCCGGGCTTGGCACATGGTGGTGGCATGCGCCTTGGCATGGCAGCGCTACAGCAAAGCTGCCATCGTCACAGCGCAACCGTGTTGCTATAGTCGCGCCGTGGCTCCCCTGGTTTGGTGGTCACGCAAAGCCTGTGTATCTGTGGTGGAGAAGCAGGCAGCTTGGGCATCCGTGCCCGAGTACGGCCCAGGCATCTGCCCGGCCGGGGAACGAGGCGCCTCACGGCGCCTTTTTTCTAAGCGGCTTGCGCAACCGCCCCATCAGAATCAGGCGATGGGAAAAGGTCTGGTAGATCAGGCCGCAGCTCATAGGGCTTGACTGCCCCATCACAGGCCCGGACGACAGAGGGCACGCGCTGAGCAGGCACGCCACGACGCTTCCAATGGTTAACGACTTGAGGGGTGACCCCTACTTTCTGAGCGAAGGCGACGATAGTTCCGACAGCCTTGATCGCCCTTTCGAGAGCTTGAGCTTCCATAAACATACCGGTTATTTGTCTGACCGAAATGAACAATACGGATATTCAAACACTCTGTCTACAGGAATAAACTTCTTGGCTATGGACGAATCTGGCAAAAGACTGCGCGACATCCTTGATGAGCGCAGCACCGCATACACCACCTTTGCAGCGGCATTAGGTGTTGACCCACAACGACTGAATCATTGGTTCCGCCGAGGCATCCCCAAGGAGTTTATCTTCGAGGTGGCCGACGCTCTGCACGTAAACGCCCGCTGGCTGTTCGATGGGACGCCTCCACCTGCCGACGAAGCCGGTACGGTTTATGAGGGCGTGTATAAAGCCGAAGATGTGCATGCAATCACCGCGCATGGGCGCGCATCGAGGGGCGGCATCATTCTTGAGCCCTTGCACCCCTGGGACGATTCAACACCACTGGATGATGACGAGGTAGAACTGCCCTTGTACAAGGAAGTAGAACTCGCAGCGGGTAGCGGCAACACCGCAGTTCAAGAAGTGCCCGGACGAAAGCTCCGCTTTTCGCATGCAACCTTGCGAGCCGCAGGCGTAGACCCAGCCGCCGCAGTCTGCGCAACGCTGACAGGCACCAGCATGGCACCGCTTATCATCCCTGGCGCCACGATCGGTATCGACACCAGCAGCACCGCTATCGTCGATAGCGAAATTTACGCGATCGATCATGACGGGATGCTGCGCGTGAAGTTCTTGTACCGGCTGCCGGGCGGCGGGATCAGATTTAGAAGCTACAACTCCGACGAGTACCCCGACGAAGAATACAGCCGCAGCCAGATAGAGGCTCAGTCCATCAAGATCCTAGGCTGGGTCTTCTGGTGGTCGACAGTACGGCGAAAAGGGCAGCTCAACCTACTCAAATAAACAATTTGTATTGACCTGAAAATATACACATGGTTTATTGCCTCATCTCTCCACCACAGAGCCGAGGTAAACCATGCGAACCGCCACCCTGCACGTCCACCCGGCGTGCACCTCTAACCGCCGCCTGATCGAGCGCCTGCAGGCCGAAACCGGCCTGCTTGTCGTCATCAATGGCGGCAAACCCAAGCTGCAGCCCCGCCGCGCCCCAGCGCCCTTCGACCCGAACGACGGCGGGAGGGCTGCCTGATGACTTTGCCCATCCAATACGCCTTTGAAGGCAATGAAGTGCGCGTGCTGATGATCCAGGGCGAGCCGTGGTTCGTAGCCCGTGATGTTGTATCCGCCCTTGGCATGGCCTGGAAAACAGGGGGAGCCGGTTCAACCGGCCCCCTCGACGCCGACGAAAAGGGTCTGTCAATTGTGCAGACCCCGGGCGGCAGCCAGACACTTCAAGTCATCAATGAGTCCGGGCTTTACACCCTGATTCTGCGCAGCCGAGATGCGGTTTCCCCAGGCTCTGCGGCCCACCGTTTTCGCAAGTGGCTGACCAGCCAAGTACTGCCCGCCCTTCGCAAGCACGGCGCCTACGTTATGCCCACCGCCGAGCCGGTCGAGCCGGCAGACGCGCCCATGTCGGCACACGTCGAGGCCGACCAGATCGTCAGCGCCGGTCGAGTATTCCGCGCGCTGTTCACCACCGCCCGCAGCATGGGCATGGCTCGCCGCCTGGCCGCCACCCGTGCCAACCAGGCGGCAGAGCGCGCCACCGGCATCGACCTGGCTGCCGAGCTGGGCGCTTCCGAATGGCTCGACGGGCCGGACATGCCGACCTCGCAGCGCAAGCACTACGAGCTACAGCAGAACCTGCGCGCCCACCTCGCCGCCAACGACTGGCCGCAAGGCGTAACCACACAGCAACTGATTGAGGCCATGGGCCTACAGCTCGACAAGGCCACTCAAATGGCAGTTGGACAAAGCATGCAGTTGCTGGGCTACCAACGGCGCCGGATGGCAAGCGCAGAGCGCAATGGTGTCCGCCCTTACGTCTACGTGCTCAAGCAACCTGCCCTAACGCTGGAGGCCGCCGCATGAAAACCCAGTACAGCGACAACCTCCAATACCTACGCGCGCGGCTGACTAGCACGCTGAACAAAGTCCGCCAAGGCCGCAACCCTGAAGATGTCACCGCAGAGTTTTACATCGCTCTCGGGATGATCGGCGCCGCCGCCACCTTAGGCGCGATCACTATTGAGGCCAGCAGTAACCTGCATGACCTGGCGCTCAATGCCAGCGCGCAACGCAGCGCAGAACTGTCGGCCATTGCCGCCGCTGCCCGCCAGAAAGCCAGGCAGGAGGTGGCCGCATGAACTTCGCCCTCCCCGAAGACAACCTGCTGCGCCTGCAGGCCCAGCTCAACATGTCCGGCACCTTCAACCACACTGTCACGCGCCTGCCCTACAGCCGCGATCAAGTGCGCTTTCGCGTCAACGTCGAGCGCGGCCAGTTCCGCACCGCCATCCGCATCGAAATGGGCGACCAGGCGCACAGCATCGACGTACAGACGGACAACCCCGAAAAGCACCTGCAGGTCGCCGACTTCATCGACGCCATCGCCAACGGGCGCGTAGACGGCGGCGAGCTGGCACCGCCCCGCGTCACCCGCCAGCCACTGCTGCCCGAGCCCCCCGCCCTGCTGGATGACACCCAGCTAGGCCGGCTCAAGCACATGGTTCGCCACGGCGGCTTCGCCAGCCTCGAAACCGGGCACGAGCACCCGATTCACGTTGCCGTGCACCGCACTCGCCCAGCCGATGGCATCACCGCAATCGTCAGCATCGGCAACGCTCGGCCTCGCACGTCCTGCTTCACCGTGCGCGGCGACCAGCGCGAATGCCTCAAGCGCCTGCTGATCAGCATCGAGCACCTGCACATCATCGCCACGCCCCAGCGCGCGGCAGCGTAGGAGGCAGCAGCCATGAAACAACTCACCCTGCAGGAAGCCGCCAAGCGCCTCGGCCTCACCCGCCCCAAGCTGATCTCGGCCATGCAGGCGGCCGGCCTGCTCAACGACAAGAACCTGCCAGCCCGCCCCGTGCGGGACGGCGCCCACCTGATCACCAAGGACGGCAGTTGGTACCACCCAGAGCTGGGCATGCAGTACAGCCAGAGCACCCGCATCCGCGCGGGCTCCCTGCCCTGGCTGAGCCTGCAACTCGGCATCACCGAACTGCCCGAACCCAAGCAGGATCCGCGCGATGTCGCCTGACCTCAAATACACCACCGAAGACGGCCAGCGCATCACCCCGCAGAACGCCCGCCAGTGGGTGGCCGTGATCATCAAGCTGCCAACCCACGACGAGCGCAAAGCCGCCATCGAAAACCACGTGCCCGAGCACCTGCGCGCACTGGTACGCACCATGGGCCGAATCGCCTGGAACCATCCAGCCCGGAGACACCAATGAAAGACATCAAACTACTCGACGACACCCTGCTCGATCTGCTGCGCCTGCCCGAAGCACAGCGCACCACCGAAGTGATCAGCAGCGCCCTGCACCTGGCAGCCACCGCCGCCGGCCTGCGCCTGGGCCAGGCCACTGACCTGCAGTTGCAACACATGCAGCTGGAAGGCGCCGTGGCCCGCCTCACCGCCCAGCTCGGCGAGGGCTTCAAACACCGCACATCCTTGCGCCTCGGCAGCGACGTCGACGGCATCGAGCTGTTCGCCTACATCGAAGCCACAGGCCGAGCCGACATCCGCTTTACCGGCTGGGGCCGCACCGCGCAGGGCGTTCTCGCACACCTCAACCAGGCCATCGCCGCGCACGGCATCAACATCGGCCAGGCCAAACCCAAGCCCCGCCACCCCAACAAGAACCCGCTGCGCCTGCTCCCGCGTGAGGCCCGCAGCGCATGAGCCAGCACGACCAACAGCAGCCGTTGCGCCTGCAGCCCGCCCCCAAGGCCAGCACCGTCGACATGCTCTTTCGCATGTTCGGCACCGTGCTGATCCCGCTGGAAGCCCTGCGCGCCGAACTGTTCCGCAACCTCAACGAAGATCGATTCGGGCGCCAGGTCGGCACCGCAGCCATCCCCCTGCCGGTCACCACCCTGCAGGACAGCAGCAAGGCCCTGCGCTACATCGAGATCCACCACCTCGCCGCCCACATCGAGCAACGCGCCGGCCTGGCGGACAACGCCCTGGCCAAGGCGCTGGGCAGTGAACAGGAGAACTAAGCCATGCAAGCCAACACGCTACCCAGCATCGACCGTATCAAGAAGCAGGCCAAGCAGCTCCGCAAGGCCACCGAACTCACCCACATGCAGGCGCTGGAGGCCATTGCACGCAACCACGGCTTCAAGACCTACGCCAGCCTGCAGGCTGCCCATAAACAAGCGAAGGCCGGTTGACATGTACAGCTACTGCCGCGAGTGCCGCGCCGAACTCGGCGAAGCCGACCACAGAGAAATCGGGCTCTGCCAGGAACACGTCGCAGCCTGCGAAGACTGGCACCGCTACGACATCCTGCGCGAGGAAGGCCATAGCGCCTACGCCGCCAAGTTGATGGCAGGCCTGGCAGATCCACCAGATCCAGACGACGACTGATCCACCCAAACCCACCAAACCACCGCCCCTGCTGCCCACCACCAGCACGCGGACAACTGGAGCACCACCATGACCACACCGCAAATCTATGGCCTGTTCGCCATGCTCACCGTCGCCGCCTTCGCAGGCATCGTCTTCTACTGCATCGGCCTGCGCACCGGCAAAGCGGCCGGCTACGAACTCGGTCGCACCACCGCCAAGGAATACTGGAAAGCCATCGTCGTCAGCATCCGCGATGACCTCCATTCGGCCCGCGACCTGCTGGACATCCGCACCCGCGAGACGGCCAGCCTGCGCGAGAGCATGCAGCACATCGAGCGCGACCTACTCCAGCGCCTGGCCGCAGCCGCACCACTGACCGAACAGGATCAGGCCGCGCTACTGGCAACCGCCGACAAGCTCATGCTGGCCAGCAGCACCTTCGCCGGCATCCGCGCGCATGAGCACGCCCGAACCAGCCGCGAACTCATGGCACAGGTAATCGACATGGCCGACCGCCTCAAGATCGCCGCTGCCAACACCAAGCCCCACCCGGACAGCGAGCTGATCGACTTCCTGTCCACCGTTGCAAACCTGAAAGGCCCAGCCGGCCAAGGCCACATCGAGTTGCCAGACATGGATCACCCACATGCGGGCGCAACCATGCGCGAAACCATCCGCCATTACCGGGACGAGCTGGATCGTCAGGCGAACGAGTTCGTAGACGACCACGACGACGAAGCACAGGAGCAAGCCGCATGAGCTGGATCATCACCCGCAGCGGCAAACGCTTCGACCTGCTCGAACCCGCCGCCCACATGATCGACCCCACCGACATTGCATGGGCACTCAGCATGCAGTGCCGCTTCAACGGCCACGGCAAAGCCTTCTACAGCGTCGCCCAGCACTGCCTCGTTGTCGTCGAGCTGGTGCCCGCGCAGTACCAGCTTGAGGCGCTGCTGCACGACGCCACCGAGGCCTACGTCGGCGATCTGGTCACCCCACTGAAACAGGCCCTGCCCGAATACCGCCAGATCGAAATGGCCGTATGGCACGCCATCTGCCACCGCTTCGACATCGACCCCGTGCTGCCGCCCTGCGTGCACGACGCGGATCTGATCGCCCTCGCCACCGAAAAGCGCGACCTGATGGCCGACCACCCGGACGCCTGGCCCTGCCTGATCGGCACCCACCCCGCCCAGTTCCGCATCAAGCCCATGCCCCAGGCCGAGGCCTGCCAGGCCTACTTCAACCGCCTGATGGAGCTGCTGGCCACCACCCACCGCGCGAGGGCTGCAGCATGAGCAAGCAACCATTGCCAGAACCCTGGCTACCCATGGAATCCGCACCCAAAGACGGGCAGCTTGTCCGCTTGCTGGTGCAATTTGAAGAGAACGCGATTGACGATGGCGACGAACCTTTTGCCACCATCGGCCAGAACAACTTCCAGAACGACCGCGTAGACCGCTGGCAGTTTGTGGGCTGGAACTGGACACACGACGAGTTCACCGATGGGCTCGGCACGCCGCTGGGGTGGCTGCCGATGCTGGATGGCCAGAACCTTGACCAACTCCTGCAGCAGTACCGCATCGCGCTGACACCCGAGTACGAAGGGCCATGGCATGCCGCCGTATTCGGCGAAGAGCCTGAGCCGATAGCAGAGGCAGACGGCAGCACACCAGCAGAGGCCGCGCGCAAGGCCATCGACCGCCTGCAATCCGGCTCGCCCGAAGGGCTCAACCAGCACGCAGGAGGCGCCGAGGAATGACCCTGTCCGCCAACACCAACGTCATTGCCGCGCCCCAGCGCGGCGGCGACCGTGCACCGCAGCACCCGGCAGGCACCGTGCCCGCCGGTCGCCAGCAGGACGCGCGCGGAACCATAGACCGCCGCGCCGAAGGCGCGACATATTCCCCAACCCTGCCCACCAGCGGCGCAGCCGCTTTACACCCCAAGGCAGGCGTGCGCCGCGCCCGCGAGTTGAGCCCATCGCTCCGCTCTCAAAACCGCCCGCACGCGCAGCTTGTCGAGGGGTATGGGCAATCATGCCAGATAGGTATCGACAGCTCTTACACTGCGGTCAGCCGCTTTCTTGACCTGCATTACGGCGAACTGCAAGACACCGACATTAAATATGCCCTCGTCACCACCAATGACCCGAGCCAAGAAATAATCGAGGTCCACCATGCTTGCACAGAGCTTCAGGTACTCGTCCGCAATCGAGTGATTAGGGAACTCTGTCACGTCAATTTGCCCGAGCTGCCCACTTATGACGCTTCCTATTCGACTGATCGCTTTGAGCCTTACCTGACGATCTTCGGCGCTATCCGGCGGTTGCTGATCGTAGACCTTAGAACTCAAGTCGCCAGCACGCTCGGCAAGGGACTTGAACAAGCCAAGCAATACGAGCGTTCGCTCTCTAGCTTTCTCATCATTCTGCCGGCGCTCTTCGTGCGAGATCCACACCGCCGCCAAGATTGCTGCGATAGAGCCGATGGCCTGCACCCAGGCCGCCCCTACCTCGCCGGCATTTACAGCCAGCATAACTATGTAGGTGGCCGCAAAGATCAGGACAGCCCCCGGCACCGTAATCGTCAGGTGCTCCCTTACCCATCGCCAACAGCGCTCGTACCACATCCCTATCACCTCAACGCTCAAGAACATCGGCCGAGCTTGCCGGCACCCTGCCACCATGTCCAGCGGAGTGCAGCATGACCGCCCTAACCCAAATCGACCTGGCCCGCGCGATCCGCTGGCCATTCCACCCGACCGAGATCCTGCTGGGCGAACAGCACAACATCGTTAGCGTCTCGGGCGGCAAGGACTCCACCGCCCTCCTGCTGCTGGCCATCGCCCAGGGCGCGCCGAACCTGCGCGCCGTGTTCGCGGACACTGGCAACGAGCACGACCTTACGCTGGAGTACATCGACTATCTGGAGCAAGCCACGGGCGTAAAGATTGAACGCCGCCGCGCGGACTTCTCTCGCCAGATCGCCCGCAAACGCGAGTTCATCGCCACAAAATGGCGCACCCAAGGCGTGGCGGAAAGCATCGTCGAAGCCGCCCTGCAGGTGCTCCAGCCGACCGGCATCCCGTTCCTTGACCTGTGCCTTTGGAAAGGCCGATTCCCTAGCCGTAAAGCGCAGTTCTGCACGGAAGAACTCAAGCGCAACGTCATCATTGAACAGGTCATGCTGCCGCTGATGGACGGCCAGAACATGATCTTGAGCTGGCAAGGTGTCCGCCGCGACGAATCCGACGTGCGCCGCTACCTAGCCGAGTGCGACGAAGTGGGCGGCGGGCTCTACAACTACCGCCCGATCCTCAAATGGGATGTAGCCGGCGTATTCGAGGCCCACCGCCACATGGGCATCAAGCCAAACCCGCTTTACACCCTCGGCGCCGGCCGCGTCGGCTGCATGCCCTGCATCAACTGCCGCAAGGGCGAGTTGCGAGAAATCGCTGCGCGCTGGCCCGAGGTCATCGACCGCATCGAGCACTGGGAAAACCTCGTGCGCCAGGCAAGCAAGCGACAAGGCGCCACCTTCTTTGCCGGCGCCAATGCCAAGCACCAGCAGGGCTCAATCAAGGATATGAACGCTCAGCAGATCGTCGATATCGCCAACATCCGCCAGGCCGTTGAGTGGTCGCGCACCACACGCGGCGGCATCCAATACGACCTGATCGCCAGCGACGGCGAAGCCGACGCCACCGCCTGCAGCAGCGCCTACGGCCTGTGCGACAGCGACTGGCAGCCGGTGAAGATCGAGGAGGCAGCATGAACGACCCGATCAACCAACTGCCCGAGGATCAGGCCGAGCTGGTCAGCGCACTGAAAGCCCTTGTCGTCCAACTCAGCGCCCCGCGCGTGATGCCACAGGACGAGCTGTGGACGTGCGACGACATTGCCAGCTATCTAAAGCTGTCAGCCGACAGCACAGAGCGCCGCGTCGTAACCCGGCCCGACTTCCCGACACCGCTGCAGCCGTGCCTCACCGGCAAGCGCGCGGCCAAGCGTTGGTTTGCGGCCGAGGTCATCGACTGGGCACGCAAGAACCGCTCGAAGCTGCCCACTCCCCGCCCAGGCCGACGCGCTGCCTGATCAGTCCAACCGCCCGGCCACCTCGGTGGCCGTGGCGTTGTAATAAACCATCAACGAACGCGGGTCACGGTGGCCCGTCATCCGCGCCAGGTCGAGCACATCGAGCTTCCTGGCAAGTCGCGTGGTCGCCTCGTGCCGCGTGTCATGGAAACGCAGATCCACAATCCCCAATTCATCACGCACCCGCCTGAACATCGCATCGGCCGTAGCGCTTCGCAGCCTGAACAGATCGCCGCCCTCGCCAGCACCCTTTACCAGCACCTCCAGCAGCTCGACCGCGCGACGGCTCAGTGGCACATCGCGGCTGTCCCCGTTCTTAGTCACATCCAGCCGCACGAAGCGCTGCCGCAGGAACGTGGCGTTCTTGGTCAGGGATAGAATCTCCCCCTGCCGCATCGCCGTCTCCAGCGCGATCAGGAAGGCATACGCCAGTTCCTGCAGCAGCGTCGCCGGATACTGCCCCTCGACATAGCCGAACCGGTCGATCAGCTGACGCTCTTCATCCGCACTGACGCGCCGATCACGAGGTCGACCGTTCCCAGGGCGCTTCACCTCACGCACTGGATTGGCCTTGCACCACCGCCATTCCCGCTTCGCAATCTCGAACACCGACGACAGCAGCGTCATTTCCCGGCGCACGCTCGGCGCCTTCAATACCTTGAGCTGGGCATCACGCCATTCGGCAATCTGGTCGACCGTCACGTCGCCGATACGCTCGCCTACAAAGGGCAGCTCGTTGTTCAGCTTTTCGAGGCGAACCTCTTCCCAGCGCTGGCCCGCCTTCGTCGGGCTAACCTCGCGCTTGTAACGCATGAGTGCATCTGAAAGACTCGAATTGACACCAGCCGAATGCCCGGCCACACCGGACAGAATTTCCGCTTCACGCTGAGTCGCCCATGCCTGCGCTTCCGCCTTGGTCGGGAACGTCGCCGAGTCCCGAATCCCCCGCTTCGCAACCTCGGCCCGCCAGCCGCCGCTACGCTTCCTAAATGACGCCACGCCCACAGCCCCCTTGGCGTAAAAATGGCGTAAACAGTAGCACGCAACTGACGCTAACTGACCATGCCTGCCGAATGCGTAAACGCCCGCAAGCCCTGTAAAACGGCACTTGCACGCAAATGCCATTAAATGCACAATGCTGCCCGCTTCGGCGAGAGTCTCCCCCGGGGCACCATCACCTTCTCGCGGCTCGCAATGAGCCAGCGTCAAAGCTTTTCTGCAACGTCTCGACAAGGCTCGTCGACCCCACTCAGACCCCTGGCGCAGCAGCGCTGACAGGGGGTTGGCAATCGCGCAAAAGTTAGCGTAGAGTGACTGAACTGTTTGCATGGGTCGCTGTGAATCGTGACTCAGGTGCGGCAGATCGTCAGATCCGCTACATCCCGCTCGACTTCTATTACTCCTTGCAACCAGTCTCAGTCCTCCGTGCGATTTCGCTGGAGGCTGTCATCAACTACTAGTTTCAAGGAAAAAGACATGTCGAATCGTCAAACCGGCACCGTCAAGTGGTTCAACGACGAGAAGGGCTTCGGCTTCATCACCCCCGAAAGCGGTCCGGATCTGTTCGTGCACTTCCGCGCTATCGAAGGTAACGGCTTCAAGAGCCTGAAAGAAGGCCAGAAGGTCAGCTTTGAAGCCGTGCAAGGCCAGAAAGGCATGCAGGCTGACAAGGTTCAGGTAGTCAGCTAAGACTTCCTTAGAAACCCCTGATGGCAACATCAGGGGTTTTTTATTTCCTCGCCGCTGTCGCGGTTAGAATGATGCGCTTGAACATTACAGCGAGCTCATCATGCCGAGTCACCAGCTACGCCCACAGGGCGACTTCCCCACTGCCGGTCTGATCCGCCGACTGGCTGCCATCTTCTACGATTTCCTTCTGTGCGTCGCTCTGGTGATGGTGGTCACGCTGATCTACCAACAGGGCCTGTTGCGCCTGATCTACGGCAGCGAACAGCTGATGGCGATGTCCCAGGCGGGCGCCCTCGATCGCGATCCACTGCTGGCCAGCCTCGCCCTTCTGAGCCTGTTCGGCTTCTTCGCCAAATTCTGGACCCACAATGGCCAGACGCTCGGCATGCAAGCCTGGGGGCTGCGCATCCAGAACGCCGACGGCACGGCCATCGACCTGTGGCAGGCACTGCTGCGCTTCGTGGTCGCCATCGGCTCCTGGCTGTTCGCCGGACTGGGCTTCCTGTGGATGTTGTGGGACAAGCAGGGCCGCACCTGGCACGACGCCTACTCGAACAGCCGAGTGGTGCAACTGCCCAAGAACGTGCACAAGAAATAGCGCATCGCCGAAATGAAAAAGCCGGTTCAGTGAACCGGCTTTTTCATGCTCATCCGAATCATCCGGCTCGTCGCAACAACCAGACGCCAGCCAAGGCACAGATACCTGCCGGCACCAGCACCGCCAGCAGAGGCGAGAAGCCGAACACCAGGCTGGAAGGCCCCAGCAGATCCTGGGCAATGCGGAAGACGAAGCCCACCAGCACACCGGTGAACACGCGCTGCCCCAGGGTCACCGAACGCAGCGGGCCGAAGATGAACGAAATCGCCATCAGCACCAGCGCGGCCGTGACCAGCGGCTGCAATACCTTGCTCCAGAACGCCAGCCAGTAACGGGCATTGTTCAGGCCCTGATCCGCCAGATAGTGGATGTATTGCCACAGCCCGGTGACCGACAGGGTTTCCGGCTCCATCACCACGGTACCCAGCAGCTGCGGATTGAGCTCGATGTCCCAGGCCTCTTCGTCCTGCTTGCTGACCTCGGAATGGTCGGCATACAGATGCGTGGTTGCCACATCGCGCAGCAACCAGTGCCCATCGTTGTACTCGGCACGCCGGGCAAAACTGGCGGACTGCAGGCGGCGCTCGTCGTCGAAGCGATAACGCGTCACACCGAGCAGCACGCCGTCGGCGCGCACCACGTTGATATGCACGTATTCCTGACCCTGACGATGCCACATGCCGCGCTTGGAGCTTTGCGCCTCGGCGCCGCCCTGGGCAATGGCACGACTGGTCTGCGCCTGGCTCTCGCTCCAGGGTGCCACGTACTCACCGATCAGAATGCCGACCAGCAGCAAAGCCAGCATGGGTTTCATCACGGCCCAGACGATACGCCCGATGGACACACCGGCCGCACGCATGACGGTCAATTCGCTGTTACTGGCCAGCGAGCCGAGACCGATCAGGCAGCCGATCAGTGCCGCCATCGGCAGCATCTCGTAGGCGCGGCGCGGCGCGGTCAGAAAGACGTACCACAGCGCCTGAGGCAGACCGTAATCACCCTTGTTCAGATCCCCCAACTCATCGATGAAGGCGAACAGCAGCGCGAGCCCAAGAATGATGCCCAGCACTGCCAGAATGGCGATGAATACCTGAGCGCCGATATAACGATCCAACTTAGCCATGGGCCACCTCCGACACGCGACGGCTGGCCCACCACAGGCTCAAACGTTCCCAGTAAAGCAGCACCAGGCCGATGGCCAGGAAGATCAGGTGCACCCACCACAAGCCCAGCGCTGGCGGCAGCTTGCCCTTGTCGAGCGCACCACGAGCGGCGATCAGCAAGCCCAGATAGGCCATGTAGAGGAAGATCGCCGGCAGCAGCTTGAGGAAGCGGCCCTGGCGCGGATTGACCTTGGACAACGGCACGGCCAGCAGCGTGACCACGAATACCAGCAGCGGCAACGACAGGCGCCATTGCAGCTCGGCCTGCATCACCGGATCGTCGTTGCCGAACAGGTCGCGGGTCGGGATCGCCTCGCGCTCGTTGGCCTCGATGGCCACTTCCGGCTTGGGCAGCAGCACGCCATAGGTGTCGTAACGGATGGCGCGGTAATCGGCCTCGCCCGGCTCACCGTCGTAGCGATAGCCGTTCTCCAGAATCAGGTAACGGCTGCCGTCCGGGCGAATTTCCTGGCGACCGCTATCAGCGACCAGCACGGTAATACCACGCTCGGAACGGCCGTCGGCAGCGAAGCGCTTCTCCGACATGAACACGCCGCGCAATTCGGTGCGATCCGGCGACAGCTCCTGCGAATAGGTCACGCGCGAACCATCACGTAGCGACTGGAAGCGCCCGGGCACCAAGGTATCGAGTTCGGTCAGGGCATCCTGCTCACTGAGAATACGCGCCACACCGGCGACGCCTTGCGGCGCCAGGCCCATGCTCAGCCAGCCAACCAGCAGCGCTACGACCAGTGCAGGCGCCATGCTGTAGGCCGTCAAGCGCTGCTGACTGACGCCAGTGGCCGACAGCACGGTCATCTCACTGTCGAGATACATGCGCCCGTAAGCCAGCAGAAAGCCGAGAAACAGCCCCAACGGCAGGATCAACTGCAGGAAACCGGGAATCCGGTAACCCATGATCAAAAACAGCACGCTCGGGTCGAGCACGCCCTGCGCCGCCTGGGCCAGGTACTTGATGAAACGACCGCTCATGATGATCACCAGCAGCACGGCACTTACCGCACTGAGGGTCACCAACACTTCACGGGACAGATAACGGAAGACGATCAAACCGGACGCTCCAGGGTTGTCAGGCTCAGGCGCGAGCGCTCAAACTAGCCGCACCTACTTGCCGGCCCACCACAAGGTAGGCCCTCGAAAAATGGCGGCCATTATCCGTCAAACCCGACTCTTTGTCTTGGGGACAGCTCATTATGGAAATCCTCGTCAAAAGCACCCGCCCGGAAACCCTGAAGACCGCAACCCTGGTCGTCACCATCGGCGAAGGCCGCAAGCTCGGTGACGCCGCCAAGGCGGTCGACCAGGCCAGCGGCGGCGCACTGAGCGCCGTACTCAAGCGCGGCGACCTCGCCGGCAAACCGGGCCAGACCCTGCTGCTGCACAGCCTGCCAGGCCTCAAGGCCGAGCGCGTGCTGCTGGTGGGCTGCGGCAAGGGCGATCTATCCGACCGCCAACTGCGCAAATTGGTTGCCAGCGTGCACGCTGTACTCAAGGGTCTGGGCGGCAGAGATGCCCTGCTCGCCCTGAGCGAACTCAAGGTCAAGGGCCGCGACGCCTATGGCAAGACCCGCCTGATCGCCGAAACCCTGGCCGATGGCAGTTACCTGTTCGAGCAGTTCAAGAGCAAGAAGAGCGACCCGCGCGCACTGAAGAAAATCACCCTGGCCGTCGACAAGGCCGAGCAGGCCGATGCCGAGCGTGCCCTGCACCATGCTCTTGCCATCGCCAGCGGCGTGGCTTTCACCAAGGATCTCGGCAACCTGCCGCCGAACCTCTGCCACCCCAGCTACCTGGCTGAAGAAGCCAAGGCGCTGGGCAAGGCGCACAAGAACCTCAAGGTGGAAATCCTCGACGAGAAGAAACTCAAGGAACTGGGTGCCGGCGCCTTCCTCGCCGTGGCCCAGGGTAGCGAGCAGCCGCCGCGGATGATCGTCATGCACTACCAGGGCGGCAAGAAGGATGAGAAACCCTTCGCCCTGGTCGGCAAGGGCATCACCTTCGACACTGGCGGCATCAGCATCAAACCGGCTGCCGGCATGGACGAGATGAAGTACGACATGTGCGGCGCCGCCAGCGTGTTCGGCACGCTCAAGGCCGTGCTCGAGCTGCAACTGCCGATCAACCTGGTTTGTCTGCTGGCCTGCGCCGAGAACATGCCCAGCGGCCGCGCCACTCGCCCAGGTGACATCGTCACCACCATGAGTGGGCAGACCGTGGAGATCCTCAACACCGACGCCGAAGGCCGTCTGGTGCTGTGCGACACCCTGACCTACGCCGAGCGCTTCAAGCCGCAGGCGGTGATCGACATCGCCACCCTCACCGGCGCCTGCATCGTCGCCCTGGGCAGCAATGTTTCCGGCCTGATGGGCAACAACGACGCGCTGATCAAGCAGATCCTCAAGGCAGGCGAAAGCGCCGACGACCGCGCCTGGCAACTGCCGCTGTACGACGAGTACCAGGAGCAGTTGGACAGCCCGTTCGCCGACATCGCCAACATCGGCGGGCCGAAGGCCGGCACCATTACCGCCGGTTGCTTCCTGTCGCGCTTCGCCAAGAACTTCCACTGGGCGCACCTGGACATCGCTGGCACCGCGTGGATCAGCGGCGGCAAGGACAAGGGCGGTACCGGCCGACCGGTACCGATGCTGACCCAGTACCTGCTGGATCGCGCCAAGGTCTGATGCTGCAACCGGGCCATGCCCGTGTAGGAGCGGCTTCAGCCGCGATCATTCGCGATGCAATCGCGGATGAAGCCGCGCCTACGACCTCCAGCCCATTACCTTCCAACCGTTGAAAACCGAATGCCCAGAATCGAGTTCTACGTCCTCTCCTCCAGCGATGCCGAAGGTCGCCTGCGCGCGGCCTGTCAGTTGGCGCTGAAAGCCTGGAGCGCCGGCTTGCCGGTGTTCGTGCGCGGCAGCGACGAGGCGCAGTGCGGCGAACTCGACGAGATGCTCTGGCGCTTCAAGGCCGAACGTTTCGTCCCCCATGATCTGCACCGCGACGCACCACTGTCGCCCGTGGTGCTGGGTATCGACGAAGTGCCGAGTACCGAGCACGGCGTCTTGATCAACCTCGGCAGCAGCCTGTCGCCGCACGTCGAGCGCTTCGCCCGCATCATCGAGATCGTCAACCAGCAGCCCGAACTGCTGAGCGCCTGTCGTGAGAATTTCCGCGCCTATCGCCAGCGCGGGTATGATCCCAAGCGCGTCGAACTTTAGTCTCCGCCTGCGCTCACAACACAGGTCTTCCCTGCCCTTTTTCCTGCTGCGCCGATCGTCATGGACACCCCAAAGCCACCGCAAAAACCTGCTCACCTGCTGCACGACCTGGAGTCGATTCGCGAACTGCTGGGCGACAACAGCGGCGAGCTACCACTGCTGATCGACTCGCTCGATCCAGACAGCATCCCCGTGCTCTCGGATATCGTCAGCGCGCCACCCGGCCCGCCGCCGCCGTTCCACGAGTCGCCAATGGCCAAGCCGAACACCGCGCCGCAGCCTGCCACGGCCCCAAGCCCACTGCGCGAGCGCATCGAGCCGCGCCTGCACGACAGCGCGCGTGACTTGCAGCACCTCAACGGCGAGCTGCGTGCCGCTGCGCAACTGATCCTGCAGGACGTGATCGACGACTTCGTGCCGCAGATCGAAGCCGAACTCAAGCGCCGTCTAGAAGCCCGCCTGCCGCGCCTGCTGCCACCGCGCAAGCCCTGAGCCGCCAGCATTGGCCTGGCGGGTTGCACCCGCCCTACTCCTGTGGGTGCCCCACCCGGGGCGAGTGATTGGCAGCAAAAATCAAAAACTACGCCCCGAGGCAGGGCGGCTCATTGGCCAGCCAGCCTGCTGCGACGCCTTAAATGGCGGGTTGCACCCGCCCTACAGCCGAGGCTTATGGCTTGGCACCGAGAAGCGGTATACTTGCCGGCTTTTCCGATCAGCCGTCACAAGGGTCCCGCCGCGCATGGACAAGACCTACCAGCCGCACGCCATCGAATCCAACTGGTACCAGAACTGGGAGCAGAACAACTACTTTGCCCCCCAAGGTAGCGGTGAGCCGTACACCATCATGATCCCGCCGCCGAACGTCACCGGCAGCCTGCACATGGGTCACGGCTTTAACAACGCCATCATGGATGCGCTGATCCGCTTCCGCCGCATGCAGGGCCGCAACACCCTGTGGCAGCCGGGCACCGACCACGCTGGTATCGCCACGCAGATGGTGGTGGAGCGCCAGCTCGCCGCCCAGGGCATCGGTCGTCACGACCTGGGCCGCGAGAAATTCCTGGAGAAGGTCTGGGAGTGGAAGAACCAGTCCGGCGGCACCATCACCCGGCAGATCCGCCGTTTGGGTTCGTCGGTGGACTGGTCGCGCGAGCGCTTCACCATGGACGACGGCCTGTCCGAAGCGGTCAAGGAAGCCTTCGTCCGTCTGCATGAAGACGGCCTGATCTACCGCGGCAAGCGCCTGGTCAACTGGGACACCAAGTTCCACACCGCCATCTCCGACCTGGAAGTGGAAAACCACGACGAGAAAGGCTCGCTGTGGAACCTGCGCTACCCGCTGGCCGACGGCAAGAAGACTGCCGAAGGCAGGGATTACCTGATCGTCGCCACCACCCGCCCGGAAACCATGCTCGGCGACTCCGCCGTGGCCGTGCACCCGGAAGACGAGCGCTACAAGGCGCTGATCGGCAGTTACGTCGAGCTGCCGCTGCTGGGCCGCCGCATCCCGATCATCGCCGATGATTACTGCGACCCCGAGTTCGGCACCGGCTGCGTGAAGATCACCCCGGCGCACGACTTCAACGACTATGAAGTGGGCAAGCGCCACAACCTGCCGCTGATCAACATCTTCGACAAGAACGCCGCCGTGCTGGCTCAGGCTCAGGTGTTCAACCTCGATGGCAGCGTCAACGAGCAGGTCGAAGCCAGCATTCCGGCACAGTTCGCCGGCCTGGATCGCTTCGAAGCGCGCAAGCAGATCGCCGCCGCCTTCGAGGCCGCCGGTCTGCTGGAAAAGATCGAAGATCACGCGCTGAAAGTACCGAAGGGCGACCGTTCCGGCACCGTCATCGAGCCGTGGCTGACCGACCAGTGGTACGTCTCCACCAAGCCGCTGGCCGAGAAAGCCATCGCCGTGGTCGAGAGTGGCGAAATCCAGTTCGTGCCCAAGCAGTACGAGAACATGTACTTCAGCTGGATGCGTGACATTCAGGACTGGTGCATCAGCCGTCAGCTGTGGTGGGGCCACCGCATTCCGGCCTGGTACGACGAAGTGGGCAATGTCTACGTCGGTCGCGACGAAGCGGAAGTACGCGCCAAGCACAACCTCGGCGATGCCGCCCTGCGTCAGGACGAAGACGTGCTGGACACCTGGTTCAGTTCCGGCCTGTGGACGTTCTCCACCCTCGGCTGGCCGCAGCAGACCGACTTCCTCAAGACCTTCCACCCGACCGACGTGCTGGTCACCGGCTTCGACATCATCTTCTTCTGGGTCGCCCGGATGATCATGCTGTCGACCCACCTGACCGGGCAGATTCCGTTCAAGACCGTCTACGTACACGGCCTGGTGCGTGACGGCCAGGGGCAGAAGATGTCCAAATCCAAGGGCAACGTGCTCGACCCGCTGGACATCGTCGACGGCATCACCCTCGACGAGCTGCTGGAAAAACGCACCAGCGGCATGATGCAGCCCAAGCTGGCCGAGAAGATCGCCAAGCAGACCAAGGCCGAGTTCCCCGAAGGCATCGCCAGCTACGGCACCGACGCCCTGCGCTTCACCTTCTGCTCGCTGGCCACCACCGGCCGCGACGTGAAGTTCGACATGGGCCGCGTCGAGGGTTACCGCAACTTCTGCAACAAGCTGTGGAACGCCGCCAACTTCGTCATCGAGAACACCGATGGCCAGGACACTGGCGTCAACGGTGAAGAAGTCGAGCTGTCCTCGGTGGATCGCTGGATCATCAGCCAACTGCAGCGCACCGAAGCCGAGGTCACCCGTCAGCTCGACGCCTTCCGCTTCGACCTGGCAACTCAAGCCTTGTACGAATTCGTCTGGGATCAGTACTGCGCCTGGTACCTGGAGCTGGTCAAGCCGGTACTGTGGGACGAGAGCGCGCCGCTCGAGCGCCAGCGCGGCACCCGCCGCACCCTGGTGCGCGTGCTGGAAGTGATCCTGCGCCTGGCTCACCCGTTCATGCCGTTCATCACCGAAGAAATCTGGCAGCGCATCAAGAGCCAGGCCGGTGTGCAAGGTGAAACCCTGATGCTGCAGCCCTGGCCGGTGGCCAACGAGAGCCGCATCGACGCAGCCGCCGAAGGCGACATCGAGTGGGTCAAGCAACTGATGCTCGGCGTACGGCAGATCCGTGGCGAGATGAAGATCTCCATGGCCAAGCGTATCGACATCATCGTTGCCAACGCTTCGGCGGAAGATCAACGCCGTCTGGCTGACTTCGAGCCGCTGCTGAACAAACTGGCCAAGCTCGAATCCGTGCGCGTGCTGGCTGCCGGTGAAGAAGCGCCGATGTCCGCCACCACCCTGGTCGGCGAGATGGAAGTGCTGGTGCCGATGGCTGGGCTGATCGACAAGGACGCCGAGCTGGCGCGCCTGGACAAGGAAATCGCCCGCCTCGACGGCGAGGTCAAACGCGTCGGTGGCAAGCTGAGCAACGAAGGCTTCGTCGCCAAGGCTCCAGCCGAAGTGCTGGAGAAGGAGCGCACCAAACTGGCCGAGGCCGAACAGGCCCTGGCCAAGATGGTCGAGCAGCGCGGCAAGATCGCCGCGCTCTAAGCGCCACGCGTGAAGAAAGCCCGCCCTCGCAAGGGGCGGGCTTTTTTATGCCTGCGATTAATCGGCCAACCTTGGCAGAACCGCCACTTAGCATGCTTGCAGCGCCGTTGCGACAATCAGGGTCTTCCCTTTTACAAGCTGTTTCAGGCATCTTCCACCGCCTACCGACCTCAGCCCCTCGATAAGAAATAAAAGGCGGATTCTCCATGTATGCGTTGATGGCAGTCGTGTTCGTCCTCGGTTACCTGTGTATTGCCCTGGAGCATCCACTCAAAGTCGACAAGGCCGCCTCGGCGCTGCTCACCGCCGTCATCGTCTGGACATTGCTGGTGATGGGCGCCGACACCATCCTGCCGATGATCGGCTCCGGCACGGCGGGCTCGAGTACCAATACCCATCACGCCATCGAAGAACTGCGCCACCACCTGGGTGAGATCTCCGAGATTCTGTTCTTCCTCATGGGCGCCATGACCATCGTCGAGCTGATCGATGCGCATGAGGGATTCAAGGTCATCACCGACCGCATCCGCACTCACAAGCGCGTGCATCTGCTGTGGCTGGTCGGCCTGATCACCTTCTTCCTGTCCTCGGTGCTGGACAACCTGGCCACCACCATCGTGATGATCTCGCTGCTGCGCAAGCTGATCGCCGACCGTCATGAACGCTGGTTCTACGCCGGTATCGTGGTGATCGCGGCCAATGCCGGCGGCGCCTGGTCGCCGATTGGCGACGTGACCACCACCATGCTGTGGATCGGTGGTCAGGTCACCGCCAGCGGCATCGTCGTCAAGCTGTTCCTGCCCAGCCTGGTCTGCCTGGTGGCCCCGCTGATCGTCATGAGCTTCATCCTGCGCGGCGAGATCGAGTCGCCACGCTTGAGAGAGAGCGACGAAAGCCGCCGCGATCCGACCAGCCCCTTCGAACGTAATCTGGTGTTTGGCCTCGGTCTCGGCGCGCTGATCTTCGTGCCGGTGTTCAAGACCATCACCCACCTGCCGCCTTACATGGGCATTCTCTTCGGCCTCGGCGTGCTCTGGGTGGTGACCGAAATCATCCACCGCAGCAAGAACAGCGAAGAGAAGGATCCGCTCTCGGTGGTCGGCGTACTGCGCCGCATCGACATCACCAGCGTGCTGTTCTTCCTCGGCATCCTGCTGGCGGTCTCCGCGCTGTCCAGCGCCGGCCACCTGATCCAGGTCGCCACCCTACTCAAGGACAGCCTGGGCAACGTCTATAGCATCGCCCTGTCCATCGGCATGCTCTCGGCGGTGGTGGACAACGTGCCGATGGTCGCCGGTGCGATGAAGATGTATCCGCTGATCAGCCCCGAGGCACTCACCCTGGCTGCCAACACCAGCGAGCTGCCCTGGCTGAGCAACTTCGTGGTCAACGGCAATTTCTGGGAAATGCTCGCCTACTGCGCCGGCACCGGCGGTAGCTGCCTGATCATCGGCTCGGCTGCCGGCGTGGCGGCCATGGGCATGGAGAAGATCAACTTCCTCTGGTACCTCAAGCGCATCAGCGGCCTGGCGCTGCTCGGCTACCTGGCCGGCGCGGGCACCTATATGCTGATCGCCAGCCTGTAACCGGGAGCACGACATGGACGTAAGCAAGACCAAAACCAGCTTCTACCGCCGCCTCTACCTGGCCTGGCTGATCGACAGCGGCCAGGCCAGCAGCGTGCCGGCGCTGATGGAAGCCACCGGCATGCCACGGCGCACCGCGCAGGACACCCTCGCCGCCCTGGCGGAGCTGGATATCGACTGCCAGTTCGAGCAGGGCGAAGGCGAGCGCAACAATGCCGGGCACTACCGCATCCGCGACTGGGGGCCGTTCGACAAGCGCTGGATTGCAGCCAACCTGCAGCAGATCAAGGCCACGCTGGGTTATCCCTGAGATAATCGCGTCCCTGTTTACCGGGAAGTGCGATGAATCCTGATCTGTTCTGGGTGCTCGGTCTGCTGGCCGGCGCCGTTACCCTCTTCGTCATCGGCAAGCCACGCATGGACGTGGTCGCCCTGCTGGTGCTGGTCGCCCTGCCACTGACCGGCGTGCTCGACCTGCAACAGACCCTGGCCGGCTTCAGCGACGCCAACGTCATCCTGATCGCCGCGCTGTTCATCATCGGTGATGGCCTGGTGCGTACCGGCATCGCCTACCGCCTGGGTGACTGGCTGGTGGCCAGGGCCGGCAGCAGCGAGACGCGCCTGCTGATCCTGCTGATGCTGGCGGTGGCCGGCCTGGGCTCGGTGATGAGTTCCACCGGCGTGGTAGCGATCTTCATCCCTGTGGTGCTCGGCGTCGCCGCGCGCCTGCGCATCGCCCCGGCGCGCCTGATGATGCCGCTGGCCTTCGCCGGGTTGATCAGCGGCATGCTCACCCTGGTGGCCACACCGCCGAATCTGGTGGTGCATGCCGAACTGCGTCGTGCCGGGCTGGATGGTTTCGGCTTCTTCGCCTTCACGCCCATCGGTTTGAGCATTCTGGCGCTTGGCGTCGGCTACATGCTGATCGCGCGGCGCTGGCTGGTGCGCGGCGATGCCGGTAACGCCGAACCACCACGCCTGACCCTGGCTGACCTGGCCGAGCGTTATCGCCTCAGCGAGCGCGAGCGGCGCCTGCAGGTACGTGCCGACTCGCCGCTGGCCAATCAGGTACTCAACGAACTGCAACTGCGCCGCGAGCATGGCATCAACGTCATTGCCATCGAACGCCGCCAGCGCCTGCGTACTTTGCTGCTGATGGCCAGCGGCAACACACAGCTGGAGCCAGGTGACGTGCTGCTGGTGGATATCGCCAGCCCTACCATCGGCCTGCTTGGCAGCTACCAGGCGCTGGGCCTGGAACCCATGCCGCTGCCGCATTCGTATTTCAGCCTGCACGCCCATGAACTGGGCCTGGCCGAGGTGGCGCTGCCGCCGGAGTCGCAGCTGCCAGGCAAGACCATCCAGGAGCTGGGTTTTCGCTCGCGGCACAAGCTCAACGTGGTCGGCCTGCGCCGCCAGGGCCAGGCGCTGGAAGGTGTGCTGGTGGACGAAAAACTCAAGGCCTCCGACACCCTGCTGGTGGCCGGTGCCTGGCGCGATATTCACCGTTTGCAGGGGCTGAGCCGCGACTTTCTGGTGCTCAGCCTGCCGGCAGAAGTGGCTGAGGTGGCTCCGGCCGCACGCAAGGCGCCCTACGCGCTGCTCAGCCTGGCGGTGATGGTGGGGCTGATGGTCAGTGGCCTGGTGCCCAACGTGCAGGCGGCGCTGATCGCCTGCCTCCTGCTGGGCGCGTTTCGCTGCATCGATCTGGACAGCGCCTACCGCGCCATCCACTGGCCAACGCTGATCCTCATCGTCGGCATGCTGCCCTTCGCCCAGGCGTTGCAGCAGACCGGCGGCGTCGAGCTGGCGGTGCAGGGACTGGTCGGCGGCCTCGGTGATGCCGGGCCACGGCTGATCCTCGCCTGCCTGTTCGCATTGACCGCCCTGATCGGCCTGTTCATTTCCAACACCGCCACGGCAGTGCTGATGGCGCCGGTGGCCATTGCCACTGCACAGGCACTGGGAGCTTCGCCGCTACCCTTCGCCATGACCGTCGCCTTGGCCGCCTCGGCGGCGTTCATGACGCCGATCTCCTCGCCAGTGAATACCCTGGTGCTCGGCCCGGGTCAGTACCGCTTCGGTGATTTCGTGCGGGTCGGCGTGCCCTTCACCCTGCTGGTGATGATCGTCAGCGTGGCGCTGGTGCCGCTGCTCTTTCCGCTCTGAGCGCCTTTGGCGGGTTGCACCCGCCCTACAACGCGCGCCTGCACCCATGCTGGTTGCTGGCAGTGCGCACCCAGCCCGACTATGGGAAAATCCCGCGCCCGCCAGACCAGATGACCACCATGCCGCAACTACCGAAGCGCCCCCGCAAGCCCGCCCCTGCCGCCGTGAAGACGGCACCGGCCAAAGGCGAGCTGCACCCACGCAATCGCCACAAGGGGCGCTACGACTTTCCCGCGCTGATCAAGGCCAGCCCCGAACTGGGAGCCTTTGTGATCACCAATCCCTATGGCAAACCGAGCATCGACTTCGCCAACCCGGCGGCGGTCAAGGTGTTCAACCGCGCGCTGCTGCGTCAGTACTACGGCATCGCGCACTGGGATATCCCGGAGGGTTACCTGTGCCCGCCGATTCCCGGCCGCGCCGACTACCTGCACAACCTTGCCGACCTGCTGGCGAGCGACAACGCCGGGCAGATTCCACGCGGTGAACGGGTACGCGCGCTGGATATCGGCGTCGGCGCCAACTGCATCTACCCGCTGATCGGCCGCTGCGAATACGGCTGGCACTTTCTCGGTGCCGATATCGCAGCCGCCGCGCTGGACTCGGCACGTGCCATCGTCGACGCCAACGCGAAACTGAGCGGCGCCATCGAGCTGCGCCATCAGCCTAATGCCGAGCAGATCTTCACCGGCCTGCTGCGCAGCGACGAGCGCTTCGACCTGACCTTGTGCAACCCGCCCTTCCATACCAGTGCCGCCGAAGCCAGCAGCGGCAGCACACGCAAATGGCGCAACCTCGGCAAGCTCGACCCGAAGCGCAAGTTGCCGGTGCTGAACTTCGGCGGCCAGGCCGCCGAACTCTGGTGCCCAGGCGGCGAGGCTGGCTTTCTCAAGCGCATGGCCAGCGAAAGCGCACAAGCGGCAGAGCAGGTACTGTGGTTCAGCAGCCTGGTGTCGAAAGGCAGCAACGTCGAACTGCTACAAGGCTGGCTGGCCAAGGCGGGGACGGCCGAGGTACGGATTCTCGGCATGTCCCAGGGACAGAAGCAGAGCCGCCTGGTGGCCTGGACGTTCAAGGATGCACAGGCGCGCGCCACATGGCGCCAGAGCCACTGGCGTTGAGCCAATCCAGCAGGCTGATTTGTGGGAGGGGCTTTAGCCGCGACTCTTTAAGTTAGGCAAGGCGTATACGCGCAGCAGTACGCCACCACGATCCATTAACCACCACCAACGGCGGACTGTTCGCCTAGGCTCCTGAGTCCGCCCTACCGCGCTACGCCATCATTACCAAGGCACCCAGCCGCCTAGACCCAGCCAGAGTCCGGCGACCGCCATGCTCAACAGCGTCACCGGGACGCCACTGCGCGCATAGTCGACGAAGCCCAGGCTGACGCCCTGGCGCTTCGCCGCTTCGGCAACGATAAGGTTGACCACGCTGCCGATCAGCAGCAGGTTGCCAGCCAGCGTGGACATCACCGCCAAGCCGATCAGCACCGAATGCGGCAGCTCCGGCATCAAGCCGAGCAGCAGCACCACGAAGGGCACGTTGCCGATCAGGTTGCCGGCCACCAGCGAAGACGCCGCCAATGACCAGACGCCCTGCGGCAGCACACCATGCTCGGCGAGCCAGGCCGCGCCTTGCGCCAGCTGCGGCAACTGCAGCGCCGCGCCACTGACCAGAAACAGCCCGACGAACAGCAGCAACAGGTTCCAGTCCACCTTGTTCACGTAGTCGCGGCTGTCCACGCGGCGCGACACCATCACCATCACCGCGATGAGCAAGGCGGAAAGCTCGCGCGGCAGCGTCGTGGCGAACAGCGCCAGCAGTGCCAGGCTGGCCAGCAGCGGCTTGAGGTAACTGCGCGCACCGTAGATATGCTCCACCGGCGTATCGCCGGCCTTCAGCGGCCGTGGCTCGCCCCAGCGGTGGCGCCACTGCAGCCAGATCACGGCATAGACGATAGACATGGCTGCCAGCGCGGGCGGCCCGGCCACCGCGACATAGCCCCAGAAATCCAGCCCACCAGCCTGACCGATGAGGATGTTCTGCGGATTGCCGATCAGGCTGGCCGCCGAACCGGCGTTGCACGACAGCGCCAGCGCGAGCAGAAAGGGCCGAGGCTCCAGACCACGCTGATGCAGACTGCGGCACAGCAACGGAGTCAGGGCGAAGGCAACGATATCGTTGACCAGAATCGCCGATAGAAAGCCGCCCAAAAGCACCACACCGGCCAGCAGTACCGCCGGGCGTTCGGCATGCTCGGTCAGGTAGCGATTGAGCAAGGCGTACACCCCGGAAAAATCAAACTGCGCGGAAATCAGCATCAACGCCAGCAACAGCAGCAGCGCACCAGGGTCGAGATGATGCGCGGCATCGTCCATGCTCAGCGCACCGCTGACCAGCAACAGCACCGCAGCGCTGCAGGCGATCCAGCTACGGTCGACGCGAAGCCCGCGCAATCCGCCAGCGGCCATGCCGAGATAGGTGAAGGTAAACAGGCCGATGGTCAGCCAGGAGGCGAAGGTCATGCAGGCACATCCAAGGATGGGAGAGGCGCCAGCACTCTAGCCGTAGATCGAGCGTGGCGGAATGCTTGTGCGCGTGTCGCGGCTAAAGCCCCTCCCACATGGGACTCCCAGGCCCGGAATGTGGGAGGGGCTTCAGCCGCGACCGCTTCAGCGAATGAAGCCCTTGCTGATCTCGCGAAACAGCTCAGTGCCCGCCTGTTCCAACCACTCGAAGGCGACCATCTCACGCGACACGATCACCGCCCCCGCACGCTCCATGCGCGCCAGCCCCAGGGCCTTGTCGCGCAGCCGGCGCGAACCGACGGCCTCGTCCACCACGAACACCTCGCGCCCCGCTGCCAGCAGGCCCATGACCGTCTGCAGCACGCAGACATGGGTTTCCGTGCCGCAGACCACGAACTGCTGGCGCTCACCACCAGGCAAATCGAACACCCCGGCCCCGGCAGTTGCCGAGAAATGAATCTTCTCGCGCAGCCCGTCACCTGGCAGCAGTTCGTGCAGGCTCGGTTCGGTGTAACCCAGCCCCTTGGGATACTGCTCGGTGGCGATCACCGGCACCTGCAGGCGCTGCGCCACCTGCACCAGCCAGGCGGCCTGTTCGACCACCGCCGCCCCGCCGTCGATGGCCGGCAACAGCCGCTCCTGCAGATCGATCACCAGCAGGGTGGAATCCTTCGCTCGCATCAGCATCACTACGCTCCTTCCTTCACCGCAAACCGCGCGTCGAGCCGGCTATAGCCGAGGCCGACGCCCTTGTGTACCCGCAATTGCACGGGAATGCGCTCCTTCATCGCCTCGACGTGACTGATCACGCCGATGGTCTTGCCGCTGGCGTTGAGGTTGTCCAGGGCATCGAGCGCCACTTCCAGGGTTTCGCCATCCAGCGTGCCGAAGCCTTCGTCGAGAAACAGCGAGTCGATGCTGGTCTTGTGGCTGACCAGATCCGACAGCGCCAGGGCCAAGGCCAGGCTGACCAGAAAGCTCTCGCCACCGGACAGCGTGCGGCAATCGCGCGCCACATCGGCCTGCCAGGTATCGCGCACTTCCAGCTCAAGCTCACCGCTGCTCTTGCGCGTCAACTGGTAACGCCCGTGCAGGCGCGTCAGTTGGCGGTTGGCCAGGTGAATCAGGTGATCGAGGGTCAGGCCCTGGGCAAACTTGCGGAACTTGGCGCCATCGGCCGAACCGATCAGGCCATTGAGTTGCTGCCACAGGCGATGCTCACCCTCTTGCGCAGCGATCTCGGCGAACAGCGCCTGCTGGCTGTTGCGCCGCGCCTCGTCGGCCTGCAATTGCGCGCGCAGCTCGCCCTGGCGCTCGCTCAGGCCACGCAAACGCTCCTGCAATGCCTGAATTTGCTCGGCTAGCGCCTCCAGGCTCAGATCGGTTTGCGCTTCGGCCTGCAGGCGCTGCACCTCGGCCTGGGCTGCGGCCAGCAGGGTCGTGGCCTGGGTGTACGCCCGCTCGAGATCGGCCTTGAGCTGCTGCAAGCGTTGGCGTTCGTCTTCGCCCAGCACGGCCGCCTCGAACGCCGCCTGATCGACGAAGGGGCTGCTTGCCAGCGCCTGTTGCCAGGTCTGCAGGCAGCTTTGCAGCCGTTGCTGTTCGCGCGCCAGCAAGGCGATCTGGGCGTGTTCGCTACCGGCCAGGCCATCACGTTCACGCTGGGTGGCGGCCAGCCGCTCGGCCGCCTCGCGCAGTGCCTGCTGCGGGTCGGCGGCTGGTGCAGGAGCCTCCAGGCTCGGCGCCCCCGCCTCCTGCCAACGCTGCAACCATTGCTCGGCCTGAGCCTGGGCTTCATCCAGCTGTCGCTGTGCCTCGCGTGTGAGTTGTAGCAACTGCTGTTCGCGGGCCTGTGTTTGTTGGAAGGCTTGCCAGGCGGCTTTCTGCTGCGCCAACCAGCCTGCACTGTCGGCCGGCAGCTCGCTGGCGAAGCCTTGCAGACTGGCCAGCAATGCCTGAATCAACTGCGCCTGCTCGACCTGCAAATCGCTCAGATAAGTCTGTTGCTCGGCCAGGCGCGCCTGGGTGTTGTCCAGATCGCGGCTGAGCAATGCCTGCTGCCGCTCGGCCTCGGCCTGCTCGCGTTCGCCCTTTTCACGCACCTCGCGCAGGCGCTGCAGTTCGGTTTGCTGCGCCTGCACGGTTTCCAGGCGTGCTTGCAGCGCCGCCAGTTCGTGCTCGTGCTGCTGTTGCAGAACGGCCAACTCGGCAACGTCCTGCAGACGGATGTCATGCTCGTTCAGTTGTTGCTGCCACTGCTGATCCAGCGGCAGCAATTGCGCCTCGGCCTGCGCCTGTTGCGCCTGCACCTGCTCGATCTGCGCGGCCAGACGGGTCAGTTCATCACGCAGATTGGCGCCCTGGCTTTCCAGCTCGCTCAACTCACTGCGGCACTGCGCCAGCGCCTGTTCGGTAGCCGAGACGTTCAAGGCCCGGTATTGGCTGATCGCGGGATGTTCGTGCGAGCCGCACAGCGGGCAGGCATCGCCAGGCTGCAGGCGGGCGCGATGGGCCTCCAGATCCTGAATACGTTGTTCCTGCTCCAGCAGCTTTTCCTTGTCGGAGACCTGCAGCTTGGTGGACTTGTAGCGCTCACGCAGGGCTGTGATCTCCGCGTTCTTGCCGCTCTGCAGTGCATGCAGCTCGGCCAGGCGCGGCGGCAGTTCGGCGAGCTGCCTGGATAGCGCTTCGCGGCTCTGCGCCAACTGCTGCAGCCGGTCGAATACCCGACTGCGAGCTTGCAGACGCTGCCAGTCCTGGCGCAAGCCGGCCTCTCCCGCGTCCCCCAGCAGTGCCTGCACGGCGCTCTGTTGCTGCACCTCGGCGTCATGCGCCTGCCGCACCTGCTGCTGCAACGTCGCCAAGCGCACGCCCTGCTCTTCACGCTGGCGCTGCAACGTCGTCAGTTGTGCGGCGGATTCGTTCAGGCGCGTCTGCGTCGTCTGCAGCGCTTGCACGCCCTTTGTCCGCTGTGCAAAACGCTCGTCCCAGCCACTGAGCAATTCGCCCAGTCGCGCATGCTGGCTGCGCTCGCCCAGCCATGCCTGCACCTCGGCGTGCTGATGCTGCACCTGAGTCAGGGCGGCCTGGCGCTCGTCACGCCAATGCGTGGCATGGCAGCTGGCCTGCCATAACGCCTGACGCTCACGCTTGGCGCAGGCCCGCATCTGCTCGCGTAACGTGAGAAGCCCTTGTTCAGCCTGCTGGCAATCGTGCTGCGCCTGCTGCCAGGCCTGGTGCAATGGCAGCAGGCGTGCGGCGGGTTCACTGGCTGCGAGGCGCTGCAGGTCATCGGTCGCTGCAACCTGACGCTGACGGGCCTGCTCCAGCCCTTGCTCTGCCTCGCCGGCTTGTTGCTCGGCGCGCAGCAGCGCCTCCCGCCAACGCTGCCCGGCCAGCAGCGTCTGTTGTTCGCTCTGCAGCGGCGCCTGCTCCTGCGCCAAACGCTCGGCTTCGGCCTGCAGCTCAATACGTTGCGCCTCGTCCAGCAACTCCATGCCTTGAGCGCGGCTTTTCAGCAGGCCCAGTGCCTGTTCGGCAGCCTTGGTGCGCTCATAGACCTGCTGGGAAATCTGCCCGTAGACCTCGGTGCCGGTCAGCTCTTCGAGCAGCTCGGCGCGTTGATTGGCGTTGGCTTCGAGGAAGGCGGCAAAACCGCCCTGGGCCAGCAGCATGGACTTGGTGAAACGCTCGAAATCCAGGCCGGTCAGCTCGGCGGTGAGCTGTTCCTTCTCGCGAATCTTGTCGGTAAGAATTTCGCCATCGGCGATACGCGCCAGCTCCACCTTGGGCGCCTGCAGCGCACCATCGATCTTGTCACGCGCGCGGCGCTGGCTCCAGAAGGCGCGGTAGCCCTGCCCCTTCACCTCGAACTCGACCTCGGCCAGGCAGTCGGCGGTGTGCCGGGTCATCAGTTCGTTGCCACTGGCTGACAACGTGCTCATGCGCGGCGTGCGGTGATACAGGGCCAGGCAAATGGCGTCGAGCAGCGTGGTCTTGCCCGCGCCGGTCGGCCCGGTGATGGCGAACAGTCCACTACCGGCGAAGGGCTCGGCGGCGAAGTCGATCTTCCATTCGCCCTTGAGGGAATTGAGGTTCTTGAGGCGCAGGCTGAGGATTTTCATGCACAGGTCGTAAGCCGTTGAAGGCGGTCATTCTGGCATATCGAGGATTCAGTCGCGGCAATAGCCCTCACCGCTGCGTACGGTCAGGCAGTTGCGCTTGTCCAGCAGCCACTTCATGCCGGTGGCTTCGCCGTCGGTGGCACGGATGCTTTCCACCACGCCATCACGAACGAAGACGATCTGTCCATCCTGCGCGCGGCCGACAAAGCGCCGTGGGCCGTCGAGATTGGCGATGGTCAGGCGGTAGTCGGCGGGCGTGCCGGTGATGTCCAGGTAGGTGCCCTCCGGCCCGTTCCAACGGCCCAGCCATTGCTGGGTGGTGGAAGCGCCACCGCTTACGCCGGCAGTTCCATTGCAACCGGCCAGCAGCAGGGCGCCGAACACCAGGGTCGATCGGATGATTGCCATGGAGACGTCCTCGTTCAGGGATGCGAGTTAGGTGGTTCAACTCGCCTCGGCGTTGCTCGGTTCATCTGGCGGCTCAGTGCCATTCGATAGGGGCGCGCCTTAAAAGGGTCGGCATCCACAGCATAGAACGGCCGGCGCGCCAACGGCCTGTCAAAGCACGCCAGCAAGATTGCGACGCGCCTGCGCTTCATAGCGCGCCTTGAAATGCTCGGTGCTGTAAATGCAGGGGCGAGCCAGAAATGCCTTGAGCACGCCATGGCGCTTCATGCGGTAGACGAAACCCGGCACCCAGGCGTACTCGGCGCGCACCTGAGCGTCATATTCGGCGAAGCGCTCTGGCGTGGCGCCGAGGATGGCCAGGTCGATATCCACCAACAGCTGCTCATCCGCCTCGCTCGGCGTCGCATCATGCCGGGTCACCATGATCAGCCGCTCGACACGCTCCAGCGTCGCCTGACTGGCCTGACAACTCGCCAGCACCCGGCAGGCCCAGTCCGCGCTCTGGCGCTCGTTATCCTTGCCGCGCACGTCATAGATGGCGTCATGAAACCAGAGCGCGATGGCCACCTCGCCAGGCTGCTGCGCCAGATGCTGTGCCTGCTCGAAATGCGCCAGGCACTCATGCAGGTGCTGCAGTGAGTGGTAGTGCCGCTGAGGTTCTTCGTAGGCACGGACGAGTTGGTCGAACAGGCCGGACGGCGGCTGTAGGCCAAGGTCTGACCAGGCGCTGGCCCAAGAGGAGATAAGAAGAGTCATGCCATACCCAGGGCGATGCGCAAGCGGCCGTCTTCTTCGCAAGGCTACGCCATATATCTCGTCACCAGTGAAAGCGACTGAAAAACAAATAACCCGAGTAAGCCAACCACTAGCACCTTGGGGATTGTTTTTTGGGTATACAGACTTAATGGCTGCAAGAATATTTGCGGTGCCAGCGCCCAACTCAGTAACAGACAAATCATCCCTAGACTTTGCAGTGAAGCACTCATGCGAACCTCACTGTACTGAACACATACGGCCACAGCCCAAGCAACGCTGCATATCAACCAGAAGGCCGACATGCATTTCTCCTTGAAGCTCCATTTCAATGCTCCCATACAGCCTCCTAACGCCTGCTTAAGCTCATTCCAAGAGAATGCTTGATTGGTTGACGCACTCGACAAGCAAAATATACATCTGGCCAGCAACAACCGATCTTCTCATCGAGGATCTCATAGTATCTCGTTACATCGACGGTCACTTGCCCCCAGCGAGAAGCACGCACGCGGGCCTGATGAACATCGAAGGACTGCCGGTCGACAAACTCTTCAAAAACATCGAAGCGCAACGGGTTCTCGGCGCTCTCGGTAACGGTGAAGCTTATGCAACCAGGCTCGTTCAGCGTCAGGCGCCGATGGTTTATCAGCTCGCGACAAACCTCTTGCAAGTCCTTTTCCGGCACCAGGATGTAACCCTTCAGTGTCACTTTGGCCATAAGCGTCCCTCTCGATGGATCGTCCGCGTTGTTATTGCCCCTGCACTGCCTCCAACACCTGCCGATACAGCCCCTGCAAACGCTGAGCATCCTCTTCCTCCAGCGTTTCCTGTTGCAGGCGGCGGGCGAAGACGTCTTCTACGCTCAGTTCGTCCAGCGTTTCCCGTGCTTCGCTGGCCAGGCTGGCTGCTGCATTGCCTCGCTCGCGGCGGATGCGTAGCACTTCGACGGGGAGACCTTCGCAAAGGGCATTGATGCGGCTCTGCAGGTCGCTGAGGTAGTCGTCGGTGCTCACTTGCACTTCCAGCCATACGGGCCGTTCGGGTGTGCCCTGCTTGGCCACCTCGGCGATGGCATCGGCCAGTTCCTTGAGCGAGCCGCGCAGGCTGGCCATGGGCTGGAAGACCGGCACGGGCAGTGGCGTGATCGATTGCAGCGCGGCTTCGCCGAACTCCAGCAGCAGCACTTCCTTCTGCTGGCGCGCTTCGTCGAAGGACAGGGCGATGGGCGAGCCGCAGTAGCGGATATGCTCCAGGCCACCCACCTTTTGCGGGCGGTGGATATGGCCGAGAGCAATATAGTCAGCAGGCGGGAAGGCGCTGGTGGGGAAGGCCTCCAGGCTGCCGACGTAGATTTCCCGCACCGATTCGCTGGCACTGGCACCGACGGTGGTGAGGTGGCCGGTGGCGATGATTGGCAGTGCCTGGCCCAGCGCCTCACGTTTGCTCAGCGCCAGCTCGTGCAGTGCCCGGTAATGCTCGGCGATGGCCTGTTGCAGCGATTGCTGTTTGTCCTGTGCGCTTTGCCCGGCCTGGCTGGCCATGACGTCACGCGGGCGAATGAAGGGGATGGCGCAGAGGATGGCACCCGGCTGGCCCTCACGATCATTCAGTACCAGCACCTGTTCGGCCAGTTCGACACCGACGCCCGGTACCACTCGAGTACCCAGTTGTGCCAGCAGGCTGCGACTCTCGCCAAGCATGGCCGGTGAGTCGTGATTGCCACCGAGCACCACCAGGGCGCAGCCAGCATCGCGCAGTTCCACCACCAAGCGGTAATACTGCTCGCGGGCATAGCTGGGCGGGGCGCCGGTGTCGAATACGTCGCCGGCGATCAACAGCACGTCCACCTGATGCGCGCGCACCTGCTCCAGCAGCCAGGCGCAGAAGGCCTGGTGCTCGGCCTGGCGGGTCTTGCCCATGAAGTGCTGGCCGAGGTGCCAGTCGGAGCTATGCAGGACGCGCAGGCTCATAGCGGCCAGTCCTGCACGACGATATGAGTCTTGACCCGCTGCATCTGCGGGAAGGCTTCGATGGCGGCGCGCACTTCACTCAAGCGCGCCATGTTCGGCGCCTCGACCAGCACCAGCATGTCCGTCTCGCCGCTAATGCCGCTGCAATGGCGGATTTCCGGGTATTCGCGCATGCGCTCGACGTAATCCTGGCAGCGGCCGTTCTGGTAGAAGAGCTCAAGGAAGGCCTTGACCCCGCCCTCGCCCGGCACCGCGACCTGGGCGTGGTAGCCGCGAATCACCCCGCTCTGTTCCAGATGACGAATGCGCTCGCTGACGGCCGAACGGGAAAGGTTGACCTCGCGCGCGATCTGGCTGACGGAGGTGCGCGCGTCGCTGCGCAGCAGGGCGAGGATCTGGCGATCGAACTTGTCCACGGGGTGTTTCTCGGGCGGCAATCAGGTTGACGGGCAGAACCGCCATTTCGTCGGCAAAAGGCGACAGCCTGCAAGCGGGCGGCGCTCTACCATGGCGGCATCGGAAAAGTGACGAGCATACCCCATGAGTCGATTGAACAAGGAATTGGGCCTGCTGCAGGGTGTCGCCCTGCTCAGCACCTCACTGCTCGGCACTGGCATCTTCGTGGTGCCGGCCCTGGCAGCCACGGCGGCGGGCCAGGCGTCGCTATGGGCCTGGATGATCCTGATTGCCCTGGTGCTGCCGGTGGCCTTCACCTTCGCTCAGTTGGGCAAGCGCTTCCCACATGCTGGCGGTGCACCGCACCTGATCGGCCGCGCCTTCGGTCTGCGCATGGAAGGCGTCAGTGCCTTGCTATTTCTCGCCGTGCTGCCCGTGGGGCTGCCCGCTGCACTGCATATCGCCAGTGGCTTCTGGTTGGCGCTGTTCGATCTCGACCGCGTCGGCCTGCTGACCATCGAACTGGCGACACTGGGCGCCATCTTCCTGCTCGGCCAGCGCCCGCCGAAAGCTTCGGGTTTGCTGCAGGGGCTGATTGCCGTGGCCATCGTCGCCAGCGTGGCGCTGATCTGGTGGATGGGCGATCTGCCACGCGCCAGCCAACCGCTTCTGCCATCCATGGACGGTCAATGGCACCTGCTGCCAACGGCACTGGGGGTGATGTTCTGGTGTTTCGTCGGCATCGAGGCCTTCACTCACCTGGGCGAGGAATTCAAACACCCGGAACGGGACTTCCCCCTGGCACTGCTGCTCGGTGTGCTGCTGGCGGGTCTGGTGTACTGGGCCTGTTCGGTGGCGGTGCTGAGTTTCGCCACCTACGGCGATGTGCACAGCGACACCACCGCGCTGCCGCGCTTGTTCGAGCAACTGCTGGGCGAGCAGGCGCGCGCGCTGGTGGCGGTGCTGGGCTACCTGGCCTGCTTCGCCTCAATGAACGTATATATCCAGGGGTTCGCCCGGCTGATCTGGAGCCTGGCCGAAGAAGGCCGCCTGCCCGCCACCCTGGCCGTGCGCAACCGTCAGGGCGTCCCCGGCAAGGCGCTGCTGCTGGTGGTGATCAGTTGCGCGCTGTGCGCCGTGCTGTCGGCCACCTTGCAGTTGTCGGTGGATGATCTGATTCGCTACGCCAACGGCAACTTCGTGCTCATCTACCTGCTCAGCATGGCTGCCGGCTGGGTGTTGCTGCGCGGCGTCTGGCGCCTGCTGGCCGGGCTCAGCACTCTGCTCTGTGCCGCCGTACTGGCGATGCTCGGCAATGATGCCCTCTATGCAGTGACACTACTCGGCGCCCTGCTGCTGATCGATCATCTGCGCGCCAGGCACAAAGCGCTGGCGTAAGGTGGATCACGCGTCACCGATCTACCATGCGGATGACCTGGAAGCGCATGGGGTTCTATCCTTGCATGGAACCCGCCGAAAGGAAGCCTCATGCGCCGCGTACTCAATGACCTGAAAATCATGATCCTGGCCAACCTGTGGATCGTCCCGGTAGTGGCCGGCCTGGTCTGGGCGCTGTTCCAGTTCGTCGCACCGCCACCGCCGATGAGCGCGAGCATGGCTACGGGCACGCAGGGCGGCGCCTACCAGCAGTTCGCCGAACGCCTCAAAGAGGAGCTGGCCAAGGAAGGTTTCGAGCTGACGCTGGTACCGACCTCAGGCTCACGCGACAACCTGCAGCGCCTGCTGGCCAAGAAACCGGAGGTGCAGATTGCCCTGGTACAGAGTGGCCTGGAACGTCAGTTGGCGCCCGACGAGCAGCAGCAGTTGCGAAGTCTGGGGGCGATTTATCAGGAGCCGCTGTGGCTGTTCTACCGGCGTGCGGTCAGTCTGGATCGTATCGCCGACCTGCAGCCACTGCGCCTCGGCCTCGGCGGCGAAGGCAGTGGCACGCGCGCCGCCAGCGACGCCATTCTCGGCGCCAATGCCATCCTCCCCGAACAGTATCCCGATACCTGGCAAAGCATTGGCGGCGGCAAGGCCGCTCGCGCGTTGATGGCCGGCGAGCTGGACGCCGCCTTCTTCGTCGGCCCGGCGGAAAACACCCTGGTGCAGCAACTGGCGGCCAATCCGGACATCGCCCTGGCGCACTTTCGCCGCGCCGCCGCCTACGAGGCGCGCCTACCCTTCTTCAATCAGGTGAAGGTCGGCGAAGGCCTGCTGGATCTAGCCAGAAACGCACCGGATCGCGACATTGTCACCCTCGCGCCAGTGGCCACCCTGGTGGTCAACGACGACTTCAATCCCGGCCTGGTGCCGCTGTTTCTCGACGCCAGCCGCGAGGTGATGAAGAACGGCACGCTGCTCGATGCCGCCGGCACCTTCCCCAGCGCCGAGCCCCGTACCTTCGAGCTACACAAGGATGCCGAGCATTACTACGCCAAAGGGCTGCCGATTTTGCAGCGCTACCTGCCGTTTCGCATCGCCTCGCTGGCCGACCGCTACATCATCCTGCTGATTCCCCTGATCGTGGTGATGATCCCACTGTTCAAGGCGGTCGGGCCGATCTACCAGTGGCGCATCCGCGCGCGCATCTACCGCTGGTACAAGTACCTGCGCGAGATCGACCGCAAGCTGCATGCCGGCTCCCTACCGGACGAACTGGGCAGCGAGATCGAGCGCCTGGAGAAAATGGAGGACGAGCTGGCAGCGGTGGAAGTGCCGCTGTCGTACTCCAACCAGTTGTACGAGCTGCACCTGCATGTGCGCTATGTGATCGAGCGCTTGCGGGCCCTGCAGCAACGCCGCCAACTGTAGGGTGGACATCGCTCTTTATGTCCACCGATGCGCAGCCGAAGCGGTGGATGGAAAAGCGTCATCCACCCTACGCAACTGCAACAGCGCCGAGGTAGAAGATCTGTCGCGGCTAAAGCCCCTCCCACGGGAATTCCTGATAGTTGTGGGAGGGGCTTTAGCCGCGACCTGCTACATCTCCTTCACCGATGCATCCACATCAGAATCCATGACCCGCTTCGGGTAAACTTCGCCCTTCGTTTCATTTGCCCATCGAGACCGCCATGCCGATCCGTCACTGCATCGTCCACCTGATCGACAAGAAGCCCGACGGCAGCCCTGCCGTGCTGCACGCCCGCGACAGCGAGCTGGCCACCTCGCAAGCCATGGAAAACCTGCTAGCCGACCTCAACGAGAGCTACAACGCCAAGCAGGGCAAGGCCTGGGGCCTGTTCCACGAGGAATCCGGCGCCTACCCGTTCAGCGGCTGGCTCAAGGCTTATCTCGATGGCGAGCAGGACTTCACCGCCTTCAGCCGCCAGGCTGTCGAGCACCTGCAGAAGCTGATGGAAGAATCCAACCTGTCCACCGGCGGCCACGTGCTCTTCGCCCACTATCAGCAAGGCATGACCGATTACCTGGCCATCGCCCTGCTGCACCACAGCGAAGGCGTGGCGGTGACCGATGCGCTGGATGTGACCCCAGCCAAGCACCTCGACCTCGGCCAACTGCACCTGGCTGCGCGCATCAACATCAGCGAGTGGCAGAACAACAAGCAGTCCAAGCAGTACATTTCCTTCATCAAGGGCAAGAACGGCAAGAAGGTCTCGGACTACTTCCGCGACTTCATCGGTTGCCAGGAAGGCGTCGACGGCCCGGGCGAAACCCGCACCCTGCTCAAGGCCTTCAGCGATTTCGTGGAAAGCGAAGACCTGCCCGAAGAGCAGGCCCGCGAGAAGACCAAGACCCTGGTCGGCTACGCCACCAGCCAGGCCAAACTGGGCGAGCCGATCACGCTGGACGAGCTCTCCGGGCTGATCGACGAAGACCGCCCGCGCGCCTTCTACGAGCACATCCGCAACAAGGATTACGGCATGGCCCCGGAATTTCCGGCGGACAAGCGCACCCTCAACCAGTTCCAGCGTTTCACCGGCCGCGCCGAAGGGTTGTCGATCAGCTTCGAGGCACACCTGCTGGGCTCGAAGGTCGAGTACGACGAGGGCCGCGACATGCTGATCATTCGCCAGTTGCCGACCCAGTTGAAGGATCAGCTCAAGCGTCGACAGGATTGAGGCATTTGTAGGGTTGGCCGGGCAGCGATCCGCTTTAGCCCACCAAAGAAGGCGTACTACCTTGCGTTCTGGTGGGCTGAAGCCCACCCTACGCCCACCCTACGGACTGACATGGCGGTATGGCCTGGCGCGGTTTAGGCTGAGATGACCGCGCTATCACACAAGGACGCGCAACCATGAAGACGATTGTGCTGCTGCTCGCTGCCCTGGCCCTGTGGCAGAACTGGGACAAGATCGACCGCTGGCTCAACCCACCGCAGGCCGGCAATGCCAGCGGCGAGATCGTGCTCTATGCCACCAGTTGGTGTGGTTACTGCGCCAAGACCCGTGAGCTACTGCAGGGTGATGGCATCGCCTACCGCGAGGTGGATATCGAGAAAGATGCAGTCGGCCGGCGCCAGTACGACGCCATCGGCGGACGCGGTATCCCGGTGCTCGATATGCGCGGCCAGATCATCCAGGGCTACAACCCGACAGCGATTCGTGCGGCCTACTGACCGCGAGGCGAGCGGCTAAACCTCATCACGCCGCCACTGCCGTGGACTGACGCCGAACCAGCGGCGGAAGGCGCGCGAAAAGGCGCTGGTTTCCGAATAACCGAGCAACGGCGCCAGCTCGGTGATCGACAGATTCTGCCGCAGGTAATGCAGCGCCAGTTCACGCCGCACCTCATCGATCAGGCCTGAGAAGCTCAGGCCCTGCTCACGCAGGCGGCGCTGCAATGAGGCGCCGCTGAGATCCAGCGCCATGGCGATCTGCTCCAGCCCAGGCTCACTCTGCAGCAGGGCGTTGCGCACCAGGCCGCGCGCCTGCGCGAGCAAATCGCGCGGTTGCTGGCTCTGCGCGCCGAGACGGCGAATGGCGTCCTGCATCACCATCAGCAGCATGGGGTCGGCATCGGCCATCACCTGCCCGGCCAGGTCACGCTTGGGAATCAGCATGGAGTTACACGGCTGGTTGAACTGCACCGGCGCATCGAACAGGCGCAGGTGATCCTGCCAGGCCTCCGGCCGGGCGTGTTCGAAGTGCACGGCACGCGGCGCCCAGTTCGGTCCACGCTGGTGACGCATCAGGTTGAGCAGCATGCCCATGGTCAGTTCGGCGTCCTGGCGCTTGCCGATGATCGCGGCATGCTCGACGCGATAATCGAAGCGGTAGCATTCGCCGACATCCACCAGACGAATCAGGGTGTCGTGCTGATGCAGGGGAAAGGCCGCAGCGAAGTTGCGCAGCGCCTCCTCCAGCGTTGCCGAGCACAAGCCGATGTAGCCCAGCAGCCCCAGCGCCTGCGGGCGGAATTGCTGGCCGTAGTACAGACCGAAGTTATCGCAGCCCGATTGCGCGGCGGCCTCCTCAAGCACCCGGCAATAGCGCCCCAGATCCAGGCTCAGGGTCGGGTGCCGCATCAGTTCGGGATCGATACCGGAAACCCCAAAGATACGATCAACGTCACCGCCATGCCGGCTGATGAAACCATCCAGACCACTGGCCGCCGCCGAGAGCACACCCAGGTTGCCACTGGCATTGAGCAGGTCGGAAACGGGGCTGGCGAAGCTCGAAGACTGAAACATTGAGTAACAACCGCAGCAGGATTGCTGGAGTATTAGCAAATCCTGTGCCTTGCCCTTCCCAATGACTGCAGCAGCACAAGCCTGGCATCGCCGCAGACGCTCAAGCGCTTCGGCACGTCCTTCGCATCTACTGAAAGAGTGATTTTTTACACGCACCCACACAGGGCATGGAGCCCCGCAAAGCCTAGATAAAGCACCCAGTGAGCAAGCAGCGCGCCTCGACATGGCCTGCAACACAGCCAGATGCGGCATCTTGGTGCAAAAACAGCCCGAATTTGGGGCAAGGCCCTGACTTGACTCTGCGGCGCACTCCACAGCTTTGCGGGTCAAGTCAGCGTGGCCAGGTCTGGTTACTCTCGGGCCACGTACGGTCTGCCGACGCACTGCCGTTTCCACTTCGAGGGCGCATTGATGACTACTTCACAACTGAAACCGACTTTAGGAACCCTGCACCTATGGGGCATCGCCGTAGGCCTGGTGATTTCCGGGGAATACTTCGGCTGGAGCTACGGCTGGGGCGTGGCCGGCACGCTCGGCTTTCTCGTCACCACCCTGTTGGTGGCGGTGATGTACACCTGTTTCATCTTCAGCTTCACCGAGCTGACCACCGCCATCCCTCACGCGGGCGGCCCGTTCGCCTATAGCCTGCGCGCCTTCGGCCCCACCGGCGGGATCATCGCCGGCCTGGCCACGCTGATCGAATTCGTCTTCGCGCCACCGGCGATTGCCATGGCCATCGGCTCGTATCTCAACGTGCAATTTCCGGATCTCGACCCGAAAATCGCCGCCGTCGGGGCCTATGTGATCTTCATGGGCCTGAACATCCTCGGCGTGAGTATCGCCGCCACCTTCGAGCTGGTGGTCACCGTGCTCGCCGTGTTGGAACTGCTGGTGTTCATGGGCGTGGTCGCACCGGGCTTCAGCTTCAGCAACTTCGTACTCGACGGCTGGGCTGGCAGCAACGAATTCAGCGGTGCTGCAGTGTCCGGCATTTTTGCCGCCATCCCGTTCGCCATCTGGTTCTTCCTGGCTATCGAAGGTGCCGCCATGGCCGCCGAGGAAGCCAAGGATCCCAAGCGCACCATTCCCAAGGCCTATATCGCCGGCATCCTGACCCTGGTGACGCTGGCCATTGGCGTGATGATCTTCGCCGGTGGCGTGGGTAACTGGAAGGAGCTGTCGAACATCAACGACCCACTGCCGCAAGCGATGAAAGCCGTGGTCGGCAACGACTCGAACTGGATGCACATGCTGGTGTGGATTGGTCTGTTCGGCCTGGTGGCCAGCTTCCACGGCATCATCCTCGGCTACTCGCGCCAGTTCTTCGCCCTGGCCCGCGCCGGCTACCTGCCCAAGGGCCTGGCCAAGCTCAACCGTTTCCAGACGCCGCACCGCGCGATCATCGCCGGTGGCGTCATCGGCATCGCCGCCGTGTTCAGCGACGGCGTGATCAACCTGCAAGGCATGAGCCTGACCGCTGCGATGATCACCATGGCCGTGTTCGGCGCCATCGTCATGTACATCATGAGCATGCTCAGCCTGTTCAAGCTGCGCCGCAGCGAACCGAACCTGGCGCGCAGCTTCCGCGCGCCGGGCTACCCGGTGGTGCCGGCCATTGCCCTGGCCATCGCGTTGGTCTGCCTGAGTGCGATGATCTGGTTCAACGGCGTGCTGGCACTGATCTTCCTGGGGCTGATGGCCATCGGTTATCTGTACTTCCTGTGCACCGCCGATCAGCGTGAGGCCGCCGCCGCGCAGACCAACCCGATCTGATAACCTGAAACGCCGGGCCCCGTGCCCGGCGCTGTGTTCTTACACTGCACGAGGAGTCAGCCGATGGCCGGATTCACTCATCGCGTCGGGCTGCAGACCTGGCGTTTCGACAGCCTGCGCGAGCTGATGGCCAGGGCCACGCCGGCACGCTCCGGCGACTACCTAGCCGGGGTTGCCGCCAGTAGCGACGCCGAGCGCGCTGCTGCGCAGATGGCCCTGGCCGAGGTGCCGCTCAAGCACTTCTTGCAGGAGGCGCTGATTCCCTACGAGAGCGACGAAGTCACCCGCCTGATCATCGACACTCACGACATCCAGGCCTTCGCCCCGGTCAGCCACCTTACCGTAGGCGGCTTTCGTGATTGGCTGCTCAGCGACGTCGCCGACGAAGCCAGCCTCAGGGCGCTGGCCCCTGGCCTGACGCCGGAGATGGTCGCGGCGGTGTCGAAGATCATGCGCATTCAGGATCTGGTGCTGGTGGCGCAGAAGACCCGCGTGGTCACTCGCTTTCGCAACACCCAGGGCCTGCGCGGGCGCATGTCCACCCGCCTGCAACCGAACCACCCCACCGACGACCCGGCCGGCATCGCCGCCAGCGTGGTCGACGGCCTGCTCTACGGCAATGGCGATGCCATGATCGGGATTAATCCAGCCACCGACAGCATGAGCGCGGTGTGCACCCTGCTGGAGATGCTCGATGCGGTGATCCAGCGCTACGAGATTCCCACCCAGTCCTGCGTGCTCACCCACGTCACCAGCTCCATCGCTGCCATCGAGCGCGGCGCGCCGCTGGATCTGGTGTTCCAGTCCATCGCCGGCACCGAGGCGGCCAACGCCAGCTTCGGCGTCAGCCTCAAGGTGCTGCAGGAAGGCTACGAAGCCGGCCTGAGCCTCAAGCGCGGCACCCTCGGCAACAACCTGATGTACTTCGAAACCGGCCAGGGCAGCGCACTGTCGGCCAACGCCAACCATGGCGTCGACCAGCAGACCTGCGAAACCCGCGCCTACGCCGTGGCCAGGCACTTCAACCCGTTTCTGGTCAACACCGTAGTCGGCTTCATCGGCCCGGAGTACCTGTACAACGGCAAGCAGATCATCCGCGCCGGGCTGGAGGATCACTTCTGCGGCAAGCTGCTCGGCGTGCCCATGGGCTGCGACATCTGCTACACCAACCATGCCGAGGCCGACCAGGACGACATGGACACCCTGCTGACCCTGCTCGGCACGGCCGGCATCAACTTCATCATGGGTATTCCCGGCTCGGATGACGTGATGCTCAACTACCAGACCACCTCGTTCCACGACGCGCTGTACGCGCGCAAGGTGCTCGGCCTGCACGCCGCGCCGGAGTTCGAGGCCTGGCTGGCGCGTATGGGCATCTTCCAGCAACAGGGCGGGCAACTGCGCATGGGTGAAGAACTGCCGCCGGCATTTCGTCAGGCCCTGGCCCAGTTGTCCTGATCAGTCGAGGTCGTCATGAGCGATAAGTCCCCCGCCACCGCAAACCCCTGGCAGCACCTGCGTCAACTGACGCCCGCGCGCATCGCCCTGGGCCGCGCCGGTACCAGCCTGCCGACTGCTGCGCAACTGGATTTCCAGTTCGCCCACGCCCAGGCCCGTGACGCCGTGCATTTGCCGTTCGACCACACAACGCTGCGCGAAGCGCTGCATGACCGCCAGTTGCCCACGCTGTTGTTGCACAGCGCAGCGGCTGACCGCCACACCTACCTGCAACGCCCGGATCTGGGGCGTCGTCTGCACGAGGATGCCGCACGCCTGCTCGATGACTACGCCGCAGAGCATGGCCAGGGTTATGACCTGGCCATCGTCATTGCCGACGGCCTGTCGTCGCTGGCGGTGCAGAAGCACAGCCTGCCCTTTCTCGACCGTTTGCTGGAACAGGTGCTGGAAGAAGGCTGGTCACTGGCGCCCATCGCCATCGTCGAACAGGGACGGGTCGCCGTGGCCGACGAGGTGGGCGAACGTCTGGGGGCAAAGATGACGGTGATCCTGATTGGCGAACGACCGGGACTGAGTTCACCGGATAGCCTGGGCCTGTATTTCACCTACGCGCCGCACGTCGGCCTCAACGACGCCTACCGCAACTGCATCTCCAACGTGCGCCTGGAGGGCCTGAGCTACGGCATGGCCACCTTCCGCCTGATGTACCTGATGCGCGAGGCCTGCCGTCGGCAACTGTCCGGCGTCGATCTCAAGGATGAGGCCGAAGTGCCGACGCTGGAAAACGCCGGGCCGGGCAACTTTCTGTTGCCAGATAAGCGTTGAAGCCGCCGCAGAATGGGCGACGCTTCATCCGCCGCCCTAACTGCCTCTGTCGCGGCTAAAGCCCCTCCCACAGGTCATCAACCTGCGAGCGGGGCGCTGTGAAAGCAGCTTTGTGGGAGGGGCTTTAGCCGCGATCTTTACGACCGATCAGCACGCCTCGATACGAAAGCCCAGACGCGGGAAGTGCACATGCACGGTGCCGGCGCGCTCGTCTTCACGGCGCAGGATCAGCTCCTCACGCCCGGCGAACAGCAACTCACCCTCCACCGGATCCACGCCATAGTCCACCGCTGCGATGCGTACCATCTGGCCAGGCTGGAAACCGTTGGGGTCGACAAAGTCTTCCTCCGGCAGGGCTGCCGGCGTCGCTTCGCGCGCCACGGCGATGGCCTGCTCGCTGCTCATTTCGCTCAGCGAGCCATGACCGAAGTCCAACACCCGCGCCAGCCAGGCCGCAACTTCCGGGTAATCATCCACCAGAGGCGCGGTCACCGGGGTGCCGCGCAGGAACCATAGCGGGTGGGCCAGGGCGATATCGGCGACGCTCGCCTCACCGAAAAGGAAATCGCCACCGCTGCGCAGTTGCTGCTGCAGACGGCCCATGATTACCGGCCATTGATGACGTGCCTGCTCCAGCGGCAGACGGCTGGCCGTGCCGCCGGAGAACAGCGCGGCACGATCAGCCGCGAACGCCTTGGCGAACTCTGGCGGTACCTTGGCGAAACGCACGGCCATGGATTCGGGCGCGAAGACCAGCGACACCGCATGCTGGAACACCACCGAGTCGGCCCACTGAGCGAAGGTGGCGACATTGAACGCCTGCGCCTCCGGGTACAGCGCCGGAGTCGCCTTCTCGGCGTCCAGGCGGCGGGCGATCAGTGCGGTGTCGCAGTAGATGTCGGCGCCGACCTGCAGCACCGGGGTCTTGCGGTAGCCGCCAGTCAGAGCCGTGAGATCAGGCTTGGGCATAACCGGCGGAATCATCACCGAGCGCCAGGACAGTTGCTTGAAGCCCAACAGCAGGCGAGCCTTCTCAGCGAATGGCGAGGTCGGATAGTGGTGCAGGATCAGCTCGTGCATGGCGCGCTCCGCGGCAGGTTCAAAGCGCCCAGCTTAACCGCGCAGCGTGCGGGCGCACACCGCCTCAGGCTGATGCGTCGCCATCACTGGCCGGAATGAGCGCTTCCTTGGCCGCCTTGCTCAGGCGTTTGATCGCCCGCTCGCGGCGCAGGGCATCACCCTTGCCGGCACAGGCCTCGACGTAGGCCAGCGCCAGCGCCGGGCTGGTATGGAAGAAACGTGCGCCCTTGCCTGCCTGATGCTGGGCGAAGCGCCGCTGAGGGTCGTCGCTGATGCCGCAATACAGCGCGCCATTGGCAGCGCGCACCAGGTAGACGAACCAGGGCTTTTCGACGGTCGCCGTCATCCGCGCGCGGGAAACCACTCACGCGCCGAGCGCCACAGGCACATACCGACGAAATAAGCCGATGCAGCGAACCACAGCCCCATCACCCACACCGAATGGTGCGGATACTGCAGGATCAGCAAGGCGCTGGAGAGCATCCAGACGAAGGTCACGACGATGTTCAGCGGCATGAACTGACGCACACGGAACGGGTGCAGGAACTTCATCTGGGTCAGGGTCAGCGCGGCCAGCGCGACGATCATGCCGAGGGTGATCCAGGGATGAACGTCGAGAATGTAGAAATACAGCACCACCACATTCCAGGCCGCCGGGAAGCCGACGAAGTAATTGTCCTTGCTCTTCATGTTGACGTTGCAGAAGCAGAACAGCGAAGACAGCAGGATCAGGCCCACGGCAAACAGCGGGGTGTAGTCCGGCAGCGGGATGAAGCGGTAGAGGAAGATCGCCGGGATGAACACGTAGGTGAGGTAGTCGATGACCAGATCGAGGGTCGAGCCATCGAAATGCGGCAGCACGCCCTTGACGTCGTAACGTCGCGCCAGCGAACCATCGAGCCCGTCGACCAGCAGGGCCAGGCCCAGCCAGAGCAGGCATTGCTTGGGTTGACCGTCGAGGACGGCCAGCAACGCCAGCAGCGCGAGGATCACACCACTGGCAGTGACGGCATGAACGCCCCAGGCCTTGGCCTGTTTTACGGCTACGATGAGTTCGGTCACGGCAGGTCTCGATTGGCAGTGGAGATACGGCACACCATGTGCGCACCCTTTATTGAAAGCTAAGAACCTGTTCACGATCTGCTGCGCGTCGGCCATGCTGCGTTGAAACCAGCCTCAAAATGCTCATTTACAACTCGTAAACTGCGCTTTTTCGCCTGGTTTCGCCTTGCCTGGCTCTAGCTCGCGAGATCCTCAACAGGTTCTAAGACCGGTTAGCCTACCACTGCGTTCACTCGCTCGCCTCAGCAGCTCGCACGAAACTGCGCCAGTCCCCGTGCCGCCTGTCGCCGAATGGCACCCTGTACCGGCGGGGCCCAGCCCAGCAGCAGCCCCTTGGCCCCCAGTGCCTGACGCGTCCAGCGCCATAGGTCGAAGTGATCGCGATGCTCGACGATCAGGCCGTCGCGGAAGACGAAACGCGCCTGGATATGGTTGACCACCTGACGACCGGTCGCACTGAAACGGTAGGTTGCCACCCAACGGGCGCTGCCGGCGTGATCGTCGGCATGTACCGAGTCGAAGGTCAGCGAGAAGCCTTCGGCTCGCTTGCACAGCATGCGCCACATATCAGCCGCTTCGGCGCCTTGCAAACCGGTGAACACCGGGTCGGAAAAGCGCACATCTTCGGCATAGCAAGCCGCCATGGCGTCGGCGTCGAGCTGTTGGAAGGCCGTGTAGAAACGCGTGATCAGGTCGGCGTTGGGGTGGCTCATGGGGCGCTCCTGCGATCTGCCGTCATCATGGTGACGGGCTCGGGTAATGGATGCAGCCTAGTCTGTCCTTCGGAAGACGTGAGCGCGATTGGCGACGAAGACAACTTTATGTCAATAATCGCCAACCTCCCGCTTCGGTGCTCATCATGCTGCGTGTCGCGCTCTACGTTTGTCCGCAAACCGTGTGTTCCAGCCTGAGCATGGCGCAGGACGCTTTCGGCATGGCCAATCGCCTGAGCGGCTCGCCGCGCTTTCAGGTGCAGCGCTTCAGCCTGGATGGCCAGCCGGTGCAACTGGATTTCGCCCAGATCCAGGTCGATGGCGGGCTGGATCTCGGCGAACGTGCCGATCTGCTGATTTTGCCGGCCACTGGCAGCGCCGTGACACGTACGCTGGAGGCCAACGCCAGGCTGTTGCCGTGGCTGGCAGCACGACAGGTGCAGCAGGTCGCCAGCCTGTGCAGCAGTGCCTTTCTGCTGGCCGCGGCCGGCCTGCTCGATGGCCGCCGCGCCACCACCCACTGGGCCTTGGCCGACGCCTTCGCACGGCGCTATCCGAAGGTGCACCTGCACAGCGAGCAGCTACTGACACAGGATGGCCGTCTGTTCTGCTCCGGTGGTGCGCAGGCTGGCTTGGATCTGTGTTTACACCTGCTCGCCCTGCATGGTGGCGAGGGTCTGGCACGACAGGTGGCCGCAGCCCTGGTGGTCGAACGCCAACGAGGCCTGCAGACGCGCTTCGCGCCGCTGCTGCCCGAAGTCGAGGAAGGCCCGATGACGCCCCTGTTGCACTGGCTGCACGCGCATCACGGCGAGGCCATCGATCTTGAGTGCCTGGCACAGCAGGCGCACTGTTCGCCTCGCACGCTGTTGCGCCGCTTCAAGGCATGGACCGGGCTGACACCCAGCGACTACCTGCAACGCCTGCGTATCAGCCAGGCGCAACAGGCATTGGCAGGCTCGGGGCAATCCCTGGAGCAGATCGCCAGCGCTATCGGATTTGCCGACCGCGCCACCTTCGCCAAGCGGTTCAAGCAACTCTGCGGGGAGACGCCGGGGGCCTTTCGCAAGCGTATGCAACGTAGCGGCTGAAAAATGGTTCATTGAGGATTTGAAGGGAAAGTGGTCGTGATACCGGACTGGCAATACGATGTTTCGGACGCTTGTTCCGAATTGCCGCGTTTTTGCTGATGTTTCTGGTTTCGCCCTCCCGGGCGAGTGACTTTTGGGGCAAAAGTCACCAAAACCCTCCGCCCGTTCATCCGGCCCTCGCTGCGCGAGGGTTCGCTCACTC